>NZ_JARVTG010000001.1:2175000-2775000 GCF_029846635.1 Pokkaliibacter sp. MBI-7 | reverse complement strand
CTACGCCACTGATGTCTACCAGCATCAGCTGAGCGAAGCCGATGCCCTGATTGCCCAGCTGATCCATGACAACGGCCCGGTAGCCGAGCAGGTTGGCATGACCCACTGAGGTCGGAGACTCTCATGAGCGATAACACTTTCCGCCCGGCGAGCCTGGTGCTCGCCACGGTGGGGCTGTCGCTGGCGACCTTTATGCAGGTGCTCGACACCACCATCGCCAACGTTGCCCTGCCAACCATCGCCGGTAACCTCGGGGTCAGCTCGGAACAGGGCACCTGGGTCATCACCTCCTTTGCGGTGTGCAACGCCATCTCCCTGCCGCTGACCGGCTGGCTGGCGCGGCGCATGGGTGAGGTGAAACTGTTCCTGGCGGCGGTGATCCTGTTCGTCATCACCTCGTTCCTCTGTGGCATTGCCCAGTCGATGACTGAGCTGGTGCTGTTCCGTGCCCTGCAGGGGCTGGTAGCCGGCCCGCTCTACCCCATGGCGCAGACGCTGCTGCTGGCTATCTATCCGCCGATGAAGCGCGGCATGGCGCTGTCGCTGCTGGCCATGGTGGCGGTGGTGGCGCCGATCATCGGCCCCATCGCCGGTGGCTGGCTGACGGACAACTATTCCTGGCCGTGGATCTTCTTTATCAACCTGCCCATCGGCGCCATCGCTATTTCCATCGTCATTGCCCAGCTCGGCAAGAAGCCGGAGCAGACGGTGCAGCAACCCATCGACTATGTCGGCCTGATTCTGCTGGTGCTGGGGGTCGGGCTGCTGCAGGTGGTGCTGGATAAAGGCAATGATCTGGACTGGTTTGAATCGCGGGAGATTGTGATCGGTACGGCGATAGCGGTGGTCTGCCTGATTGCACTGGTGATCTGGGAGCTGACCGACGATCACCCGATCATCAACCTGCGCCTGTTCAAATACCGCAACTTCAGCTTCGGTACGCTGGGGCTGGTGCTGGGTTATGCGGGCTTCTTCGGCATCAACCTGCTGCTGCCGCAGTGGCTGCAGACCCAGCTGGGTTACACCGCCATCTGGGCCGGTCTGGCTGCCGCACCGATTGGTATCCTGCCGGTGTTCCTGTCGCCGGTGATTGGGCGTCTGGGGCACAAGGTGGATATGCGCCTGCTGGCCGGGGGCTCGTTTCTGGTGATCGGCACCACCTGCTTCCTGCGCGCCAGCTTCACCACTGAGGTCGACTATACCCACATCGCGCTGGTGCAGGTGCTGATGGGGCTGGGGGTGGCGCTGTTCTTTATGCCCACCACCACCATTCTGCTGTCCAGTCTGCATCACCGGGAGATTGCTGAAGGCTCCGGTCTGGCCACCTTCCTGCGGGTACTGGGAGGCAGCTTTGCCTCCTCGCTGACCACCTGGATCTGGCACCGGCGTGAGGTGTTCCACCACGCCCAGCTGACCGAAAACATCAACGCCTTCAACCCGGCTACCCAGCAGTATCTGCAGCAGTTGGGCGGCAGCAGCCAGAGCCACTACGCGCAGATCGATCATCTGATCGAAGGGCAGGCCTACATGATGTCCACAGTGGACTACTTCTCCATGATGGCCTGGGTGTTCATGGGGCTGTTCCTGATCATCTGGCTGGCCAAGCCACCTTTCGGCGCCAAGCATGGCGGTGGGGGCGGCGATCACTGAAGCCCGGCAGACAGACAATGCAAACGGCGCCTTACTGGCGCCGTTTGCATCTATGCGGGAGGGAGTTACTGCAAATACTGCCGCGCCGCCTTCTCCAGCAGGCTGCCAAGGCGGGCCAGCATCGGGGTTTGCAGGCGCCAGTGGTGCCAGTACAGCGGCACCGGCATCTTCAGCTCCGGCGTCGGGTTGATCAGCTTGCCGCTGGCCAGCTCCTGCCGTATCTGTGACCGCGGCACAAAGCCGTAGGCCATGCCGTAACGGATAGCATCGATAAAACCTTCCACTGTCGGAATCATATGGAAGTCGATGTCTCCTGCGGTGAGGTTGAAGTGCTGGCGCACAAAGCGCACATGCAGCTGGTCGTCACGGTCAAAGGCGACCGCCGGGGCCTGCCGCAGGCTGTCAGCATTGACACCGCTGGCGAAGAAGCGCTGGGCAAAAGCGGGTGTGCAGACCCAGATATAGTCCATCACGCCCAGATGCAGCCGGTTACAGCCCGGCACCAGGGTGTCCTGAGCGCTGACGCAACCGATCACCTCACCACTTTTCAGGCGGGCCAGGGTGCAGTCCTGATCCTCCACCATCAGCTCCATCAGCACCTTGTGCTCATGAAACAGGTCGGCAAACACCGGCATCAGCCAGATCGCCAGACTGTCGGCATTCACCGCCAGACGCAGGCGGGTGTAGCTGTCAGTGGTCGGACGAATATCGGTGGACAGGGACTGCTCCAGTACCTGTACCTGCTGCACATGGTGAAACAGCTTCTGCCCCAGCTCCGTCGGCCGGATCGGCGTCGAGCGCACCAGCACCGGCTGCCCCAGCCGCTCCTCCAGCAGCCGGATGCGCTGTGAAACCGCCGACTGGGTCAGGCACAGCACATCCGCCGCCCGCTCAAAGCTCTGCTGTTGGATCACCGCCGCCAGGGCTTCCAGCAGTTTGTAGTCCAGCATTATTAAATTCTCTTATAAATACATAGAAATATTAGCTTAACTGATTGAGAGTCTAGCCCTTACCCTTGCCATCCTCAAGCTGCCAGCAGGGGCTGGCGAGTCTGTTACGGGGAGTTCAACCCATGGATATCATCGCTTACTGGCAGGGAATAACCGTCAGTGCCGTGCTGATTGTCGCTATCGGCGCTCAGAATGCCTGGGTGCTGGGGCAGAGTATTCGCGGTCAGCATGTCGTGCAGACGACCCTGTTTTGCATTGTCAGCGACTGGCTGCTGATCGCCATGGGCGTGTTCGGCGTCGGCCAGACACTGGCACGTTCTCCCGTACTGTCACAGGTTGCAGCCTGGCTGGGCGTCGCCTTTCTGCTGATTTATGGTCTGCAAAGCTGGCGGCGGGCCCTGTTCCAGCAGGAAGAACTGCATATCGACAGCCACGGCCAGCTCAGCCAGAGTCGCTGGGCAGCTCTGGGCACCACCTTTATCGTCACCTGGCTGAATCCACACGCCTGGCTGGATACGCTGGTGCTGCTCGGCGGGCTGGCCAGCCAGCTGCAGGCACACAGCCGCGGCGGCTTTACTCTCGGCGCCATGACCCTGTCCTGCCTGTGGTTCTGCGCCCTGAGCCTGCTCGGTCGCTGGCTGGCCCCCTGGTTTGCCCGTGCCTGGACGTGGAAGTTACTGGATGCGCTGGTCGGTACCATGATGCTGAGTCTGGCCTGGTCACTACTGCGCTCTGTACTGCTGCCCTGACCGGCAGCAGACGGCCACCGACCACAGCGGCGCTATCCGTCCTGCCATTCGGTTAAATAATAAGCAAATCCGGGTACACCCCCTTGCACCCTGCCAGTGCCCATTGATAATAAGTAAAACTTTATAAAGCCAATAACACTTATCAACTCTTCTTATTCAAGAAGGCGCTGCGCCACAACGCAGCTGCATTCCAGTTGTCGTGCTTGTTCGGGGGGACAGCGATATGCGCATTACCCTGCGCCAACTTCAGGTATTCGCCGCCATTGCCCGCAAAGGCAGTGTCAGTGCCGCCGCCGACCAGATCGGTCTGACCCAGTCCGCCGCCAGCATGGCGCTGGCCGAGCTGGAGGGTCATCTGGGGGCACCGTTATTTGACCGTCAGGGGCGTCGTCTGCGTCTGAGCCCGCTGGGTGAAACCCAGCTGTCACTGGCGGAGACCATTCTCGGTCAGGTGGAAAACTTCGAGCAGGGTGGCAAGCGGGAGGTGGCAGGGCCGTTCACCATCTCCGCCAGTATGACCATCGGTAGTTATCTGCTGCCACGTATGGCACTGGATTTTCTCGCGCTCTATCCCAAGGTCGATCTGAAACTGCGCCTGCGTAACAGCTCTGATGTGCTCGGTTCGCTGCTGAATCTGGATGCCGACATTGGCCTGATCGAGGGCTTGTGCCGTGAACCCCGGCTGGCCTACGTGCCCTGGCGGCAGGACCGGCTGTTTCTGGTGGCCGCCAGCGACAGCCCCTGGGCCGAATTCGCCGGCAAGCCGGAACGCCTGCTGCAGGCACCGTGGATCCTGCGTGAATCGGGCTCCGGTACCCGTGCGGTGTTGGAACAGGTACTGGGTAACGACCGCAACCGCCTGCATGTAAGGTTGGAATTGGCCCACCACGAGGCCATAAAACAGGCGGTACTGGCGGGACTTGGCGTCGGTTGTTTGTCGGAACTGGCGGTGCAGGAAGATCTGCAGAACGGTCGTCTGGTGGATCTGGCGTGGCCAGAGCTGGACCTCAGCCGTTCGCTGTCACTGGTCTGGTGGCCAGAGCGTTTCCTCAGCTCACCGGCCCGCGCTCTGATCGACTCACTGGGCCTCACCGCCGCAGTGGAAGCCTGGCAGCCACCGACCGGCAAGATCACCATGCTTTAACGGCTGATCACATCTATTTAAACGGTTATGCACAACCATTCACAGGGTTATCCACAGCCGGCAACCCTGTTTATCTGATGGAGGGACGTATGAAGAAGCCACTTTGGGGCAAACTGGGATTAGGGATGATCATGGCACTGTGCATCTCCGGCAGCTGGGCGGAAACGACCGCCGATCCCAAACCCAGCTATAAAGAAATTACCCGCAGCAAAGCCTGGCTGGTGGGTGAACGGCAGTTCCCTGGTGCGGAAAAGCAGTATTTCGCCACCACTCCACAGGCCAATGACCCCGGTAAGGGTTCCACCTTTTTCAGTCTGGTGTGCATTCACAGCAAGCCGGATCAATTGCTGGTACTGGTGGAAAGCAAGGAGATGCTGACCGAGACCAATGTGCTGTTCAAGGTCCAGTTCGGCAAGGAAGAACGCCAGGGCACCCTGCCACTGCAGAAGTTCTCTGATAAAGACCGCAACCTGCATGCGGTGATCCCCGTCACCAGCCCGATGCTGGCCGATCTCAAGCGCGCCGACCCCTACTTCGCCATCGGCTACAAAAAACAGGGTAAGGAATTTATCCACGGTTACCTGTCTGCAGGCTCTACCAATGCTATCAACACCCTGCTGAAAGTCTGCAAGGCCGGTTAGCAACGGCTTACCCTGCACAGCCGCTGTGGATGGTTTATAACCGACTATCCACAGCAACCCACAAGCTTATCCACATCTTTTCGGCAACGTTGACCACACTACGGTCAGTCGCAGTCAGCTCAGACAGCCGCCTTGGTGACCAGCCCGGCCACACTCTGACCCTGCTGCCACTGTGCCAGCTTGCTGGCAATCTGACTGGTGGCTTCTTCTACCAGTGTGGCCGCCGCCACATGGGGAGTAATGATCAGTTTCGGGTGTTGCCAGATAGGGTTTTCGGCGGTCAGTGGTTCCTGCGGGAACACATCCAGCTGGGCGCCGCGCAGATGGCCACTGTCGAGCTGATCGATCAGCGCCCGCAGCTCGATCAGATCGCCACGTCCGGCATTGATCACCACTGCGCCTCTGGGTAGCAGAATCAGCGTATCGGCATTCAGCAGGCCGCGTGTTTCCGGGGTAGAAGGCAGGATGCTGACCAGCACATCGGTGTGCTGCAACAGGTTGGGCAAGGCCGCCATGCCATGGCAGGTGGTGATACCTTCCAGATGCTTGGGCGTGCGGCTCCAGCCCTGCACCTGATAGCCCAGCTGCGCCAGCACCTGGGCTACATGGCCACCCAGCTCACCCAGCCCCAGCACCGACACGCGCAGCTCGCGGGCACTGCGATAAGGCCAGGACTGCCAGATATTCTGCTCCTGCTGCTGCAGGTAACGGTCAAAATCACGCTGAAAATGCAGAATGCCGTGCAGGACATATTCGAGCATCTGCTGCGCCATGCCGGCATCGGTCAGGCGGATCAGCGGTGTGCCAGGGGCGATATCATCGCGTTTATGAAAGCGGTCCAGCCCGGCACCCAGCGCAAAGATGCCTTTCAGATGAGTGAAGGGAGCAAAAAAGCCGTCCGGCGGATTCCAGGCAGCGACGTATTCGACCTGCTCTGCGTCGACACTGTGAGGCCAGGCCACGACGTCAAGCGGAAGTTTGAGCTGCAAACTTTCCTGCCAGATTTCACGGTCTGAATCCACGTAAAGATAGAGCATGGATGGCCTCCTCAGCCTGGGGTATCAGGGACAACAATACGGTGACAGCCTTCAGCGCGCGCGGGTGGTGCGGCGCGTACCTCACGCGACTCAGCCGCCGACCTGAGCCGTCCAGTCGTTGAGATTATAGTAGTTTGTCACTCTTGCCACCTTATTAGCACGAATCTCAAAGAAGGCGCCGGCAGGCAAGACGTAGCGCTGGCCACTGGCGGCAGGCAGACCTTCATCACTGGCCAGATACTCGCCATGCACCACAAACTCGGCGGCAGCACGCTGGCCATCAGCAGAGGCCATCACCACGATGTCTGTCAGCTGTTCGCGGTAACAGCGGTTCATATGCATCATGAAGTCGGCAAAGGCGACCTTGCCGACCTGCCGCTGGCCCTGATTGATGTCGTGCACCACTTCATCATCCAGCAGCGCCAGAAAGGCCTCCATATCGGCAGCATTGAAAGCGGCGTAGTAAGACTGGATCAGTTCCACTGCGGTCATGGAGAAACTCCTGTTGAGGAAGGGAAGGATAGCGCCCGATGCCGTTCTGATCGCACTGCAGTTCGCCCCGGGCATCGCACTCTGGCAGACATTCTGCTAGTTTTCCCCTGATCAAGACACCCTGTAAGCGACGTGCCGTTGATCTCTGACGTCAGTTCGGAGCCGGCCAGTGAGGACCCAACCATGTCTCAGGACGCTGCCGGACCTGCTTCCTTCAGCTCCCCCCACCTCCCGCCTGACCCTGTCGGCGTGGAGATTATCAGCCTCAACGGCCACGCCATTCAGCCTTATATCGATGATCTGGTGCGTCTGCGTATCGAGGTGTTCCGCGCCTTTCCCTATCTCTACGATGGCGATCTGGCCTACGAGGCCGACTATATCGCCACCTATGCCAACAGTGCTGACAGCCTGTTCGTCCTGGCCATACACCGCGACCAGCAGGGCCAGCCGCAGGTAGTGGGAGTCGCTACCGGGCTGCCCATGAGCGATGAGACCGTCGAGTTTCGCCGCCCCTTTGACCTGCAGGGCTGGCCATCGGAGCAGATCTTCTATTTCGGCGAATCAGTGCTGCTGCCGGCTTACCGCGGTCAGGGGCTGGGCGTACGCTTCTTTGCAGAGCGCGAAGCCTATGCCCGCCGTCTTGGCCGTTTCCGCTGGTGTGCGTTCTGCGCCGTACAGCGAGCAGATGACCACCCGCACCGCCCGGCTGACTATCAGCCACTGGATGCTTTCTGGCAGCATCGTGGCTACCGCGCCTATCCGACCCTGACCACCGAATACGTCTGGCGTGATATCGATGAGGCGCACGAATCCCCGAAACCCATGTCCTTCTGGCTCAAGGAGTTACAGCGATGATCCGTCTGGCCGCCTGCCAATACGACATTGAACTTTATGAACAGTGGGACGACTACGCCGAGCATCTGCAGCAGCTGGTGGAAGAGGCGGTCGAGCAGGGTGCACAGCTGTTGCTGTTGCCGGAGTACGCGGGAATGGTGCTGACCGGCCAGCTGCCTGCCGCCGTGCGCAGTGACCTGCATGCCTCCATCGCCGCCATGCAGACGCTGATTCCACGCTGGCTGAGCCTGTGCAAATCACTGGCACGCCAGCATGGTGTGTATCTGGTGCCCGGTTCAGCACCAGTGCGCGATGCCGATGGCTGCTATCGCAACCGCAGCTGGCTGTTCGGCCCGGAAGGTCTGGTCGGCACTCAGGACAAGCTGATCATGACCCGTTTTGAGCGGGAGCAATGGCACATTGCAGCCGGTAGCGGTGGTCTGCAGGTATTTGAAACCGGCCTTGGCCGTATTGGCATTCTGATCTGTTACGACAATGAATTCCCGATGCTGGCGCGCGGTCTGGCGGAACAGGGTGCCGATCTGATCCTCGCGCCGAGCTGCACCGATACCGAAGCAGGCTATCATCGGGTGCGCATTGGCTGTCAGGCCCGGGCTCTGGAAAACCAGATCGCCGTGCTGCAATCACCGACCGTGGGCTTTGCTGACTGGTCACCGGCGGTGGACGAAAACCGGGGCCGTGCCGGACTGTTTGTGCCGCCCGATTACGGCCTGCCTGCCGATGGTGTCATCGCCCTCAGCAGTCAGCTCAACCCGCCCAACAGTGAATGGCTGCTGGTTGATCTGGACCTGGAGGCACTGCGCAAGGTGCGCAGTGAGGGTCAGGTCATGACCCGCCGTGACTGGCCGGAACAATTTCTGCATCCGGGCGACTAACGACAGGCCATTTTGTGCGGCACTGAAACCTTTCGAGGCAATTTGCCGTCTCCCCCTCAGGAACTCTGTTGCCAGTCGCCTCTCCAACAGAGAACATCAGCGCCTGCCGTGCTGCCACGAGCGCTACCCGCTCAGGGGTTCCGCCACTGGCAGACCGTCGTCATCATTACTCACAGGATGTCTATGACCGCCACTTCCTCTGCTGCCGGAGCAGCCAACGACCCGCTACGAACCGGTCACTATCGCAGTTTTCTTGGAAAAAACTGGGCCCTGACCAAGCCCTACTGGCAATCGGAAGAGAAGTGGCAGGCCTGGGGCCTGTTACTGGTGATCATTGCCCTGTCGCTGGGTGGCGTCTATCTCTCGGTCTGGTTCAACCAGTGGTACAACGACTTCTACAACACCCTGCAGAACAAGGACGCACCGGGCTTCTGGCTGCAAATTGGCCGATTCTGCCCGGTAGCGGGTATTAATATTGTGGTGGCGGTAGCCAACTACTACCTGTCCAGTATGTTGCTGATCCGCTGGCGACGCTGGCTGACCAGCGTCTACTTTGAGCGCTGGCTGCACGGCCGTGCCTATTATCTGATGGAAGTCAGCGGCGACAGCACCGATAACCCCGACCAGCGTATTTCCGAGGATATAGACAACTTTACCCGCAGCACCCTGAATATCAGCCTGGGTCTGCTGAGTAACATTGTCAGCCTGTTCAGCTTTGTCTTTATTCTCTGGGGCCTGTCCGGTCCTCTGTCCTTCACCGTGGCGGGTCACGCTGTCAGCATTCCCGGTTATATGGTGTGGGTTGCCCTGCTGTATGCCATCGCCGGCAGCTGGCTGACCCACCTTATTGGCCGCAGGCTGATTACCCTGAACTTTGACCAGCAGCGTTATGAAGCGGATATGCGCTTTGCCATGGTCCGTGTCCGCGAAAACAGTGAGCGTATCGCGCTGTATCAGGGTGAAGAGCAGGAACAGCGTAACCTCAAACAGCGCTTCCATGCCGTATGGAGTAACGTCTGGTCGATCATGCGAGTGCAGAAGAATCTGACTGCGTTCACCTCCGGCTACGGCCAGATTGCGATTATTTTCCCCCTGGTGGTGGCGGCGCCACGCTATTTTGGCGGTGCCATTCAGCTCGGCGGACTGATGCAGATCAGCAGTGCCTTTGGTCAGGTTCAGGGCGCCCTCAGCTGGCTGGTGGATTCTTACAGCGCACTGGCAAGATGGCGCTCGGTAGTGGACCGACTGACCACCTTCAATGACCGTCTGGACAGTATCGATGCCCTGCATCAGCACTCGAATCGTACCCAGCTGCAGCAAGGGGGAGGCATCAGCATTCGCGATACCCAACTGCGTCTGCCCAATGAACAGGTACTGCTGAACATTGTCAGCCTGACCCTGGAACCGGGCCAGCATACTCTGATCAATGCCCCCTCAGGCAGTGGCAAAAGCGTGCTGCTCCGTATGCTGGCTGGCATCTGGCCGTGGTGGACGGGTCAGGTTCAGCGCCCGGAAAGCGTCATGTTCCTGCCGCAACTGCCCTATCTGCCCATCGGTACCCTGAGGCAGGCGCTGGCCTATCCACAGGCCGCGGAAGACTTTGATGATCCGCGTTATCAACAGGTGCTGCAGCAGTGCAAGCTGGAGCCGTTTATCGGGATGCTGGATGAGAGCCGCCACTGGGCGCAGTCACTGTCTCCGGGCGAACAGCAACGAGTAGCCATTGCCCGTGCCCTGCTGAAAAAACCGCAGTGGCTATTCCTTGATGAGGCGACGTCAGCACTGGATATTGCCACTGAACAGCAGCTGTACCAGATACTGCGTGAGCAGCTGCCCAACACGACCCTGGTCAGCATCGCGCATCGCACTACGCTGCGGGCGTTCCACCAGCAGGAATGGCTGCTGGTGGAAGGTCAGCTGCAGGCTATAGCACAGCAGGAACTCAGGGCCTGATCACATCGTCCTGACGTTACCGGGCATCCGGCCCGGTAACGTCAGGCCTGCGGCAGCAGGTGATACAGCTCGACCTGCGGGTGGCGAAAGAAACTCTCCTCCCACGGGCTCTTGGCAATAAAGGCATCGCGCAGCGGCGCAAACAGCGGATGATCGTGCGGCACCTGATGGGCCAGCAACGAGCACAGCTGGGCTTCGGTACTAATGGCGGCCAGATCCTGCAGCCGGTGACGACGATCAATGACGAACTGACAGTGATGATCACGGCGCAGCAACTGTGCCTTGAAACTGTGAGGGTAGGTCACGCAGAACAGATGATCATCTTCGCAGGACAGGAACGCCATCACCGTCGTGTGGGGCTGTGAAGGCGCACGGGTAATCATCACGCCGATCTTGTTATCGGTTTCGCGCACATCGGGAAAGGGTACGGCGGTCAGGGGAGTCAGCGGTAACGGCTGCTCCGCGCGGGTGTCGTGCGGATGCTCATAGCCCAGGGCACGGTAGCGGCTGACAATTCGGCCGCTGTACCACAACTCATAATCAATCGGGGTGACAATCACCCGCCGCTTGCCGACATGCTCCACCAGCCCCTTGTAAGAGGTCCGGTGCACGCCAAGGTCAGCATCATACTCCGCCACCCCGGTACGGTCGTCCAGATGCACCGTCAGACGCTGATCGACCTGTAACGCGTGAGGCTCGCTGAACACCAGCGTCAGGCTGTTGTCGCTGTGCAGCTCAACACCGCACAAAGCAATCCAGGGCTCGGTAATGGCATCGCCACCACTGGGGTCAAGATACGCTGCTACCACGCCCGGCAGCGAGGTGCCGAGATAATCCTGCAAACTCAGGGTATTGCCCATTGCTGCGTCCCCATGAACGACATCATTCAGACTGATCAGGCCAAGCCCAATGAGTGTAGTTCAGCGTTTCAGCAACGGCGAATCAGGCCCTCAGCATGCGGTTGCGGCCGGTCAGCCAGTGTTGGATTGCGGATAGAGGAAAAACATCAGGCAGGAAAGCAAAGAGGCCTCTGTTGGGCCTCTTTGAACAGCGAGCGACTCAATATGAAAAGGCGAGTTCCATATCTGTTCTGTACACCAACGCAATATGTTTCTTGCAGATAAGTGAGATTTTCAAGGAAGGAGTACGCACCAACTGCTTGCCAAGTTTAGCAACCTGCTTTAATGCCCACGAAATACCCGGTTTAGCGCCTACCGGCCCCACCGGCTTTGGCACCAGATCAATTTGCTTTGTACACTGCGACGCTTCTTCAATTATCTCGGCCAATAGCTCAATAACCCGTTCATTGACTCTGCCCCGGCTATTGAAGCTATCGCCATAAAATGCGCTCAACACAGCGCGGGCGTGCTTTTCATCTTCTTGCGATATAACAGACATGGTTAAATTCCCTTTTCAAACAGTGGCTGCGCGGGCTCACCTTTCACTTGCAGTACATACATCAACGCTGTCTGATTGCGCGGCATAAAGAAGACACGCTCTGTACTACGCCTATCCTTAAACAAGAAGGCCAAATACTTCTGATTAGAAATATTTTTCTGCATCACCGAGCCATTTATCAGCATGCTTTTTGCGTTGAGGATATCTTCATTGGCGGGAGGCATATCGCCATAGAGTTGCTGAAATAACTCTTCTGGCGGCATACCGTAACTTGCAGACTCTTCTGCTAATGAACTCTGCTGCAGGCTTATATAGCCTTGGCCTTTTTTCAGAAGAATGAAATCGGTACTGGCGATCTCATTATAGGTCGAAGTATCTACGCTGAATGGCAGCTGCCCTACACGAATAACCATTTCATGCGCTGGCATGGGCCGGGTTTGTGCGCATCCCAGCAGAGCGGAGGTGAGCACTGCGGCTAGCGCCCCCTGTTTCCATATGCGTATTGACATAGCCTTTCCCTGTATTCGACTGTCGAATCACACCGGGACCAGACCATACACAATGCTCACATTCTGCACAACGCCGAATCAGGCCCTCAGCATGCGGTTTCGGCCGGTCTGTTTGGCTTCGTAGAGGGCATTATCGGCGCGATTCAGCACCGCATCCAGCGGCTCGCCCGGGCGGAAGACACTGACGCCCAGACTGACGGTGACCGACAGACTGATACCAGCGATATCAATACTGGCACCACTGATATGACGCTGCAGCTGGCCAAACAGCTGCAGGCAGCGTGACTCATCCTGTCCGGCGACCAGCAGCAGAAACTCTTCTCCGCCCCATCGGCCACAGACACCCAGCTCATCCACCTGCTGCTGCATCATCTGCCCCAGACGCATCAGCACTTCGTCACCGACCTGATGGCCATAACTGTCGTTGACCTGTTTGAAGTAATCGACATCCAGCATCGCTACAGCAAATCCATGCTGGCTTTTGTTGCTGTTCTCGACTTCGTCTTCCAGACGACGCATCAGCATACGGCGATTGGGAAGATCAGTGAGAGGATCAAGGAAGGAGGCTTCTTCAAGGGCCAGATTCATATCACGCAGCATGCGCTGATAGCGATCGGAAATACGGGTGATCTTCTCCAGCTGGCGCAGCTGTTTGTCAAAACGGGCGCTGAGACTGTGCTCGCGCCGCATCATCATCGCCTGATAGGAGTCGGACAGCTGGGTGATGCGCTCCACCCGCGCCCACTGCTCCTGATTCATACTCCACAATTGTGCCAGCGCCTCGCGCAGGGGGTGGCCCTGATACTGCTTGTCATCCAGCAGCATCTGGATGCGTTTTTCCAGGGCACCTGGATCGACTTTCATTAACGGCCTACGATTTCAAAGGGAAAGGTGCAATCTTCCTTGAATTCTTCGGCCAGTTCCGCGACCCGTTCATTGTCTTCGTCATAATACCAGCGGGTAACGACGTCACGGCTGCGACCATGGGCGTCCTCCAGCAGATCAAAAATGTCCATCATGGCCTTGATGCTGCTGGTATTGAGATACAGCAACTCCAGCTCCAGCCGCAGTGGCCGGTCAGTTTCCGTCAGAAACTGTTCCACCCAGCTGATCACCTGACCAAACATCTCGAAGGAGTTCTCAGGATAGGAATCGCCCTGCATCGCCAGCACTCCATCATTCCAGCTGGCATGGATGCTCGGTGTGGATTGACTACCAGGTATAGTCAGATCGCTCATCGTTACTTACTCATACGTCATTCGTGTGTCGATCCCCTGCCACTTACTACGGCATCAAGAGGAGATCACTTCCGGGTGTGGCTGCCGCTATCGGCGCACACCGTCAAATCTGCACCCGGATACTGAAAAAAGCCCAGCCGTCGTTCAGCGGTTTGAGGCTGGCAGACATCGGTGCTGACGATTTACGTGCCATATCAATCAGGCCCAGCCCGGCACCGGTGGTGGCCTGCATATCGCGGGGCTTACGCAGCTGCTCTTTGTAGGCAACCTTCAGCGCCACTTTATCCATCGCTGCCAGCGCCTCAATCCGTCCGATCAGCGCCTCACCATCGGCCTGCCGCACCATGTTACCGGCCGACACCACATAGTGGCCGTCCGTCACGGCATCGTCGGTCGGGGCATCGACACGGCTGATCACTACCGTCGCGGTATCAGAGTCAGGTGATCCATTGTGCACGGCGTAGTGGCGGATATTTTGCGTCAGCTCAATATAGACGGCAAATACGTCCATGGCGGCAGCTGGTTTGACCTGCTCAGCGGCCAGATAGTTCTTCAGCGCATTACCAATTTCTTCTATCAGGCTGCGCGAAATCGGGCCGTTGAAGCAGAGCATGATCCGTTCACGGTCAAACCGTTCACGCAGCCCATAGAGGTCCGGAGCAAGCATCGATGCCTCCTGTGTTAGCGGTCAGTCAAAGCGGAATGACAGCACAGTGATGTCATCCCGCTGCGGCAGGTCTCCCTGGTAAGACTCCAGTGCCTGTATAAACGCTTCTCCCTGCTGGCCCAGCGGCAAACTGGCATGGGCCTGCAGCAGGGCGGTGAAGCGTCTGTTGCCAAAGCCATAGTGCTTGTCGCCACCGGCCTGATCGAGGAAACCGTCGGTGGTCATGTAGAAGGTCCAGCCTGCCAGCGGCAGATCGGTATTGCTGTACTCACCCACCCGTTTGTCACCCAGCGCCCGACGGGCACCGCGAATTTCCTGCACGTCCTCGCCATTGCTGGCGTACAGGGAGATCTTGGCACCGGCAAAGCGCACCCGGTCGGTGGCCCGGTCGATGTAAACCAGACCCACATCGGCATTGGTGGCAATGGCGTCAGCGAAGTCGGCACCGGCCAGCATCGAGCGCATCGCTGCATCGGTGCGGGTCAGCACTCCTGCCGGGTCTGCCAGACCCACTTCATTGACGGCATAATCGACTGCGGCGCGCATCAGCATGGTCATCAGCGCCCCGGGGACGCCGTGGCCGGCACAGTCAATGACGCCAAGCAGACAGTTGTCGCCATCGGCATAGAACACATAAAAATCACCACCGACCACATCACGCGGCCGCCACAGCACGGTGTGCCGGTCACCCAGTGACTGCACCAGCTGGCGGTCCGGCAGGATGGCCCGCTGAATCAGGCTGGCATAATCGATGGACGCACCGATCTTGCGGTTGATCTCGGCCATCTCGCGGTTGGCCTGCTCCAGCGCAGCCGTACGTTCCTGCACCTTGGACTCCAGCTCAGCGGTATGGCTGCGGACCTTGTCAGCCATCACCCCGAAGGTACGGCTGAGGTCACCAATCTCATCCTTGCTGTCCAGCGGCAGGTTCACCTCGTAGGAGCCGTTCGCAATCGCCCGTGCCGACATCTGCAGACGACGCAGGGGCGACAGCACCAGCCGCTCCACCGCAAAGCCGAACACCACCAGCAGCAGGGCCAGCAGCAGCACCATGGCGACCACCGCCGGTACCAGCCAGGAGGTATCGAGAATGCGGGCCTGACCGACATCCACCGCGGTGACGATGTACCACTGCAACAGCGGCGAGTAGGTCATCGCCAGCAGCTGTTTGTGTTTGTCCATTCTCACCCAGTCCAGCTGCACCTGGCCCTCATGTTCCCGGGCCTGCTGCATGATCCGCCGCGCGGTCTTGCGGGCCTCGTCATCCTGCAGCAAGGCAAACAGGGTTTTGCCTTCACTGTTTCTGGCCGATACCGAGTCCAGTGCAATCAGGCTGGAATCAGGGTGAGCCTGAATCGCGCCCTGCTCATTGATGATCATCGGCACCACGCCGCTTTCCTGCTGCTGGACGAAATCCTTAAGGAACTGGCTGAGTTCAAAACCGGTGCCCGCCAGACCGAGCCGCTGGCCGTTGTCTTTGACCACTACATTGAACCAGACCTTGGTAGTGTTCAGCTTGGCATCATAGTTGACGTTGATATTGAACTGGTCGGTATTGGCCATGGAGGTAAAGAACCAGCTGTCATCGGGCGCTGTGGCCGACAGGGTATAGCGCGGCTGATCACTGTAAGACGACTGGTCGTCGTCGAAATAATAGTGATGGCTGAGATTTGAAATCATAAAGTAGGAACGGTCGATAAAGGCATGGCGATAGCCTTCTGCCTCTTTCATGAAGCGGGCCCTCTTGTCCGCGTTCTGCTCGTCCTCTAACCACTCGCGGGTGACAATGGATTCAGCGAACCGCTGAGACAAGGCCAGCTCACGGGTAACCGGGGTCAGTATGCGCTGGGCATTGAGTTCGGTGAAGTTACGCGCATAGGCCTGTCCAAAGTAGGCCTGAGCCTGCTGCAGCAGCTGCCAGCCAATCACCACCGCCAGCACCAGCGCCAACAGACAGGATGCACCGAGGGCAAGCAATGACTTCCCCCTCAATCCCCACAACGCCATTTAGACATCTCTCTTAAACAGACATCGTCCATTAAAGGGGGGCAGCCCTACTGTTTCAAGGGGCTTTCCGCGGCTAATTGGTTAACTTTCGTATACATTGACGAGTTCTTGACCTGATCCGCAAAGACGCCTTCCTATGCGCCCGGCAGCCTGCTGCTCAGCTGCCGGTTTTGCCATTTACTCCGCAGCAGCCTCCCCGTCACGCTGATCACGGCTTGTTGAATACGACACATCATGGTAAAAACGGCAGCGTTATATAACCAAGGTAATAACGATGTCCGACTCCTCCCTGCAGGTACAGGCCCGGTTGCAGCTGCACGATGGTCAGCAAGGTATTGTCGAAGCACAACGCCTGCAGTTGCTGCATGCCATTGACCAGTGCGGTTCGATCAATGCGGCGGCCAGGGCGGTCGGTATCAGTTACAAGACTGCCTGGGACTGGGTCGACACCATCAACAACTTATCGCCACAACCGCTGGTACTGCGCAGTACCGGTGGCAAACAGGGCGGCGGCACCCGTCTGACCGAGCACGGCAGACAGATGCTGCACAGCCTTGACCGCCTGCAGCAGGCCTACGATCAGCTACTGGCTGATACCAGCGGCCTGCTCGGTAATCCTGAACAACTCCGTCACAGCCTGAGGATGATGACCATGCGCACCAGTGCCCGTAACCAGCTGCTGGGCACGGTCGTGTCGATACAGCACGGCGCCGTCAATTCTGACCTGCTGCTCGATATCGGTGGGGCTGATCGCCTCTGCGTTCAGATCACCCGTGCCAGTGCCGAAGCCATGGCTCTGCAGGCAGGCAGTGAAGTGGTGGCGCTGATCAAGGCCAGCTGGGTCACGCTGGTGGCCGGTGACGATGCGATACGCAGCAGTGCGCAAAACTGCCTGCACGGCGAGGTCAGCCAGCTGCTGCCCGGCGCCGTCAATGCCGAAGTCAGTCTGAGCCTCGACGGAGGTCGCAGCCTGACCGCAATCATCCCGCTGTCCGCCCTGCCGCAGCTGGAACTGGTTCCCGGCAGCCGGGTGCAGGCGTGGATCAACCCGTCCCATATTCTGCTGGCCACCGGCCTGTAACATTCCCTTCAGCTTTTCAAGGAAGCTCTCTGCCATGAACCGCGCCGTCTCTACCCTGCTACTGACACTGACGACCTTTGCCGCCGCAGCCCATGCCGATCAGGCCAATATCGCTGTGGCCGCCAACTTCACTGGCGTCATGCAGACACTGGAACAGAAGTTTGAGGCCCGCGGCCAGCACCAGCTGGACGTGAGCTACGGCTCCACCGGCAAGCTCTACACCCAGATCAGTAACGGCGCGCCGTTCGACGTCTTCCTCGCCGCCGATAACGAACGCCCGGCCAAAGCCGAGCAGGACGGGCTGGCCGTCAGGGGCAGTCAGTTCACCTATGCCCAGGGGCAGCTGGCATTGTGGAGCCTGCAACCTTTCAGCAGTGATGATCTGGCCACCGCGCTGCAGGCCGACTATGCCCATCTGGCCATCGGCAACCCCAAAACCGCGCCCTATGGACTGGCCGCCCAGCAGACCCTGCAACACCTGCACCTGTGGGACAATCTGCAGCCACGACTGGTACAGGGTGACAACATCAGCCAGACCTACCAGTTTATCGCCACCGGCAATGCCGACATGGGCTTCGTCGCCCTGTCACAGGTGAAAGACGGCAAACAGGCTGGCCACTACCTCGCCATTCCCGCCAGCGACTATCAGCCCATCCTGCAGGACGCGGTGCTACTCAGTCATGGCGCTGACAATCAGGCGGCTAAAGACTTTATCGATTACCTGAAGAGTGATGAGGCCAAAGCCATCATCCGTGCCGCAGGTTACGAGCTGAACTGAGTAGCGGACGGAAAGCACTGACGCCATGCTGGCTACCCTCAACTGGCAACCGATCTGGCTGACGCTGGAACTGGCCTCGATCACCACCCTGCTGCTGTTGCTGATCGGCACCCCACTGGCATGGTGGCTGTCGCGTACGCGCTGGCGTATCAAACCGGTAATTGAGGCACTGGTGGCGCTGCCACTGGTGCTGCCGCCCACGGTGCTGGGGTTCTACCTGTTGCTGCTGCTCGGCCCGCACGGCCCGGTCGGTCAGCTGACGCAGGCACTGGGGCTGGGGCTGCTGCCGTTCAGTTTCACCGGACTGGTGGTCGCCTCCACCCTCTATTCCATGCCCTTTGTCGTCCAGCCCATTCAGAACGCCTTCACCGCCATGGGTCAGCGGCCCATGGAAGTGGCCTACAGCCTGCGTGCCTCACCGCTGGACGCCTTCTTTACCGTCGCCCTGCCACTGGCACGACCGGGGCTGATCACCGCGGCTGTGCTGGGCTTTGCCCACACGCTGGGCGAATTCGGCGTGGTGCTGATGATTGGCGGTAATATTCCCGGCCAGACCAAGGTGGTGTCGGTTGCCATCTACGACTACATGGAAAGTCTGGATTACGCCTCGGCGCACCTGATTTCAGCACTGATGCTGGTGTTTTCCTTTGTCGTGCTGTGGCTGCTGTACCGGCTGAACCGCCAGCTCAGCCCCGGCCATGAGCGCCATCCGACATGATCAGTGGCCACTATCAGCACCGTCTGGGCGATTTTCAGCTGGATGCCCGCTTTGAACTGCCTGCCACCGGTATCAGTGCACTGTTCGGCCCGTCCGGTTGCGGCAAAACGACCCTGCTGCGCTGTATCGCCGGGCTGCAGCAGGCCGATTACGGCCAGTTCAGTCTGGGCGGCCAGTGCTGGCAGGATCAGAACCAGTGTATGCCGAGCTGGCAGCGGCCGATTGGCTATGTGTTTCAGGAAGCGGGGCTATTCCCCCATCTCAGCGTGGCGGGCAATCTGCGCTATGGCTATCGGCGCATTGCCGTTGAAGAGCGGCGCATAGCGCTGGAGGCGGCGGTCGAAGCGACGGGCATCGGCCACCTGTTAGCACGCCAGCCAGCCCATCTGTCTGGCGGTGAACGGCAGCGCGTCGCACTGGCGCGAGCACTGCTGACCAGCCCGCGGCTGCTGCTCTGCGATGAGCCGCTGGCGGCACTGGATCATGAAGCCAAGGAGCAACTGATGGGCTATCTGCAGCAGGTGGTCGATGAGTTCCGGCTGCCCTGCCTGTACGTCACCCATGCCCCCCATGAAGTCGCCAGACTGGCCAGCCATCTGCTTCTGCTACAACAAGGCAGGGTGCTCGCCAGTGGCGTTCCCGCTCAGTTGCTGACCCGTCTCGACCTGCCTCTGAGCCAGCGTCACGATGCCGAATCCCTGCTGCAGGGAGTCGTCACCGAGCAGGAAGCCGGTTTTGGCCTGAGCCGGGTGCGCTGTGATGATATCGACCTGTTCCTGCCACAATTGCAGCATCGCAACGGCAGCCCGGTGCGGGTACAGATTCTTGCCCGAGATGTCAGCCTGACGCTGGAGCGCCCGCGCGACAGCAGCATTCTTAACATCCTGCCCTGTCAGATCGATGCCCTGCACAACAATGGCCAGACTTACGCGCTGGTACGTCTCAATCTGGGCCATCAGCAGCTACTGGCACGCATCACCCAGCTATCCGCCTGGCAGCTGGCACTGCAACCGGGCCAGCAGGTGTACGCGCAGATCAAAGGGGTTGCGCTGGTGTAGCATCCAGATGCAGGTATTCAGTTGCAACGTGCTCTACCAGCCAGACCTTATTGGCAGAGCAATAGAACGGGATGCCCGCGGCATGCATGGCTGCGCTATTCACCTGCAACACCACCGGTTTGCCATAGCGCCCTCCGACTGCTTTCGCAACGATGACCGACTCCGTCAAATGAACATGATGGCGCTGCTGCTTGTGTAACCCCGTAGCCAGAATGGACGGAAGAAATCGTTCAGCAGTGCCGTGATAGAGAACCGCTGGAGGCGTGAGCACAGGCAGGGCAAGATCTACCTCGATCGAATGCCCCTGATTCGCCCGAATCCGCATACCATCAGCACTGAGGCCAAAGCGCTGTTTGTCATTGGTCTCCACCACCAGCCTGACGATTTCTGCCGTGAGTGGATACTCTTTTGTTTTAGCTATCAGCTCGTCGATTACGGCCCAACCCTGCTCGTCCAGCTGTAGCCCGATGGCATCAGGCTGGTGCCGCAGCACATAGCTGAAGTATTTCGATATTGCCGTTATCTGTTTATCCATTACTGGTAATCCTTCCATAGTGACTTGAAGTTCCATGATTGTTGTCGCTGCTGCCGCCTCTCTTACTCAGCTCATCCCACCTCACACCACATATGCACCTTGCTGACAAAGCCGTTGCCATTGGAGACGGCAAAGGGCTCCACGCCGAAGGCCTTGAAGCCGCAGCGCTGATAGAGCTTTTCCGCGGCGTGATTGCCTTCGGTGACCGTCAGCTGCACCAGCAATACCCCCGGATGCTGGCGTGCCGCCGCCAGAATGGCCTCGACCAGCAGCTTGCCTGCCCCCTGCTGGCGCCGTTGTGGATGCACATACATTCCAAACAAGTGCGCCTTGTGCGCCACCTTCTGCCGCGGATTGAAGCTCACCCCCGCCACGCCCAGCAGCTCACTGCCCTCCACCGCACCCCAGACCTGCTCCTGCGCATCGGCACGGTCATCCAGCCGTAACTGCCACCAGGACAACGGCAGGCGGCTGCGCTCGGCGACGGTCGAAGTGAAGGCATCGGGGTGAGCACCGTAGGCGTGCAGCATCAGACTGCGGTATGCCTCTGCCCACTGCGGGCCTAAGCGTTGAATCTGCATGGTGAGTGCTCCCTTGGTCGTTGGGGTTAGCCAGAAATACTTGCAGCATCCTTACCAATATCCCTGTCCGGTGACATCCAGCACATTGCCGTACCTTGCGCCAGGCAGCACGTGTTATCGACGGGAATTAATCACCAGCACCATTTCCCGCAGCGAGCTGCGCAACGCCTGCGCCCAGTCCGGCTGAGCGCAGATAACGACGGGATCAGCCTGGGTGCCGAGCAGCGGCAGGGTGACGCAGGCACGCTCAACGATCTGCCCGGACATAGTGGTCAGCACGTCGCGCAACGCCGCCTGCGCATGGCTGGCTCGGGGAGAGGTGTTAAACAGAGCGATGGGTTTATCGACAAAGCCGGCACCGCCGACCAGCCAGTCGAGGGCGTTTTTCAGCACTCCGCTGATGCCGTGGGCGTATTCAGGGCTGGCAATCAGCAGGCCGTCAGCAGCGGCAATCTGCGCCTCCAGCGCTACTACCTGAGGGTGCAGGCCCTCTTCATCAGGATTGAACAGCGGCAGTTGCCCGAGGCCGGGGAAATCCACCCTGACTGTGGACGGGGCCAGCTCCGCCAGGGTGGTCAGCACGGCGGTATTGTAAGACTGGCGGCGCAGGCTGCCGGACAGGGCGAGTAAGCGAATACCAGACATCCGTGTGATCCTTGCTCAGCGGGAGCCGTGGTCGGCCTCCCCCATCCCGGCAGTCTAACAGCCTGCCGGCAGGCGTGCGGAATCACGCTGACGATCTGCCGTTTCAGGCCCGTTCAGGGCGGGCTGCGGTTGCCGTCGGGCTGGCCGCCGCCGCACTCTGGACGTCGGCGGCAGCGGGCTGCGCAGTGACAGCAGGTTGCGACTGCAGGCGCTGCTGTAACAGCTGCTCCTGTAACCGCGAGCGCAGCGCAGTGGCCCGCGTGGCCGCAGGGCTGCTGTCCGCTGTGCTGGTCGTACTGGCCATCGGTGCCGATGATCGTCGTTCAAGCTGCTCCAGACAGGCACTGGCCAGCTGCCACTGCTGGCCCTGCAGCAGCTTGTCTACCGCCGCCAGCTGGCTGGCCGCATCCAGCGGGGTCAGCAGGGCATCCAGCACCCGGCCCTGATCGGTACGGCTGGCCTGAGCAAAAACAGCATCGGGAATACTGACCAGATAAGCGCTGCGACCGGGCAGCGCGGGGATGCGGGCACAACTGGCGGCCAGTGTGCGCAGGCCACGCTGTTGCTGTTCGGTATCATTGCTGGCCATATCTGCCTGACAGAGGAATGCCTGCTGTTCGACCACCCGGGCCCGTCCGGCACGGGATACGCCGGGCATGCCCGACTGCAGCAGACTGGCTAACAAATGATCTACCGCCTGCCGGGCAGGCCCGGGGTTCTGCCAGTCTTCCGGCCGGCTGTGGCGCAGCATGGCCTCGCCCATAAAGTTAACGGCAGAGACGATCTTATTCAGGAAGAATGGCCGGGGCCGGTCCTGTTGCTGCTGTTGGCGCAATACACCGGGCGCGTCCTGCAGACGTGCCTGATCCTCCACCGGCGGCCGCTCCAGCCGCGCGCAGAGCAGCAGCTTCTGCAGCAGCGGTATGGCAGTAGATGGCTGACGGCCAGCCGCACTCCCCCGGCCGCTGGCCATACTGACCGCCATATCGGTCAGTTGCTGTACCAGCTGATGGGTATGCTGATAGCTCCAGCTGGTAGAGGCTTTCTGTAACAGCAGACCCGGCATGAAAAAGCGCTCCGCCAGCTCGGCATGGCTTTCCTGACCAAGGGAAAAACGATAACGATCCGCCTCCCCGGCCTCATCATCACCGGGAATAACGCCCATGCTGGTATGACTGAAAGCAAAGCTGGAACGCTGCGGCAGCAGTTCCTGGCTGAAGTAGTCCTTGCAGGGCAACCGGATTTCCGCCGTGGCGGCCGTACCCAGCTGCAGGGTCAGCGCCGGCCGGTCACCGGAAACCACCACAAAAGGCAGGCTGGCATCATGCTGCAGCAGCTCTTCCTGTCCACGCCCGGGGCGCAGCAGGGTTTGCGCCACAAAACGGGCATTACCGGTGGCCCGCTCGAGCAGCGCAAACTCGCTGTCGCGACAATGCAGCATATTGACCAGCAGCTGGCTGTCGTTGCTGGTCATGCGTTGCATGCCCTGCTCCACCTGACGCAGATAGCCCCGGGTCTGACGCCCCAGCGTATCATCACAGCTGATCAGACCGATCGCACCGGCCATGGCCTTGCCACTGCAGAGGTTGGCGAACTTCTGAAAGCTTTTGCACACCAGCATTCGCAGGCGGCCATCCGCCAGTGCGTCGCTCATCTGCCCCACCAGCTTATCCATATCACCGCGTCGCTCCACAGTGCTGTCCAGAATCAGGACCAGCGGTGTGGTTTCACCGGCTGCGCTGTTCGCCGCCAGCCGCCCGCGCACGGCGTCAATCACGCTGTCTACGCCCCAGTGCTGTTCACCCGCCGCAGGAGGCAGGGAATGATTGAGTGTCGCCAGCAGGGCATGGCCCTCGTCCATCTCCATATTCATGTCGAGCGGCAGGGTTTCCGCCTCGAAATACACCGGCGTGAGGCCCGACTGTTCAGAAGCGGCTTCTTCAATAGCATGGGTACCGGTCATTTTTTCCACCAGCCGGAGACTGGTGGCGATCGCCTGCATCCCTGAACCGACCAGGTGCACTTCAGCGACCACACCGGCAGGCAGCGCGGTATCACCCAGTAGCGGCCGGGCGGCCTGTTTGAAGTCATCCAGCGTATAGGGTTGCAGGGCACTGAGGCAGACCTGCAGTTCTTCCTGCAGCAGATCATAACCATTACCAAATAGCAGGCTGTCATGGCTGAGGCTGGGCAGACTGTCGGCGGTACGCTGCAGATGGCGCAGCCCGTCGGCCAGCACCGGATTATGGCGATGAGTGACAGCTAACTGGCGTTCGTCGACCACGCTACACAGCGCTTCAATCTGGGCAGCGGCGGCCTTACCCAGCGCCGCCAGACTGTGACCGGCAGGGAGTTGCTGCAACCGCTGGCAGACACCGCTGTCGCGCAACTGCTGCAGCTGCTGCTGGTTATCCACTCTGGGGTCAGCCACAACCGCACGGGCCGGGCCAGCGGCCGCAGCCACCACGGTATAAGCCGACGGCACAGCACCATAGGTACCGCTCAGCTGTTCAGCCACCGTCATATCCGCGGCCCGCAGGCGCAGGGCAAATAACCCGGGATGAATGGGTAGCAGATGCTGCTTGAGATAAGCCACTGGCGCCTGCTTCAGGCTGGCTTCGCCAATGCCCTGCAACACCGCCAGAGCGGTATGAGGGCCGTTGACATACACCGCCGTGGGCGCCGGCTGGCCATAACGGGCCTGAAAAGCCTGCTGGCACTGGGCTTTCAGCTCATCCGGCAAGTGGCTGCGCAGATACTGGGCGTTGCCTGCATGGTCCAGCGTCAGTTGTGGCAGACTGCCCGGCGGCGCTGGCTCCTTGCTGGCAAAGCTCAGGCCATACTGGGCTGCCATCTGCTCCGCCCCCGGTACCTTTTCCAGATTCAGGCGGCGACGTTTGGCGATGCTCGCGCCCTCACTCCACTCCAGACTGAGTGCCTGATCATAGTGACCATGACGCTCCACTTCCTGTTCCAGCGCCCGCTTCAGGCGCCCGACCCTGCCATCCAGATGCAGCCGCGTCGGGGTGCTGTCATCCTTTGTCTGGTGTGAAGTGGTGGGCTCCACAGCAGCAGTCGTCTGGGGCAGCGATGTCTGCCGTAGCAATACCGGCGGTAGTGTCATGATTCCTGCTCCGCAGTCAGACCAGTGAGAATCAGTTGCCCCAGCGTCAGCCTGAGCCACTGACTCTGCAACTGCGCATAAAGATGCTGTTCGCTGTGCTCAGCAGCCTGTTGTGGACGCAGTGCTTCAGCCGCGGCTGGCAGCTGTCTGTCGAGCAGATGCTCAAAGCGGCTGATGCAGGCGTCCGCCTTGGCCAGATCGCCCTGTTCCAGCATCTGGCTGATCAGGCTCAGGCGGCGGCTGCCATCGAGTGGTTCAAACAGTGCGGCCAGCGTGCGGTCTTGCTGGGTGGCGCCGGCGGCGCTGAAGACCTGCTCAGGAATCGCCAGCAGATAGTCCGGCTGGCGTGGCAGCCCCGGCAGGCGCGCGCAGCTGTCCGTCAGTACCCGCAGCCCGCGTTGCTGTTGCGGTGTATCGTCGCTGTGCATATCGGCACGGCAGAGAAACGCCTGCAGCTCCATGACCAGCTGCCGCCCGGAATGGGAGATGCCCGGCATCCCGGAATGCATCAGCCCGTCGAGCATCGCATCAAGCAGCTGCCGGTCAGCCCCGTACCGCCAGTTTTCCGGCCGGGTATAACGCATGATCTGTTCACCCAGATGACTCACCACCGAGACGATCTTGTTCAGGGTCATGGGCCGCTCCCGTTCGCCCTGCTGATGCTGGCGCAAAGGTTCGGGTGCCTGCTGCAGCCGCTGAAGATCGCTGACCGGCGCCTGTTCCAGCCTGCCGCTGATATACAGTTTCTGATACAGCGTTGGCTGGATATGGGCAGGTACCTGCACACTGCGCATGCCATCACTGGCGAGCAGCTGTACCAGACGACAGGCTTTGCCGCAGTCCCATCCCGCCCCCTGCGGTTGCTGTAACAACAGACCGGGCATAAACAGCCGCTCGGTCAGCTCGGCCTTACTTTCCTGCCCCAGTGCCAGCCGCTGCATGGCGCCACCATCTCCCGTCGGTATCTGGGTACGACTACTGTGGATAAAGGCAAAACTGTCACGTACCGGCAACAGGTGTTCGCTGAACTGGCTGTCACGGAGCAGATTCAGGGTACGGCTGCCTTCGGCCAGATTGAGCGTCAGAGGCGGTGATGATGCCTGAATATCGACCGCGACAAAGGGCAGCTGCGGTGCATAGCGATATTCCTGCTCCCTGCCGGATGCAGGTTGCAGCAGGTGCCGGGCGACGTAGGCGGTGCTGTCGCAGGCCCGCTCCAGCAGGGCAAACTCCTGTTCACGACAGCCCAGCAGATGCACCAGCAGCTGGCCGTCGTTGTGCCCCATCCAGTCCAGCTCCTGTTCCACCCGCTGCAGGTGGTTGCGGGCCTGCACATGGGCCGCGTCTTCCCTGCCGATCAGACCAATGGCACCCGCCATCACTTTGGCGCTGCCCAGTCCGGCGAATTTCTGATAACTCTTGCACACCACCATGCGCAGCTGGCCCGTCTGCAGGGGTGTGGCAAAGTGCTGTACCAGCTGCGCCATGTCGTTACGCTGCTCCAGCGTGGCATCGAGCAGCAGTACCAGCGCCGGGTCGGTGGTGCGGGCCTGCTGCAGACGCTGCGCGGTGGCCTCGATCACCGCGTCCACTCCCCAGTGTTCGGAGCCAGCCGCGCCCGGCATAGAGTGATTGAGAGTGGCAAACAGGGCATGGCTGTGATCCTGCCCGATCAGCCATTCACGACGCAGCGTCTCCACCTCGAAATACACCGGCGTCTGGCCGTGGCGGGCCGTGCTGGCCACGGCCACGTTGCGCTCACCGGTCAGCATGTCTGCGACTTCAAAACCGAGCGTCAGCGCTGCCATACCCGAACTGACCAGATAGATATCCTGTTTCGGCACCGTCTGTGCCAGCTGACTGACGGACAGCATCGGTGCAGCTGCCAGCCGGAAATCATCCTGAGTAAAGGGCCGCGTGGCACTGAGGCAGACCTGCAGTTCTTCCAGCAGAACCTGATAGCCATTACCGAACAACTGGCTGTCGTGGCTCAGGCTGGGCAGGGTGTCGGCTATACGGTGCAACGCCTCAAGGCCATTGGCCAGCACCGGGTTATGCGGCTGCAGCGCTGCCAGCTGGCGGTCATCGGCCACGTCCAGCCACTGCTCCAGTAAGGCCGCCGCCGTGTTGCTCAGTGGCGCCAGCGCATGGTCCGCAGGCAAACTGCGCAGCCGTGTGCAGACATCGGGGTCATCACTGTAGAACTGATTCAGCAGGGTCACATTGTGGATGTGGGGGTCTTCCACGCTGCGGGAATGCGTACCGGTGACTGCGGCCAGCAAGGCATGGGCAGAAGGCCGGCCGCCGTACAGATTGAGCAGGGACTCACAGGCACTGACACTACCGCGGGCCTTGAACTGCAGGGCCAGTACTCCCGGTGCCAGCGTTTGCAATCGTTCCCTGAGATGCTGTTCCGGTGAGCCCTGAATATCCTTGGTGCCGCGAAAATGCTCCAGTAGCTGACTGGCGACATGGCGGCTGTTGACGATCAGCGCGGGCATGGCACGGGCACCGCACTGCTGGCGGTACAGCTGCTGCCCCAGCTCGCGATAATCCATGGAAGGCTGATCACGCAGGTAATCCGAGCTGACATCATGGTCAATACGCAGGTGATGCAGGATATCCCGAAGCGGCGGGTCTTTGCGTGCCGCACTCAGCCCGTACTGTGCCGCAATATGCTCCGCGCCCCTGAGCTGACGAAGATCCGCGCGCCGCTGTTCGGCATAACTGCCCGCTGGCCCCCAGTCCTGACGCACACTGTGGTCATAGCGACGGTGCCGTTGCAGTTCCTGCTGCAATGCACGCTGCAGATGATGCACACGGGTATTGAGCTGGCTGCGGCGAACGCCGACGGTAAGATCATCCTGACTGGCAACAGGCCGGGGATGAACGGAAGAAGATTCAGCAGGCAGGGAAAGTTGGCGGGCAAGACCGGGGCCAGTGAGGGATGAAGTCACAGTGCAGGCTCCTCAGGGACAGGCGTCCTTGTAGGTGGCTTGCTCGTCGGGGCCGGTTCCGCCCTGCTATACGGCGGCCATGTAGCTGTCCAGCTCCTGCTGATAGCGCTGGGCCTCCTCCATCATCCACTCGATGAAATCGTGCTGCTTGCCTGCCGACAGCTCGCGTTCGGGCCACACCAGCCAGTAGGGAAATCGATAGGGCGCAACAATATCGGTAAGACGCACAATCTCGCCGCGCTCCAGAAACGGCTTGACCACACTCAGGCGCTCCAGCGCCACGCCCTGCCCCATGCGCACGGCTTCCATGATGACGTTGGAATCATTGATCCACAGCCCGCCGGGGCGGTTGATCGGCGGCTCCTTCACCCCCGCCACTTCACACCAGGGGCTCCAGGACTCGGTCGAGCGAATCAGGCGCGCCGCCATCACCTCCTTCGGAGTGCGTGGCAACTTGCCCTGATTGTAGTGCGGAGCGGCCACCATAATGATCTTGTCTTCGAACAGGCGTTTCTTCTCCAGCCCTTCCCAGTCGCCCAGCCCCATACGAATGCCGATGTCCACCAGACCCTGCCGCAGATCCTGAATATCCAGACTGGCGCGAATGCTCACCCGGTAGTCCGGATAGCGCTGCTGGAAGCGGGGAAACCGCGGCAACAGCCACTGGCTGCAGAACGATGGCAGGGTGGCAATCACCAGTTCCCCCTCGCGCGGACGTGCTCGCACCAACTGTGTAGCGTTGCTTATCTCACGCAGCGCCTGCCGCACTTGCAGCGCGTACATGCGTCCATCCTCGGTCAGACGCAGGCCACGGCCCTCGCGATGAAACAGCGGCACCCCGAGCAAATCCTCGAGCAACCGCAATTGCTGGCTGATAGCGGAATGTGTAACAAACAGTTCCGTTGCAGCCAGTGTCACGCTACCCAAACGGGCTACGGCCTCGAAACTGCGCAGGGCGGGTAATGGGGGTAAGGTGCTCATGTAAGTAAAACTAACATCCAGCGCAAATTAATGTCGATATTCTATTTCCCGGCTTACGACTATAGTAGCACCCATCAATTCATGCCCTGGCAGGCAGTTGAAAAGCACATAGCCAGGCCATTCAGCGTTAAAAGTCTCTGCTTATTGGGTACGGTAAAGAAAATATCTTTGCTGTTTCGGCAGATAACGCCAGGTTTGGCCTTTGCTCGATTCCTTTTTCAACACCCTGCACAGCATGTGTAGCAAAGAGGAAAACACCATGAGCACCCTGAACCTGCAACTCAACGCCAAAGAAACTCTGGTACTGGAACTGCACGAAGCCACTGAAGTACGCCTGATCTCCGGCGAACACTGGCTGAGCCTGAACGGCAAAGACATCACCCTGGACAGCAACGCCACCCAGCACAGCCTGCCTGCCGGCAAACTGATCATTGAAGGTGAAGGCGTGCTGACGCTGAAAGCCCAGGCCACCTACAAGGAAATTTCCGGCTGGCGTCACCTGCTGGATCAGGTATGGCACCGCACCGCTATCGCGTTCAGCTGAACCGGTGCGTGAGGCGCTGAAGCGACTCAAGCCCCCGTCGGATTAGGGTTTGAGTCAGCAACCACATCAACCTGACTGCTCTGGAGGACAGGATGCAACTGATTGGCATGCTTGATTCACCCTATGTACGCCGCGTAGCCATCTCTCTGCGGGTACTCGACATCCCCTTTGAACACCGGCCGGTGTCGGTGTTCAGCACCTTTGACCAGTTCCAGCACATCAATCCGGTCGTCAAGGCACCTACACTGGTCACCGACGACGGCACCGTGCTGATGGATTCCCAGCTGATCCTCGATTATCTGGAAAACGTCATCCGCCCGGGCCACAGTCTGATGCCCACGGCAGCAGCGGCACGCACTCAGGCGTTGCGCCTGATCGGGCTGGCACTGGCGGGCTGTGAAAAGACCGTCCAGATCGTCTATGAACACAACCTGCGTCCGGCGGAGAAGCAACATGCGCCCTGGCTGGAACGGGTCGAAGGCCAGCTGCGGGCGGCCTTTACTGCACTGGAGCAGGAAGTCAGCCGCCATCCCCTGCCAGCCGACGGCAGCCTGAATCAGGCGGGTATTACCCTCGCCGTGGCCTGGCAGTTCAACCAGATGCTATTACCTGAAGTACTGGCTAAGGCTGCCCATCCCAGCCTGCAGGTCTATTCAGACTACGCCGAGCAATTACCGGCCTTTGTGGCCACCCCTGCCGCCTGACAACACGCTCACTCACTGAGGAGCGCTCGCTGCAGAGCTGCAACAACATCGGAGAAAACCATTATGTTACTGGCAGGATTATTACGTGCGCTGCGCCGCCGCCTGACCCGTGCCGCCAATGACGACGTGACCTATCAGCAGATGCTGCATCTGGATAATCATCTGCTGAAGGATATCGGCGTCTACCGTGATGGTGGACGCATTCGCAGTCTGAGCGGCGAAAGCAGCCTCAGCACTGTAGTCACCACCACGCCACCCAGCAAACCCGCTGCGGCGCAGCCTGTAGCAGCAGTCAAGCAGGTGTCCGCCTCCTGCTGCTGAGATGACACTCACCGAGTGACCAGCGCTGAAAATGCCGTGCCAATGGTGAACAGGTTCTAAAGACAATGCCGCCCTCGGGCGGCATTGTGCTTTCTGTTACAGCAATACCCCGTCCCGGGCTTCGATCCCCTGCGGCAGCTCCTGCTCACCCAGCAGCATGCGCACATTGATCTCGATATTACGGCTCATGGCATCCAGTGCCAGATCGTTGGGCTGGGTATCGAACGGATCGGAAATCTGATCGCCCAGGGCATCCAGTCCGAAGAAGGTATAGGCCAGCACACAGACCACGAACGGTGTCAGCCAGCCGATGCTATCCACCAGACAGAACGGCAGCAGGAAGCAGTAGATATGCACGAAGCGGTGCAGCATCAGAATGTAGGGATACGGAATTGGCGTCGATTTGATCCGCTCGCAACCACCATGCACATAAGACAGACGGTTCACCTGCTGCTCAACCCCGGCCAGCAGAATACTGTCTACCCCCTGTTGCCGAAAGGCGGCCACAAAGGCCTGGCCGATATGCAACAACAGCAGATTGGGTGGGTTATCACAGGCCTGTAACGCCTTCAGCTCCGCTGCCGGCAGCAGCGCCGCTGCCTCTTCCCCCAGCACCAGCCCACGCTGATGATCACGCATGACGTAGGCGAAAGCCGCTACCCGGTAAGCCAGCCTTTGCTGCTGCAGCGCCGGCAGATCTGGCAGCAGGGTCAGGGTCTGGCGAGTCAGATTGCGCGCCACCACCAGCACTTCTCCCCACAGCGTCCGCGCTTCCCAGAAGCGCTGATACGCCACGGTATTGCGAAACCCCAGAAAGATGGCCAGCGTCAGCCCCCACAGGGTAAAGGGTGTGGAGGTCAGCACCAGTTTGTAGTCGTAGAGCGTACCGTGGGTCAGCACCACCAGCGAACTGAGCAGTACGGTAAACAGCACCCTGGGCCAGATAAGCGAAATGATGGTGCCCTTGTAGGCGAACAACAGGGCGGCAAGGCTGGGTTTCTGAGAGTGGATAATCATGCTGAACTCGGGATGAGCGTCAGGACGCAACGGGCAGCGTCCCGGATGCCGCCGGCGAAGGCCGGACGGCTGCAGATCATCGGAGATTGCTGCAGTGCGATCAAGCAGCAAACACCGCTGCGCATTATTTTTCCTCAGTCCGGCCTGTTCTGTCTGGCAGTTGGGTGGCCACTGTCGCATAGTGCAGCACCATGGAAGCTCATCTGTTCAAGGACTGCATCGTGCCTACTTCTTCCGGCTATCGTGAGTATCACATCATGACCCGCTGGGTCAGTTATCTGCTTTATCTGTATCTGCTGGCCACACTGCTGGTCCTGATCAGCTCCGTACTGAATTACCGGCTGTTGACGGACGTGCAACACGGCGTGTATCTGGCTGCCGAGTCGGTGGACAGCGATGTGCAATCCAGTCAGCTGCGTCTGATCGGTGCCCTGCTGTTCAGCCTAGCGGCCGCTGTCGTAGCCGGGACTGGGGTGCTGCTCTGGACCTATCGCGCCGTTTACAACGCCCACCAGCTCGGTAGCAAAGGCCTGCAGTTTTCACCCGGCTGGGCCGTGGCGAGTTACTTCATCCCCGGCCTGAATCTCTGGAAACCCTTTCAGGCCATGAAAGAGCTGTGGCAGACCAGCCTCAGCACCGCCTCCGGCTGGAGCCGTATCAGAGTGCCCGGCCTGATGCGCCTGTGGTGGGGGTTGTGGCTGGTCGTGCTGCTGCTTGGACGGGTCGCGGAATTACTGACCAACCGTGTCGAGCAGCTGCTGGCCCTGCGTGAACTGGCGGTGCTGTACGGTATCAATGCCCTTCTCAGCCTGCCACTGACCCTGTTGCTGCTGTACCTTATCCGCACCATCCAGCGCCGTCAGCAGGCGCAGTATCAGGCACTCCCGAGTGACGATAGCGGTGACCGTGACAGCCGCGCCAGCGCAGTCTCACAGACCACGTCGCCTGTGGTACCCGGCCAGTAAAACAAAACCCCATCTGCCGCGAGACAGATGGGGTTATTGTTATACCGTCAGAACACTCAGATAAACGTGAGTACCGTCCCGGCACACAGACCAATCAGCAGCACCGCGGCGGTACTGAGGCTGATCACCAGTGTCGGGCCCATCACGACCGCATCGCCCTGCAGGGCAATATCGGCCTCTTCGCTGACCTCATTGCTCGGCACAGAGAAGAACACCACCAGAATCCGCAGGTAGTAGAACAGCGAGCTGGCCGCCGCCAGACTGGCGATGATCACCAGACCGAGCTGGCCCTGATTCAGCGCCTGAGTGAAGACAAACAGTTTGGCAAAGAAACCGGCGGTGGGCGGAATACCGGCCAGTGACAGCACAGCAATCGCCAGTGCCACACCGAGCAGCGGGTAACGACGCCCCATCCCACGGTAACCTTCCAGATCAGCACTGGGGTTGATACCTGACAGCAAGCCGATCACAGCGAAGCTGACCATGTTCATCACCGCATAGCTCAGACCGTAGTATGCCGCGGCCTGCAGCAGATCGGCATTGCCATCGGCATCGCCGCTGATGGCCGTCAGCGCCAGCAGCACATAGCCAAAGTGAGCGACTGAGGAGTAGGCCAGCATCCGTTTGAGGTTGCTCTGACGCAGCGCGGCGAGGTTACCCCAGACCACGCTGAGTACCACCATGCCGATGATCACGCCATGGATGGCAGGCCACAGGCCAGACAGCTGATCGGCCAGATTGAGCAGGAACAGCAGCATGGCGATCTTGCCCACCGAGGCGATAAACGCCGTCACTGGTGAACTGGAACCCTGGAACACATCGGCCAGCCAGCAATGGAACGGTGCGACTGCCAGCTCGAAGGCGATACCGACCAGCACCATCGCCAGACCGACGATCACCAGCGTCTCATTGGTGCGTTCACCGCCCAGATTGCCGGGAATGGCATCCAGATACAGGCTGCCGCTGCCGGCATACATCAGCACGATACCGAACAGCATGATGGAACCGCTGACGGTAGCCGTGATGGCATATTTGATCGCCGCCTCCACCGCACCCTTACGCTGCGGCTGCCAGGCAATCATGGCCATCACCGACAGGGCAGTCAGCTCCATACCGATAAAGGCGGCCAGCAGATTGGTCGCCGCGCTCAGCAGATAGGTGCCGGTAACGGCGAACAGCACCAGCGAGCAGAACTGCTCATCCACCTCGCCCAGCAGCTGGCGGTCACGCCAGGCCAGCAGCAGGGTGGCCAGACCACCGGCAGTAAACAGCAGCCAGCCGTGACGGTTGACCGGATCCAGTGTGATAAAACGCTCGAAACCGGCGGCCTCGTGCGGGGCCAGCAACACGGCCATGGCTCCCAGCAGCAGCACGATACTGGCGTAAAACGCCACCAGCGCCGCATCCTTCAGCCGTGGCCAGACGCCAATCAGCAGGACCAGCAAGCCACCGATGCCGGTCAGGGCCGGGGCTATGACGGGGTAAAAATCAGTCGATGGCATGGACACCCCCAAACAGCGAATCGATATTGACCGCCAGCAGTTCGGCGGTGGGCAGGTGTACGGTTTCAATCATCAGCTGCGGCATCAGACCGATCACCAGAATGGCGATGATCAGTACGGTCAGAGCGGCCTTTTCACGGCTGTTGAGATCCCACAGCTCGGTCGGCACGCGCGGATTAACCGGGCCCAGCATGACCTTGCCATAAACCTTCACCCCGTAGATCACGCTCAGCAGGATGGTCACGGCACCGACGCTGCCCCACAGGATGGAGCGGCTGATGGCACCGGCCAGAATCAGCGCTTCGCCAGCGAAGTTGGCAAGGCCAGGCATACCAACGGTCGCCACCACAAAAAACAGGAAGCACATCCCGAGCTTGGGCATCTGGGCATACAGGCCACCGACGTTGGCATAGACGCCATCACGTTTGCGATCCAGCAGCAGCGCGGCGATGGCAAACAGACCGGCCACCGACAGGCCGTGGGCCAGCAGCTGCAGGGCCATGCCGTGCAGAGCCTGCGCCTGCCAGGCGAACAGCGCCAGAATGGCAATGTTCATGTGACTGATACTGGACCAGGCAATCACACCACGCAGATCGTCCTGACGAATGGCCTGCGCCGCACCGTAGAGGGTGCCGATAGCACCGATAGCCATGCCCCAGGGGGCGAAGGAGGCGGTAACCTCAGGCATCAGCGGCATAGTAAAGCGCAGCAGACCGTAGACACCGGCGTTAGCCATGGCACCTGACAGCATGATGATGACGCTGGGATCACCCTTGCGGTAAGCCAGCGGCGCCCAGAAGTGCAGCGGGAAAACCGGCACTTTGACGCCAAAGCCCAGCAGCAGGCCACCGAGAATCAGCTTGCTCAGCAGGGTATTGCCGATCAGCGGCGTCTGTTTGAGGATGCCGTAATCGAAGGTGTAGATGCCGGTCTGCACGCCATGGGCGATAAACAGCAGAATGATGGCGACCAGCATCAGCAGCGAGGCGGTGACGGTCACCAGCATGAACTGCGTAGCAGAGCGGCGTGAGTCAGGATCCCCCCACATGGCCAGCATGAAGTACATGGGGATCAGCATCAGCTCCCAGAACACGTAGAACAGGATCAGGTCGTAGGCGGCAAACAGGCCGACCATACCACTCAGGGTCGCCAGCAGCAGCGGGCCAAAGGCCTGCCAGCGGTCGATCCGCTCCCAGCCGACCAGAATGGCCACCACGGCCAGACCACCGCTCAGTACCGACAGCGCCAGGCCCAGGCCATCCAGCTGCAGGTGATAGTGAATGCCGTAATCGGCAATCCACTCGGCATCCAGACTCAGGGCGTTGCCCCCCATGGCCAGCCCGAACAGGATCAGGGTTTCAAGACAGATCACCGCCAGCGTCAGGGAGCGGGCGAGGGTGCCGCGCTCGCGACAGCCCAGCCAGATCGCCGCAGCGGCCAGCAGAGGGAAATAAATCACTAAATTCAACATAGTTGTCTCTACTCCTTCCCTACAGCTGCACGGTCAGATAGCCGATGATCAGCATCAGGCCGAGCACCATCAGCAGCACGTAGCGGCTGACCAGCGCACCCTGACCACGACTGACCACCTCTGCCGCGTTGAGCATCAGGCGACGCACACCGGCCACCAGCACGCCATTGAGCAGCAGACCGTCGATCACACTGCCCAATACCGCGCAGAGGGCGAGGAAGGGACGGATCACCAGCACTTTGGAGAGCTCATCGATATACAGCGCCTTGTTCAGGAAGCCGATATTGCCGACACCACGACCACTGCGAACTTCCGCCTTGGTCAGCGGCCAGGCAATCAGAATACCGATCACTGCAGCGGCAGCGCCGAGCAGCTCCAGCATTTCCCCGGCATGGCCTTCGGGCAACGCCACGCTGGTCAGCACCGGCTCCAGCCAGGGTAACAGCAGGTGCGGGCCAAACGACCAGCTGTCAGGCAGCTGGATAAAGCCCAGACAGATACTGCCCACGGCCAGCAGGCCCAGTGGCAGCTTCATGACCCAGGTCATCCTGTAGTCGTGGATTTCACTGCGCGCCTTGCCGGTAAACACCATGAAGTACATGCGCATGGAGTAGATACCGGTCAGCAGCGCACCCAGCAGGCCGAGACCGGCGAGGAAGGCACCGTGATCGGCGGTGTAGGTTGCGGCGATAATGGCATCTTTACTGTAGAAGCTGGCCGTGACCAGCGGCAGGGCGGCCAGCGCCAGACTGCCCGCCAGATAGGCGTAGCTGAGGAACTTCTGTTTCTTGTGCAGGCCACCCATGTTGCGGATGTCATGATCGTGGTGATAGATCTCGATGATCACCCCGGAGCTCATGAACATCAGCGCCTTGAAGCAGGCATGCACCGCCAGATGGAACAGCGCCAGTGAATAACCACCAACACCCAGTGCGGCGAACATATAGCCGATCTGACTGATGGTGGAGTAAGCCAGAATGCGCTTGATATCGTTCTGACCGATGGCACTGACCGAGGCGTACAGCGCGGTGAAGGCACCGACCAGCGCGACCCACCAGCGCACATCCGGCACCAGATCAAACAGCACATGAGTGCGGGCAATCAGATACACACCGGCGGTGATCATGGTGGCGGCGTGGATCAGGGCCGAGACCGTGGACGGACCAGCCATGGCGTCCGGCAACCACACATGCAGCGGGAACTGTGCCGACTTGGCAAAGGCACCGAGCATGAACAGGATACAGATTGCCGCGATCATGCCGGTTGGCGCCTGGGGCGCCGCCTGGAAGATGGCCTCCAGATTCAGGCTCTGGAACTGCATGAAGCAGAGGAAAATACCAATCGCCAGGGCAGTATCACCAATACGTGTAGTCACAAAGGCTTTGCGACCGGCGTCGACGTTTTCGTCTTTGGTGTAGTAGTGCGACACCAGTGCGTAGGAACACAGGCCCATGATTTCCCAGCCGGCATACAGCAGGATCAGGTTATCGGCGGTGATGAACAGCAGCATGCCGCCAACGAACAGGTTGAGGTAGGCGAAATAACGACGCTCACCAAAGTCGTGACGCATGTACTGGGTTGAGAACAGGTGGATCAGCAGACCCACCCAGGCACTGACGCTGGCCATCACCAGCGTGAAACGGTCAACCCGGAAGCCCACATCGAGCTGCCAGTTGTCGATATGCATCCACTCATAGGCCGTCTGTACCGGCATATCCCAGCTGCCACTCAGCCACAGCAGAGCGACACAGATGGCGGACACCAGTACCGCCAGACTGGCGATGATGCCGTAGGCGCGGGTGGGCAGACCATCAAGGGCAATGATCAGCAGCGCACCCAGCAACGGTGCGCAGGGAATCAGCCACAGCAGATGGTGCATCATAGGGAGCGTTACCAGGGCATCGGTCATAGCAGCTGCCCCTCTTTATCCAGCTTGTCCTGCAATTGATTCATCTGGTCAATCCGGCTGACTTTCAGATAGCGATAGCTCAGCATCGCCAGCAACAGGGTGATGGCCAGCTCGCTGCCCGCCACCAGCATCATGAACAGGCTCAGCACCTGACCATCGGCACTGTGCCAGTACTGGCCAGCGGCCACGGCCGCCAGTACGGCACCGTTGGTCATCACTTCAATCCCCATCAGCACAAACAACAGCTGACGGCGCACCAGAATGACGGCCAGCCCCAGCGCGAACAGCAGAAAGGACACAAACAATACGGCAAGAAGGTTCATCAGTTGGCCTCCTTCTGTGCAGGCCGGGCCTCAGGCGCTTTACGCTCCTGATGGTTCTGCAGATGCCGGGCGAAATACATCACGCCCACCAGTGCCGCCAGCAGCAGGGTAGAGATGGCCTCGACAGCCAGCTTGTAGTGGCCGAACAGCAGCTCGCCCACCGCCTTGGAGTCAATGATCTGCGGTGTGGTCGGATCGACCTGCAGGCCGCCGAGCAGCAGCGCGCCCAGCTCCAGCAGCATCAGGATCAGCAGAATCAGACCGGGCCACAGGCTGCGGTCCTGCAGCTGCAGCGGAAAGGTCTCCTGCAGCGGGCTGAGCATGATCACAAACACGAACAGCACCATGATGGCGCCGACGTAAAGAATCAGCTGCATCATGGCGATAAAGGGCGCACCGAGCAGATAAAACGCCACGGCCAGTGCACACATGGCGGTGGTCAGATACACCGCCCCGTGCATGGGCTTCCTGACGAACAGCAGACTGGCTGAGCAGACCACGGCGACCGCGCAGCTGAGCCAGAAGACAAAATGCCAGAGCATCATGGTAGGAGTCCTCCGTCAGGGCAGCAGGGTATAGACATCGACGGGAGGCTTTTCATTCGCCCCTTCACCCACGTCCTTGCCACGAATAGGAACCCCGGCCCGTTTGAAATAATCAAAGTCGGGGTACTTACCGGTGTGATTCTCCAGCAACCGTGACTTGTCATAGACCAGCTCAGCACGGGAAGACGCACCCATCTCGAAGTCATTGGTAGTCTGGATCGCCCGGGTCGGGCAGGCTTCTTCACACAGGCCGCAGAAGATGCAGCGGGTAAAGTCGATTTCAAACTTCTCTGCATAACGGCGTTCATCGTCCTCGCGCTCCGCACCCTGAATGGTGATCGCGCTGGACGGGCAGACCGACGAGCACAGGTAGCAGGCCACACAACGCTCTTCACCTTCCGGGGTCACGGTCAGGATGATGCGTCCGCGCCAGCGCTCCGGCAGATCAGGCTTTTCCGCCGGGTAACACACGGTATCGCGCTCGGCGAACGCATGTTTCAGCGTCGCTGAGAACGCACCGGTGATTTCACCGACCCAGTTCTTCAGGTTTTTCATTGTGAACTCCTCGACCTGTCTGACCCGGCGCACCACTCCTGCAGGAGCACGGCCTCCGGGCGGTGGGCCATCGCCGCACCTGACCGGTCAGTAAATTGAAAATCGTTAACTGACATCACCTTCACTGCTCATCACATCCACAGCGCACTGATCAGTGCGGTGGCAATGATGTTGACCAGCCCCAGCGGCAGCAGATACTTCCAGCCGAAATTCATCAGCTGGTCCCAGCGTACCCGGGGCACACTGGCGCGCATCCAGATGAAGAAGAACAGCAGTGCCAGGGTCTTCAGGGCAAACCAGAACACACCCACCAGCGGGTAGCTTTCTGCCCAGGGGCCATGCCAGCCACCCAGATACAGGGTGGTGGTCAGGCAGGAAATAAAGATGATGCCGAGGTACTCACCGAGGAAGAACATGGCGAACGGCATGCCGCCGTACTCGGTGTTGAAGCCCGCAGCCAGCTCGTTTTCTGCTTCGGGCAGGTCGAACGGCAGACGGTTGGTTTCGGCGATACCGGCAATGAAGAACACAATGAAGCCGAAGGGCTGCAGGAAAATATAGGCAATATCCTGCTTGAGGACGATGTCGTCGAGGCTGAAGGAACCAGCCAGCAGCACCACGCCCAGCAGCGCCACCCCCATCGCCAGCTCATAGCTGATTAACTGCGCAATGGTACGAATCGACCCCAGCACGGTGTACTTGGTGCTGGATGACCAGCCACCGAGGAAGATGCCGTAAACATGCAGCGAGCTGAGGCCAAGGATAAACAGCAGGCCAACGTTGAAGTCAGCAGCAAAGCTGATGCCCTTACCGACCGGCACCACGACAAAGCTCAGCAGTACCGTCACCACCACCAGTACCGGCGCCAGCTTGTACAGCTTCTGGTCGACGAAACCGGGCAGGAAGTATTCCTTGGTCAGCAGTTTGACGGCGTCAGCGATGGCCTGCAGCAGGCCAAACGGGCCGGCCTGGTTGGGGCCATAGCGGTTTTGCAGCAAACCGAGGATGCGTCGCTCACCGAACACAGTGAAACCAGCAGCCAGAATCAGACCGAGAATGACCACCACCATGGCGATAGTGATCAGCGGCCAGAATAGCCAGGGACTCATGGACGCACTCCTCCGTTGCTGTGGTCACCACGGACCGGGGTGAACTGTGCTACCACCGGCTGCTCAGCCGGCTCTTCGCTCAGGCGTATGGCAGCCGTCAGTTTCACCTCATCACCCAGACGCGCCTGCAATTCGGCAAAAGCACGACGGGAAACCGCCACGCAGCCTTCGGCGATCTGTGCCGACAGCGCGACCGGCAGGGTCAGCTGTTTGCCATGCACACTGAGGGTCAGACGGCTGTTCTTGTCGAGCGTCAGCCCCAGCGCTTTAGCATAGGCCGGAGCGATGCCAACGCTGTCATGAGGAGTCAGCGAGGCCAGCTCGGTGGCAAAACCTGCCACTTCTTCCTCACCGTGCCAGCCTTGCAGCACCAGCGCGGTGCCGCTGCCCAGCACGGCTTCGGCCACCTGACCGATCGGCAGGGTGGCAGGCTTGATGCGGTTACCGGCAGAGCCCGGAGAGGGCATGGCACTGCCCAGCATGGACTGCAGCTGGCTCTGTACCCGTGCCCGCGCGTCACTGGACAGCAGGCCGATCAGCTCTTCCTGCAGCAGCACGGGGGTTTCACGGCTGTAGGCCTTGGCAAAGGACTGCACCCGACCTTCGTAGTTAATGAAGACGCCATTGCGTTCGCTGACGGCAGCAGAAGGCACCACCACGGTCGCCGCCTGTACGGTGGCACTGTGAATATGGTCGACCACCACCAGATGCTGGATCTTCGCCAGCGCCTTGCTCCAGCGCTCACCCTGCCAGCCGCTCATGGGGTCAGCACCGACCACCAGCAGGGCATTAATGGCGCCGCTTTCCAGCGATGTCAGCAGCTGCTCGCTGGAACCGGCCTGACTGACCTGTGCCGCACCGAAGCTGTTGGCAGCAGGCAGCGCAAAGCCCAGACGGCTGTGCTCACCAATAACAGCGGCCAGTTCGGCCAGTGCCTTGATGACAGCGGTGGGCATCACTTCTGCCACGCCCAGCAATACCGGGGCCTTGGCATTCTTCAGCAGAGCTGCCCAGCCATCGGCCTGCTCCTGAGTCAGCTGGCTGATCAGTTTCTGCAGGGTTTCTGCCCACAGTACCGGTGCCTGAGTCTGCGCCTGCAGGCTACGCTGCTTACGAATCATGCCGGCCAGCACACTGGCGGAGGCATGCAGCATCAGCACGGGCTTGCCCTGCTTTAGGGCCTGGCGCACGGCCAGTTCCATCATTGGCGCATGTTCGGTCAGCTCACCGACCACCAGAATGCAGTCTGACGCCTCAATGTCCTGCAGGCTGGGTGCCGACAGGCTGAGGTTGACGGCGGTTTTGGTGCGCACTTCAGTCAGCGGATCAGTAAAGGCAGTGAAGGGGGCATTCAGATCGGCCGCCAGCTGTTGCAGGACCAGATTGGTCACCACATCTTCACGACCGGAACCCATTACGCCCCAGCGCGCATCACTGACCGCCAGTGCCTGACGCAGCACCGCCAGTGCGGGTTCCTGACGTGGCTGGCCACCCACTTTGACCTGCAGCGGACGATCCGCAGCTTCACTGGCGTGTGGCGCATAACGGCCACGGTCACAGATGAAGTACTGGTTAACCGCACTGTTTTCGTTGGGCACCACCCGGCGCAGGGTACCGGCACGAGCACCGGGCTCGACGTGGCAGCCGACGCTGCAGTGAGCACAGATGGACGCACTCTTCTTCAGCATCCAGGTGCGCGAATATTTGCGACGGAACACCTTGTCGGTGAAGGTACCGGTCGGGCAGACCGTAATGATGTTACCGGCGAAGGGGCTGTCGAACGCACCGTCATCAATGCGACGGAACAGCACGTTATTACGCGAGCCCATGGCGCCGAAGTCATCACCGAGGGCGTAATCCTGATAGAAACGCACACAGCGGTAGCAGGTGATGCAGCGGTTGGCGGTGTTCCACACCAGCGGGCCGAGCAGCTGGTTGGGATAGGTTTTCTTCTGGCCATCGAAGCGACGGTAGGCGTGACCGACTTCCACGGTCATGTTCTGCAGGTGGCAGTCGCCGCCTTCATCGCACACCGGGCAGTCATTGGGATGGCGGGTCATATAGAACTCCACCATGGTCTTGGACACACCGGGAGCCTTGTCGCTCTGGGCGAATTTGAAGCGCATGCCATCCTGTGCCTTGAGGGTACAGGTCATCACTGTGCGCGGCTGCTCACCTTCCCGACTGGGCACGGTTTCCATGGCGCAGACGCGGCACGAACCCACCGCACCGAGGGCCGGGTGGTAGCAGAAGTAGGGGACTTCGATGTTGGCACGCTTGGCAGCATCCAGCACATTGTCACCGGGCTGGAATTCGACCGGCTGATCATCGATATAGAGGGTTCCCATCAGTGGTGTCCTCCCTGTACGCCAGCGCCTGCAGCGGCCTGCGACACCGTCGCGGCAACGGGGGAATAGCTACATCCCTTACTGGCGATATGTTTCTTGAATTCGTTATCGAACAGCTGCAACGCCGACTGCACTGGCATGACCGCACCCGGAGCCAGTGCGCAGTGCGTGTTGGGGCCAATCAGGCCGCACAGTTCGAGAATGGTCTGGTGATCGGCATCGGTTGCCGTACCCAGTTCAAACTTGTCGAACAGATGCACCAGATAGGGCAGACCGTCACGGCAGGGCGTGCAGAAGCCACAGGATTCACGGGCATAGAATTCGATCAGGTTGCGGGTGTACTTCAGCGGGCAGATGGTGTCATCCATGATGATCACCCCGCCGGTCCCCAGACGGGAGCCGATCTTGGCTACCGCATCGAAGTGCATCGGCGTGTCCAGCTGATCTGGCGTCATGAAGGGTGTGGAGGAGCCACCGGGCTGGAAGGCAATCAGCTTGCGGCCATCCAGCAGGCCACCGGCGTGATCGTAGATCAGTTCGCGGGCGGTCACCCCCATTGGCAGCTCGAATACGCCGGGGTTCTTCACCGGGCCTGACACCTGGAACAGGTGAGTGCCGCTGCCGCCGTTCTGGCCCTGCCCCTGAAACCACTGTGCACCCTTGTGCATGATGGAGGGGACATGGCAGACAGTTTCCATGTTGTTAACAATGGTCGGCTGGCCCCACAGACCTTTGACGGCCGGGAAGGGCGGCTTGGAGCGGGGGTTGGCACGATAGCCTTCGAGGGCGTTGAGCAGGGCGGTTTCTTCACCGCAGATATAGCGGCCGGCACTCAGGTGCACGTCGATATCCAGCGAGAAACCGGAGCCGAGGATGTTATCCCCCAGCAGACCCGCATCACGGGCTTCCTGTACCGCCTTTTCCAGCTTGGCCGCACCGACTTTGTATTCACCCCGCACGAAGACGAAGGCTTTGTCCGCGCCGATGATATAGGCCGACGCCAGCACGCCTTCGACGATGGTGTGCGGATCACGATAGAGCACCTGACGGTCCTTACAGGAGCCGGGCTCGGATTCATCGAGGTTGATCACCAGATAGATCGGACGTGCGGCATCCTTGGCCAGAAAGCTCCACTTCAGACCGGTGGAGAAACCGGCGCCACCACAGCCACGCAGGCCGGAGGCACGCAGCTCGTTGACCATTTCTTCACGGTCACGGCCGAAGATCGACTGCAGGCTGTCATAGCCGCCACCAGCACGGTAGGCCGCCAGATCAAGGGGCTGCGCATGATGAAAATTGCGCGATAGTACTTTTTCCATAGTCAGCTCCTGTTACTGCTGGTCCTTGAGGACGGCCAGAATCTGCTGCCCGCCAGCGGCTTTGCTGTCCAGCGTTTCAGCGGCATAGCTGCAGATCAGGTCGCGGATTTTCTCCGGGGTCAGCTCACCCAGATCTTCGCTGTCGTCGACCAGACCGGCAGGGGCGCGGTCGCACAGACCCAGACAGATGCTGGGCAGTACGGTGACGGCACCGTCCCTGGAAATCTGGCCAAACTCGACACCGACCGCCTCTTTGGCGGCAGCCAGTACCTGCTCGGAACCACGGGTGTAACAGGAAATGCTGTCGCAGATGCGGATCAGGCGGCGACCCACCGGACGGCGACGCAACAGGGTATAGAAGGTGATCAGCTCATCCAGCTGGGTCGGCGACAGGTCGGTCAGTTCCGACACTTCGTCCAGACTGGCGCGCGGGATGTAGCCGTATTTGTCCTGCACGTAGTACAGGCAATAGATGGCACCGGCACGTTTCTCAGGGTAGTGCGCAATATGCTCCCTGAGGTGCTCGATTTCGTGTTCAGTCAAACTCATAAATGCTCCTCCGGCTCGCCGGACGGGGCGCAGCTGTCGGCAGGCGACAGCCGTCACCACCGTCAGCGGTCGATATCAGCCAGAACGTAATCAATGGAACCGATAAGACAGATGACGTTACCCAGCACGTCGCCCACACCGACAGCCTTCACCGACTGAAAGTGGGCGAAGGAGGGGGTACGGATGCGCACGCGGTAGGGGTTGGCGCTGCCGTCACTGACCAGGGTGTAACAGGTCAGGCCTTTGGAGGTCTCTGTCGGGAAGAAGCTCTCGCCACGGGGGAAGGGCAGACCACGACCCACTTCGATAAAGTGGTGGATCATGGTCTCGATGTCTTCCAGGGCGCGTTCTTTGCGCGCCAGGCTGTAGCGGGGCTTGTTGTCAGAAAGGATGGGGCCGTCGGGCATGCTTGCCACCACCTGACGAATAATACGCAGGCTCTGGCGCATTTCTTCGATACGCAGCACCGTGCGGGTGAAGGCATCGCCGTCGGTGCCGACCGGCACGTCAAAGTCATACTGCTCGTAGCCGCTGTAGGGCAGCTTCTTGCGAATGTCGAAATCGAAACCACAGGCACGCAGGTTGGGGCCGGTCAGGGCCCAGTCTATGGCCTGCTCGGGGGTGTACACCGCAATGCCCTTGGTACGGGTCTGGAAAATGTAGGACTTGGTGGTCAGCGCTTCCAGCTCGGGGATACGTTCTTCTACCGCGTCACAGCTGCGCAGTACATTGCGCTGCCAGCCCTCCGGCAGATCCTGCGCCACACCGCCAATACGGTAGAACGCCGGGTGCATACGGCCACCGCAGACCTCTTCGATGACGTCGAACAGCTTCTCACGCTCCATGAAGGCATAGAACGCCGGGCCCATGGCGCCAAGGTTGTGGCCAAGGGAGCTGATCCACACCAGATGCGATGACAGGCGGAAGATTTCCGCCAGCATTACCCGCATGGCCTGCGCCCGTGGCGGCACCTCGATACCGGTCATCTGCTCGCAGGCCAGCACGTAGGGCAGCTCACCACCGACACCGCCGAGGTAGTCGATACGGTTGGTATAAGGAATGTAGTTGTGGAAGGTATGGAACTCTGCGACCTTTTCCGCACCACGGTGGTGATAGCCGATTTCCTGTTCCAGGCTGGTGATCCGCTCGCCACGCAGGCGCAGCACCAGTCGGATAATACCGTCGGTACCGGGGTGGTTGGGGCCGATGTTGACTACCATTTCACCGTCGTCACCCTGCTCGGGGTTCATGTACCCCTGCAGGATCTTGTTCAGGCTTTCCGGGTCATAGCCGAAGGGGTCAGGGCGCTCAGTCGCACGACCGGCTTCGCTTTTCAGCAGCGGATGGCCCTGCCAGAAGTCCGGCAGCAGAATACGCCGCAGATCAGGATGGCCGCTGAAACGCAGGCCGAACATGTCGTACACCTCACGCTCATACCAGTCGGCCGCAGGCCAGATGTCACTGGCAGTCGGCACTTCCAGCAGGCTGCTGAACAGCGGGCTGCGCACCGTCAGGAAGGCGGCGCTTTCCAGATTCAGCAGGTGGTAGAACACAGTGAAACCGCCACCACGGCCAGCTTCGTCAATAGCCGACAGGTCAACCAGCATTTCATAGCGGGTGGAGGCTTCGTAGCGCAGGAAATGAAGGGCGTCATGCAGTTGGTTGAGCGGCACCACGATGCTGGGTGCGCCGACATAGCTGACGGCGGAATAGGGCTCAGCGCCAAAGCGCTCAGCCAGAGTCTGCAACAGTGCTTCTGTCATTTACTTGATCTCGATGCCCAGAGGTTTGCGACGCTTGGCCAGTACGGGAATAGGATTTTCCCTGACCTGCTTCTGCAGCAGTGTCAGGCCTTCCAGCAGGGCATCAGGACGAGGTGGGCAACCGGGAATGTAAATGTCGACAGGGATGATGCGGTCCACGCCCTGCACCACGGAGTAGATGTCGTACATGCCGCCGGAGTTGGAGCAGGAACCCATGGAGATCACCCAGCGCGGCTCCAGCATCTGGTCATAGATATGACGCATCAGCGGGGCCATTTTGGTGAAGCAGGTACCGGCGGTGATCAGCACGTCACTCTGACGCGGTGAACCACGCAATACCTCGCAGCCCAGACGCGCCATGTCAAAACGCGGGGTAGCGGCGGTCATCATCTCCACGAAACAGCAGGAGGTGCCGAAGTTGTAGGGCCAGAGGGAATAGTTACGACACCAGGCGACCATGTCGTCGAGCTTGCCGACGATGGTGGAGAACATGCCGTCCTTGCCACCTTGACCTGGGGCGCCCGTGGTGGGATCCAGTTGTTGAACGGGGATAGTGCTGCTCATAGGCATAGACCTCCTGCTCAGGACGGCAGGCACTGCCCGGGGATCAGTGGCAGCCAGATCGGCGGATAGACTTCACCCGTTGCGGGTAGACGACCCCCGGTGGTATCCGGGGCGCACCTGCAAAAGTGACCAAACGCTGAAACTGGATGGACCGAGCCCCTGTTCTGCCATGAGCTGATCAGCCAACACGGCTGCCGAGACGGAGTTTCCCCCATGGCAGGCGTATTACCTGAACAGATCGCCCCTTCGGGAACCCCGGCAGACAGCAGCCAGTACTGGGAAAACAGACAACAGGACATGCCCCCAGACAGATGCCGGGATAAGGTGCTTGATCGCGGGGATAACAACGGCGCCCTTCTGTTTGCGCACAGCAACAAACCGGGGTGAAACAGTGGCAGGAGCGCAGAAACCCTGGTGTACTTCCCACCGGAGAACGCGTTCACGATCTCGCGAGCTAAGGCCAGACAGGGCGAAAAGAGCTGAGGAAGCGGAGTTTACTGGACGTAAATAAGCATTCCGAAGATCTTTTCAACACCCTATGGCCGACGCGCAGCAGATCGTTCACACGTTCCAAGCGCATGGCAGGAAACAGACAGGCTATTCAGCGCAGCTCAGGGCAAGAAAACCTCACACCCGACCAGCAACAAAGCTCATCACGGCAAATCACAGTACGAAAGACAGAAACAACTCCGTCCACGGGAATACATCACGCCTGTCTGCCTCACCAGACTCACGCTGCTTCCCTGTTATTATCCGGGCGGTGTTTCACACCTTACCCGCCGGCCTGTGCAGTTTGTAATTTCACCACATCAGGACGGTTTACCGAGGTTCCTTCAGTTGGACAGAATGCAGGTGACATTACGTCCTAAAATTGAATGAACCTTTACGAATCATGTAGACGAGGCCCAGCAGCAGGATGGTCATGAAAGTGACAGCTGCGATGACTCCAGGGGCTCCAAGGGACCAGTAGCTCACGGCCCAGGCCCACAAAATGGCGGCTTCCAGTTCAAAAATAAGGAAGGCGGCGGCGATCAGATAATAACTGATGGCGAAATGGTGCTGAGTATTACCGGAAGGAAGCAGACCACTCTCAAAGGGCTGTTCCTGATCATGACGGCGATGGAAATTACCGAGGAAGCGGTTGAGTGCCAGCATGGCAATGACAATCAGAGTGGTGAGAAGGGCAAAGAGTCCAATAATCAGACCGGGGGTAAAATCACTCATGGCCACTCCAGGCAAATCAACGATTCAGGCAGACGACAACGTTATACCAACAACCAGAACTATCTATATAGACGCAGTTACCGGCCTGCGCCAGTCTGCTGCACTCACAAGCAGAATAGCTCGTGAGTGAAAAAATTTTCGTAATATAACTACAACGGTGACACAAGATATTCTAATTATGGCATGCACCGTCAGATGAACCTGATTCTGGCGAAGCCAGTATAAGGCCACCGATGGGGAGAGTTAGGCCGCGAAAGAGTAGCACAGATGCAAAATACAGCCAGCAAGATGGTGAAAAAATCACCATGCTATCTAATCTGATACAAAGTGCTACAGGCCTTTTGATTATGATTATTCCATTTTTATATTCAAGTGGAATTTTTATTCTTATGTAATTTTTCGTATTACTACCAAACTCTTACAGCACTACTGCCGTAGTCGTAATACTGCTGGCAAGTCGGCGCCAGATCGCCGAAGATAGGGCACTTTATTTGATACAGTCGGTTAGTTTTTACCACCGACAGCCACGCTCAGAGGTCACCATGGCACGCAAAATCATTATCGATACGGATCCTGGCATCGACGATGCTATGGCGATCCTGTTCGCCTTTCATGCCCAGGAGCTGGAAGTGCTGGGTCTGACAACCACCTACGGTAACGTTTCGGTCGAACAGTCCACCATCAATGCGCTGGCACTGGTTGAACTGGCCGGCAAGTCGGTACCGGTCGCCAAAGGCGTGGCCGTACCCCGCGTGCGCGAGCCCGGCGAGTTTCCAGACTTTGTCCACGGCAAAGATGGTTTCGGCAACATCGGCTGGGCAGCTCCTGTCACTCAGGCCGACCCGCGCGATGCAGCGCAGTTCATCATTGATCAGGTTCGTGCCCATCCCGGCGAAGTCACACTGATAGCACTGGGCCCGCTGGGTAATCTGGCGGCGGCGCTGGAGCGCGACCCGGAGATTGCCCATCTGGTGGATGAAGTAATTCTGATGGGCGGCACCTGGAAAGAACGCGGTAACGTGTCACCCGTGGCCGAAGCCAACATCATTAATGACCCTCACGCTGCCGATATGGTCTTCACCGCTCCCTGGCAGGTGGTGATGATCGGCCTCGATGTCACCCATCAGGTATTGCTGCAGAACTCCCTGCTGGAGCGGGTACGCAACGTCAATCCGAAGGAAGGCACCTTCCTTTATGACATCGCCCAGTTCTATATCAACTTCTACAGCGGTATTCACGATGTGGAAGGCTGCTACTTCCACGACGCTTCCTGTGTGGCCTATGCCCTGCACCCGGATATTTTCGGTGTCGCACGCGGCGCAGTGCGGGTAGCAACCGACGGGCTGGCAATGGGCCAGACCATCGTCTGTCCGGAAGGCAAGACTTCTCCGCTGCCTGGCTGGGAGAACGTCCCCATGACTGATATCTGCATGGAAGTGGACAGCGAACGCCTGCTGCAGCTGTTTGAAGAGACACTGTGCCAGTAACCGGATGGCATTAACTGTATGGCATTGGCCACGACGGTAAACACAGAGGGCAGCCCACGGGTTGCCCTCTGTGTTTAGAGACAGGTTTTTTAGAGATGGTTTTTGACGCTGTCCTTTAAAGAGGGCTATTGCTGCTGTGTTATGGATGACAGCCATGACGGTATGAATAAAAAGCCACCGGCATCCTCAATAACAGCGATACCGGCAGCGGGGTAACCTGAACAGGGTTTACTGCTTGATCATCACATGGCGGATGGCGGTGTAGTCTTCCAGCCCGAACATCGACATATCCTTGCCGTAACCGGACATCTTCATCCCGCCGTGGGGCATTTCATTGGTCAGCATAAAATGGGTGTTGACCCAGGTGCAGCCGTACTGCAGGCGTGCCGCCAGACGGGCGGCACGCCCACTGTCGGCGGTCCACACTGACGATGCCAGACCGTAGTCGGAATCGTTGGCCATACGCAGGCCCTGCGCTTCGTCGTCGAACAGGGTGACGGACACCACCGGCCCGAAGACTTCACGACGCACAATCTCATCATCCTGACGAGCACCGGCCAGCACCGTGGGCTGGAAGAAATAACCCTCCCCCTCACCACGCTGGCCGCCGGTGACCACTTCGATATGGCTCAGCGCCGCCGCGCGCTCCACAAAGCCCGCCACCCGCTCGCGGTGCGCAGCCGTAATCAGCGGCCCAAGCTCGGTAGTCGGATCATCCTGTAAGCCCATTTTCAGACTCGACACAGCGCTGCCCAGATCGGCCACCAGCTTGTCGTAGATGCCTTTCTGCGCATAGATGCGGCAGGCCGCGGTGCAGTCCTGCCCGGCGTTGTAGTAGCCAAACGTACGTACGCCCTCGACCACGGCGGCCAGATCTGCATCATCAAACACCAGCACCGGCGCCTTACCGCCCAGCTCCATGTGGGTGCGCTTCATGGTGGCCGCCCCCGTCTGCACGATATGCTGACCGGTGGCGATGGAGCCGGTCAGCGACACCATCCGCACCTTGTTATGACTGATCAGCGGATTACCCACCTGCTGGCCCCGGCCAAAGACAATGTTCACCACGCCAGCCGGGAACACCTCAGCCAGAATGGCCGCCAGTCGCAGGGTGGTAAGCGGTGTCTGTTCGGAAGGCTTGAGCACTACGGTGTTGCCCGCCGCCAGCGCCGGCGCCAGTTTCCACGCCGCCATCATCAGCGGGTAGTTCCACGGCGCGATGGAGGCGACGACGCCAATGGGATCACGGCGAATCATCGAGGTGAAACCGGGCAGGTATTCACCCGCAGCAGCGCCGTTCATGCAACGGCAGGCACCGGCGAAGTAGCGGAATACGTCGGCAATGGCGGGCATTTCATCATTCAGTGCCGCCTGATAAGGCTTACCGCAGTTGTCGGACTCCAGTCTGGCCAGCTCTTCAGCATGGCTGTCGATCAGATCGGCCAGTTTCAGCAGCAGCAGGGAGCGATCCTTGGGCGAGGTCTGTGACCAGCTGTCGAACGCCGCATCGGCCGCCAGCACGGCCTCATTGACCTGCTCCGCACTGGCTTCCGGCAGGCTGGCCAGCACCGTGCCACGCGCCGGGTTGAAGATCGTAAAGGGTTCGCCACCGCCCTGAACCAGGCGGCCATTGATCAGCAATTGGGTATACATGGTCGACATCCCCTTGGGTATTGAGATTCAGACAGTGACGGCCTGCCCGCGGACAGGCCGGTAAAAGGTGTAAACGTGTGCGCTGCGGCCATCTATTTACCGCTGCCTGCCACGCTGTCACCGCCGCGACTGAGCAGATAGGCCAGCAGCACCGGCACCATGGTGACCACCATCACCAGCATCGCCACCACATTGGTGACCGGCACATCGCGGGGCCGGGTCAGCTGGTTGAGCAGCCACAGCGGCAGCGGTTTCTCATGTCCGGCAGTAAAGGTGGTGACGATCAGCTCATCGAAGGACAGGGCAAAGGCCAGCATGCCACCGGCCAGCAGCGCCGAGCTGAGGTTGGGCAGAATGATGTAGCGGAAGGTCTGCCAGCCATCGGCGCCGAGATCCATCGAGGCCTCGATCAAGCTGTAGGAAGTACGCCGAAACCGCGCCACCACGTTGTTGTAGACAATCACCACACAGAAGGTGGCGTGGCCGATCACAATAGTCAGCACACCCGGCTCAATCCCCAGCTGCTTGAAGCCATTGAGCAGCGCCAGACCGGTGATGATGCCGGGCAGGGCAATGGGCAACACCATCATCAGGGTCAGGCTTTCCTTGCCGAAGAATGAGCGCCGGTACAGCGCCGCTGCCGCCAGCGTGCCCAGCACCATGGCAATCACGGTAGCCAGACAGGCAATCTTCAGCGACAGACCGATAGCTTCCAGCACGTCTTCACGACCAAAGGCGACGCTGAACCAGTGCAGGGTGAAGCCCTTGGGCGGAAAGCTGAATGCCGCCTCTTCGGTGTTGAAGGCGTACAGCAGGATGATCAGGATGGGGAAGTGCAGGAACACCAGCCCGCCCCAGGCCGCCAGCCGCAACAACCAGGAGGGCGACTCCGCGCCGCCCGCGGTGAGATCAGAGCGCATCGAAAGCCCCCATGCGTTTGACAATACTGAGGTAGATCGCGATCAGCACAATCGGCACCAGCGTGAAGGCCGCCGCCATCGGCATATTGCCGATCGCTCCCTGCTGGGCATAGACCATGGAGCCGAGGAAGTAGCCGGGCGGGCCGACCAGCTGCGGCACGATGTAATCGCCCAGGGTCAGTGAGAAGGTGAAGATGGAGCCTGCAGCGAGGCCCGGCACCGCCAGCGGCAGAATCACATGCCACAGCGTCTGGCGGGGCGTGGCCCCCAGATCCGCGGACGCCTGCAACACCGATGGCGGCAGGCGCTCAAGCACCGCCTGCACCGGCAGAATCATGAACGGTAGCCAGATGTAGGTGAAGACCAGAAAGCGCCCCAGACTGGAAGTCGACAGGGTTTTGCCACCGATAATGGGCAGCTGCAGCAGTGCATCCACCACCCCATCCAGATGCAGCAGCCCGGCGAACCAGTACAGCACGCCATCCTTCGACAGCAGCAGCGTCCAGGCGTAGACCTTGACGATATAGCTGGCCCACATCGGCAGCATCACCCCGATATAGAAAAACGCCTTCATTCGCTCACTGCAGCAGCGCGCCATGTAGAACGCCATGGGAAACGCCAGCAGCGCACTGAACAGTGTGACTGCGATGGCCATACCCAGCGTGCGCAGAATGATGTCGTAGTTGGCCGGGATAAACAGATTGACGAAGTTCTGCAGAGTCAGATCGGTGCTGACTGTCATGGTGAAGTCGTCAAAGGTATAGAAGCCCTGCCACAACAGACTCAGCAGCGAGCCAATATAGATGATGCCAAACCACAGCAGCGGCGGAGTCAGCAGCAACAGCAGATAGAAATTGGGGCGCCGGTACAGCAGCGAGGCAAAGCGCCGCATTAACGACGGCGCCGGTGCGGACGGTGGCGTCATGTTCAGTGTCCTGTCCATGGCCTTACCCCGCCAGCGGATCATGCAGGGTTACCATCGCCTGTCGCGACCAGCGTGCCAGTAAGGCCTGTCCGGGCTGAGGCGTGCTGCGGTGATCATCGGCAAAGGTATTGGCACAACTGACCGTCAGGCTGTCGCCATTGTCCAGCCGCAACTCAAAACGGGTAGCGGCTCCCTGATACTGCACATCCTGCAGCACACCGCGCACCTGAACCTCATCGGCTGCCAGCGGCAGCTGCTGGTCAGCCAGACGGATATGCTCAGGGCGGATGGAGAAGGGCCGCTGCTGCCCGGTCAGTGCCAGTGCCATCTCACCGCGCAGCACGTTGGACGTGCCAACAAACTCGGCAACGAACGGGGTAGCGGGCTGCATGTACAGATTGCGCGGGGTATCCACCTGCTCGATGCGGCCACGGTTGAAGACCGCTACCCGGTCCGACATGGACAGCGCCTCACTCTGATCGTGGGTGACGAAAATAAAGGTGATGCCGAGCTGGCGCTGCAGCTTCTTCAGCTCGGTCTGCATTTGCTCACGCAGTTTGAGGTCCAGTGCACCCAGCGGCTCATCCAGCAACAGTACCCGCGGCCGGTTGACCAGCGCCCGGGCCAGTGCCACCCGCTGACGCTGCCCGCCGGACAGCTGGGCCGGTTTACGCTGGCCAAAGCCCTCCAGTGCCACCATCGCCAGTGCCTCTTCAGCGCGCTGATAGCGCTCGGTCTTGCCCACACCCTTGACCTTGAGGCCGTAGGCAACGTTATCCAGCACCTGCATGTGCGGGAATAGCGCATAGTCCTGAAACACCGTATTCACATCACGCTGGTAGGGCGGCAAACCGGTGGCCTCGCTGCCATGAATGCGGATGCTGCCGCTGCTGGGCTGCTCAAAACCGGCAATCAGCCGCAGGCAGGTGGTCTTGCCGGAGCCGGAAGGCCCGAGCATGGAAAAGAATTCGCCTTCGGCGATGGTGATGGAGACGTCATCCACGGCCTTGACCGCACCGTAGTGGCGGGACACATGGGTAAACTGCACTGCACTCATGATTCAACCTCTGTACCCGTCACCACAAAGGCAACGGGATAACGCGGCCCGGCGCGCATCCACGCCACCGGGCTTGCCTGTTCAGCCTGCGGTGCACTGCACGCCGCAGGGTGTAAGAGCGTGTTAACGTCCGCCCATGATGGCGATGTAATCCTGCGTCCAGCGGCTGTAGGGCACACACTGGCCTTCGGCTTCACATTTGCTGGTCGGCGTCTTCCAGAACGCAATCTTGTCGAACTGCTCGAAGCCATTGGCCTTGCAGCCTTCCGCACCGAGCAGGTCGTTATCCTTGCAGGCAGCCGGTACCGCAGGCACCGAACCGAACCAGGCGGCAACGTCACCCTGTACCTTGGGGGTAATCGACCAGCTCAGCCATTTGTAGGCACAAACCGGGTGGGCAGCATCGGTCGCCAGCATGGTGGTATCGGCCCAGCCGGTCACGCCTTCCTTGGGAAAGACGGTGGCAATCGGCTGGCCTTCGGCTGCCAGCGCATTGGCCTGGAACGGCCAGGCACTGGAGGCCACCACGCCTTCATTCTTGAAGTCACTCATCTGTACGTTGTAGTCATGCCAGTAGCGGTGAATCAGGTCATGCTGGCCACGCAGCAGCTCCAGTGCGGCGGCATACTGAGTGTCGTTCAGTTCATAAGGGTCTTTGATACCCAGCTCAGGCTGGTGTGCTTTCAGGTACAGCGCTGCATCGGCGATATAGATCGGGCCATCGTAAGCCTGCACCCGGCCCTTGTTGCTCTTGCCATCAGGCAGGGTCATTTCTTTGAACACCACATCCCAGCTGTCAGGAGCGGTGGTGAAGGTCTTGGTGTTGTACATCAGCAGGTTGGGGCCCCACTGGAAGGGCACGCCGTAATGCTCACCGTTGACGGTGAACCAGGGCGCATCCTTCAGGCGTTCGTCCACACCGGCATAATCACCGATCAGTTTAAGGTTGACCGGCTGCACGCGTTTACCGTAGATCAGCCGCAAGGACGCATCACCGGAAGCGGTGACCAGATCGTAGCCGCCCTTGGCCATCAGGCTGACCATCTCATCAGAGGTGGCGGCCGTTTTAACATTGACCTGACAGCCACTGTCCTGCTCGAACTGGGTCACCCAGTCATAGGCCTTGTCGGTATCGCCGCGCTCGATGTAACCGGGCCAGGCGACAATATCCACGCGGCCCTCACCCTTGCCCAGCGACTGCAAAGGTTCGGCGGCCTGGACACTGGCAGCGCCCAGCAGCAGGGTGGTCAGGGTACTGAGCGCAAAGGTTGCTTTTGCCATGGTGATATCCCCTATCAGAACGGTAAATGCGATCGTTGATGCCCGCCGTGCGGCCCGATGGCCGTACAACACAGCGGTGCTCTGGCGCGCCATACCTGACGAGGCAGGACATGGGCACGTTGTAAGCAAACCAGTCACCCACAGGGGGCGAACCATCCAACTCAATGACAGGACAGGCGCAGTAACTGCGCCGGGACAGGGCGGTAACGCTAACAAGCCATCAGTGTTGTTGTTATTGGTGCTGGCTGCGCGGGTTGGCGGCACGCTCACAGAGCGCACAGCGACCCGTTGTTGACAGGGAAAGACTAGTCGGCCCCTGCAAGACATAGCAAATTGTTAATACGGAATGCAGCATTCGAAAAAATCGATACCTGTAAAACCACAGTCTGTGCTAGAACCTAGCAGGCCGCAGCGCCGCCCTCCGGGTGGCTGAATGCGCTATCAAGCGCCCTGTTTGCTGAGAAGCCTTACCCGCCATGATGACCCTGCGCCAGATCCGCTATTTCATTGCCATCGCCGAAACCGGTTCGATCTCGGCGGCCGCGGCGGCGGTGCACATTTCTCAGTCGACCCTGACCACGGCCCTCAAGCAGCTGGAAGATGACCTTGGCACGGTGCTGTTCAGCCGCCATGCCAAGGGCATGCAGCTCACCCATCAGGGCCATCAGTTCCTGCGTCAGGCTCATCTGATTCTGGCGTCGGTAGACAACGCCCGCCGCAGCCTGCGGCAAAGCACCGACAGCGTCAGTGGTCAGCTCAATATCGGCGTGACCAGTCTGGTGGCGGGCTACTATCTGGCCGACCTGCTGTCACGCTTTCAGCGCATCTACCATCAGGTGGAGATCCGCGTGGTGGAAGATGATCGCGCCTACATCGAGCATCTGCTGGTCAGCGGCGAGCTGGATATCGGTGTACTGATCCTCAGCCAGCTCGACTACCGCAGCGCTCTTAACAGTGAAATTCTGACCCATTCCCCCTATCGCCTGTGGCTGCCACCGCAGCATCCCTTGCTTGATCTCGACAGCATCAGCTTCAACGATCTGCAGCAGGAGCCCCTGATCATGCTCAGCGTCGACGAAATGGAGGAGCGGGTACGGCTACTGTGGCAGCGGGCACCGGGCAAAGTGGCTGTCAGTATGCGCAGTGCCTCGGTGGAAGCAGTGCGCAGTCTGGTGGCAGCCGGTATGGGTCTGGCGCTGATGCCGGACATGACCTACCGGCCCTGGTCGGTAGAAGGTGACGTGGTGGAAGCCCGTCCGGTGGTGGAGGTGGCCGATACACTGGATATCGGTCTGGCCTGGCGCCGTGGCCGTGCCCGCACCGAGCTGATCGATCATTTTCTGGCGGTGGCCCGCGAACCGCGTCCCAGCGCCCAGAGCCTGAACAAACATCCCCGCCTGCGCACTCTGGAGGAACGCGAATGAGCAGCCTGAGCGAACTGGAAACCCGTCTGCTGATTGATGGCGAGCGGGTGGCAGGCGACGGCCCGCATGAAGCGATCATCAATCCACGCAATGGCGAGCGTATTCTGACCGTGGCCGAAGCCTCGATTGAGCAGCTGGATGCCGCCGTCGCAGCGGCCAGAAGCGCCTTCAAAAGCTGGTCGAAAACCTCACCACTGCAGCGCGCCAGTGCCCTGCTGGCCATTGCCGATGCCATTGAGGCCGAAGGTGAAAGCCTGGCGCAGCGGGAGTCCCTCAACTGCGGCAAGCCACTGCATCTGGTGCTGCGCGACGAAATACCCGCAGCAGCAGACGTCTTCCGTTTTTTTGCCGGAGCGGTGCGCAATCAGTACGGCCCGATCGCGGGGGAATATCTGCCCGGTTACACCAGCATGGTACGCCGTGACCCGCTCGGCGTGATCGGCTCCATCGCCCCCTGGAACTATCCGCTGATGATGGCGGCATGGAAACTGGCGCCCGCACTGGCGGCAGGCAATACCCTGGTATTCAAACCCTCGGAACAGACCCCGCTGACCACACTGGCACTGGCGGGCCTGCTGGCCGAGCGGCTGCCTCGCGGTGTGGTCAACATTCTGACCGGTCGCGGCGACAGTATCGGCAGCCCGCTGGTGGCCCATCGTGGTATCCGCATGGCGTCGCTGACCGGTGACATTACGACGGGTCAGAAGGTGCTGCAGGCCGCCGTGCGCACGGTCAAGCGCACCCATCTGGAACTGGGCGGCAAAGCGCCGGTGATCGTCCTTAACGATGCGGATCTGCAACAGGTGGTCGAAGGCATTCGCACTTACGGCTATTACAACGCCGGACAGGACTGCACTGCTGCCTGTCAGGTGTTTGCCGAACAGGGCATCCACGACCGGCTGGTGAATGCACTGGCCGATGCCGTCAGCAGTCTGCGTTACGGTCAGAGTAACGACAGCCGCAATGAACTGGGGCCACTGATCAGCGAACGCCAGCGCAACAGCGTGGCCAGCTTTGTTGAAAGAGCGCTGGAACAGGACCATATCGAGGCGGTCTGTGGTGGCGCCATCCCCACCGGGCCGGGCTTCTACTATCAGCCGACATTGCTGGTGGGCGCCCGCCACGACGATGAGATTACCCAGCGTGAAGTGTTTGGCCCGGTGGTCAGCATCACCCGCTGCGAAGACGCCAGCCAGGCGCTGGACTGGGCTAACGACTCGGAATATGGCCTGGCATCCTCGGTCTGGACCCGCGATATCGGCAAGGCCATGGCCCTGTCAAGCCAGCTGCAATACGGCAGCACCTGGATCAACAGCCACTTTATGCTGCCCAGCGAAATGCCCCACGGCGGCGTGAAGCGCTCAGGCTACGGCAAGGATCTCTCGGTCTATTCGCTGGATGATTACAGCGCCGTACGGCATATCATGGTGCGGCATTGAGAGCGTGGAGAGGCGGGTTATTCCTCCTGCTTCTCAAGAAAAAACGCGGCATATCTGCGCTTTTCAAATCAACCAAGATAATGTCTGACACTGATCAATTCGCTACGGAGGCTATTTCCAAGCGTGGTAAATACGACATCGTTTTCACCAGTACTCATTAGAAATCCATTCAAAACGGCATCTCATAAATTAAAAATGCAATAAGCCAAGCAGTTAGCCTCAATCATCCGTCCACATATCGATAAACAGGCTGTCATCCTGTTTTTCTGCAAGCCAGAAAAAGAAATCCTCAGATCGTGACGTCATCCAGGGATCAATTTCATCCACCTCTGGTGGCGAATAATCATGAACAATGGCAGCGCCCTCCGGCATCGACAGATGGAAAGTATGGCTCCCGTTATGTTCGGTGACACGGGCAGTCCATACCTTATTGATAAACTGGAGTTTCTTCTCATTCACAAAGAGATAGGGGCCGTTCTTACTGGAGATAACACCGATAAATACGCCATCCATATTTTCATAAAGTGCCATCTTACGTTTTTGCACAGAGCCATCATTACTTACTTCACGCACCGGCCCATTATTTTCATCGTATTCGAGCAAATATTTCTTCTCATGTATTTTGCCGATATAAAACATATCACCCTCCCAGACTATTCAGATACGAAGAAACTTTGTCATCAGACTGACTGGTTAGCCAACCAGAGAATTTACTCAGCAATTTATCTACATCAGCATTGGGTGTGGCAGACGACAAGATAATATCTTTGTAGGTTCTACCTTTCTCCACCAGATATTCAACCGTGGGACCTAACGGATCACCATACCGCTCTTTATTAACTTCATATATAAAATCACGCAGAGGCTCGGGGGTGGCATTCTTATATTTGACTCCCAGTGCCCGTCTGGCTTCGTTTGCCTCGATGGCAAGCTGTTTGAGCTCGGCTTTCGTCATATCAGGCCGAATCTTATCGGCATATCTGGACAGAGCAGCAACCTCTGTTTCATAAGCTTGACGTAGCGGGTGATGCTTAAAGTTACTCCCTACGCGTTCCAGAATAGTGCTTTCGGCCTCCGCTCGGTTCAGTAACCGACCCGCTGACTTTCCGGCACTACCGGGGAGATGACCATTCCCCCCTGGCCCGCCCGCCATTGCCATCTGTGGCGAACCCAGCAGATCCCCCACCGCTTCAGCCATATCGTCCAGCTTGCCTTTGGCCGTCTGTAACAGGGGGTCGACCAGCGCTTTGGCTTTGCTGGCCATGGCGCTGGCGGCATCAGCCGCCTTGCCCAGCACATTGATGGCCTTCTTGCCTTTGGTCAGTAATTTGCCGCCGGGGATCAGCCCAAGCAGGATACCGCCTGCTTCGGTAAGCCGGTCTACCGGCTCCCCGGTGACCAGATCCTCACCGGTAACGACCTGCGCAATCGACTTCAGCGAGCCTACGCCCGGCAGCAGATCAGCAATGACGGAACCTGCGCTGGCCAGCAGCCCCGGCTCGGTGCCATTGCCAGCCACCTCTTCCAGCGCTTCGGCACAGAGGCCCAGCGGATCGATCCAGCTGATCGGGTTGGGCGCATAGCGGTAGGGGTTCAGCCCGCCCAGCAGACCGATCGGGTCCTGACTGATAAAGCGCCCTGTCGCGGGGTCAAAGTATCGATAGCGCTGATAGTGCAGACCACTCTCGTCATCACAGTACTGTCCCTGCAGGCGCAGCGGGTTGCGGATGTCCGCCTGCAGAATCACGGCCTGTCCCCAGGCATCCATCTGCGCGCGCCAGACGCTGTTGCCCTGTTGATCCAGCAGGGCAAACGGGGCGCCGCGATGGTCGAGCAGATAGTGATAGACCTCACCGTTGTCGATCAACAGCAGTGGCCGGTGGCTGTCCTGCTGCGGCTGGTCGGGCAGGGATTCATAGATATACCAGCGATAATGCCCATCGGTACTTTCACCGATCAGCTGATTGCCGCTCCAGTAATAGAAGGTCCGCTGCCGACTGAGCAGACGGCGCGTCCATGTCGACGGGTCGTCACCGTCATCCTCTTCCCGCACCTGTTCGTAACGGCTGACTTCCTTACAGACCCGCCGGCCCAGCGGATCGTAGTGGTAGACCGCCGTATAGTCCGCCCCCTGCACTTCACGCAACTGGTTGAGACCATCAAATACCCGCCGTTGCAGCAGTTCTCCCGCAACGGAATAAACCGCTGTCTGATTGCCGCGCTCATCGTGGTGAAAGCGCCGGTTCCCCAGCAGGGTCAGGCGATCATGGGTGGCCTCTGCGGGTAATCCTTTGAAATGTGACGGGTTGCCCCAGCTGTCGAAAACATAGGCGCGGCGTTGCTCCGCCCCCTCGCGGTCCGTGTGCAGCTCTTCTGTCAGCTGTCGCAGAGCATCATAGCCATAGCACACCGAGCCAAGCTCACTGTCATCGACCTGCTGCAGCTGCTGATGCAGGCCGTAGTGATAGTCACGCTGGCGCCCCTGACTGTGCTGCGTCAGCAGGCGGTTGCGACAGTCATAGCCCTGCCGGAGTAACGCCCCGGCCGGTGCAGTGCTGGTCTCACCCGCGTACCGTTCCTCTTCACTGCCGAAGGCATTCAGGCTGCGGCTGAGCACCCGCTGTCCCTGATAGCTCAGGCCGGTCAGGCGGTGGAAATGATCATAGTGACGGGTCAGCTGCGATCCGTCCGCCAGCTGCAGGTGTTGCAGGCGGCCCTGAGCATCGTACTGCCAGCCCAGCCGCCACTCGTGCAGTTCGTGCATACCGTCTTTGATCCAGCCCTGCGCCGCGCTCAGGCGGTTGTCGGGCAGCCACTGCTGCGCCAGACGGGCGGCCTCGTTATGGGCACCGGTCAGGCGACTGCGCTGATCGTAATGGTAGTCATCACTGCTGTCGGGGTGAGGCTGCCGACTGCCCAGATAGGTATGGCGGCGCACCATATTGCCCAGCGCATCACGCTGCAGCTCGATACGCACCGTGTCCGCATAGCCCGCCTTGCCTTCACGTATCTCCAGCAGCTGACCACCGGGGCTCCAGCGATAGTGGCGCTGGCGTTCATCGAAATGTTCACTTTGGATCAGTCGCTGACAGGCATCGTAATGCAGACGGTAGAAGGCGTGGTCGCTGCGTAACAGACCGGTCAGCTGGCGTAGTGTGTCATAGCTGAGGTGCAGACTGCTGCCATCGGCCTGCGTCAGGGCACTGGGCTGGTAATGGCCGCTGTAGCTGATCTGCTCGACGCTGCCATCGGCTGCGGTGAGCTGTACCAGTCGCCCGGCATCGTCATAGCGATAGCGGGTATGCTCGGCCAACGTCTTGTCACCCAGCGGGAAGCGGCTACACCGCTCGATCTGGCCGCTGTTGCCGTAGAGATAGCTGATGACTTCACCCGCGGGGGTGAGCAGGGCGTTCAGCTGCCCCTGCGGGGTGTAGCTGTACTTCCACACGGCCGGGCCCTGTTGTGCCACCAGCGGACAGCCGGGCTGGTTATGGAACTCCGGCTCACCCACCTTGCGCACCGTATTGACGCGGTAGCCAAACGCCAGTGGAATCTGCCCGGCACCCTGCAGCTGGCTCAGCACCTGAGCCGGGCTGTCGTACTGATAACGCACGCTGCGCGCCTGTGCTGACGGCGCCTGCAGCTCATCCAGCGCCACACCCTGCCGTTCTTCCAGCAACAGGCCACTGGCATCGAAGCTACGCACGAAGTGAAAGCCAAGCGCATCCGCCGTCGCGATGCGCTGGCCGAGATCGTTGTAACGATGGTACAGATGCTGCTCGCCGTGGCGCTCTTCGCTCAGGCGGCCCAGCTCATCGTAGTGATAGCGGTGATGATGACCATCCGCATCAATATGCAGACACAGCCGCTGCTGCTCGTCGTAGTGGTACTGCTCCTCACCGCCATCCGGTGCCACTCGCCGCTGCAGCTGCCAGTCAGGGTTGTAGTGATACTGCCAGTGCTGGCCGTCTGTCTGAGTGACCTGTGCCTGCCGCTGCACCTCGTCATACAGCATGCGGTAGTGAAAGGACTTGTCGTCGCCGTACTGCTCGACGCAACGACTATGGATGCCGCCGCCCTGCCACAGCAGGTGATGCACATAGCCACTGGGCAGGGTGCGACGGGTCAGCAGCCCCTGCTCATATTCGTAGTGTTCAGTACGGCCATGCTGGTCAGTGGCACTCAGCAGCTCACCGTCAGCGCTGTAGGTGTAGCGGGCGACCACTGCCACGCGCTCGGCTTGATCATCATTGTCCGGGTCATCTCCCAGCCGGAAGTGATGCACCTGCAGCAGATGATGACGGTGATCCGGCGAGTTCGGATCCTGCTTTTTGGCCTCCTGCCTGCCCGGCTCATAGTAGAGCCGCAGTTCGAGACGCTGATCCAGCCGGATACGCTGCAGCCGTTGCTGCTCGTTGTAGTGGCAGCGCCAGCTGCTGGTATGGGGCGTCAGCCACAGGTGCAGACGCCAGGGGCCGCTGCGGTTGTGGCGGCGAAAGCTTTTCAGGTGGCCATCGGCAAAGTAGATCACCAGCTCATCGTCACCACGATGTGCCTCGAAGCGGCGGCTGAGACGTAACCCTTCCGCCATCTGATAGCTGATGCCACCGGTGCCGATCATGCCGAAGGCAATGCGACGCCCGTCTTCGTCGACATAGATCAGCTTGTCACTGTCCTGACCACGACCTTCTTCGATCCGCACATGAAAGGGCGTGCGCCAGCCGCGCCCCATGCCCAGATCGACATCACTCAGGCGTGAGCGATAGAGGCGCTGCCAGAGCAGACCATCCTTGCCGGGCAGGCGCGCATCTACCAGCCGCAGTACTTCCTCGCCACTGCTGAGGGAAACCGGATCACCCAGATAATCCTGCTCATCCAGCGGTACATCGCAGGCCGTCACCACGATGGGGGGCAGCTCCATCACCTCAGCGCCAGTCAGATTCATGGTCACCGGGCCCAGAGCATTGCCACTGATGCTGCTGCCCGTCGCCAGTCTGGCGACACTGCCCAGTACATTCAGGGCCGCGCTGGCACTGAAGCCATCATCCGCCATGTTCTTCACCTGCGCGGCGATACCCAGCACTCCCGCCGCCTGACTGAAGGCCGTACTGGGGCCCGCCGTCGCCAGCGGATTGAAGCCGCCGGTGAGGCCGCCGCTGTCACTGCTGGCCACAAAACCGGCGGGGAGCGCCACGGCTTTGGGGGTGATGGCGGCATAGCCGCGACCATGGCTGTTGCTGGTGGGGGCAGGGTTACTGGCAAAAAGATAAAGTCGGCCCTGATCAACCGCGGCAGCCGCCGCCTGTGCCAGCTGAGCCGTGCTGGTGCGGCTGGCAGCACTGTCGCCAATAGCGTCCAGGGCCATATTCAGGGCCTGGCGGGCAGTCTCGGGCAGGTCCTGCAGGCGTGCAGCAGGGACGCGGGGTAATCCGGGGGCGCGACTGGGGGAATCAGTCAGCACCAGTACCGTACCGGTACGGTCCTGAAAGGAAATATGCAGCATAGGCACTCCATGTACCTCAGGCTATCCATACAACGCAGCCTGGACGCAGAACAATCTGACAGATCAGCAGGGGGCCGGGCGCTATCCATTGCCAGGGGGCGGTCAGTTCCTGTTGACCAAAAAAGAAGCGCAGGGAGTGTAGGGACAAGGTCAAGGGAGTGTCAACGGCGGCAGCGTATTTCACAGCGCCAGACGAACAGGGGCCACCTTACAGCGGCCGCCTCCTGCCAGTCTGGCGGGTGGGTGTCATACCGACGGCAGGTAGATCACCAGCATCATCAGGGCCAGCAGGGCAATGGCCACCTCTTCGAGCAGGGTGAACAGTGACAGCCTCACACCGAGCAGCCGGCCCAGATGGGGGCAGCCAATATCCAGCCCGCGAATCAGCGCATCGCAAATACCCAGTGCACTGAAGCTCAGCAACGTCGCCGTGGCGATATACATGATTTCCGGCTGATAGTGACTGAGCAGACCGATGCCCAGCACGACCTCCAGTACCGGGTAAAGGTAGGCGTAAAGACGCAGGTGCCTGCCGAGAAAATCGAAGCGGGTGAAGTTGCTGACAAAGTTGTCCAGATCAAACACCTTGAACATCGCCATCAGCAACAGCAGCAGGCCGACAAAGTCATGCAGCCAACCGAGCATTTCCCAGGGTCCGGGATAAGCCCATTGTTTGGCACTGGCGGCCAGTGCCGTCAGCATGATCACCGCCAGCAGCGGGATACCATCCTGCAGCCGGGCAGGGCTGGCAGCAGGGGAAACAGGGTGCTTCGACATAGTGGCCATGGCTGACTTGTCATAGCTGTGGTCCATAGGCAACTCCTCAGGCGGCGTTTCTGCAGAGAGGGTCGGCCGGAGACTGCAGCGGTGGATAAAACTGCAGGACAGCGGGAGCAGAAAACTACAGAGAACGAAAACAAACAGTGATCGGACAGCTGACTACGATCGATCAATAGCGTGTTCATCCTGACACTCACACCTGATCCCTGACAGACAGGACCGGGCAATATGTGCTGAAGCATGAACACGTTCTAACAGGCTGTTGAAAAACGTCATCGAGGCAGCCGAGACAAGGAAAAAACAGGCGAAAAAGCGGAGTTTAGTGAACTAAATGAGCATTTTGAGCCTGTTTCTAACGCGGTATTCGGCAACGCAGATAGATTTTCAACGACCTGTTAAGGATTAAGGTTTTGCCGGGCAATTCCAAGCCCTTGCTTATAGACCCTTAAGCATTGCAACAGTTGGAAATTCAGCGCCAGTGATCGGCGCTATTCAGGTAACAGAATGTCGGTACTTGCTGCCTGCTCCCGGTGCGGGTGGCAGGCACTCAGCGGTACTTGTCATCTGCTCTGACGGTAAACAGGAATAGTTATTCTCCCTTGCTCTTGCTGCCCGGGTAACCTAGTTTGACCTGCTCGGGCACTGTCACTCTCTGCCTGCACCGTATTGCTCAACCAAGGAGTAATCCATGTCCTCTCTGCGCACCCTCTACCCGGCAATTGAACCCTATGCCCACGGCATGCTCGATGTCGGCGATGGCCACCATGTCTACTGGGAACGCTGCGGTACGCCCGGCGGCAAACCGGTGGTCTTTCTGCACGGTGGCCCCGGTGCGGGGTGCTCACCCGCCCATCGTCAGCTGTTCAACCCCGATCACTATGACATTCTGCTGTTTGATCAGCGCGGCTGTGGCCGCTCCACTCCTCATGCCTGTCTGGAAGCCAATACCACCTGGGATCTGGTCGCCGATATCGAACGCCTGCGGCAGATGTGCGGTTATGACAAATGGCAGGTTTTCGGTGGCTCATGGGGGTCAACGCTGGCGCTGGCCTATGCCGAAACCCACCCCGAGCACGTGTCGGAGCTGGTGTTACGCGGCATCTTCACCCTGCGCCGTGACGAGCTGCTGTGGTACTACCAGGAAGGCGCCTCCTGGCTGTTCCCCGATCTGTGGGAAGGTTTCCTCGCGCCCATCGCGGTACCGGATCGCCACGATCTGATGGCGGCTTATCGCCGCCTGCTGACCGGTGACGATGAACATGCCCGTCAGGTCGCGGCCAAAGCCTGGGCCACCTGGGAAGGCAGCACCATCCGCCTGCTGCCGGATGCGGGCAATGTTTCGCATTTCTCCGAAGACCACTTCGCGCTGGCCTTCGCCCGCATCGAGAACCACTTCTTCGTCAATGCCGGCTGGATGGAAGAGGGTCAGCTGATCGCCAATGCCGCGCGCCTGAAAGATATTCCGGGTGTGATCATTCAGGGCCGCTATGACGTCTGCACCCCGGCCAGAACGGCGTGGGAACTGCACAAGGCCTGGCCACAGGCGGATTATCAGATCATTGATGATGCGGGCCATGCCTTCAACGAGCCGGGCATTCTTGATGCGCTGATCCGTGCGACCGACCGCTTTGCCGGCTTATCACACTCATAGCCTGTGCTCACCCGGGCCATGCACGCCCACACCGCCCGCCGCCTCTGCGGCGTGCTCCGTCCCCTTGCGGGCCAGAGCAACGCCCAGAGGCAGGCCATACCGACAGCAGATAGACGCCCATGAGCCTGAAATTAAATCATATTCATCACGTTGCCATCATTTGCAGCGATTATGCCCTCTCCAGAGCCTTCTATACTGAGGTACTGGGGCTGACGGTCGTAGCAGAAACCTACCGCGCGGCCCGTGACTCCTGGAAACTGGACCTGGCGGTGAACGGCCACTATCAGATCGAGCTGTTCTCCTTTCCTGATGCTCCCGTTCGCCCGTCCTGGCCAGAAGCGCAGGGCCTGCGCCATCTGGCTTTTGCCGTTGAGGATGTCAGCGCCGCACGGCAGGTGCTGCTGGATGCAGGAATAGAGGTGGAAGCGGTGCGGGTGGATGACCTGACCGGCAAACGCTTTGTGTTTTTCAGTGACCCGGACGGGTTGCCACTGGAGCTGTACGAGCAGTAATCACACTGGCAGCATGCTGAAACACCCTGACGGCCAGCGCCCCGTGCACTCCGACAGAACTGCCGCTATGATGCGGCATCCCGGCGATCAGGCCGGCACAGCAACGAGAGAAGTACAGCATGAGCATGAGGTTGTGGATCAATCTGGGCGGCCTGCAGGGTCGCCAGCCCGACAAAACCGATCTGGTCACCCTCTATGAAGAGATTGAGGCGCTGGACGATCTGGCCGAAGCACTGGATCAGGTGCCGCTGTCTGCCTATTTCGATGACACCGACCTGCAGTATCAGCTCAATGACGGTGATCATTTCGACGATGATGAAGAAACCTGGGACAACGACGAAGCCGAGTGGTTCTATCCCAAGGAGTGTCTGTTGACCGTCAACGCCCTGCTGGCCCATCTGCAGGCCCATGGCGAAGCGCTGGCAGAAGACACCGAGCAGGCGATCCGCGAGCTGAGCCATGTGCAGCAGGTGCTGAGTCAGGCTGAGAGCGAAGGCATGGTCTGCCACCTGATGCTGGTGATGTAAGCCGCGGTTCACGATCTGCTGCGCGCCAGCCACCCGGCGTTGATAAGACCTTCTCGTGCCGACGGGTGCGCACGGGCGAAAATCAAACATCCTTTAGGGTTTTACAGGAGGTGCTCCGTGCCCCTGAACAGCAATGCCTCCACACGCCTGACGGGCGGTTGCCTGTGTGGCGAACTGCGCTATGAAGTCAGTGGTCAGGTGATTGATGCCGGTTACTGCCACTGTCGCCTGTGTCAGCGTGCCAGTGGTGCACCGATGATGGCCTGGCTGACCTGTGCCGACAGCCACTTCCGCTATACCTCCGGCACGCCGGCGGAGTATCACTCTTCCAGCCGCAGCCTGCGTGAATTCTGCCCGCACTGCGGCACCCATCTGGTGTTCCGTACTGTGGGTCAGGATCATCTGGATGTCACCATGCCCAGCCTGGATGACCCTGACCAGATCAAACCGCAGTACCACATCTGGTGTGCCAGCAAGCGCCCATGGCTGCAAATCGGCGATATGCTGCCGCGCTTCAACGATGACGGCCCGGATATCTGACCGCTTCCCCAGCGGATAGCACTGATGTTCTCTCCAGCGCACCGCTGTCCAGCACACCTCTGCCCGAGCAGAGGTGTCATCTGTCTGCATGATCAGCAGGGATCAGGCTTCCAGCAACTTCAGCAGATCCGCATAGAGCGCATCCGGCAGTTCCACACCCTGTGCCTCACTGCGCAGACGTGCCTCATAGCGCCGCTGTGACGGCAAGCGGGCACCCGCGTCAATGATCCCCTCGAACAGACTTTCTGCCCGCAGCAGATAGGTATCACAATCGTCACCGAGGAAACGTTTGGGATCGAATACCACCAGCAGCTCGCCGTGATAGGGCAGAGAACGGCTGCCGTCATCGAACGCCAGTGATTCTGCACTGGTCAGATCGCCAATCAACGGCCCTGCCAGCAACTCCACCATGGCCGACAGAGCCGACCCTTTATGGCCGCCGAACGTCAGCATGGAGCCGCCGTTGATCACGGCACTGGCATCCGTGGTCGGCTGCCCTTGCGCATCCACACCCCAGCCCAGCGGAATGGGCTTGTCAGCACGACGATGCAGCTCGATATCACCACGGGCAATAGCACTGGTGGCAAAGTCAAAGATATAGGGATTATGACCGGGACGAGGCCAGCCAAAAGCGATCGGGTTGGTACCGAAGACCGGCTTGCGACCACCTGCCGGGGCCACCCAGGCATGGCTGGGAGTGAACGCCATGGCAACCAGCCCTTGCTCCACCAGCGCCTCGATTTCTACCCACAGCGCCGAGAAATGCACACAGTTGTTAATGGCCATGGCCGCGATGCCGCCACTGCGGGCCTTGTCCACCAGCAGCGGCAGCCCCTGACGGAAAGACAGCGGCGAGAAGCCACCGTGCGCATTGACCTTTACCACGGCAGGGGCATGATCAATCACTTCAGGTTCCGCATCAGCCACGCCCTTACCAGCCTTGAGAGTGGCGACAATACCGAGCAGGCGGTACAGCCCATGGGAATGACACTCATCCCGTTGACCACGCACCACGGTATCGGCCACCGCCTGAACGTGACCTTCTGTAAAACCGTGATGACGCAAAATACGTTCTGCCAGTTCGCGGATGTCTGTCAGTGACAACTGCATATCGCTCTCCAGATTCAGTCATGCCAAGGGCAGAGAGATAATGGTCACTGCCCGCTGATAGCACTGGTGTTCAGTTAAATTCCAGCTCCGGCAGCATCGACTGCCCGACCGCGACTGTCAACTCTCACCCATGTGACATCATCAGGCCTGATCAGTAGATGCCGCGGCACGTTCCAGCGCCGCCTGCAAGGTCGGGAACCAGGCCGTCACGCCCGGCTCGGGCCGCACTCCCGCATGCCTGAGCGTTCGCAGCGGCTGCTGCTGCATATCGGCCAGCCACAGGCTGACCCCGGCGTGGCGACATTGATCCATCAGCTTGAGCAGAGCCGACAGGCCACCGGCATCCAGCACCGTGACTCCATCCAGATACAGAATCATGCCGGGCAGGGGCTCGCCGCTGCGCTGTTGCTGACGATGCAGCAGGGCCAGCTCACCAAAAATGCGCTCTGCCGCGGCAAAGAACAGCGGTCCGTTGATCTTGAACACCCGCCAGCCCGTCGGCAGCTGCGCATCCCGCACCCGCTTGCCGTCGGTAATATCAGTGACCTGGGTCATCGCCGCCATTTCCTGCATGAACAGCACGGCTGCCAGCAGAATGCCAGCGGTGATGGCGATCACCATGTCAAACAGGATGGTCAGCAACAGACAGGTCAGGAATACCAGCACATCGCCGCGCGGCGCAGTTTTCAGCAGATGTACGGCCTTGGGCGCTTCACTCATGTTCCACGCCACCATCAGCAGCAGCGCCGCCATGGCAGGCATCGGCAGATAGGCCAGCAACGGTGACAGGCTCAGCAGCGCCAGCAGCACCACCAGCGCATGGATCATCGCTGCCAGCGGTGACTGGGCACCGGCCCGGAAATTGGCAGCGGAGCGGGCAATGGCGGCCGTCGCGGTGATACCGCCGAAGAACGGGGTGATGACATTGCCGATACCCTGACCCAGCAGTTCCGAGTTGGCGCTGTGGCGCTTGCCGGTCATCCCATCCAGCACCACTGCACACAGCAGCGACTCGATGGCACCCAGCATGGCGATGGCAAACGCCGAGGGCAGTAACGCCTGCACCATCGCCCAGCTCCACACCAGCGGTTTGCCATCCGCGCCCGGATGGCTCCAGGGCCACGCCAGCTCGGGCAATACCGGTGGAATACCCTGACCCTCGGTGCCGTCGGCCAGCACGTAGCTGAAACGCGAACCTATGGTATCCACCTGCCAGCCCAGATGATTCAGTGCCAGCGCCAGCAGGCTACCGGCCAGTACCGCAGGCAGATGCGCAGGTACCGGTGTTTTCAGCCTTGGCCACAGCAGCATGATCGCCAGTGTCAGCCCGGCCACCAGCACACTGGGCCAGTGGCTGCCCGGCAATGCCAGTAGCAGCGCCTCCACCTTGGGCAGATAGCGCTCCGGCAACTGGCCGACGCTGAGGCCAAAGAAGTCCTTGATCTGCAGGGTGGCAATCGACACGGCGATCCCCCCGGTAAAGCCCAGGGTGACCGCTTCGGGAATGTATTCAATCAGTCGCCCCAGCCGCAGCAGCGCCAGCAGGATCAGAATCAGCCCCGACAGCAGGGACGCCAGTAACAGCCCGCCCAGACCAAACTGCTGCGCCACCGGATAAAGTATCACGACAAAGGCCGCGGTCGGCCCGGAGATGCTGTAGCGCGAACCGCCGGTCAGGGCGATCAGGAAGCCGGCGATAATGGCGGTGTAGAGGCCGTACTGCGGCGCAACGCCACTGGCGATAGCCAGCGCCATGGACAGCGGAATGGCAATGATACCGACGGTGATACCTGCCAGCAGATCCTTGCTCAGTCGCTGCAGGTTGTAGGTTTCATTCAGACAGCTTTCACGCAGGGCGTGGCCGATACGGAGGGAAAACAGGTGGGCGCGATGCGGCATGATCACAGGTCTCCAGCAGGAGAAAGCGCCAACCGTCAGACAGCGCTACCTATCGCCTTCTGTACGGTTAGCATGTGATGAGAATTATATGCCTATACAGTATTCATTCAATGTTAATAACATTAACATATAATGCACATATTCAAGCGTCTGTATGACGTTCAAGCACACGCATCCTGCCGAGGTATATGAAGATGGAGCAGCGCACTGCCCGCCTGACCCTGTTGATTGACCCCCGCAAGAAAGCCATTTTCGAAGCACTGTGTGCGAAGGAAGATGTCACTCCTTCACAGAAGGTCCGTCAGTTTATCCGTGACTATATTGAACAGCAGATGGGGCCTGACTGGTTGCAGCAGGCCATCGAGCAGGAAGGACAACAGGAAGAGTAGTCAGGCGGACGGCAGAATGTCCGTCAGTACGATGACCGGCCGGCGCCCGTCAGCAGACGCCGGCAGCAGGGGCCTGCGCTCAGAACAGCCAGCGCAGCACGCCATAGACCAGCATCCCGCCACAGACCGTCAGCAGCAGGCTGACCCCACGCCAGGCCATCAGACCAGCAACCACAGCCGCCCACAGGGTGGGATTCTGCCAGTCGGTGTGGATCTGCTGGTCACGTACCAGTGTGGTCTGCACCACAATCGCCGTCAGTACCGCAACCGGCACATAGCCCAGCGTACGCTGCAGCAACGGCGGCAGCTGGAAGCGATGAGCCAGTGCAAAGGGCAGATAACGGGGCACAAACGTCACCGCCATCATCGCCAGAATCAGCCACAGCAGGGTCAGATCATTCATGGTGAGTCGCTCCGTTCAGAGGGGCCGTTTTTTTGCTCAGCATTTCCGTCCCGATACCGACGCCAATGGCCACCAGTGAGGTGACCAGCAGACCGGTATTGTGCGGCCAGTCATAGGTCAGCAGGATGACGCCTCCCGCCGTCACCGCACAGCACAGATGGCTGAACTGCTTGATGGCAGGCACTACCATGCCGACAAAAGCCACGACCAGCGCCACTTCCAGCCCCCAGTGGGTGAGATCAGGCACATCCCTGCTCAGCCAGGCGCCCAGTGCGGTGCAGGCAACCCAGTTGATGTACATGGCGGAACCCGAGCCCAGCCAGTACCAGCGCAAGTTGCCGGTATCGCGATAGTGGCGCAGATGGGTGCTGACGGTGGCATAGGTTTCATCCGTCAGCCAGAACGCCAGAGGTAACCGCCAGCGCTGTGACAGTCTGGCCGCTTCCGGCATCAGGCTGGCGGCATAGAGCATATGCCGCAGGTTGACCACCAGTACGGTCAGCGCAATGACGGCCGGATGGGTGTGCGACGCCAGCAGCCCCACGGCAATAAACTGCGAGGCGCCGGCAAATACCAGCAGGGACATGGCCAGAATGGCCCACACCGGCACCCCCTGACTGTAGCCAAGGGCGCCATACAGAATACCAAAGGGAATGGCAGCCAGAATCAGCGGCACGGTATCGGTAATACCGGCCAGATAGGCGTTGACTGGCAGCTCATGGCCAGCGCGTAGAGTCTTGTTATGGGTTGTCATGGGCATCACTGACGCTGCAGATTGGGCTCAGGCAGTATAGACCTGCCACCTGAAAGGCGGCTTGGACAATATTGACTTTCTTGCTGGTCCGGCGGGGCGGTGGCATCGGGCCGGTTTTTTCTATACATTGCCGACTCCGGGCGGCGGTCGCCCGACCCGAATCAAGTATTACCTCAGGGGAGTGTTCTCCATGGCATCACTCAAGGATCAATTACTCAAAAACGGCCTTGCTACCAAACAGCAGGCGCAAAAGGCATCCGCAGACAAGCGCAAGCAGGACAAGCTGGCCAAGCAGGTGTCGAAAGCGGATCAGGAAGCGGCCAAGCTGGCTGAGCAAGTCAAACGCGAACAGGAGCGTCAAGCCAAGGTGCAGCGCGACCGCGAGCTGAACCAGAAACAGCTGGATGACAAAACCCGCCGCGCGCAGGAAGCCGAAGTGCGTCAGCTGCTCGAAGTACATGGCGTCAAACCGCCCAAGGACGCTGACACGCCCTACAACTTCGTCCACGGCACCAAGATCAAGAAGCTGTACGTCACCCCTCAGCAGCTGGAGCAGCTGTCACGCAGCCAACTGCTGATCGTGATCGCCGATGAAGGTTACCTGCTGGTCCCCGCAGCAGAAGCCGCCCGTATTGAAGAGCGGATGCCGGAACGGGTGATTCATCCCCATGTCGACAGCAGCAGTGACGATGACGAATACCCGCCCATCCCCGATGACCTGATGTGGTAAGGGTGGTTTAACAGACAAAAGAGCCCGGGCCGCTTAGCGACCCGGGCTCTTTGTTTTTCCGCAGCACCGTTCTTTGACGAACGTCTTCGCGCTCAGAAGGTGCGTCGGTTACAACACCTGCGACAGGAAACGCTGCAGGCGCGGGTGAGTGGGGTTATGGAAGAACTTGTCCGGGGTATCTTCCACCAGCAGTTCGCCGTCTTCCATGAACAGCACCCGGTCAGCCACTTCACGGGCAAAGCCCATTTCGTGGGTCACCACCACCATGGTCATGCCTTCTTTGGCCAGACTCTTCATAACATCCAGCACTTCACCGACCATTTCCGGGTCCAGCGCCGAGGTGGGCTCATCAAACAGCATGATTTTCGGCTTCATGCACAGTGCCCGGGCAATAGCCACACGCTGCTGCTGACCACCCGACAGCTGGCTGGGGTAGTTGTTCATACGCTCGGCCAGACCGACTTTCTTCATCAGCGCCTTAGCATGCTCCTCCACCTCGCTTTTGGCCCGTTTGGAGACCTTCAGCGGCGCCATCATCACGTTGTGCAGGGCGCTCTTGTGCGGGAACAGGTTAAAGCTCTGGAACACCATACCCACATGCTCACGCAGCTTGTTGATATTGGTGTTTTTGCCGTACATATCGACCTGATCGATGACGATACTGCCACTGGAGATGGTTTCCAGCTGGTTCAGGGTCCGCAGGAAGGTGGACTTGCCGGAGCCCGACGGCCCGATAATCACCACCACTTCGCCCTTCTTGATGGAGGCCGAGACCTTTTTCAGGGCATGACAGCCATTGGGGTAAATCTTGTCGACATCTTTGGCGATGATGATGTCTTCGGCGTTCTGTAAATGCATCGTATCGTCCTCGCCTTAATCGCTGGCTGCCAGTTTCTTTTCCAGACGCTGAATCATCCATGACAACGCGCCGGTCATCACCAGATACAGCAGCGCCACGGTGAACCACACCTCAAACGGAGCAAAAGTGGCGGAGACCACTTCACGACCGGCTTTGGTCAGGTCGGTGATGGAGATAACCGACACCAGCGAGGAGTCCTTGATCAGGTTGATAAACTGACCGGCCATGGGTGGCAGGGTACGTTTGAAGGCCTGCGGCAGGATGACGTTGACCATCGCCTGCACATAGGTCATGCCCAGCGAGCGGGCCGCTTCCATCTGTCCGGGTGGAATCGACTGGATACCGGAGCGGACGATTTCCGCCACATACGCCGCGGTGAACACCGCCAGCGACGCCACACCGGCGGTAAAGCGGTCCAGTGACAGCACGGTGCCGATAAAGAAGTAGAAAATGAAGATCTGCACCAGCAGCGGCGTGCCGCGGATGATCTCGATATAGGTGATACACAGCTGACGGATGGCCAGATTGCGGGAGATACGGCCAAGGCCGATAAACAGACCGATGATCACCGCAAACACCAGCGATGCCAGCGAGATCTCCAGAGTGGTGATCATGCCTTCGGTGATAGGGCCGATGCGCCAGTTGCTGATGGTGGCCACCTGGTCACCTTCAAAAATCAGATCACCATCGTTCACTGAAATCGCACTGAACTTCTTCACCACCACAGGCTCGCCACCGGCATCGGGCACCAGTGTGAGGGTCTTGTCGTCAGTACTGACTTTGGCGGTACCGTCAAAGGGCGCACGAACCGATTGCGGCTCGGTATTGATCAGGTAGGGAACGACACGCTGCCAGTTCCAGTTGTAGTTGATGTGTTTACTGGAGGCGTAGACCACAGCACAGAAGGCTACCACTATCACCAGATACACGCTTTGCCATAGCGCCCGGTTTTCAGATCGCATGTTTGAGGGTACTCCAAAAAAACAAACACCGATTTGCTAGCAAACCGGTGTTCGGTATCACAGGACTGAATTCAACTTACTGTACAGTTTTCAGCCATTCGTCACTTTCAAACCACTTCTGGTACAGACGGTCATAGGTGCCATCACCCTTGGTCTGACGCAGGAAGTTGTTGAGGAAGTTCAGGAAGTCAGGATCGTTCTTGCGGATCGCCCAGCCCAGAGGCTCATAGGTGAAGGGCTTGTCCAGGTGAACCACTTTGCCTGCATTCTGCGCAGCGTAGATAGCGTTGAAAGGCAGGTCGTAAACGAAGGCATCAGCCTTGCCATTGACCACTTCCAGCGCGCCATCCGCTTCGGTGTCGAACAAACGGATGTTGGACTGACCGATATATTTCTTGGTTGCGGCATCACCGGTAGTACCCAGTTTGGTCACTACGGTGTACTTGGGATCGTTCAGATCTTTGTAAGAGGTGATTTTGCCAGCCAGTGAAGGCTTCATCAGGATGGACTGACCCACCACGATGTAAGGATCAGCAAAGTTAACTTTCAGGTTACGCTCAGCAGTGATGGTCATACCGCCCATGATGATGTCGCACTTATCAGTCAGCAGGGCAGGGATGATACCGTCCCAGGCCGTGTTGACCGGAGTGAACTTCACTCCCATGGACTTGGCCATCAGTTTGCCCATGTCGATGTCAAAACCGACGAATTCGCCGTTCTTGTTTTTCATCTCAAACGGCATGTAACCGGCTTCAAAGCACACCCGCAGTTCACCTGCAGAGACCACTTTGTCGACAGCGCTTTCTGCCATGGCAGCCTGTGACACGGTAGCCACACCCAATACCAGCCCCAAAGACGCGAGCAGTTTTTTCATAAGCAACCTCAAGCTAGACAACTTTTATAATGGCAGGCCTTTCACCCCGCTTCCGCCTCCAACAACGCAGATAAATCACTGATATACAGTACAAATCTGACTCTGACGTAGAAGCAGGCACCCTGAACCTGTTAATCGAACAAGACTAAAGCAATTAGCAGGCCACAACAGTTAAGTTTTCTGCGATTGATGGATTTGCAGGCAAATAAACCATATTCACACCATCAATGACGTGATTCCGCACAGGATTACGGTTGAAATGCATAACAAAGATGCTGAACCGAGCCAGCGTCAGCAGCGGGGGTGTTACCTTTTGAAGCAATCGCTTCACAGCAGGGGAAAATGCACCGACCAGACCGGCACGGTGTGTACGGAGGAGCATCGGACGGGCAGGGCGATTGCCATGACAGCCGTCCGATGGCCTTGGGGATGCACCGTTATAGTGCGTCCGAACCTTCTTCGCCGGTACGGATACGAATCACCTGTTCCAGCTGGGTAACAAAAATCTTGCCGTCACCGATCTTGCCGGTATGGGCCGCCTTGGAGATGGCATCGATCACGCTGTCCAGCGCGGTGTCATCTACTGCCACTTCGACTTTTACCTTGGGCAGAAAATCAACCACGTATTCAGCACCGCGATACAGCTCGGTGTGGCCTTTCTGACGTCCAAAGCCTTTTACTTCCGTTACCGTGATACCTTGAATGCCAATGTCAGACAGTGCTTCACGCACGTCGTCCAGCTTGAAGGGTTTGATCACAGCAGTAACAAGTTTCATGACAGTCTCCCTTATACAGAACGGCTGAGCCGCAAGCAGTGGCGCCTAGTATACCCGAACAGGGCAGTGAGGCTATCCCGCTGCCGGCACCGTGCGCCATCAACAGGACCATGTCCTCACGTTGTGGGCACCTTCTCCGTGATGAAAGCAAGGGCCAAGCCAACCTGCTTGTTTATCCTTAATTCACCGCCACCGCTGTCTGCTCCCGCAGCGGTGAGGGTGACAAAAACGCCATCGGCTCCCGCAGGAGCCGATGGTTCAGCACAGTGTTACAGGAACACGGGGCTTATTTGCTGGTTTTGAACTCAGGGTAGGCTTCCATACCACACTCGTGGATGTCCACACCTTCGTACTCTTCCTCTTCGCTGACACGGATACCCATGACGGCTTTGAGGATTGCCCACACCACCAGGCTGGCAATGAAGCACCAGGCGAAGATACAGACCGCACCCAAAATCTGCGCACCGAAGGTGGCGTCACCGTTGGTCAGCGGCACCGCCAGCAGACCCCAGATACCGCACACGCCGTGAACAGAGATGGCACCGACAGGATCGTCGATTTTCAGTTTGTCCAGAGTGACGATGGAGAACACCACGATCACACCACCTACTGCACCGATCAGGGTGGCAGCGACAGCAGAAGGTGCCAGAGGCTCAGCAGTGATGGCCACCAGACCGGCCAGAGCACCGTTCAGCGCCATAGTCAGATCCGCTTTCTTGAACCACAGACGGGCTACGATCAGCGCGGCAATCACACCGCCTGCAGCGGCAGCATTAGTGTTCACAAAGACGTTGGCGACGGCATTGGCTTCACCCACATCAGATACTTTCAGCTCGGAGCCACCGTTGAAGCCGAACCAGCCCAGCCACAGGATCAGCGTACCCAGGGTCGCCAGCGGCAGGTTGGAACCGGGGATAGCGTTGACCTGACCATTGGCACCGTATTTACCTTTACGGGCACCCAGCAACAGCACACCGGCCAGCGCAGCAGACGCGCCCGCCAGATGCACGACGCCAGAACCTGCAAAATCCTGGAAGCCGGCTTCCTGCAGGAAACCACCGCCCCATTTCCAGTAGCCTTCCACGGGATAGATCACACCGGTCATCACTACCGCGAACGCCAGGAAAGCCCACAGTTTCATACGCTCAGCCACGGCACCAGAGACGATGGACATGGCGGTTGCGACGAAGACCACCTGAAAGAAGAAGTCCGCGCGCAGTGAGTAGTAAGGTGCATCGTCACCACCAGCCAGTACCGCTTCAGCGGTGTGCTCTTCGCCGATCAGGCTGCCGAAGCTGGGGATGAAACCGCCTGCATCGCTGGAGTACATCAGGTGATAGCCACACAGCAGGTACATGGTACAGGCGATGGCGTAGAGTACGACGTTCTTGGTCAGGATCTCGGTGGTGTTCTTGGCACGCACCAGACCGGCTTCCAGCATGGCGAAGCCCGCGGCCATCCACATGACCAGGGCGCCCATCACCAGAAAGTAAAACGTATCTAGGGCATACTTCAGCTGGGTTACATCACCCGCCGTTGTTTTTAAAAGCTCTTCCACAGGAAACTCCTCCTCAGGCAACTTGTCGGCCTGCGCACTTCACAGCAGTGCGCGGCAGCAATCACAGTGCTTCTTCACCAGTCTCGCCGGTGCGGATACGGATGACCTGTTCCAGGTCAGATACGAAAATCTTGCCGTCACCGATCTTGCCGGTATGGGCAGCCTTGGAAACCACATCGATCACCTGATCGACCAGGGTGTCAGCCACCGCGACTTCGATCTTGACCTTGGGCAGGAAGTCAACAACGTACTCCGCGCCACGATACAGCTCGGTGTGACCCTTCTGGCGACCGAAGCCTTTGACTTCCGTCACGGTGATCCCCTGAACGCCGATATCCGACAGAGCTTCGCGTACATCGTCCAACTTGAATGGCTTGATTACCGCCGTAACTAGTTTCATAGATGCTCCCTCTTAGAATTCGTGCACCCTGAGGTGCTGGCAGTGCCTTGGTTACCCCTCTAAGCAGACCCTGTGCCAGTTTTTAAAAACTCATTTAATTCATATAGTTACAGATATTTTGTGAACTTTCGGTAGCAAAAAAGGAAGGATTGAGCGCGCCACTTTGGTGCGCGCACCAAAATTGCTCATTTTCTGTGCACCGCTAATCGTAACGATGCACCAGCGTGGCTCACCCTCACCGCCAGCGGCGCCTGCCTGTATCGGCAGGCCGTGTGCAGCAGACTTCAAATCGACAAGTCGTTGGGGGTATAGTGAAGCCCAATCGCCAACTCAGGGGACAACCCGCAATGATCAACTCCAAACTCTTTGAAAATCTGCAGCAGCAGCTCAGTCAGGGCCTGTCCAGCCTGCCGCTGCCTCATGAAGAAATTCAGAAGATGGTGCGTCAGACCCTGCAGAGCACCTTTGCCAAACTGGATCTGGTAACCCGCGAAGAATTCGATGTGCAGGTAGAAGTGCTGCAGCGTACCCGCGCCCGTCTGGAGGCGCTGGAAGTGCGTCTGGCCGCGCTGGAGCAGGGCAACAGCGGCAGCACCGAAGAAGACAACGAAGGTGAAGGCTTTGTGAAGGTCAATCCACAGGCCGACGAATAACCCTTCCTGCAGCGCAGAGCGCCCCGGCCTCTGCGCTGTCTGCTGAAACGCCACTACACCGCCTGCCGCCTATCGGTTCAGGCACCTGCCGCAGGATTGCTGGCAGCCCATAACAAGGACGTATCTATGACACTTGCTGTCGTCAACAGCCGGGCGCTGCTCGGTGTCGATGCCCCCTCCGTCACTGTCGAAGTGCACATCTCTGCAGGTTTACCTGCGCTGAATATGGTGGGTTTGCCCGAAGCTGCCGTACGCGAAAGCAAGGAGCGGGTACGCAGTGCCATCCAGACCAGTCAGCTGGAGTTCCCTCTGGGGCGCATCACCGTCAATCTGGCCCCGGCGGACCTGCCCAAAACCGGCGGACGCTACGATCTGGCCATCGCATTGGGGATTCTCGCCGCTTCCGGTCAGATCCCGCTGGAGCCGTTAAAGCATCTGGAATGTATCGGCGAACTGGCACTGGATGGTCGCATCCGCCCGGTTCCCGGCGCGCTGGTGGCCGCGCGCGCCAGCCGCGATGCACGCCGCTGTCTGGTACTGCCGGCGGACAATGCGCCCCGTGCGGCACTGGTGCAACAGGCGCAATTACTGCCGGTCACCGATCTGCTGGGGCTCTGTGCCCATCTGAAAGGACTGACCCCGCTGCCGTTCTACGAGGGCTGCATCAGTGCCAGCGCCATGCCGGACTATCCCGATATTCTGGATGTCAAAGGTCAGCAACAGGCCAAGCGGGCACTGCAGGTGGTCGCTTCGGGCGGCCATAACGCTCTGCTGTTCGGTCCGCCCGGCACCGGCAAGACCCTGCTGGCCAGCCGCCTTCCCGGCTTGCTGCCGGTACTGGATGAAGAGGAAGCACTGGAAGTCGCAGCAGTGGAATCACTGCTGGCAGGTTATCTGGAAGAAGGGGGCTGGCCACAACGCCCCTTCCGCGCGCCACACCACAGTGCCTCGGCCGCTGCGCTGGTAGGAGGAGGCAGTGATCCCCGACCCGGCGATATTTCACTGGCCCATCAGGGCGTGCTGTTTCTCGATGAACTGCCGGAATTTGATCGCAAGGTACTGGAGGTCATGCGGGAGCCGCTGGAGTCTGGCCATATCACCCTGTCCCGTGCCCGCGCCAAGGTGACCTTTCCCGCCCGTTTCCAGCTGATTGCGGCGATGAATCCCTGCCCTTGTGGCTATCACGGCGACAGCAGCGGCCGCTGCCAGTGTTCTGCCGAGCAGATCCGCCGTTATCGCAGTCGCCTGTCCGGCCCGCTGCTGGATCGCATTGACCTGCATCTGCGGGTACAGACCCCTGACTGGCAAACCCTGCGTCAGGCCGAACGCAGCGGCCCGAACAGCGCCCAGATCCGTCAGCAGGTGACCGAAGTGCGGCAGTTACAGCTGCAGCGTCAGGGGTGTCTTAATGCGCACCTGCAGGGGCAGGCACTGGATCAGTTCTGTGATGTGGATGAAGCCACCGCTGCGACTCTGCGGCAGGCAGTGGATCGTCTGGGCCTGTCTGCCCGTGCCTATCATCGGGTTTTACGGGTCAGTCGTACTCTGGCCGATATGGCCGGTGAAGCGCAGATCGGTATGCGTCATGTGCTGGAAGCCTTGTCGTACCGTCAGCTGGACAGGCCGGTTTAAGCGACGCTAAGCCGGCTCCTGACGGGACAGAGCCGGCCAGACTGCCCTGAGGTTAAAAGCCTCTGCTGGCCAGATAAGCGTCGTAATCAGGAATCTGGTATTCGTATTCCTGCTGCATAAAGGGTGAGGTAATGAGGAAGTCTGCACTGGCACGGCTGCAGGCCACTGGAATATTCCACACCGCCGCCACCCTCAGCAGGGCTTTAACATCGGGGTCATGAGGCATCGGCTCAAACGGGTCCCAGAAGAAAATCATCACGTCGATCTGCCGCTCGGTGACCATCGCCCCGATCTGCTGATCCCCGCCCAGCGGGCCGCTGATCAGTTTATTGACACTGATCCCCAGCGCCTTCTCCAGCACCCGTCCGGTCGTTCCGGTAGCAAACAGAGTATGGCCGTGCAGATGCTGCAAGTGGGTCTGGCACCAGTCCAGCAGTAAATCCTTACGGTTGTCGTGAGCGATCAGGGCTACCCGCTTGGCAGCAGGCATCAGCGTGGTTTTCTGTTCAATCATGGGTGAACTCGCAGCGCTATAGAACGGACATTGGAAAGACAGCATAACGCCATGCGGTGCTGACGTCTGTCAGCCAATCGAGAGGTGGCGATACTGCTGACCTTCCAGCATGCGGCACAGGTCTTCAAAACACTGTGGACGGCCGAACAGGAAGCCCTGCGCCTGATCGCAGCGATACTGGCGCAGAAACAGCAGCTGCTCCGGTGTTTCCACCCCTTCAGCGACCACCAGCATACGCAGGTTATGGGCCAGACTGATCATGGCGCGGACGATGATCTCGTTGTCACCACAGCTGGTGGCTTCCTTGACGAAGGATTTGTCGATCTTCAGGCGGGTCAGCGGCAAACGCTGCAAATGGGCGAACGATGAATACCCCGTACCGAAATCATCCAGCGCAAAGCAGGCGCCAAGCTCGGTCAGCTCCTTGATGCACTGAGTGGTCTGCTGCTCATTCTTCATCATCGCTGACTCGGTCAGCTCGAATTCGATATTGCGCGGATCAGCCTGAGTGGTCTGGAAAATACGCGTGATGGTGCGGGTCAGCATCGGATCACTGAACTGCCGGAACGACAGGTTGATACTGAGCTGAATCTGCGGCAGCCGGTGGTGACGAAGGAAGTTGGCATCCTGACAGGCCTGATGTATCACCCAGTAGCCCATCGGCACGATCAGGCCGGTACGCTCTGCCATCGGAATAAATTCGTTGGGCATCAACAGACCCCGGGTGGGGTGCTGCCAGCGAATCAGGCCTTCGGCGGCGACGGTTTCCTCGGTACGCACGTCCACCCGTGGCTGGTAATACAGGCGCAGCTCATTACGGCGCAGGGCACGGCGGAAGTCCGCCTCCAGGCTGAAGGCCTCTGACGTCTTGGAGTCCTGGCCGGGTTCAAACATATGATGGCTGACGCCGGGATGGCGCTTGGCCTCGTGCATGGCGATACCCGCCTGCCGCAGCAGCTCATCCAGATTGTGCGCAGTATCAGGGAAGAAGCTGACGCCGATGCTGCAGCCCAGGCTGATCTGTCCGCTGGGCAGTAAATAAGGCTGATTGAACAGGCGCTGCAGCTGATACAGGGTCGGCATCACCTGTTCGCGGTTATTGAGATCGGCCAGCATGATGCCGAACTGGTTATCACTGATCCGCCCCAGATGCTCCGCTGAAGGCAGAGTCAGCAACAAACGCTGCACGGTTTCACGCAGGATGTCGTCACCCAGCTGATGGCCAAGGGAGTCGTTCACTTTCTGGAAGCCGTCCAGATTGAGCTGCAGCAGCACCACCCGTTTCTGATGCGCATCGGCCATCTGCAGGGCATGCTGCAGACGCTGGACAAACATCTGTCGGTTGGCGGCGCCGGTGACGATATCGTGGTGGCTGATCTGATGCAGGATCGTGCGTTGCTGGTGACGCTCGCGAGCGGTGTGAATGGCCTTTTCAAAGGCATCCAGACTGAGTTGCAGAATCGACAGGTAGTCAGCAGCGCCCATCTTGTGAATCAGCTCACGGCCACCAGAGCTGCGTAACAGCCTGCCCAGCACCACAACGGGCACGGCACTGCCGTCAGTATTGGTCAGTTTGAGCAGATCGACGGAGCGTTCTTCACGCAGGGGATTGTGCAGCAGCAGGACGTCAACCCAATCCATGGCCAAGGCCGTACGGGCGCTGTCAATATCACAGCACCAGCTCAGCTCATAGGCTGTCTCGGCACGCGCAACCAGAATCTGGAACAGCGCCTGCGCCCGAGGATTAGGATGGACCAGCAGGAGGCGAAGCGGTCTGTTTACCGTCTGCTGGCTTTCATTCGACATGCATTTCAACTCCAGACAACTACCGGACTTTCTGAAGTACAACCACACTGTGAGTGGGCAACACCTTGATTGTTATGGTGTTTTAACTCAACAGATCATGCGAAGCATGAAAGCCATGCAAGCGGACTTCCTTTCGCTTCCTTATATCGTTTGCCAAAGAAGAACTAACTTTAGCCCTTTATATCAATTTATTACAACAACCGTTATGCAACGAATTGTGAAGCGATCTGCTAGAATCATCCGGCTTCACACGAGATAACAGGTGCCAGCCGTGAGCCAACTCAACCCAAGACAACAGGAAGCCGTACGCAACATCTCAGGCCCCTTGCTGGTCCTGGCCGGAGCGGGCAGCGGCAAGACCTCGGTCATCACCCGCAAGATCGCCTATCTGGTCGAGCAGTGCGGCTACAAGGCACAGCACATCGTTGCGGTGACCTTCACCAACAAGGCCGCCCGCGAGATGAAAGAGCGTGTCGGCAAGCTGATCAAAGGACAGGCCTCGCGCGGTCTGACCGTCTCCACCTTCCACAACCTGGGGCTGAACATCATCCGCAAGGAACTGAAGACCCTGGGCTACAAACCCGGATTCTCCATCTTTGACCAGCAGGATGCCCTGGCACTGATCAAGGATATTCTGCAGACCCTCAAGCAGCAGGATCTGGATGTCGCGGAATATGTTCAGCATCTGATCTCCAACTGGAAGAACGATCTGGCCGATCCGCATCACATCATCAGCCACGCCGCCAACAATGATGAGCTGCTGGCCGGACAGGTCTATCAGGAATACAACCGTATTCTGCAAGCCTACAACGCCGTTGATTTCGATGACCTTATCCGTCTGCCGGCGGAACTGTTTCGTGATTACCCGGAGGTGCTGGAGCGCTGGCAGAACAAGGTGCATTACCTGCTGGTTGACGAATACCAGGACACCAATATGAGCCAGTATCTGCTGGTCAAACTGCTGGTGGGTAAACGCGCCCAGTTCACTGTGGTAGGGGATGATGACCAGTCGATCTATGCCTGGCGCGGTGCCCGCCCGGAAAACCTCGGCCAGCTGGCACGCGACTTCCCCAGCCTCAAGGTCGTGAAGCTGGAGCAGAATTATCGCTCCACCGGCCGTATCCTCAAGGCTGCCAACGTGCTGATCGCCAACAACCCCCACGAATTCACCAAGGAGCTGTGGAGTGACAAGGGCTTTGGTGATCCGCTGCGGGTCATCCTGTGTCGCAACGAAGAACACGAGGCGGAGCGGGTAGCGACCGAGATTCTTGAGCACAAGCTGCGTAAGCGCACCGAATTCCGTGACTATGCCATTCTCTACCGTGGCAACCATCAGGCGCGGCTGATCGAGGCCAAGCTGCAGAGCTATCAGATTCCCTATCGCCTGAGTGGTGGCACCTCGTTCTTTGCTCGTGCCGAAATCAAGGACATCATGGCCTACCTCAAGGTGATGATTAACCCTGACGACGACAACGCTTTCCTGCGCATCATCAACGTGCCACGCCGTGAGATCGGCCCCTCCACACTGGAAAAGCTGTCCGCTTATGCTGGCGAGCGCGGTATCAGCATGTACGCAGCCTGTAGCGAAATGGGGCTGGCCCAGCATCTGCCGGAAAAGGCCATCGACAAGCTGCGGCGCTTTGCTCACTGGATGGAACAGACCCACCAGCGCTGCTATCAGGAAGACATGGTCGGTGCAGTACGACAGATGGTGCTGGATATCGACTTCCCAGGCTGGCTGCAACAGCATTCGACGTCGCCTACGGCCGCAGAGCGACGTATGGAAAACGTCTGGTTCCTGATCGACTCCCTGCGTTCTACGCATGAGCGCCTGCTGGAAGATAATCCTGACGCCGATATTCGTGATGTCATCAGCCGTCTGATCCTGATGGATATTCTGGAGCGACAGGAAGAAGAGGATGAGTCCGATCAGGTACAGATGATGACCCTGCACGCTTCCAAAGGACTGGAGTTCCCCCATGTATTCCTGATCGGCATGGAAGAGGAGCTGCTTCCCCATCGCAATGCCATCGAAACCGATACCGTGGAAGAGGAACGCCGGCTGGCCTACGTTGGCATCACCCGTGCGCGTGAAACCCTGACCATGACACTGGCCAAACAGCGCAAACAGTTCGGCGAGCAGCTGGACTGCGTACCCAGTCGCTTTCTCGATGAGTTACCGCCGGATGACGTCGAGTGGGAAGGCCGGGAGGGCGTCAGCAAGGAGGTCAAGCAGGCCAAGGCACGGGAAACTCTGGCATCCCTGCGCAATTTGCTGCTCGACTAGCCCGTCACTTGTGCAACATCAATCTGATGACTTGTGACACGCCATAAACACACAACGGGAGCCACTGGCTCCCGTTGTGTGTTTTAAGACGGTCTGCAGGTCAGAGGCTTAGCGGCGCTTGGCACCCACCAGTGCCCGTACATCGGCGTCCATCGGCAAACGGTAGTCCGATGCCGCCAGAATACGGTTATCAGCGACCCGTACCAGACGGCTGGTAACATACACACTCTGACGACCGATGGCGTAGGTGCCTACCACCACTGCCTGGGCCTGATGGCTCTGGCTGATATTCTGCAGCTCACGTGACAGCATAAACTCACCGCTGCCTTCCTGAATGAACAGCGAGTCACGCAGCTTCAATTCCACCACGGGCAAACCCTGACGGGTCAGGCTGGACGCCATCTGCTCGGCCAGCATACGCCCCAGCGTGGAGGACTCATCCAGACGGTCGACATTGACAAAACTAGCCACGATCAGAGGCTGGTCGGGGCGCAGATTCGGGCCCAGCTGTTTTACCAGCGCGGTCGCCGCATCTTCACTGCTCTGTACCAGATTGCTCTCTTCCGCTGCCTGTGGCTGCACGGTGGCCGTCTCGCACCCTGCCAGCAACAAGCTGGAGGCAAGCATCACGGCACCGGCAAATAGTGATCCTTTCATTGTTATCCCCTGTCCCCGTTACTGCCCGACAACCTGAATGGTCTTGCCCTGCCAGGCACTGTCACTCGCCACATAGTGGTCTTTGCCACCGGCGTTGATGTAGTACATGTTGGACTCAGACATCAGCAGGTTACTGCCGTAGACCACTTCGGTGGTAATCAGTACTTCCATGCCTTCATTGCTGACGGTACGACCGGCACCATAATCCGCGCCCAGGCCGACCAGCGGCAGCGCCAGATAACTGTTCTCCCAGCTGTTTTTCACGGCATTGCGCATGACTGCCAGGCCAGTGGCCAACACGGTGTAGGTGCCGGGCACAGGGCGTGCACCATCAAGATCTTTATGCTGAATCAGCTGCGCCGTATAACGGGTATGCACAGCGCCAAGGCCAGGCTCCAGCGTGACATGCAGGCCCTGCTTGACCATCTGACTCTGCAGCAGGCTATGGAATGCAGTGGAGAAAGTAGTGGCAGTGGCAGGTGGCTCAACGTAAATGGCGACCTGATGATCCGGCAACGACTGGGCAATACGCTCAGCCATGTCTTTGGCCAGCACGTCCCAGTGATGGGCTGTTTCCATCTTCTGCTGGGTGCTGTAGGGATAGGTATCGGCACGTGGCACGGCGGTCTTGAGATTCTGCTCAGACCATTGCTGGCAACCACCGAGGGCCAGCATCATAAGAGAAAAGGGGGCAAGCCATACTCGCTTCATGTGGCTATCCTTACTGTTTGCTGTGATGGCGGGGGTTGCCGGGTTAGTTGACGAATTCCGTTACAGACTGAAGCAGAAGCATAAAACAAAAAATCCGCCTGTGCACTGACCTGACGATTTTTTGTGCGCCCCGGTCCTTTTATGACCGAAATGCATCTTGTCGCTGTAGTGCCTAACCCCTTCAGCACTCCTGAATCACTGCTCAGCGCCGCTCCTGCTGCAATCGCGCCAGCAGATCACGCCAGGGACCAATGCGGTCTGAGGTACCTACTTTCTGCCCGGCCGGGGAGTTATTGAGCCACAATCCGGAGCCGTTGAAGCTGTATACAGGGACCAGATCGGTACGTTTGCTGGCGGGCTCAATTTTCGGGTTGATATTGTCCAGTACCACCGGCATGGCGCTGGGCGAGGCGTAATACAGCAGTACCATATGGGCCTGATTATAGGCCAGTGCCTTTACATACATGATACGCAGCTTGCTTTCCGGCACCCCCAGTTCACGCAGGGTGAAGTACTTGGCAATGGAGAAGTCTTCGCAGTCACCGGCATTGCGTTCGAGAAACTCCAGCGGCGTGGCCCAGTAGTCATTCTTGCCCCAGACGGTCAGATCATCCAGCCAGCGTACCTTATTAAAGAAGTCATTGACCGCCCGCAGCTTGGTACTTTCCTGCGCCTTGAGCAGGGTCGAATCGGTCATCAACCCCTCCCAGTCCAGCACCCGGCGTTTGGCCGCCGCACCGTACTGACTCTCTACACGCTGCAATACCACACTGCTGAAGCCGGAATAGGCGGCCATCAGCCAACCCATGGGCAGCAGTAACAGGCACAGCAGCACAGCGCGGATCAGCATTCGGCACGGCTCCTTCATACCAGGACCGGAGTCCTGCGCGAAACGTCATGGTTCAGTCCATGCACCCCGTAGACGCCTCGCCGACGCAGGTGACTGATCAACAAGTCTGGTAAGAATATGGCTGCTGTGCAAGCCGATTGGCACAGCTATTTGTTAATGGCCTGTACGGACCCTGGCCGTCAAGCCCACACCCGAGTGCGGCGTGCCGTTACAGACGCATTTCAATACCTTTAGCCGCCATATACTGCTTGGCTTCTGGAATGCTGTACTCGTTGAAGTGGAAAATGGAGGCGGCCAGTACTGCATCGGCCTTGCCCTGCAGCACACCGTCCACCAGATGATCAAGATTACCCACACCGCCTGAGGCAATGACCGGCACTGGCACGGCCTCACTGACGGCACGGGTCACGCCCAGATCAAAGCCATTTTTGGTGCCGTCAGCATCCATACTGGTCAGCAGAATTTCCCCCGCGCCCAGTGCCACCAGTTTTTTCGCCCACTCGATCACATCCAGTCCGGTGGCACGACGCCCGCCGTGGGTGAACACTTCCCAGCGGTCAGGCTCGCCGGGCTGGCTGACTTTTTTCGAGTCGATGGCGACCACGATGCACTGAGCACCAAAGCGCTCGGAGGCCTCGCGCACGAAGTCAGGATTGGTGACCGCGGCGGTGTTGATTGAAACCTTATCGGCACCGGCGTTAAGCATACGGCGAATATCATCACAGGTACGGATGCCGCCACCGACCGTCAACGGGATGAATACCTGTCCGGCAATGGCTTCTACCACATGCACCATGGTGTCACGGTCCTGATGACTGGCAGTAATGTCGAGGAAGGTGATTTCATCTGCACCCTGTTCGTTGTAGCGTTTGGCGACCTCCACCGGATCACCGGCATCGCGGATATCAAGGAACTGCACGCCTTTGACCACACGGCCGTTGTCGACGTCCAGACAGGGGATGATGCGTTTTGCCAATGCCATGAAACAAGTCTCCGGGTAAGTCAGGGCCGCAGTATAGCAACCGCGGCCCCAGCGGCGAGGCGATGAGTCACTTACCTCCCATCACCCCACGGCTATATTCGATTTAAAATTGCTCTTCGCTGACGGCCGTATGCTCATCCAGCGCTGAAACCTCGTCACCGCCATGCTGGTCGTCGTGCCCATGATGTTCTTCGGTGGCGGGAGTTGCATCACTCGCCTTGCTGAGTGGGGCAGGGCGCAGCAGTGGCGCTTTCAGCAGCACCCACTGTTCCGGCCAGTGCTCGGTCGGTGGCTGGCTGAACTCACTGCGGACAAACTGACGCAGGCGGCCTTCGGCAAAGGCCATCAGCAGATTGGCACAGACGCTGGGCGGCTTCAGGGTACGCAGCTGCTCACGCAGCTCGGCCTCGCGCAGGATCTGCCGCAGCTGGGTCTCAATACGGTCGAACACCTGACGGATACGCTGATGCAGGCGTGCATCCTCACCGGCCAGCACATCACCGGCCAGCAGCACCGCCAGACCCGGATTTTTTTCGGCAAATGCCAGCAGCAGCGTCAGCACCTGCTGACAGCGCACCGCCGCACTGGCTTCGCGTTCCAGAATCAGGTTGATGCGGCTAAACAGGCTCTCCTCGACAAAATCGATCAGCCCCTCAAACATCCGCGTCTTGCTGGGAAAATGGCGATACAGTGCCGCTTCGGTCACACCGACTTCCTGTGCCAGTGCTGCCGTGGTGATGCGCCCACCCGGCGCATGCTCCAACATCCGTGCCAGGGCTTCCAGAATCCGCTGCTTTGCCTGGCCCTTGCGGGCCTTGGGACTGAGACTTTCCGTCATTGTTTACCTTACATCCGTCAGCCCATCTGCAGGCCGGTGCAGGGGAGTGCACCGGCCTGCAGACAACCGTCAAGCCTTGAGTTTTTCGTTGGTAATCAGGGTGCCCACACCTTCGTTGGTGAACAGCTCCAGCATGGTGGCATGTGCAACGCGGCCATCGATGATATGCGCACGTTTGACGCCATTACGCACCGCTTCCAGTGCACAGTCGATCTTCGGCAGCATACCACCGGTGATGGTGCCATCGGCGATCAGGGCGTCGACATCCGCCAGCGACAGACCAGTAAGAACCTTACCCTGTTTGTCGAGCAGACCGGCAATGTTGGTCAGCAGCAGCAGTTTTTCTGCATCCAGCGCTTCAGCCACCTTGCCTGCCACCAGATCGGCGTTGATGTTATAGGAGTTACCTTCCTCATCCACCCCGATCGGAGCAATGACGGGGATAATATCGCTGGCGACCAGCAGATCAAGCAGTTCGCGGTTAATTCGTTCAACACTGCCAACATGGCCGATGTCGATGATTTCCGGCGCCTCCATATCAGGCGTCTTGTGGGTGACCTTCATCTTCTTGGCCATGATCAGACGGGCGTCCTTTCCGGTCAGGCCGATAGCACGTCCGCCGTTGGTGTTGATCAGGTTGACGATGTCTTTGTTGACCTGTCCACCTAGTACCATTTCCACTACATCCATGGTGGCGGAATCGGTCACACGCATGCCATTGATGAAGTGGGATTCGATCTTCAGTTTCTCCAGCAGCTCACCGATCTGCGGTCCGCCACCGTGCACCACCACCGGGTTGATACCGACCAGCTTGAGCATGACGATGTCACGGGCGAAGGCGTTCTTCAGGGTTTCGTCGATCATGGCGTTGCCGCCGTACTTGACCACGATGGTCTTGCCCACATAGTTCTGGATGTAGGGCATGGCCTCGCTCAGGACCTTGGCAACATTAAGGGCGGCATCGCGGGAAAGGGGCATAACGGAAATCCTTTGTCTTGACGAAATGACAGCAGTGACCCTGGGGCCGGATCGGTGACCGGGCAAACCGGCCACGCTAGTTTAAAGAAGGCGACCCGAGCTTGCTATGCAGCGACCTGATTTTCCTCAGGTTCTGCCAGTTATCGGGGCACACTCCAGAACGACGCCTGAGCGCCCGGCCCGGTTAGCCGATAACGAGGCTCAGGATGACAAAACCTCGCTACATCCTGATGAACCTGACGCACTGTTCATCCGACGAGGGCTCGATCCACAACCGGCGGTGAAGGGATCCCATTATCGATAGTGCATGGTTATCGGCCACGTCACTGCACCTTTATGTGGCTGTGGGGATAAAGTGCGACAGATGCAACCCGGACGCGGTTACCCGCTGCTCCCACACGCTGCGGTTACACCACTGCCGTTCATAACGGACAACCCCGAGAAAAGCCCGTGTATGCGCTATTAAACTTCCCTTTGTCATATTTGTGTAACACCATGTCGTTGTAATAATGCGGTCACAAGAACGCAATAGATGACAGGTAATGCACATGGCTGACAAAAAGGTCCTGATCGTCGACGATGAAGCGCCGATCAGGGAAATGATTGCCGTTGCGCTGGAAATGGCCGGCTACGAGTGTTTCGAAGCTGAAAACACCACCCGCGCCCATGCCATTATCGTCGACGACAAACCCGATCTGATGCTGCTCGACTGGATGTTGCCCGGTACCAGTGGCATCGAATTCTGCCGTCGCCTCAAGCGTGACCAGATGACCGCGGAAATGCCGATCATCATGCTCACCGCCAAGGGTGATGAGGACAACAAGATTCAGGGTCTGGAAGCAGGCGCGGATGACTACATCACCAAACCCTTCTCACCGCGTGAGCTGGTGGCCCGTCTCAAGGCGGTGCTGCGCCGCGCCGCGCCGCAGGGGCTGGAAGATCCGGTGGAAATCGAAGGTCTGCTGCTGGATCCGGTGTCCCATCGCGTCACCTCCCACGGCAAGCAGCTGGAAATGGGGCCGACCGAATACCGACTGCTACACTTCTTCATGACCCACCCCGAGCGCGCCTACTCCCGCGGACAACTGCTGGATCAGGTGTGGGGCGGTAATGTCTATGTCGAAGAGCGCACCGTCGACGTCCATATTCGCCGTCTGCGCAAGGCGCTGGGCGGACAACACGAACACCTGATTCAGACCGTACGCGGCACCGGCTATCGATTCTCCAATAAGGTTGCGTAATCATGCGCAGTTTCCTGGGCCGTCAGGCTCTGGTGTTACTGGGATGTACACTGGTCGGCGCACTCAGCGGCTATGCGCTGCTGGGGCTGAGCCTGGGACTGGCTGGCCTGCTGGGCTGGCAACTGTGGCATTTTCAGCATCTGGTACGCTGGCTGGCGAAAAACTCCAGCGAAAAGGATGACGTACCAGAAGGCAAGGGACTGTGGGGCGACATCTTTGATGAACTGTACCGCCTGCAGAAACGCAATCTGGACGAACACGACCGCCTGCGGGGTATCATCGCCCGCATTCAGGATTCCACCTCCGCGCTGAAAGACGGCGTCGTGCTGCTCGATGAAGACGGCGCACTGGAATGGTGGAATCAGGCCGCCAGCCGCCTGCTGGGGCTACGCTATCCACAGGACCGTGGACAGCCGATCACTCACCTGCTGCGCCGTCCTGACTTCGTGCGCTACTTCGACCGCTGCCGTTATCAGGAGCCGCTGGAAGTCCCTGCCCCCACCAACAGCGACCAGTATCTGCAAATCAGCATTACCCTGTTTGGCAAGGGCGACAGGCTGATGCTGGTGCAGGATGTCACCCGCCTGCACAACCTCGAAAAAATGCGTCAGGACTTCGTCGCCAACGCCTCCCATGAGCTGCGTACCCCGCTGACGGTGATCAGCGGTTATCTGGAAACCCTGGGTGATCACCTTGATCAGCTGCCACGCCCCTGGGTGCGGCCGATCCAGCAAATGGGCAAGCAGGCCAAACGGATGGAGAACCTGATTGCCGACCTGCTGACCCTGTCACGGCTGGAAACCTCGCAGATTGAATATGCCGCCGAACCGGTGGATATGGACCGTCTGCTGCACCAGATTCTGCATGATGCCGAAGCCCTCGGCACCGATAAGGGCCAGACCATCACGCTGGAAGCAGAACCGGGTTTGTGCCTGCATGGCCGCGAACAGGAACTGCACAGTGCGCTGTCCAACCTGGTGATGAACGCCGTCAAGTACACGCCTGATGAAGGCAAGATCCAGATTCGCTGGCGCCGTCAGGGCGAGGGCGCCGTTTTTGAAGTGCAGGACGATGGTATCGGCATTGATCCTATCCACATTCCTCGTCTGACCGAGCGCTTCTATCGTGCCGACCCCAGCCGCACCTCAGAAAGCGGCGGTACCGGTCTGGGTCTCGCTATCGTCAAGCATGTGCTACTACGCCACGAAGCCACGCTGCAGATTGAAAGCCAGCTGGGCAAGGGCAGTCTGTTCCGAGCTAAATTCCCTGCCAGTCTGCTGGTCAGCCTTGAGCAGGAAGCCTGACAGCACCTTCCTGTTACCCAATACGCACGCCACATAAGTATTCAGCCGAATAAAAAAGCCCGGCGACCTCACGGCCTCCGGGCTCAACTGGCAACTCTTACCGCATGATCGTCAGCGGCATAACGGCAGGCCCCTTGCGACGCCTTACAACAACACTTAAAGCACCTTGAAATGGCGTATCGCCAGCTCCACACCGCGCAGTTCCGCCAGCCCCTTCATCCGGCCCAGCAGTGAATAACCGGGGCGCCCCTGCTTACGCAAGTCATCCAGAATCTGATGGCCATGATCCGGACGCATGGGAATGGCAGGCAGATCACCGGCCTCGGCACGACGACGCTCTTCATTCACCAGCACCCGCACCACGTCAACCAGATTGGCATCACCACCCAGATGTGACGCTTCGTGGAAGCTGCCGGGTGTCTCTTCACGCTCAGTGGAGCGCAGGTGGGTAAAGTAGATACGATCAGCAAATTCGGTGGCCATGGCACACAAGTCGTTATCGGCACGGACACCGTAAGAGCCGGTACAGAAGGTAATGCCATTGGCCTTAGCAGGCACTTTCTCTACCAGCCAGGCCACATCATCGCGCGTGGAGACAATGCGCGGCAGACCCAGAATCGGCCGGGGCGGATCGTCCGGGTGAATAGCCAGACGGATGCCCGCCTCTTCTGCCACCGGCACGATGGCTTCAAGGAACAGACGCAGGTGCTCGCGCAGCTGATCTTTGTCGATGGCATCGTAGGCTGCCAGCGCCTGCCGGAAGTCATCCAGGGTATAGCTTTCTTCCGCCCCCGGCAGACCGGCGATGATGGTGGCCACCAGCTTGTCACGCTCCGCCTCCGGCAGCGCGGCCAGATAGTCAGCCGCTGCCTGCTGCTCGGCAGCCGAGTATTCACTCTTCGCTCCCTCGCGCTGCAGGATGAACAGTTCAAATGCGGCAAAGGCAATCTGATCAAAACGCAGCGCACGGGAGCCGTCCGGCAGCTCATAAGCGAGATCAGTGCGGGTCCAGTCCAGCACCGGCATAAAGTTGTAGCACACCGTGTCGATGCCACAGGTAGCCAGATTACGCAGGCTCTGCTGATAGTTGGCGATGTATTCGGCATAGCGACCGGTGCGACGCTTGATGTCTTCATGCACCGGAATACTCTCGACCACCGCCCAGCGCAGTCCGGCAGCTTCAATCACGGCCTTGCGCTCAGCAATCGCAGCAACGGGCCAGACCTCACCGTTGGCAATGTCATGCAGGGCAGACACAATGCCCGTCGCTCCGGCCTGACGGATATCCATCAGGGAAATGTCGTCGGCTGGTCCAAACCAGCGCCAGGTATGTTCCATAACACGGCTCCTAAGATACGGGTTCAGATCAGCCTTGCAGCTGAGCAATAAAAGTTCGGGCGGTCGAGGGCTGGCTCAGCGCAGTCAGCGCCTCACGCAGCCGCACCAACAGGGCCTGGTCCTGCAATAGCTGGGCAGGGAAGATAGCGTCCACTGACAGCAATGCCAGCAACGGATCGGCCTCACTGGCCGCCGCCAGCAATGTCGCCTGCATCGGGTCATTCAGAGTAAGCAGCCCCTTACTGGCCTGCATGACAGTCATTACCCAGGCGGCAATGCCCAGCTCAGTACGACGGCAGGGCAACTGATCGTGATGCAGCTGTTGCATCCCCGCCAGCCAGCGTTGTGGCAGTTTCTGTGAACCGTCCATGGCAATCTGGCGTAACTGATGGTGAAGGCTGTCGTTGGCAAAGCGGGCCAGCAGCTGGTCAGCATAGGCGTCGATGTCCACGTCAGCGGGCATAGACAGCGTCGGTTTGGCTTCCTCCAGCATGTAACCGCGCAGCAGTGCACACACCTGCGGGTCAGCCACGGCTTCGGCGACGGTGACATAGCCCAGCAGCGGCCCGAGATAAGCCAGCAGTGAATGGCTGCCGTTCAGCATACGCAGCTTCATCGCCTCAAACGGCGCCACATCCGCCACCATCTGCACGCCATCAACTTCCCAGTCAGGCCGCCCCTGCGGGAAATGGTCTTCCACCACCCACTGACTGAAGGCTTCACAGATGATGGCCGCAGGCTCATTACAGCCAAGGTCGCGCAGGGTCGCCAGAGAGGCCTCGGTCATGGCAGGCACAATGCGATCCACCATGGAGCAGGGGAAGGCGACCTCCGTGTCGATCCAGTCCGCCAGCCCGGCATCCTGCTGGGCAGCCAGCTGCACCACGGCCATCTGACAGCGCTTGCCGTTGTCCGGCATGTTGTCGCAGGAAAGAACAGTAAAGGGAGGAATGCCTGCGGCCCGACGGCGACGCAGTGCCTCCACCAGCAGACCGGGAGCGGTATGGGGTTGCTGTGGCTGGGCAATATCAGCAGCAATGGCCGGATCATCCAGACGCAACTGTTGCTGCGCAGGGATCAGGTAATAGCCCTTTTCCGTCACCGTCAGGGTGACAATGCGCGTGGTAGCAGCGCTGAGTATGTCCAGCAATGCTGCATGGCCACTGCCGTTGTCGCCTTCACCGGCATAGATGGCAGAAGCAATGGCGTTGATCTGACGCAGGGTGACATGCTGCTGATCGGCATATTCGGCAACGTGATAGCTGAACTGCTGGTGTTCCAGCTCCTCCACGACCCGCATATTGGAACGGATGTTGGCACTGCAGATGGCCCAGGGGCCGCCGCCATGACGCTGCAACACCTGCTCGATATAGACCGCCTGATGGGCACGGTGAAAAGCGCCAAGGCCAAGGTGCACGATACCGGTACTGATGTCGGCAGGCCGATAGGTGCCAGGCACCCTGGTTACGGTCGGGGAATTGTCATCCGCAGGCGTCATTGTTATTTCCTGTCAGGCAAGGAGTGGTACAACGATGAAACTGGCATGCCAGAATAGATATCGCTGCATACCAGCTGGTGTATCGCGCTCGTACAGAGCCTTCAGTTCTGCATCTCTGATGAAATACCGTACAGAACGGTCAGCACAGGCGCTACCTTAGCACCAAATTGGCATACCAATAAATAGAAAATTTTTCTATGGCATACCAGTCATGCCCACAGGTATAGTTTGCACCTAGCCACTCACCCCTCTGCCCGTATCAACGCCCCATGACCGAACGCCTCTATCGTGACATTGGTGAGCAGATCAAAGCTGATCTGGCCCAGCAGGAACTTGCTCCAGGCAGCAAGCTACCCACCGAGCGCGCCTATGCCGAACGTTTTGGCACTAGCCGTACGGTGGTGCGTGAAGCCTTTATCATGCTGGAAATTGAAGGCTGGATAGAGGTACGTCAGGGCTCAGGCATCTATCTGCGCCAGCGGCCCGGCAGCCCCGTATCACCACAACGCGTTCCGGATGAGGATATTGGTCCGTTCGAGCTGTTGCAGGCCCGGCAGGTGCTGGAAAGCTCCATTGCCGCCTGCGCCGCGCAGACGGTGACCAAGCAGGACATTCAGCAGATGCAGGAAATGCTGGATCTGGAAGACACCATGATGGCTTCGGTGGAAGTCAGTGAGGATGCCGACCGGCGCTTTCATCTGCTGATCGCCCGCTCAACACAAAACAGCCTGCTGCTGGAAATGTGTACGCAGCTGTGGGATCGCCGCGATCGCAGCCCGATGTGGCAGACCCTGCACAAGCGCATCATGGACCTGTCTTACCGGGCCAACTGGCTGGAGGATCATCGCGCCATTCTCAATCAGTTACGCAAACGCGATGCTCAGGGCGCACGTCAGGCGATGTGGCAGCATCTGGAAAACGTCAAGACCACCCTGTTTGCCCTGTCGGATACCGATGACCCGAACTTTGACGGCTATCTGTTCAGCAATCTGCGCGCGCAGTAATCAGGCAGTCGTCTATCGAAAGAACGGGTAGAGGAAGGATGAGGGAGCCATGTGAGGCACCCTCAGAAAGACGGCAGGATCAGAACTGAATCACCAGCTGGCTGAGCTGAAATTCCGCTTCCAGACGCTGGCCAATCACATTGTAACCACACAGGTGATGGGCATAGTGCATATGCAGGCAACGCACGCGGTCCCAGTCGGCAATGCCTCCCACACCGAGTTTCTGCAGATATTCCAGCTTGCCCTGCGTCGCCAGTAGCTCCCGGTCTTCTTCCCGCATAAAACCATTACGCTGATCGACATAATCCTGATGACTGGCATGCAGCGCGGCTTTCAGCTCGGGATTGTCCTGCACCTCCGCCTCCAGACGCTTGATATAGCCGCCTGCTTCGATGGTGGAGATGGTCTTGAACAAATCGCGGCTGGTCAGCCAGTACAGGGTAGGGAAGGGTTTGCCTTCCATCACTGCGCGCATGCGCACTACCAGGGGAATGCCCGTGGCGCTGCTGGCAGCAATGTCTTCCAGGCCGCGCGGGGCGCGCTCAAGCTGGCGAGTCAGCCAGTCCAGCTGGGTTTCGGTAATCATCGGTCGGTTATTCGTTTCACGCTTCTTGTTAAAACAACATGCCAGGGCAATCCGGCATCTCGTGGCAGCGGCACAGTATAGCAGCCTGGCTCGGTGGATACTGCCTGATCAGGCCTGCGAATAGCGCTCCGCCTGTCCCAGCCAGCGGCGGATCAGCGGTTCACTGATGTCGGGGCGGTGACGCATCACCCAGTCACCGGCCTCATGTACCGCATCCAGCCAGTGCTCATCCTGACTGAGATCAGCAATACGGAACTGCACCAGCCCGGTCTGGCGCGTCCCCAGCACCTCACCCGGCCCGCGCAGCTCCAGATCCTTCTCGGCAATCACAAAACCGTCGGTACTGTCCCGCATGACCCCCAGTCGAGCCTTGCCCTGCTGCGACAGCGGGGCGTGATACATCAGCACACAGAAGCTTTCTACTGAACCACGCCCGACCCGGCCCCGCAGCTGGTGCAGCTGCGCCAGCCCAAGCCGCTCGGGATTCTCGATGATCATGACACTGGCATTGGGCACATCGACGCCCACTTCAATGACCGTAGTCGCCACCAGCAGGTGCAGGTCACCGGCTTTGAACTCGGCCATGACAGCCGCCTTTTCCGTGGCCTTCATGCGCCCGTGTACCAGACCAATCTTGAGCTCAGGCAAGGCTTCCTTGAGTTGCTCGGTGGTCGCCTCGGCAGCCTGACACTCCAGCACTTCCGACTCTTCAATCAGAGTGCAAACCCAATAGGCCTGACGGCCGGCCATGCAGGCACCGCGAACGCGCTCAATCACCGCATCACGACGCTGGTCAGCAATCACCACGGTCTGAATCGGTGTCCGCCCGGGGGGCAGCTCATCGATGACGGAGCAGTCGAGATCGGCATAAGCCACCATGGCCAGAGTACGGGGAATAGGAGTGGCGGTCATGATCAGCTGATGCGGCGCTTTGCCCTGATGCATGCCTTTCTCTCGCAGCGCCAGACGCTGGTGCACGCCAAAGCGATGCTGTTCGTCGATGATAACCAGCCCCAGATGGGCGAAGGCCACATCGTCCTGAAACAAGGCATGGGTACCAACTATTACCCGTGCCTCGCCACTGGCAATCGCCTCCAGAGACTGCTGCCGGGCCTTGCCCTTGAGCTTACCTGCCAGCCAGGCCACCTTCAGCCCCAGCGGCTCCAGCCAGCGACTGAAGTTGTGAAAATGCTGCTCGGCCAGAATCTCGGTGGGTGCCATCATCACCGCCTGAAAGCCGGATTCCACTGCCTGTAACGCTGCGAGGGCCGCCACGACCGTCTTGCCGGAGCCCACATCGCCCTGTACCAGTCGCAACATAGGCGCCGATTTATTCATGTCCTCAGCCACTTCTTGGACCACTCGCTGCTGCGCGTTGGTCAGGCTGAAGGGCAGGGAGGCAAGCAGTGCCTGCCGTAAAGACTGGTCCCCCGTCAGCACCGGTGCGTCAATCCGCAATGCCTGCTGGCGTAATTTGATCAGACTCAGGTGATGAGCCAGCAATTCCTCAAAAACCAGACGCTGGCGATGCGGTTCGGTGGTGCTGAGCAGACGCTCCTGCGATATCCCGGCAGGGGGACGGTGCAGATAGAGGAGGGCCTCCTCCAGTGAACAGAGACGGTGCTGACGCAGCAGCTCGGCGGGCACCCAGTCAGTCAGTGCATTCTCCCGCCGCTGCAACATCGACAGAGCCTGATCTGACAGCTGTCGCAGACGGGTCTGAGTCAGCCCTTCGGTGGCGGGGTAAATCGCCGTCAATGCCTGTGACAGATCGGCGGGTGGGCTATCCGCCTGCAGCACCTTGTATTCAGGGTGAACCATTTCCAGGCCATTGGGGCCAACCCGCACCTCGCCGAAGCCTCGCAACAGTTCACCGCTGCGCAGCGCGACCCGCTGGGCCTGGGAGAAATGAAAGAAGCGCAACGTCAGCGTACCGGAGCCATCCTGAATCTTGCACAGCAGACTGCGGCGCTTGCCTTTGATGATATCGGCAACCCGGATATAGCCTTCGACCATCACTTCGTCACCCGGACGCAGCGAACCCAGTGGCGTGATCCGGGTGCGATCCTGATAGCGCAAAGGCAGGTGAAACAACAGATCCTGCACACTGTGCAGACCCAGACGTTCACAGCGCTCGACCACCGCCGGGCCAGCGCCTTTGAGTAATGCGATCTCGATCTGATCGAGACTGGCTGGCGTCATGCAGGAAGTACCCGCAAGTTGCACTGTTTGATGGTGTCACGCAGCACATCAATGGCTTTCGGCCGCGGGAAGCTGGCACGCCATGCCAGTGCCACGGTGCGCATCGGCTGAGGTGAGGTAAAGGGACGGGTGCAGAGCAGGCCGGGAGCATACAGCCCTTCGCCCGCCGCCGACAGCGGCAGAATGGTAATGCCGAAGCCGGAAGCCACCATGTGGCGCAGCGTTTCCAGCGAACTGCCCTCGGTAATGCTCTGCTGCGTTTCGCTGTCACGCAGACTGGGGCAGGCCTGCATGACCTGATCACGGAAACAATGACCCTCTCCGAGGAGCAGCATGTCATTGCAGCGAATATTGTTGGCATCCACCGTTTCCTGCTTCGCCATCTCATGGGAGCAGGGCATCAGCATGACGAAAGGTTCGTCGTACAGCGGTAGCGTCAGTACATCAGGCTCGGTAAAGGGCAGGGCAACGATGATCACATCCAGCTCGCCATTGCGCAGTTTGCGGCGCAGTACCGAGGTGTAGTTTTCCTCGATATACAGTGGCATATCGGGGGCTTTTTGCTTCATCTGGGGGATCAGGTGAGGGAACAGATACGGCCCGATGGTGTAAATCGCTCCCAGCCGCAACGGGCTGCGCAGCTGATCTTTACCAGCGGTGGCCAGCTCGCGGATACGCTCGCTTTCTTCCAGCACTCGCTGAGCCTGCTGAATGATAGTGTCGCCCATAGGCGTGGTGCGCACGGCGTTCTTGGAGCGCTCGAACAAGGCAATACCCAGCTCATCCTCGAGTTTCTTGACGGCCACGCTGAGCGTAGGCTGACTGACGAAACAGCGCTCTGCGGCCCGACCAAAGTGCTGTTCCTGTGCGAGGGTGACTATGTACTTGAGTTCTGTAAGTGTCATCTGGGCCTGTTCCTGAGCTACTTCAACTTATCGCTGTTACTCCTCATAGACGGCAGTCATTGAGCGGTGATGGGTATCACCGCATCGAGAGCGTCTTTGAGAAGGATCGACATCCACCTTGTTGCCGGATGATCCGGCTGCCATTATAGCCAATACCGAAAAGCTGTGGATATATCCAGTTAATGCAAATGCCTACATCCGTTCTGATCGCTGGCTGCGGTAAACTCGGCAGCCCACTGGCACTGACACTGGCCCATCAGGGCTATGAGGTGCATGCCCTCTGTCGCAGCCCACGTGAGTTGCCGGGAGTGACCCTGCATTATCACGACCTGAGCCAGCCGCTGACAGCTACATTACCCGCTACCGACTTTGTGTTTTACATGCTGGCACCGACGGAGCGGACTGAAGCTGGCTATCGCACTGTTTATGTGCAGGCACTGCAACACCTGCTGACAGCCTTACCCCGGTCACCTCAGCGCCTGTTCTTTATTTCCAGTACCAGCGTTTACGGCCAGGATCAGGGCGAATGGGTAGATGAAAACAGTCCGACACATCCCGGCAGCTTCAGCGGTCATATCCTGCTGGAAGCCGAGGCGATTGCCCGCCAAAGCACCTTTCCAGCCACCATTCTGCGTCTGAGCGGCATTTACGGGGCCGGGCGCAATCATCTGCTGGAGCAGGTACGCCAGGGCATCTGCCATCCTGCTGAACCACCCTACTATTCCAATCGTATTCATCAGGATGATGCCGTGGCTGCCATGGTACATATGTTGCAAGTTTGTAAACAGGGAAAAGCGCTGGCCGACTGTTATCTGCTCACCGACTCCACCCCTGCACCGCTTCATGAAGTGTGCCAGTGGTTAGCGACACAACTGCAAGTGTGTGTAATGGAAACAGTTGCATTACGCTCTCGCGGGGGAAGTAAACGTTGTTGTAACACGCGTTTAATCGAAACGGGCTATGCTTTTCACTATCCCGACTATCGGGAGGGGTATTTATCACTACTATAAGCACACAAAAATGTGCAATAACTTACAAAAGTTAAAATTCAGAAAAATTCCTATTCCCTTTTTTGAAAAAGATGGCAGAATAGGCAGCACAAGGACGAAGGCAGGATGCCAAACATCAGGATGATGTTCAGGGACGTTAAGGAAAGCCGGAAGTTGGCCAGGAGGCCCGTAGGATACGACGTCAAGGATGAACATGGATGGGTACGAGGATAGACAAGGAGTGTCCTTTCCTCGACCTGCTCTTACTTTTACCCCGCTTTTTATTTTTCTTCTCACATCCCCACACTACAATCAGTAACAATACAGATTGCCTTGTTGGGTAATCAGTTTGTACCTTCAGTTACAAAATACTTGTCGATACAAAACCCGAAGAGCCAGCCTCTATTACTGACATCATGTGCTTACCTGAGTGAAAGGCAGGGAATACAGCCGAGAGAGTGATCGTGAATCAGGCTGCAGCCGTTACGCTGGCCAACACACGCTGCAGACGCTGTACCTGTTTGAGATGGCGCAAACGCTTAAGCACTCGCGCCAGATGTACACGATTTTTTACCAGCAGATGCATTTCCACCATGCTGACGGAATCATCCTGCTGATCCATATCCATACGCGTCACCACAGCATCAGCCAGACTCGCCTCAGCGGCCAGCATGGGTAACAGCTCACGATGAGCCACTGCCTGAATGCGCAGCGGCGCCAGGAACTCACGCTGTATATGCTCGCCCCAGGTCAAGGTCAGGGTCTTTTCCGGATTTTTGCGCCACTCCAGCGTGTTCTTGCACAGAGAGTGATGCACCATCAGGCTGCCACCGGCAAAATGCCCGAGAATAGGGTCACCGGGCAGGGGATAACAACAGCGGGCAAACTTCACCAGCATACCTTCAGAACCATTGATCACCAGTGACTGGCTAGCCCCTTCGCGGCCACGCTGAGCCACGCCTAGGGCATCTTCCGCCCGTGGCTGCAAACGATGAGCCACAACCTGCGGCACACGCTTACCAAGACCAATTTCTTCCAGCACATCATCCAGGCCCGATAGCTCGGTTTCCTGCAATAGCTCATTCAGCGCCCCTTCGCTGATCTGCTCCAGGGTATAGCCATCACTGGCGGCAGCCTGAGTCAGCAAACGTCGTCCCAGCTCAATGGATTCACTGCGCTCGGCCGTTTTCAGGAAGTGACGAATGCTGCTGCGCGCCTTGCCAGTCACCACAAAGCTCAGCCACGCCATGTTGGGATGAGAACTGTCCTTGGTGATTACTTCCACGGTCTGACCACTCTGTAACGGGCTGCTCAGTGGCGCCAGATGCCCATCAACATAGCAACCCACACAGGTGTTACCCACATGAGTGTGTACCGCATAGGCAAAATCCACCGGCGTCGCGCCACGGGGTAGTTCCATGATCTTGCCTTTGGGGGTGAAGACATAGACCTCATCAGGAAACAGGTCTTCCTTCACGTGCTCGATAAACTCCAGAGAGCTGCCAGCACGCTGCTGCATTTCCAGCAGCCCGGCCACCCAACGCTGCGCCCGGCGCTGCGAGCCCTGTACACGGTCACTCAACTGGCTGTTACTGCCCCACTGGCAGGCGATACCCAGATTGGCCACCATCTCCATTTCTTCGGTACGGATCAGTACCTCGAGCTGGAAGCCCTTGCCAGTGAACAGCGTAGTATGCAGAGACTGGTAGCCGTTAGCCTTGGGAATAGCGATGTAATCGGAAAAGGTGCCCGGTACGGGTTTATACAGCCCATGCAGCAGGCCGAGAATGCGGTAGCAGTTTTCTACCGAATCAGTCACCACGTTGATGACCTGAGTTGCCATGATCGTCTTCAGGCCTTTGCGCTCGTGCAGCATTTTCTTGTAGATGCTGTTCAGATGGCGCTGGCGCCAGGTCATGCGATGATTAACGTCTTGTGCCGACAAGCGCTCCTCAATGACACTCTGAACCTCTTCCAGCTGCTCCCGCCGTGATTCGCGAAACTGCGCCACGGCAGCCGACAAACGTCGGGAACGCATGGGATAGTAGGCCGCAAAAGCCAGATCTTCCAGTTCAGTACGCACCAGATGCATACCCAGACGCCCGGCAATAGGAGCGTAGATATCCAATGTTTCCTTGGCGATACGACGTTGCGAGGGGGCAGACATGGCACCGATGGTACGCATGTTATGCAGACGGTCTGATAGTTTGACGAGGATCACGCGGATATCCGCTGACATCGCCAGTACCATCTTCTGGAAGTTTTCGGCCTGGGCCTCGGCCTTGGTGGCAAACTCCATCTTGTTGAGCTTGCTGACCCCGTCGACCAGCTCCGATACCGTGTCGCCGAACTGATGACGCAAGGCATTCTTGGGAATGCCGGTGTCTTCAATGACGTCATGCAACATGGCCGCCATCAGACTTTGAGAGTCCATCCCCATGTTGGCCAGAATACCGGCCACCGCCAGAGGATGGATGATGTAGGGTTCTCCCGACTTGCGGGACTGACCATCATGCGCCTGCTCTGCGTAAAAATACGCCCGCTTGACCTTGTTGACTTCGTCAGGGGTCAGGTGGTCGCTTAGTCGCTCAGCCAGTGCATTGATGGTCGACATGGAGAATCCCCGGTCCTGCTTAGAAGTCTTCCTCTTCGGCTTCCAGCGTGGTGCGCGTCACACTGCCCTGTGCAATTTCACGCAGTGCGACCACGGTCGCCTTGTCGTTTTCCCAGGCTACCTTGGGCTCTCTGCCGCCGGTGGCCAGCTGGCGTGCACGCTTGGATGCAACCATGACCAGTTCAAAGCGGTTTTCTACGTTTTCCAGACAATCTTCGACAGTCACACGTGCCATAGTTTTCTGTCTACCCTTCAGCGATGATAAGACGAAACTGTATAAAAAATAACCAAACCTGCCAGACAGGCAAGAGGCGCAATTCTATGTGAGCCGCGCCCCCGAAACAAGCTCTACTGCTCAAACTTCGGACAGCAATTCAGCCAGCAAACGTGCGTTAACCTGTTGCTGACGCTGCAGTTTGCAGCGCTCGGCCCGAAATACCGAAGCCAGCTCGGCGACAGCGAAGGTGAAGTCGTCATTGAAAATGACATAGTCATATTCGGGATAATGCGACATTTCGCTGACAGCCTTGGCCATGCGTCCGGCAATAACCGCATCATCGTCCTGGCCACGGCTGTTCAGTCGCTCCAGTAACGCTTCTTTCCGGGGTGGCAGAATAAAGATGCCGATGGATTCCGGAATCTGCCTGCGCACTTGCTGCGCGCCCTGCCAGTCGATTTCCAGAATGACGTCCTTGCCTTCGTTAAGGATTTTTTCCGCTGCCGCCACCGAGGTGCCATAGAAGTTGCCAAACACTTCTGCGTGCTCAATAAAAGCACCTTCACCGATCATCTGACGGAAAACGTCCTGAGTGACAAAGTGATAGTGCACGCCATCGGTTTCACCGGGGCGCTGGGCACGGGTCGTGTGCGACACCGACACGCCAATGGTTTTGTCCTGTTCCAGCAGAGCCTTGACCAGGCTGGTTTTACCGGCACCCGAGGGTGCGGAGACGATGTAGAGTTGACCTTTAGACATAGGACCCGTTGTCTGTCTGCGCTATCACAAGCGGCAAAGTGGCATTTACAGGTTGCGGTGAAGGCTGAGTGTCATGTCGCACCTGACCTGACCGGTTCGCGCATCGCTCACGTCCCAGATATATGGGGCTGAGAAGAGGAAGGTTCCAGCAGCCTGAAACACTCCACACCGGACCGAGATGCATCCTGAATGATAAGGTCGGCTATCATAGCACTCCTTCCCGCTCGCCTCATCCGCTCCATCTGCGGCATAGCACAGCCATTGCAACACTACGTCCTATAGGTGTCATGCATAGACTATTTCTGTCGATGTGCAATTATTATCCATCCCATTCACCAGCTGCTGCCTTATTCATGATCCAGTTCCGACAAGTTGAAGCTTTCCGCTGCCTGATGGTGACCGGCACCACTGTGGGTGCAGCCCGCCAGATGAATGTCACCCAGCCCGCCATCAGTCGCCTGATTGCTGATCTGGAAGCCGACCTCGGCTTTCGTCTTTTCACCCGCACCAAGGGACGACTGGAACCCACCAATGCGGCGGTGCGTTTCTATAAGGCCGTGGAAGAAAATTTTCTGGGCCTCGAGCGCCTGCGCCAGGTAGCCAACAATATTCGTAACCATGCGCCGGAAAGCATGAGTGTCGCCTGCTCACCGGTGTTATCCACGTCACTGCTGCCCATGGTGCTGAAAGAATTTGTGCAGTCTGATCCTGAGGTGACCATCCACGTAGTCAGCTGCAACACCTCGGAGATCTTGCTCAAGCTGCAGGATTTGAAAGTGGATCTGGCCTTGTGTCCGGCATTTCCTCCCATCGCCGGTATTGAGCAGATCCATCTGATGGATCTGGGCATGCTGTGCGCCATGCCACCCGGCCATCGACTGGCCAGCAAAGACAAGATTTACCCGGAAGATCTGGAAGATGAAACGCTGATTGGCTGGCTACCCATCGGTCCGCGCGCCTACGACATGGAGCAGGCCACCCTCGACAAGGCCAAGGTCAAAACCCGCTACGCCATCAAGACCCACTCCTCGCATACCCGCTATGCGATGGTCGCGCACGGCCTGGGCATTTCTGTAGTAGAGCCTTTTGCAGCGCGCATCTGGCAGCCAAACGACGTGGTGGTACGGCCCTTTATTTCCGACATTCGCTATCGCTATGTCCTGGCCTACCCCAGCTCGGCCAAGCGTTCCGAACTGATGGCCGATTTTCAGGATGCCGCCCTGCGGGCTATCCACGCCTATGACTTCCGGGTCGAGGGCTATGACAACTGGACGGTATTGACCTGATGATGACAGCGCGGGGCTCACCCATCTATGATGCCCCGCCTTTTGCTTCAGAACAGCAGATGAGCCACCCCGGCGATGACCGGCAGGGTCACCAGCGTGCGCAGGATAAAGATAACAAACAGCTCCCACAGATTGACCGGGATACGGCTCCCCAACAGCAACGCACCGACTTCAGACAGATAGATCAGCTGTGTCACTGACATGGCGGCAATGACGAAGCGCGTCATTTCGTTGTCCACAGCAGAAATCAGGATGGCCGGGATAAACATGTCGGCAAATCCCACCATCACCGTCTTCGACGCCGCCACCGCTTCCGGGACGCCCAGCAGCTCCAGCAGCGGCACAAAGGGTTTACCCAGATACTCAAATACCGGCGTGTACTCCGCGACCATCAGAGCCAGCGTGCCTACCACCATGACGACCGGCAACACGCCAAACAGCATATCGATAGCATTGTGCATACCATCACGCAGTGGCAGGCGGAAGTTATCGATACGATCAGCACGCGCCAGCGCGCGGCGGTAACCCACACGCCACACACTGTGCCCCTGCGGAATTGCCTCTTCCTCGACATTGCGTGGGCTGCCGTCGATGTAGTGATCGCGTTTCCAGCAGAGCGGGGGCAAGCGCGGCACCACGATGGCAGCCACAATGCCCGCCAGACAGACCGTGCCATAGAAGGGCAGGAACAGATGCTCCAGCTTGACCTGTGCCAGCACGACCAGCGCAAAGGTAATGGATACCGCCGAGAAGGTCGTGCCAATGACCGCTGCCTCCCGCTCGGTGTAGAAGCGACCTTCATACTGCTTGCTGGTCAACAGAATGCCGACCGAGCCATCGCCCAGCCAGGACGCAAAGCAGTCCACTGCACTGCGGCCGGGCAACTGAAATACCGGCCGCATAACCCGGGTCATCAGGGTACCGACCAGCTCCAGCAAACCAAAATCCAGCAACAGCGGTAGCAGCAGGCCAGCAAAGATGAACACCGAGAACAGCACCGGCATCAAATCACCAAACACCAGCTGGCCGGTATTGCCGCTGAGCACCGCCTGTGGGCCATGACCGCTGTACAGCATCAGGGCGATCACCGCACCGCACAGACGAATCAGAGTCCAGATCCAGTTCGGTGACAGCAGGCCGTAGATAAAGGTGTAACGTTGCAACCACTGCGGACGCAACACCTTGGTCAGCAGGGTGCCTGACGCTGAAGCGACTATGACGGTGGTCAGCAGCTCAGGCATGACCTCTTTCAGTGCCGCCAGCAGGCTTTTCGCCAGAACGGCCACACTGATGGTGATGCTGCCCTGATAGTTGACAGGAACCATGAACAACAGAATGCCCACCAGTGAGGGCAATAAGAACACCAGGGCGTTGCGTGACAGGGAACGTTGCAGTCCCTGATTCTGCGCGGTCAGCAAAGAATCCACTGTGACTCAATCCTTATTATTTGTTATTGGGCAAGCAAAAAGGCGGCACAGTGAAGCAGAAGAACAGAATCTTGGCAAAAAACAGCAAAAAATAGCTGCTATCTTCCGGCTGTTTTCAGCGAAAACATAAACCAGCACGTTGCACACAGATCAGGGATATTAACGACTATATATGCACATTATTGCCCATGATCGCTGCACAATATAAAAACTGGCGCAGTTCATATGTATTGAACCAACCAATAGAAGCCAGGGTTCAACTTCAGCAAAACTGATTAAAAACCGGCTTTATCTGTCTGGTCGCGACCCGAAATAAAACAGATGCGGCCTTTTCACAGCGCTGCACCAGCCACCCAGATCCTGACGTCATTAAATAAGGAGGCGCTCCCTGAATTGAGCCTTCATAGGGCGCGTTCAAGTGTCTGCAAAGCACAGATAGAAAAACGGTCAGAGCAGACCTAACTGCGCCTGCTCCAGGGCCAGTAACTGCTGCTTGATCGACAATCCTCCACCAAACCCTACAAGTTGTCCGGCACTGCCAATCACCCGGTGGCAGGGAATGATAATCGGCAGCGGATTGCGATTATTGGCCATACCCACGGCGCGCGACGCCCCGGGCTGCCCCAGTGCCCGGGCAATATCGCCATAACTGCACGTTTCACCCCAGGGAATGGCCTGCAGCTGCTGCCAGACGCTGAGCTGAAAAGTCGTCCCCACCGGTTGCAACGGCACCGTAAAGGTGCGTAGCTGCCCGGCAAAATAAGCCTGCAGCTCACGTGTCGCCCAGCTCACTATCGTCTGCTCGGGGCACACTGGCGTCACATCCTGTGTTTGCTCACCCAGAAAGTAGACGCCAAGCAGCGCCTGCTCCGTAGCCGTCAGCCTCAGCGGGCCGACGGGAGAGGTGATGACGTGAGTGACCGTCGGGGGCGACTCATTCAATATTCTGTACCTGCTTGTGGAGTGTTAGGTTGTATTTATTTAAAATCAATGCGTTATGCATTAATTTTGGCACTCTTCAAGGAGGCCACTAACCACTTTACTCACCAGTTGGCCAAAGTCATCCTGAAGTTCAGTCGTAGACGTAGGGTACCACATCCCATCCAAGGGCCGAGAGAGGAGGCTACTTCTGCATCCAGGCTAATAGGTCCGACAGCAGCCATACTGTGCTTCCCCCGACTCTTTTACGCCGTGGGACTTCACCAGACCTCTCCAGCCGCCACCAGGTTGTCCTGCTGATGGCGGTGATGCGTTCGCGCTCGGCCTCTTTGATCAACCGTTCGGACTCATTGTAAGCACGGAGGATCTCTCCCCGAGTCTCCGCTGGCGGCGGAGAGAATCGGTTCGCCTGTGTCATGAGGCTTCCCCTTGCTTGTTACGCAGCAACCACTGGTCGATTTCCGAGCGCTTGAAGTAGACCCTTTTGCCCATCGGTTTGAAAAACGGGATCTCTTTCTTGGACGTCAACTTGTACAGGTACGAGGTAGACAGGCCCGTATAGATGGCACAGTCATTAATGGTCATGATTTCTTTGGCAGGAATGGCCAGTGATTGGATCTGTTCTAGCACGGATACCAGTTGATTCTCGGTCATAATCTTTCCCTTGGGTGGTCAGGAGTTGCTGTTATTTTCTCTTGATCACCCTTCGAGGCCGACCTCTGGAATTGCCCTTTTCGGACAATTTGAGCGGTATTGCTACTCTCTGATTTCACATGCAGGGTCACCGCCTTGAGTTCTGTGGCTTTCTGACGAGGTTCATGGGGTACCTGATGATCAGACTCTAACGGTGTAGACTTCACAGATAACGCTTGATTGTTTCTTGAGCAGGCGGGTTAAAATAAATATTGGTTTATAGAAAAGGTTAAATAAGAGGTTAAAGATAAGGTTATATGGGTGTGGATATCCCATGTAAGAGTTTGATTTTGAAAAATAAAAATCAAATATCCTGCCCCTCTTATGTCAATAAGGTGCCCGTCAAATGTCAATAGTTGGCCCCTCAAATGTCAATGATAGCGCCCCTCAAATATCAATAACGTTGCCCCTCAAATGTCAGTAATCCGGCTGGGTTTCCAACAGGGTTGCCCACAGCAATAGTGGATAACTCGCAGTTGCGCTGGCGTTTTACCGCGCTGTCGCGGCTCGGAAACAGCCAAAATAGCAACGCGCCCCTCATTTGTCAGTAGCTTGCCGAGGGGGTTGCCCCTCAAATGTCAATGAAAGCCCCCCACTTATCAGTATTGGCCGCATTCCCCAGAGATAATTCAGGACTTATGCACAGGCTGGTCGGTCGTCCAGGGCGTTTTGTGGTGTGCGCAGAAGGAATGATTGGAGGGAAGGGTGTTGGAAATCAGAAGGGATAGAGATGGTGTTTAAACCCAGAGTCACCGTTTGCAGTGCACCAAGTCATTATGAACCCAGGCACTTGCCACCATGTCGTTCTCGCACAGCTCGTCACAGGCCGCGCCGACCTGTTCGCGCCACTTCTTTGCTCTGGTTGATTCTGAGCCGCACATCAACCGAAAGGTCTCCAGCTTAAGCGGATAGGGCTCTTTGTGGGATGCGAAGTAGTCGAACATCCGCCGGGCTGTGGGCGACAGCTTGCGGTACTTTTCCCAGACGAATTTCGAATAGTGATCGCCAGCGAAGAGCACGACGATTTCTTCGTCGATTTCAACCTGGCATAGAGATGTTTTCTTGCCTCGATCCAAGACGCGGAATCGATGGATAAGCGACAGTGATTCGAGGCGGCCGATCCGCGCGGAGGAAAAGGCCATTGCGGACGCCTGGAGGCGAGACAAGCATTCTTCGGCCTTGGTGTAATAGGCTTTGTTGATCGACCAACCCAAATCCTGGCAAAGTCTGTAGAACGTGAAAGTAATTGGCTCGCCCAATGGCGACCGTTTGGAATATTCCAGTACCTGCTGCCAAACCAGCTCGTCGTCCTGAGCGCGCAGCTCAACACCTGTATAGGTTATATTCACGTCTTTGTTGACATGGTAAATGGGGTGGTTCTGCAAGGCCGCACGGGGAGTGCGCTTGTTGCGCACAGTGAACAGCGCCGATCGAGAGTAGTCGTTCGGCATGACCCGCATATTGTCGGACCAGGGAGCAATGTCGAATAGCGAGAGTTGCAGGTCTTTTATCTCCTGCTTCGTGTGTTGAAGTAGAGCCGCCTGCTTCGCTTCATCCACTCTCGCAGCCAGCACTTCGGCGGCTGGCTTGCGGTGCTTTTTATTGCCCTCCATATATCTACTAGCAGGCTTCATCAGACTCAACCAGACGAGACGCCAGCCAGGATTCAAGTTGGTCGACCCGATAGCGCAGTGTCCGCTCTCCAGCCAGACGATAGGGTCGGGGGAAAGTTGGATCGTTGGCCCGGATTCGTTGAAGCGTTGGCGCGGAAATCTTCAGTAGAGCCGTTACTTCGTGCACTGACAGAAGCTGTAGATGCCCGTGACCAGTGTCACTTTCGATTTGGATTGTCTGCTGCATAGGTTCCCCTGATGAATTTGATCACAGGGGTAATTTTGCTGGGTGGCGTCTAAAAACCTCGCCTCTGGAAGTGCCCTTTTCGGGCGCAAAGAACGAGAATCACGAGAGAACTTTCACATGTGAAAGTTTTCATCAATGATTAAAGCCAGCATGATGCTGGTTTTAACGGGGTGGATCTCAATTCGAGCCGTCCCAGTCCGGGAAGATCTCGGACGCCAAGTCGCGCCGCGCCTTATCTACGTCGACGCCGTTCAAGCGCTCCAGTGTCCTTTCCTGGGCGTTCTTGCGGCTACCGTCAATGTTGAAGTCGCTACCGGCTCCGGTCAGGCTGTCGAGGTTTAGCGAGCTCGGGTCCGGAAACTTGCCGTTCTGTTGCAGAATCCCAAGCCACTCGTCCAGGTTGACCTTGCTCCAGTCAATCTCTGCGATCTTATCCAGCGGGATACCGCCGCATTGGGGATTCTCGGCGTTCCCGAAGTTCATGCCTAGCTGAGGACGAACCTGCTCCTGGACAATGCGAGACAACGGTGTAGTGGTCAACTATTTCCGGACAGCTTCTTAGCCTCTTTTTCCCTCATCACCGGAGTTAAACCACCGTTGTGGCAATGAGGCCTCTGTTCGTTGTAATAGCTCATCAGGTAGTCACCGATATCCTTGATCGCCTGATCCAGGCTGGTGTATCCACACTTCGGTACCCACTCACTTTTCACACTGCGAAAGAGCCGCTCCATCGGTGCATTGACGCTCCTATGTCAAGGCACCCGTACTGATTCTGCCAGGTCCGCGAGGATCAGAGGATACAGCTCTCTGGCGATATACCGTTTCAGACACCGACGGATCTCCTTCGTTGAGAGGCCTTCCCCCATTCGACGTTCCACATAGGCCCGCGTTCGGGGCTCACTGCGCATACGCACCATAGCAATGGTCCATAGCGCGTTGTTGGCCGTCCGGCTGCCACCTCGGTTGAGGCGGTGCCGGATGGTCTTACCAGACGATGCCGGCAACGGATTGGCGCCACACAGGGCCGCTAATGCCGCTTCGCTTTTCAGCCGTTCAGGATTATCACCTGCGACTGACAGCAGCACTGCGGCGGTCTGTGGCCCGACCCCAAACTGATTCCTCAAGCGCTTAGCATGCTGTTTCGTAAGGGCATCCAACACCTTGTCATGTTCGTCTACTTCGTCAGCCAATGCACGCCAACGTTTGGCAAGGGAGCTTAAAGTGGCCGCCAATACCTGTAAGTGCGGCGTATCCCCAAGCGTGCGTAACCGTGCACAGATCGCCACACAGGCCTCAGGTTTACTACGCCACAGCCGGGCGCGAATATCAGCAGGCGCACTCACCAGTAGCGCCCGTAGTTGGTTAATCGCCTGGGTTTTGGCTTTGACGGCACTCCGCCGCGCAACACAGGCAATGCGCAAGGCCTCAGCCACACCGGATTGCTCTTTGGGGATGGCGGTTGCCCGACCGGCCAGAACGGCACGCGCTGCGTTTTCCGCATCAATCGGATCCGACTTGCCCTGGAGCCGTCTCCGGCTTCGGTCGGGTCTATTCACCTCATACACGATAACGCCGTGATCCCGTAAAACCTGGACCAGGCCCGCGCCATAGGTGCCCGTACCTTCTACCCCTGCACGGGTTAGCTTTCCGAACGATTGCGCCCAGGTCAGTAGCTTGAGGTAACCGGTTGTATTCGTATCAACCTGGAGTTCTCCCAACAACTGACCCGTGTTGCTAACCAGGACACCCATATGAATATCCAAATGAGTATCCACGCCAAGAATGACGTCGTGTGCGTTCGACTGATGGTTCATGCGCTTTTCCTCTGACAAGGACGCATCACCAATCCTGAGCGCAGGACAGGACACAAGGGTGCGGTGCAAAGCTCCTATTAGGTCACAAACGCCAGGCCTGGTAATGCCAGGGAACGTCAGGACCCAATCGACAGGTCAACGCAAAGGCATGTGATGTAGGCCAATCCCAGCACGGGTCAGATTGGGCTGACGTTCACAAGCATAATGGACTAAGTATCCCAGCAGTTACCACGCCGACTCATGCTTTGAACCATCCGATACCGCCACAGCCGCTGGCGGTATTCCAGACTGCTGTACTGACACCCCTGGTCGGAGTGGAACATGACCCCTTGCGGCCGGCCACGCAAGCGATAAGCCATCTCCAGTGCCCGCAAGGTCAGCGTCGTATCCACACTGGCAGACATCGCCCAGCCCACCACTCGACGGGCATAAAGGTCCATTACAACAGCAAGATAGGACCACTGCTCACCCGTCCAGATGTAGGTGATATCGCCACACCACACCTGATTGGGCTGCACGGTATCAAAAGCACGATCCAGACGATTCGGCACCACCGCATGCACCTGCCGGGCCTGCTTATAACGATGTTTCCCCGGTTGACGGCTCATGAGACCGGCTTCCGCCATCAGACGTGTAACCTTGTACCGCCCCATCTCAACGCCCTGCATGGCCAGCAGCTTCATCACCGTACGAGCACCGGCAGAACCCTGACTGGCCGCAAACAAGGCTCTTACCTGAGCGCGTTCGTTCATGCGTTGAACGTCGGGCAGCATCGCTCTTTTTTGGCGGTCATAGCAGGTCGATGTCGGTAGTTCAAACAACTCACACAACAGTGCCACAGGCCAGTTATTACTGAACGAACGGATCAGCGCTTGTACTTGATCTCGTCCGACATCAAGAGCGCGGTCGCCTTTTTTAGTATCTCTTTCTCCATTTCCAAACGCTGGATACGCTTTTGTAGCTCCTGAATCTGACGCTGCTCAGGGGTTAAGGCCTGACTCCCTGAGCGCACCACGCCATGCTGTTCACGTTCTACCTGTTTGATCCAGCGTCGCAGCGCCGTAGGGCCGATTCCCAGCGCTTGACAGGCTTCCGTTACGGAATAGCCTTTCTCGGTCACTAACGAGACGGCCTCCAGTTTGAACTCTGGAGTAAAGGACTGACGACGTTTGCTCATAAACAAGACACCTCACTGAGCGCGTTAGAATAACGCTTTACCGAGTGCCCGAAATCATTGAGCCACTACAGCGGGGAATCCCTTATTGAGAGAACTTGCGTTATGCAGCGTCTTTCCTGTCGGTCTTCCCCGCCGGTGATTAACCTTCAACTCGAAGTATTAGTTTACCGTCCTTGCAAACTAATACGGGGCGGCGCTGGGCTCGACTAAGCATTCCCCGCAATAAATGCGGACCTAGACCGGTTTCCTTACTAGCGACCTTTAAGGCTTCAGCGCTAGTCACCAAGCCATCACCAGCTCGCTCCACTGGAGTTACAAGCCAATCCCCGTATCCTTCCAGTATCATCAGTTTCAGTGTATTGATAACCAAGATCGGAGTGATAGGGCCGCACACTTCATGAGCTTCCAGCAGGCTATCCATGCTTGCCCATACCTGTTCCAGTTCGTCCTGAAGCTGGCGTTCCCGAAGTTTCAGTTGGACCAGTGCCGTATTCATGAACCACCTCCTTGCTTAACGGCAAAATAACGCGAAACTGGAGCCAGATAACCCCCAGCCTGTTCTCGTCCAGCCCCAGCAGCTGACTCAATGATATCCGCTGTTTTGTTTGCCAAGGCATCATCGCCCATTTCACTCCGGAGTTGAGCCCGATATTCCTGTTCCTTTCCATCGCTTGTGCCCAGGATGGACGAGGCAAACAACCGAGCTCCCGCATCCGAATGGAGGCCATGCTCTTGTATCGCGGTCTGCATGGCCAAATTACGAAACTCATCTCCGTATTGCTGAACAAAGGCCTGCGCATGCTCTGCACCTGCTTCGCTCGCACTAGCAAGCGCTGCCGCGAAGAACATGCCACGCTCGCGAACCGACATGTCCTTAGCCGCCTCGGATAGATCCGATTTTCCAGTGAGCCATTCCTTGGCTGCATAGAAACCGGATACGCCTGCTCCGATGATCTCTCTACCCAGGTTGGCCGCACCAGTAGCCAGGAATCCAGGAAGGCCATATTGATCTTTGATGTACTGATCCCCTTTGTGCGCGTCTGCAATGAACTGATCGCGCTGCTCGGGAGTCATTCGTGCCAGTTGGTTCATCGAGTTGGCAAAATCATTTGAGAACCCATCCATGGCTGCCCCTGAGCCGCCAACGATATTGTCGAAGAATCGACCAGCCCCTTCGGTCGAGGCAAAGATATTGGATGCGGTGGAAGGCTCTACATTGGAGTTCATTATCTGCGTTCTCAGTGAACCTAGTCGCTCACCTTGGAACGAATCCTTTTGATTGGTATGAGCGTCCTGTACCCGGCTCAAATTATTGTCATGTTGCTGGAATACTACATCCTCACCAGGCACGCGGCTTTCAGCCTGAGTGCGCTGTCTCTGGGTCATACGAGTTGGGTCTTGGAGTTTCGAGGGGTTAGAAAGACCAGTGATTGCCGGAGCTTGCTGGACAAGCAACTGGTTCTCGTTAAACCGCCCCACACCCTTTGTGACGACACCACCTGTAGCAGCCGAGATGGCCTCAGCCGCAACAGTCTGCTCGGCTCCCTTGCCGGAGTTTAAAAGCGCGTATATTTGCCCACCGGCTAACGCCTGCGCGGAATCCATTCCCAATGCCTGATAAAACCGTGCTTTTTCGGCAGCGGCCTGACGAGTCTCCGGCGACGCCATACGCATTCCATTCTGTAACACGGTGCTTGCAGCTGGACTACCAACGGTAGAGGCGGCCAATGCCCGCATATCCATTTGACTGGCCGTGCCAATTGAGCTCTGAGCGGAGGAAAGGCGCTGATAAGTATTTTGAGCGCTAACGGCTTGTGTCGCGGATTGGGAAAGTTGCTCGCGTTGTTCCTCACCCAATGAATTGGTGAACCGCTGGCCTGACTCGGTGTTGGTTTGTCGCGCCAGATCTTGGGTCAACGCTGCGGAATCATCCTTGGAAAAGCCCAAATTCTTTGTCAACTTATCCAGATCCGTGGTCAGTTGCTGACGCTGATCCGTCGACCTGGACTCAGCAGACCCCGAAACATCTCCCTGTACTCTCAAAGGTGCATCTTTGCCAACTGCTCCCGACGCAGCAGCAATTCGACCTATAGGCCCACCAATCACCGCAGCAAGCTTACCTGCATCAACTGATCCTGAAGCCTTCGTAGCCATAGCACCAGCTATGGCATCAGTGTGTGTTTCCGACAATCCGTACTGCCGTGCGTAATCCTGAGCCTGACCGTAGATTGCCTTGGCCTGGCTCGAATCTGATGCTCTGAGGGTTTGGCCCAGTCCCTGCAACCTGGCGTAACTCTGTTCAGCCGATGCACCGGAGAAAACCGAGTTTGAGAGCTGCTCTGAGAAATTCCGCGTGGCTTGGGCAGATGCGGCCTGGCTGCTGCTAACCACCGAACTCAGGGTTTGTCCGATGTTCACCTTATCGACAAGCGACTCGGCTCCGGAGGCCATGGCACCACTGAACTGGTTGTACGAAAACGCCGGTTGGCCCTTCATTACCGGATCTTGCTGCAGAAGATCAGGCGACTGCATTTTCTCGTTTACGTGGTCACCGCCATTGATGCGCGAGGCAAGGCTGGTAAAGGCATAGGTGCTGCCAGTGACGATGAACAAGGAAATGATCGGCGTAGCCGCGGCCAACATACCACCCGTCGCGATCCAGTGTTGCAGCACGTCACCTGTCGATGACAGCGCATACATAGAATCGAGCCCGGAGCTACTCAGGCTAGACATCTCCTTGGATGCCGCCGTGTGAACAAATAGGTTGATGATGGACAGCACTGGCATCCAAAGCTGAATCCAGAGGATAGTCTGTACATACTTGCCCGCCAGTTGGAGACCAAAACTACCCATGACAATGATGAAGGCAATGATCGGCGTGATGGCGTAGATGAATCCTTCGAAGAAGGTCAACATAGGGCGAACCACCGTCATGAACATGGACTGTTCCGCCGCCCACTGGGTATTCCGCTGCTGAATGGCCTGGTTAATCATCAGCGCGGCGCCGTAGTCCTGTAAGTCCTGGTAGCGACCAGCGGCAGCCTCGTAATAGAGGGGCTCCAGTACCGACGCTTTCAAATAGTCGATGGATGAGGTTGTCGAAGCCCCCATTGCTTGCAGCGAATCACCGATTTTGGTGATGGCGTCATCGCCGGTGGTGGTATCGACTCCTAGCAGGTTGTTCAGGGCATCCACCACAGGACTATTCAGATTCGCAGTGGCGCTACTGATGGCGACCCACCCGTCGGTACAGGTGTAGTCTGTCCCGTCAGGATTGGCCGCAGAGAGGTAAAGGCGAGTCCCATAGAGCTGGGAGTTAAAACGAAGCGCTGTGTCTGTTGGACGACTCATGAGTTCATCCAAGGACATCAGTCTGAGGTCAACCTTGGTTAGAGTGCATTCTCGGATGTAGTTGTTCCAGGAAAGGCGCACATCGATGTATCCACCGCCATTGGCCGCGTTCAAGGCCGTGAAAACTCCGGTATTATAAGCTCTTCTACGAACGTCGTTTAGCAGCTTCAAAGTCTCCGCAAAGTGGCTTTCCGTGACGTTAGGTACGATAACCCCATATCCGGTCTCGAAGAGGTTGGTAATGGTGTACCCAACGTTGGAGATCATCCCGCCCGCAAAACCAACCAATAGCGGGACGTTGGCAACGACACGCACCTCGCCTGTATAGGCGTCTTCAATAGTCACGGTCGTTGTGGGCCCAAAAGAGCAGGCATAGATGAGCCATCCCAGCAAGACCTGCTGGAAGTTGATTTGTTTTGCTCCCTGAAAAACTGACTGGATACAGATGATGAGAACACCGAGCAGCAAGCCAATGCTGACCATTTTCTCGAAGTCCCCGGTACCAGTGATCATGGACATCGCAATCAGGATTTGCTCCAAGAATGCCGAGTCCCCGATAGAGTGAATTGTAAACATAGGCGTATTCTCCCGAAATTTGGAGATAGCCTATTCGCTCAATCCTCTTTACCACGACTCTGTAACTGCCCAATTTTGGCGTTTTACCCAATTATCCCAACTTTTTCCTTTCAGAACATATTTCCATTTTTTTCAAGAAGATGCCTGCATGTTATTGCGTTTTTGAAGACCTATGGCAACCTAATTCCATTGCTATAGGAGAAACCTCAATGACGAAGAAATTAACCGTAATAATTCTTGCAGCCGGACTGGCCTCAGGCTGCGCAACGACGACAAGCAGCTACCAATACAAGGAAGACCATAGTCTCGCTTACAACTTGGCTAAGGCCGGAGGCCTCTACGACGCCAGGGATTACGACATCCCCAGGGACCAACGAGACGGCGTTATCAGCAAGGGATGGGATGTCACGGGTGACGCACTGCTGTTCAATTCCGGACATGGGCTCGGATTGGACTGGGGCAAGTCACTGGGCTTGGGCTTGTTAACCAGTGCCTTTGCGCCAAAGGGCGTTATGGAGCGAGACAGCATATTTGGCTGGGTTCCGGAAACAAAAGCAGGTAATGCAGGGGAAGCCTGGGAACTGATGTCGAACACCCTGCTCGATGGCATTGAGAAGTCCTTACAGCAGGCGAATGTCAAATATGTTGTCGATAACAAGAATCTGCATCAGGATCTACCCCTGGTGTCGGAATACATTCTTTCCTCGGTGCGGATTGTCGCTCCCGAGCACGGTTGCCCTGACTGGGATACCGCCAATCGAGACTATGATCAGTCCTGTTATGTGGCCACGACCGTGTATGCCCCCACAAAGGCGCCGAGAAAAGCTCCTGATTTTGTGGCAGGCGAGCAGAACGGTTATGGCTTCTATGCGGATGACGAAACGGATTACTCCCGCATCAAAGTGAACATCCCCAAGGGTTCGAGCCTGGACAAGAACCAGTTGCTTGCAGGCATCAGCCGGGAGCTTCCGTCATGGGCATTTATCTTCGTTGCATCGCAAAAGCTGGACACCGGCGGCTACACTGCACCGGTGATCCTGACAGCAGGGAAGGCGGAACTATTCATCACACCGGATCAAGGATGAGCGTGTGGCATGATGCCCTGGAGATCGGTCTGCTTCCTCTGGAAGAGACCGGCCTCTACTGTGATGGCATGACGTATGTGATCAGCCACCTGCTTCGGAAAGCCGACATCCCACATCGGTGCTACATGGGGTATGTGAAAGACGAGAAACGTGGCGACCTGGTGGCGCCGCACTGCTGGGTCGAACTGGATGGCGATGGTGATTGGATTGTCGATCTCCGGCTACGTACCTGGTTGGGAGATGATGACGAGGTGCCTCATGGGGTATTCCAAACCACCAGGTGGCCCCGGTTCACCTACAGGGGAAAGCCTATGAAAGGTATCGATCTGGATGAGGAAGCCGTCACGACTATGACCGACGGAAAACTTTCACATGTGAAAGTTCATAGATGATGTAGTTTGGGTGCGTTACATGTCACGCAAAGGCTTCAATGCTCAGAGCCGTTTTTCCGGGATTTGTTATAGAGATACAAACTTCCGAAGGTCACCACGGTAAAAAATGCGAGCAAACTCAGCATGGCAATTGTGAATGTATCCATGGTGCTCATCCTCCCTATCCAAACGTTCTATAATCAGATTTTAACCAAACTGGCGAGGTATTCCAGTGGCAAGAACACTAGAGCAGCTCCTGGAGCAGGAGAAACCCGAGGTTGTGGCCGAGGCCAAACGCAAGGCATCTCTGATGCTCCGCATCGTGGATGAGCAGACGACTGCCAAACAGGATCATGAAGCCGATTCAGTAGATTCCCCTTCCCAGAAATAACAAAGGGCCAGACAAGCTGGCCCTTTGTTATTATCGAGGCGCATATCCTGATTCAGCAAGACTCTTCTGCAATGCAGATAAAGCCTCTCTCATCAAATACGCATCTTCGTCATCCACCGCATTGATCCGAACCTCGTTCCAGCCGATACGCTTAACGAGTTGAGCCAAAGCCCAGGCATGGCGATCAGATAACTCAGTGGTGATTGTGATGGTGTCTTCCATTTTTCCTCCTTAAATAGCAGGAGGGGAAGCCCCCAGGGCTTCCCCTGAGGGTTTTGCGATTAATGGACCAAGAACGGTTCATCGCTGTCACTTTCAGCAATCGTCAAATCGATAGTGAAAGTTATTTCGACGCGATCCACGGTCTGGTTGAACTCGCGAGCGTGTTCAACCAGATTGTTTCGAAACACGGTTTCCGCCTCGTCATGGGATAAGGCCTCCACCGTTTCAGCCACCAACTCGCCTTCTTGCCCGGTGTAATTGACCTCGCGGTAATACACGCGGCCACATACGTCGAACTGATGGATTTCTTTTTGAGTTTGTCCCAGCATTTTCATTCTCCAAGAGTTTAAAAGCCGGGACTTAGCCCAACCGGGCAAAGTACCCGGCAGGGTGATTTAAGATAACAAGGGCTATCGTTCTGAAAGGTTATTCACACCTTGGCTGACAAGAACTTCTTGTTGGAAGCAATTGCAGCTCGCTCAGAAACCAGTTCCTCTTCAAGCGGCGCGCATTCGATGGCATCGAAAACTCCGGATTGATTGCTACCGGAGGTAGCTCTCAACCATTCTCCGTTCAATGAACTGCTGACAGTAGCCAGCGGACTGACGACCCGTACGGGCCGCGTTTTTCTCAAGGACCGATATACCGCCATCGACGCCGCGTTTAATAGCTTGGCAACGATGGAAGCTCCGAAAGCAATGACGCCAACGGTAACAATCATGATCAAAACGAAAGTGGAAAAGTACATAAACACCTCCAATTAATTGGAATTGAAGGGGCTACACCGCGTAACCGGTGAACCCCGGTTACGGGATGGATTGATAGTTTGCTGTTTGTTTTTGGCGACCAGCTATCGCACTCACTCAGCCAGAGGCTGAAGTTGTGAACACTGTAACAGCCAAGGCGCCGGGGGATACTCGCTGGAACTGCCCTTTTTGGGCGCATAGGTCAATAATTGAGATGAAGGAATTTTGTAGAAGGGAGAAGTTGTTGTGGCATCTGGCGAATATAGGGCTTCTGATTCTGCTCATCCTGGGGCTGGTTGTCGCTGCCTATAATCCTGGTATGGTGCTAGTGTTGTTGGTGATCTTGGGTATCTTTCGCTTGGCTCGGCTTCGAAAGAACGCCGCAGCGGGCAGTAGGGAGAGCATTTATCGACGTCGAAAGAAAAAGAGGAAAGGAGGATTCCAGGACTCCTATGACTATGACCAGAAATGTCACATCGGCATGAGTGAGGACTAACCCGGTGCTCTACCAACTTTTGGCCGGGGAGGATCACCCGCGCGACCAAGCAATTCCCACAGGAGTCGGAGCGCATAGAAGTGATCGCGCAATGTCGGCGCACTCAGCCTCTGGTGTCTGGCGTAGTATCTGTGGATATGGGCTCTTCCGACCTGGGACGGGGATTTGACGCCTTTCTCATTGGCCGCAATGTCCTCCAGGGCCGCTATCAGACGTTTCACCATCGCCCGCCTTGCGGTCTTTCCGCCATGGCGGACATAGACATGTGATCTTTCTCTAACCCATTTTTCCATTGGTTCCTCCAGATATTACTTACCCCAGATAGGAGTTTGTTACGTCGATACGCCCATGGCCCAGCTCTCGCGCAACCTCCGACCGGATCTCTTTGTCCAGCATCCTGGCGTGGGCCACGGATACCCCAAGTTCCTTGGCAAGGTATTCATGATGGGCACGGCCATGCTTCATTCCGGCTTTTACCGGGCATTCCGCGCCCAGCAGGTCCCGGTAGCGGGTTTGAGCGTAGTGGTGCCGTTCACCATGGAAGTTCACCGGATGGCGGCCAATCTCCCGGTAGGCTTCTTGCCGAAACTCGCGATAACTCTGCTCGGCAGGGATCATGCTGCGGCCATCCTGTATGGCGGCTGCTCGCTGGAGCGCGGTAATTTGAGCATCACTGGTGATCGGAACGGTGCGCGCTCGGCCCCCCTTGGTGCCATCCTTTATGCTTACGGAGCCGGTTTTCTCGGCCTCTCTCAGCGCCCTAGCAGCATCCAGCTTGGCCGATTCCTCGAACCGCAGACCAAAATTACGCTGTAGTTCCAGCAAAGCCCCAAGACGCTCGGAGGCTGCCCCCATAGCGGCATTATGGGCCGCTTCCGAAACACTCCGGTCGCCAGTGGCGATACCTGAGCGCTTTGGAAGTCCGCCCTCGGAGACGGGGTCTACACGTACCTGTCGGTCGCCTCGCGCAATCTCCATCACCCGATTCACTGCGCTCAGGTAGTTCTGCGCCGTGGATGGCGCGATTTCTCCCCGCTCGTAGCGATCATTAAGGTGCGCCGCATAAGCGACCAAATGAGCCTTTTCTATATCCCGCATGTCCTTAATGCCCTGTTCGGACTTAATCCAGGCGCTAAACACGCTCCATCGGTCGTGGATCGTGGCTATGGACTGGAAACTCTTCATACCTTCCTTCAGTGCGTTCAGGCCTGCCTTGCCCATATCGCGACTTCGGAGACCAAAATTCCGGGAATCCGGATTAGTCCGCTCTGAGCGCATCGTGTGCTCCTTATGATCTTGTTAATCAACGTGTTGCTGGCCCGTCCGTACTCGGTGGTAAGTGAAACGCAGTTTTTAATTAGCTCTGCATGCTAAGGCCAACGCTGGGGATTTCGCCCAGGCACAGGGCAGATAAACCGATGCCCACGGTCATTTCATACGAGCGGTACTGCTATGGAGCGAACTACTCATTCCACTGGCTGGTCTGTTCCGACGGAACAAACTGCCAGCAGATCCGGCTGGTACTGTCGTGTCATTCTCTGGAAAGGAAGCGCGAAGCGCGCCAACCGCCGAAGGCGGTATTGTTCGCGCACATTCGTGCGCGGGGCGAAAGCCTTGAGCCGTTGAGGCACAAGGCTTCCGTCGGGGGCTATACCCCCGTCTCTGTTTACGCCTACGGCGACAGAGACGGGGTGGAGCATCGAGTAAGCTGGAAATCCAGCACTCGTTCTGACGGATGAGGGAGGTCCTCTTGTATTTGGCCGCTCGGAATTGAGCACCAGGAACGCGACATAGCTGTCAGCCAGATCGCGATATGGAAGCCTGGTCGCTTGCGGAATGCACAAACGCAGGCAGCAGCAGAACGCTGCAAGCACAGTGATGATAAACATCTGATTTTCCTCCGGGGAGATAGGTTTTAGACGGAGGAGTGACCCTAGGGGACAGTCCCCCTGAGGGTTAACGAAGTGAAGGCAAACGCCTTGGATTTGGAAAAATGCTGTTTTGGGCCAGCTACCGTTTACAACTCATATATTAATCAAGCTGATAGAGCCGTCAAGTTCATCGTAAAGTGGGTCTGTCAAACGAACTGTGTAACTGCTCCCTTTCAGAGTGCGGCCAGCGGCACGCGCTCCTCCCCAAACATCACCTGAAAACTCTGTAGTGCCGGTTTCCAGTGATGAATAGCCTTCCAGTTCTTCGATGCTTCGCGGATAGCCAGAAAGAGTGACTTGAGTGCCGAATCGTCGTTCGGAAAAATGCGCCGATTACGTGTCAGTTTCCGCAGGCTCATGTTCAGGGATTCGATGGCGTTGGTCGTGTAGATCACTTTCCGGATCTCCGGCAGGAACTGGAAGAACGGTATGATGTTGTCCCAGTGACCGCGCCACAACCGCACCACCGCCCGATATTTCTCACCCCAATCGCTCTCAAAGTCATCCAGTTCGCGCACGGCTTCGTCCGCTGTCGCCGATGTGTAAATTCGCTTCAGGGCACCCACAACGACCTTGCTGTCTTTGGTGTTGACATAACGCAAGCTGGCGCGCACCAGATGCACAATACACAGCTGGGTCAACGTTTTCGGAAACACCGCGTTGACCGCTTCCGGCAACCCCTTCAGGCCGTCCATACTGGCGATGTAAATATCCTGCACGCCACGATGACGCAACTCCGTCAGCACCGACAACCAGAACTTCGCCCCTTCGCTTTCGGCCAGCCACAGACCCAGCACTTCTTTCTCGCCGCGCAGATTGACGCCAAGCACAACGTGCGCTGACTTGTTCACCACCTGCTTGTTGTGCTGTACCTTGACCACCAGACCATCCAGCCAGACGATGGGGTAAATCGCTTCCAGCGGTCGCGTCTGCCACGCTTTGGCTTCCTCCAGAACCGCATCAGTAACCTGGGCGATGAGTGTGTGCGAAATCGTCACACCGTATAAGTCCACCAGCGCACTCTCGATATCACGCGTGGTCATGCCCTTGGCGTACAGTGTCAGGATCTTGTCTTCCATCCCCGCCAGCCGAACTTGCCGCTTCTTGAGCAGCTGTGGCTCGAAGCGGCCTTCTCGGTCGCGGGGAGTCTCTATGAGCAAGTCGCCGACATCACTCTGCACCGTTTTACGGCTCTTGCCGTTACGGGTATTGCCCCGCTTGGCACCGGGCTCGGCTTTGTCGTGGCGGTCGTAGCCAAGGTGGTCGTCCATCTCGGCTTGCAGGCTGCGATTGATCATGTGTTGCAGCATCTGGGCGTACAGCTTGCTGACATCCTCCGGGGTCTTACATTCCTGAGTCAGCTCATCCAACATCTCTGGCGTTAGTGCCATGTAACTGCTCCTCGCGGTGTTCCCGCATCATCCCATAAACGCAGTTACACAGTTCAATTTACAGACCCCGTAAAGTGGCTTTTCGGTGGCTTTTCAGTGTCTTCTAAACTCTGAGAAGAAGCACCCACACATCAAGAAGTCGCTTCTTGGTTGGTTTTCGATGGTGACACAGTGACTCTCAGCTCAATCTTTGAAGTAAAGCATCAAAAAGCCACCTTTGGATGCTGTTTAGATGTTTAACCGGACCCATCTAAAAATGGCGATGCGTAGCCAAAATATTCGACTTGAGGAGTTCGCGTTGTATCCCATCTTTTTTGATAATTAGCAGGTCTATCCCGCTCTTTTGCGTATGTAAGAACAAGCCGACGCTTGGCACGGGATACACCAACAAAGAAAGCACACCGATTAGCATCTTGATCCCCAAAGAATATTTCGTTCTCAACGGCCATAATTATCGTTGAGTCGAACTCCAATCCTTTGCTCTTATGGATAGTCAGAATACGCACAGCCTGATCATCAGAGAAACGAGTCAAGGCTTGAGGCAAATCGGAGGTAAGTTCAAGCAATTCTTCAATGTGCGCTTTGGTATCTCTCACAACTTCACCTAACCTGGCATGTGACTCATAGTCAGGCGAGAGAGCAACAAGAGTCTCCATTCCTATTTTCTTCAGAAAGCTACACACAGAATCCCACCATCCCGAAAACGGCTCATCCAACAGCTCGGTCATGGTGATGATTTTTCTCTGCTCCTTGAAGAAGCGTTGGAAGCTTTGCCTAGCGCTAGACTGCACCTCATCATCAGCAAAGGGAATCAATTGATTCATAAGCCGAATCCAAGCTTTGGGCTCTCGCTGGCCATAGAGGCAGGACAAATAGTCAACAACGAGCCTTGCGGCAGGTTCGACAGTAATATCCTGCATATCCTGCTCGTTCCGGTACGGTATTCCCCTAACTTCCAATGCCGTCATCAAGTGGTTGGCATAAAGATCTAGTTGTTTGGACACTAATACGGCGATTTCGGACAACGGAACCTTTTCATTTCTTATCCACCCGGCAATCAAATCGGCCAAATACTCAGCTTCCCCCTGTGCATTCTCGAATTGCCATGCGAAAACCTCTCCCTCCTCACCAGCAAGTTGGTGATCAGGCATAACGGAAGCTGGATCAAGCACACGAATTATCTCGTTCTGCATCCGAAGCAGGCGTGGTTTTGAACGAAAGTTTCGGTACATGTTTAGTGGTACGGCAGAAAAATCCTTAGCGAACGTTTGGAAAATTCCGTCCAAAGCTCCTGCCCATCCCATGATTTTCTGCTTGGTGTCACCGACAGCGGTAAGACGAATGCTTGTACTTTGGAAGGCTACCTTAACGAGTTCATATTGCTGATCCGTGCAGTCTTGGAATTCATCCAAGAAAACATCGCTGTAAGTTTGGCGTATGGCATTTCTTGCAACAGTAGAAGCCCTGAGAATTTGAATAGCTAGCGGCACAAGATCATGAAATGTAATTTGCCTTCTTGTGACTTTTCTTTCGCCAATAGAATAATCCATATCCAGAGCATCATTACCAGTAAGCACTACTCGGAAGCGATCAATAATACGCTTTGCAAACGCATGAAATGTGTAGCTATCAAAACGGGAAGCCAATTCTTGTCCACAGCGGCGCTGGATTCGCTCCTTCAAGTTTTTGCTAGCGTCAACTTTGAAAGAAATAGCGAGTATTCTCTTCGGATAACGGCAGGTTCCGGTTCGGAGGAGGAAGTCAGCTCGCTGTGCAAGCATTTCCGTCTTGCCTGCTCCCGGCCCCGCAGTCAGTGCAAGACAGTGCGCTTGTTCCTTCGCAGCCAGCAGAGCATTTGGTTCAAGTGTTAGCCCATCCGAAGGCAACCATGCATCTAAAGCAATCACTCGGGCAGCTCCGCAAGTTTGGCTATCACGGCATCTGCAAGTCGTCCAAATGATCCTGGCATGTTGGCCAGCAATTCCTCGTTGCTCAGTTGAGCAAGAGCATCTATATGCGCAGCGGGCTTACTACCCAGTTTAAAAAGTTTGTGATACGTAGTGAAAAGATTTAACTCGTCTCCGCTGTATTGGTATGAGCCATGATGGCTCTTGCCCAAAACGGCTTTAATCGTAGACTCATCTGAAACCTCCTGCTGAACACCGTACGCATTAGGGAAAGCAAGAAGCATTGAAAAATCTAAATCCATTGGAAATGAGAAAAAAACACCACGTGTTTCCAGCTCTAAAAATACACTCTTGGTGCCATTTTCAAAGAAATGATGTGTACGAACAGGTACTTTGTCATCATTCCAATCTGATAAAGAAAAAGTAGTTGGTAGTACCTTTTCAGGTTGATACAAACCAAGTTGTTTATTTACATACTTTATTCTTCCCCAGCCCGCTTGATATCTGCCCACATCTAAATCGAGAAGGGTTAAAAATGGGATGTGCAATGCCGATAAAAGGCGCCAAAAATGGTTAACGTGTCGTCCTCCTAAAGGCGCAATCGTCACCGCGGATTCGTCAACAGGTACCCCTTTCGCACTGAAAATGCGTGGTAACACTATTTCTTCGCTATCCCCTTCACCCAAAACAACTAAACGTGAGAAGTAAATTTCAGGGAATGCTTGGACTGCCTCACGTACAAACTTGTGCGCTTCATCTTTTCTAGAGGGCAATTGGATTTTCGTAATTTTTGATTGCCGGGTTTTAGTAAGTCGAAGATATCGAATATATTCCGGATCGACACGTCGCAACATCGACGGAGCATGTGTAGCAATTAGGGCCTGAGCATCTTCGTTGCTCGTCATTGAGTTAAGGGCGCTAACAATTCTACCCAAATAGTGAGGTGAGAGGCTGTTCTCTGGTTCCTCAAGGGCTATTAAAGTAAAGACTGGCGGACGCAACTTTTCTGGGTCAAAAGAATCGTCCTCACCGGCAAGGACAGCACGCCCAATTGCTTGAGATGAAAGAACCAATGACAGATAGAGCATCGACTTCTGGCCGTCACTGAGTCGGGAAAAATCGACAAGATGTTCATCATGTCCAGGCGAGAATGATACGGACAAATGACGAAGCAACGCCTCGATCTCAGATGCTACAAAAGTAATCTTGGGATCTGTAAAGTAGCTGCCTTTATGAAGGGTGCTCCATGTTTTCTTCAGGTGGGCACTAAAAGCATTGACCGATGGATTAGCAGCCAAACTCTCACTAATCTGGTCGGTGAAACCTTTTACCTCCTCCCGTTCATTTTCCCAGTTCACCGCCCGTAGCAAGCGGCCAAGCAGCGCGTTAGTTCCGTACGCGATGTGGTCAGTCGGATCTCTTCTTGCGGGCAGATAGTGGACTTGTATGTGATTTCGTTCAGACCTGGGAACCGTTTGAGGATTTAGAGGTGAACCATCCGGGCCAGCTTCAAGCACATACACAAAAGTCTCATCGATATCCCCATCCAGGCCCATAGTGGCACTTAGGCGATATCGTACCCTAGGAATTCCATCAGGGTCATCAAGGCGCATGTGACTGAAATGGGGAGCAACGGTCGAGTTATCTTCTTCATCCTCCAACTCGGGGAACACGAAGTCCGCCTCAATCCATAACTGCCTTTCTTCGGGCGCTTCTTGTTCATCGTGCGGGACATGGAAGTCTGAGCGCTGAATACGGCGTAATGAAGGATCAAATGCAAACAGTCGGCACAAAGCCTGGAGTGCAGCAGTCTTGCCTGACCCGTTGGGTCTGTAAATTGAACTGTGTAACTGCGTTTATGGGATGATGCGGGAACACCGCGAGGAGCAGTTACATGGCACTAACGCCAGAGATGTTGGATGAGCTGACTCAGGAATGTAAGACCCCGGAGGATGTCAGCAAGCTGTACGCCCAGATGCTGCAACACATGATCAATCGCAGCCTGCAAGCCGAGATGGACGACCACCTTGGCTACGACCGCCACGACAAAGCCGAGCCCGGTGCCAAGCGGGGCAATACCCGTAACGGCAAGAGCCGTAAAACGGTGCAGAGTGATGTCGGCGACTTGCTCATAGAGACTCCCCGCGACCGAGAAGGCCGCTTCGAGCCACAGCTGCTCAAGAAGCGGCAAGTTCGGCTGGCGGGGATGGAAGACAAGATCCTGACACTGTACGCCAAGGGCATGACCACGCGTGATATCGAGAGTGCGCTGGTGGACTTATACGGTGTGACGATTTCGCACACACTCATCGCCCAGGTTACTGATGCGGTTCTGGAGGAAGCCAAAGCGTGGCAGACGCGACCGCTGGAAGCGATTTACCCCATCGTCTGGCTGGATGGTCTGGTGGTCAAGGTACAGCACAACAAGCAGGTGGTGAACAAGTCAGCGCACGTTGTGCTTGGCGTCAATCTGCGCGGCGAGAAAGAAGTGCTGGGTCTGTGGCTGGCCGAAAGCGAAGGGGCGAAGTTCTGGTTGTCGGTGCTGACGGAGTTGCGTCATCGTGGCGTGCAGGATATTTACATCGCCAGTATGGACGGCCTGAAGGGGTTGCCGGAAGCGGTCAACGCGGTGTTTCCGAAAACGTTGACCCAGCTGTGTATTGTGCATCTGGTGCGCGCCAGCTTGCGTTATGTCAACACCAAAGACAGCAAGGTCGTTGTGGGTGCCCTGAAGCGAATTTACACATCGGCGACAGCGGACGAAGCCGTGCGCGAACTGGATGACTTTGAGAGCGATTGGGGTGAGAAATATCGGGCGGTGGTGCGGTTGTGGCGCGGTCACTGGGACAACATCATACCGTTCTTCCAGTTCCTGCCGGAGATCCGGAAAGTGATCTACACGACCAACGCCATCGAATCCCTGAACATGAGCCTGCGGAAACTGACACGTAATCGGCGCATTTTTCCGAACGACGATTCGGCACTCAAGTCACTCTTTCTGGCTATCCGCGAAGCATCGAAGAACTGGAAGGCTATTCATCACTGGAAACCGGCACTACAGAGTTTTCAGGTGATGTTTGGGGAGGAGCGCGTGCCGCTGGCCGCACTCTGAAAGGGAGCAGTTACACAGTTCGTTTGACAGACCCGACCCGTTGGGGCCAATCAGATAGGTAATATTTTCCAGTGTCAGTTCTATTGGTTCAGCACCAAAACTCTGAAAATTTGAAACCCGAATACTGTGCAGTTTCATCCTTTTATCCTAATACATATGGCCCAAAAAAATTAAATCTTCCCGTTCCATGGGTGATTTTTACAGAACAAGAATTCCCTACACTCGAGCCCGTGCACGTTCTCTAGCCTTAAGCTCTATGCGTTGTGATATTTGGCTATACAGCTGGGCTTCCTCATTCTCTCGATCAGTGACAGTCACAACCAAGGCATAGTCTTCTTGTTCGAAACTCAACGCCTCACCCCAATCTCTATCTTGTCGAGTAATTACAACGAACCACTTTTCAGAAGGCTTCGGCTGTTTAATCCGCCAAGTTGAAGATTGAACCGTACCTTTACCTCTTAATTCAGCACTTATGTCCCTATTGCTTGTAGCATCATCATTTCTGGTTTTAGTTTCATCCTGAGTACTGTGATTGAAATGCCTTTGAACAGATTCAAGCGACTGATCTTTGACTAACCTAAAAGACATTTTAGTGGCCACATAGTCTATCCTAGTTGTCCTGACCGCTGGACAATAAGACAGAGTAACTCTAATTTCTCTGGAAGCACGCTGAGACCTTAAAAAATCATCGGGAAGCGGCAGTTCGAAAAAGTGATGCGAGTTATTTTCTATTTTCTCTTCGGCCATTAAGACAACGGCATTTTGTGAAGATCTAAAAAGCTCCCCCTCATCAACAGCACCATAACCAGCTATGTCTCTAAACGCATCTCGTCCATTTGCGCGCCTATAAGATTTCTTCATATCTTCAGGAAAGCTGCTTTCAATCTCCGACAGCATATTCGCATGATTAACCAGTAGTGCTCTGAGCAAATTAGCAGAAGCATTCGGATAGCTATTCAATAAACGACCTGCAAGATGGGTGATGTAAGGTGCCGCAAAACTTGTTCCGCTAATTTCGCTAAACAATGTGCTCCCAACGAATCGACTATTACAGGTCAATACCCCCATGCCTCGCATAACTGCATTGAGTTCGTTGCCTGTTCTTATTGGAGAAGCCAAGTTTCCACCCATAGCTACCAGCTCGGGTTTAATTGCCCCTTTAATACTGGGACCGTGACGTGTAAATGGGGATGGTTGATTTTCTGTGGCTGGAGCCAATTGCCCAATTTCAGGATACCGTTGAGCATCGAAAGTCGCATTATGTCGAGCCAAGCTTCCCACTGTTAGAACGTTTAGTGCCGGAGCTGGATCTATGATAATACTTTCCTCAGCTATGAGGTATTCTGGATACTCGTCCCTCCAGCTATGTCTTGGCACATCTGGATCGATAAAGCCTGAGAAGTTCCCAGCAGAAACGACAAATAAGATATTGAAGTCCCTAGCCAATTTATCCAAGACATACGCAATTCCTCGAATATGACGATTATCGTAAGGTGCATTGGAATTCCCTAACGACAAATTGAAAATCCGACATTGATGTTCTTCGACAAAATAGGTTACAGCTTCAATGAGAGTTTTTTCGATAGAACTGGAGTCAAACTCCGCATTCTCATCAAGAATTCTGCCATTGAAAATCCAAAGTTCAGGGTGCCAATAATTAGTTGAGTTACACGCTTCCAAGTCACCATACAGAGCTACACCAGCGACAGCAGTACCATGACCATTCAAATCCATGCCACCTGTATCACCAATAAAGTCTTCACTTTCCGCAATTGCGGGTGCCAACAGGGGATGGTTAGTATTTACTCCGCTATCAAGAACACAAACTCTGGCAGCTTGATGAGTAGGGGATAGTATTCCTTCAGGAATTCTATCGATGTCACAATTCAATTGGCTATAGTGAATACCGCTCTTGGGTGGGAGATCAACCAGCCTAACATCGCTGTGATTCAGCAGTACATTCGCCTGACTAGAGTTAACCTCCAGACGGTACATTATTAAGCTATCAAGGTTAACTTTATCTGTTCGCCGTATTCCGTTATGAACTAACCAACGCTCAAATGCATCACAAGTGCTTAATCTCTCAGGATGATGAGCAACAGCCACAGGCCAAAGTTCCACATCTAAGAGAAATTTTTCTGACCTTGGTAAGCCATTTCTTCTGAGAGCCCAACTCTTCCGATCCTCACTTGTCCAGTTATCGATCCCCTCTATGGCTTCGAGAATCTGTTTGTACGTCAACTCTGCATCGTCTAAACCTAGACGTTGCAAGTGATCTGCAAACACAGCCATTCCGGTTTCATCAACAAAAACAACACACAGATGATTGTCTTCTTGGCTTACAAACTCGATACCATGTTTGTTTAGATGGGTAATATCGAGAAGTCCTGTATAACGAATTTTCAGTACAAAATTACCAGGGCGTGACGTTTGTTGACTTTGTGCGAATTTGAATGATTCAGTTAAGTCTCTGGATAATTTTTGACCATGCCCACGAAGATCACCTCGTGGATGTCTTGGAATATTGATTTTTCTTGTTCTACGTTCATTCTCAAGCAGTTCTCTTTCTATCCTAAGATGTTCATAATTAGCCATTCCTAGCCCCTTGTTTAACTTTCTCGAGAAGCTGCTTGCTTCAGATCCTTAACGGTCAAAAATTCCTGACTACGTAGAATCATTCGTTTAACGGCTCTACGCACAATACGCTCGATATCAGCACCACTTTTTGTGGAAAATATTCCGAGGAGAGATTTTTCATCTAACTCAAATTGACGACGCACACCACGCAACTTGAGTGAAAGAATTTGTTGTATTTGCTGTTCATCTGGTAATGGAAAGTCAATTTTTTCATCGAAGCGTCGCCAGATGGCACTATCCAAAATGTGCTCATGATTTGTCGCTGCCAATATAAGACTCTTCCCTTGATAAGCGTCCATCATTTGAAGCACTGCGTTAACGACGCGGCGTAACTCGCCATGTTCACCTGAGTCAGAACGTTCTTTGCCTATGGCGTCAAACTCATCAAATAAAACTACCATTGAATGATCAGCAACAAAGTCAAAAACTTTGCGAAGATTCGCTGCCGTTTCACCCAAAAAAGATGATACCAATGCATCGAGACGAACAATGGCAAGAGGTAAATCAAGCTCAAAAGCAATGACCTCCGCTGCTAAGGTTTTTCCGCAGCCTGGAGGCCCATGAAAAATAATTTTTCCAGAAGGCTTCATGCCATAACTTCTCAGCACATCGACTCGGCGGTGTTCCTCAAGAAGTTCCTCGATAGATGTAAGACTTGACTCAGGTAGCACCATTTCTTCTATAGGTCGCTGAGCTTGTCGAACATCTAAAAGTGGTAGTCCTCGCTCTTTATCTACAGGAGGAGTAGGCAAGGTATTACGTCCACTTTGCTTAAGTGGCCTTAAGTGCTCTCCATACAATATTTGTTCAAGATCGTTTGCAAGCAGGTGATGTTGCTTTTGCCGCTCATCCTGAATAACAGCTTCAGAAGCACGTCGAAAGGCCTCGGAATCACCACTGGTTCCTGCCCTAATCAACTGCCTCAGTATTTTACCGTTAGCCATTATTGCCCCCTTGGCACATAGGCTTTGATACCGTTTTTATAATATTCTCTCTTGCCATATCGGACACCCTGTAGCCCAATCGGCATAACTAATAGTACGTTATGAAACATTGAGGGCTATTACTATAACTATCCACGACTACCGTTGGTTGGAGGAATATCTCCCAGAACCAACCCGTGCAGCTTCGCATAATCTAAGATCAAAACCTCAAGCATAGAGGCTTGAGAACGATGTTCTTTTTCCGCTGCTGCTTTGAGTAGCATCTTTATTTCCTTAGATGTACGAATAGACAAAGTTTCTTCTTTAGACCGTGCCATTGCATATCCTACCATGTGCTCGCGCAGTACAATGTACTGCATTTTGCGCACAGAAACCATAATTTTAAATTAGGTGTTCTTTGCGCGCATATGGATAAGCCGCTATAGGTATGGCGAGACCAGATCGGCTACCTTCTGGTGAGCCGCTTTCCGCTCCTCGAAGTACTCATGCCTGTCATAGATACCATCTACTCCTCCCTGCCGATGGTTGGTGCAGAGACGCGCAATGTGACGCGGCGTCCCAACTGAGGAGGCTAGGCTTCTGAAGGTTCGCCTGAGATCATGGACGGTGAAGTGCTTGATGTCGCCCATTACGTTGGGTGGCTGGATCTTCCGTCCTGCTTCTCGTCCAAACAGCTTGGAGATCGCACGATTCAGGGTGTCAGGCCCCATATGGGGCAGTTTGCTGCGGCGTCTGGCTGGGAAAACGTACTCAGAACCCAGTGATCTTACTTTGAGCTCATTCAGCCACTCCATGGCTTGGCTTGGTAGAGGTATAGAGATTGGGATTCCGGTCTTTACCCGCTCCTGAGGTATGTGCCAAACATACTGCTCCAGATCAAATTCTGACCAGGGGGCCTCGCACAACTCGCTTTTCCGGTTCCCGAGCACCAGGAACAGGCAGCATGACAGGTAGTTGTCTCTGCCAAAGCTGTTCAGATGCTTCCTGAAAACTTTGAATACTTGTTCTACTTCGTCCAGCTTCAGCGCCCTGGCTCGGGATTCTTCGAGTCCCCCGGCATCGTTGATTGTGAAAGGTGATGCAGGATTGTTTGCGGTCAACTCAAGCTTTACTGCGTGGTTGAAGAGCTGCTTCATGTAGCCCAGGGTGTCGTTCGCAACGGTTGGACGCCCGCTGTCTCTAACTCGATGGATGACTTCTCGAACATCAAGGGCCGTAACATCATGAATCTTGAGCTCACCGATGACGGGTTTGATGTCTTTGTTGAAAATCCTGGCCGGAATATTGGGGTGCTTCAGTCTGGGGAGCAGGTCGTTCGTGTACCAATCCTGGAACAAGTCATCGACGCTGCTGATCCCGATCCATTTCTGGCGTTGTTTGGCAATCAGCGGGTCGACTCCCTGGCGGAGTTCGCGCTTGAAGACTTCCGCTTCTGTCCGAGCATCTGCCAGTGACATGTCGGCATACTGCCCCAGTGTCATCTGCTTGCGTTTGCCATCCACGCTGTACCTTAGCGCCCAGTACGGGCTTCCCGAGTCCGGGACGACGAAGTACAGCCCTTTACCGTATGACTTTCGTATTGGCTCCCCGGCCTTTGCAAGTGCGGCGACTTGCTTTGCTGTCATGGCCATAGGCCCTCCTTTTACTCACCATTTGGTGTGAGTATACAGAGCCATTACTCACCAGTTAACTCACCGCATGGATGAAACAAGATGAAACGAGGTAGGACAGGATGAAAAACAAAAGCCCTTTAAAATCAGGGCTTTGTCAATAATCTGAAAGAGTTGGAAAGCAAGGGAAAACTATTCAATATTCTGTACCTGCTCACGCATCTGTTCGATCAGTACCTTGAGCTCCACTGCCTGCTGGGTGGTATCAGCCACAATCGACTTGGAGGACAGGGTATTGGCTTCGCGATTCAGCTCCTGCATGAGGAAATCCAGACGGCGGCCAATGGAGCCGCTCTGTCGCAGCACACGTTTCACTTCCTGAATATGGGTATCGAGGCGATCCAGCTCTTCGGCAACGTCAGCCTTCTGTGCCAGCAGCACCATTTCCTGCTCCAGCCGGGTGGGGTCCAGTTCAATCTGCAGCTCTGCGAACTTGTCCAGCAGTTGCTGGCGCTGGCGTTCAAGAATGGCAGGCAAAAGATCACGCACCTTGGCAACGATGCTGCTCATGGCCGTCAGCCGTTGCAGTATCAGCTGGGCCAGCTCGCCGCCTTCACGCTGACGACCCTGTACCAGCTCTGCCAGCGCTTCATCAAACTGATCCAGCGCTTCGGCCTGTACCTCGGCCAGATCGTGCTCACTGCTCTGCAGCACGCCCGGCCATTGCAGCACTTCCAGTGGATTGAGCTTGCCGGCCTTGGGCAGTAGCGTCTGTACCTGATCGCAGGCGTCCAGCAGGCTCTGTAGTAACGGCTCATTGATGACCATCGACCCCTGCCCGGCAGCCGCCTGAAAGCGCAGGGTGCACTCCACCTTGCCACGTGACAGTTGCTGGCGCAGCTTTTCCCGCAGGCCGGTCTCCAGTTCACGCAGGTTGTCGGGCAGACGCAGGATAGGCTCAAGATAACGATGATTGACGCTGCGAATCTCCCACACCAGGGTGCCCCATTCTTGCTGGATTTCCTTACGGGCAAAGGCGGTCATGCTTTGAGTCATCTGTCGTCCCTCGAACACTGCGTAATGGTGGATGATCTGGTATTCTAGCACCCGGTCCCGCCGGGCCTGAACTTATGGAATGTACGGATTCTGCATCTGCCTGAGAGCAGTCACCTGCAGGGTGATGTCAGTACCTTACTTCCGTGGTGTCTTAATCTGCGTGATCCGTATCAGCTCAACAAGGTACTTTGTGCATGTCTTCATCTCTGTCTGATCAGCTTAAACAACTGGGTATCGATTTTATGCGTCCCAGTGGCCGTCGCGTCGATCAGATGCGCACTGTGCGCATCACCCGCAATTACACCAAACACGCCGAAGGTTCGGTCCTGGTGGAGTTCGGTGACACCAAGGTGATCTGCACCGCCAGCGTGACCCGTGGCGTACCCCGATTCCTCAAGGGCCAGGGCCAGGGCTGGGTAACCGCCGAGTACGGCATGCTGCCGCGTGCGACCAGCACCCGCAATGATCGCGAAGCAGCCCGTGGCAAGCAGGGTGGCCGCACCCTGGAAATCCAGCGCTTAATCGGTCGTGCACTGCGTGCTGCGGTCGACATGAAGAAGCTGGGAGAAAATACCATCAATATAGACTGCGACGTGATCCAGGCCGATGGCGGTACCCGCACAGCCTCCATTACGGGTGCCTGCGTAGCACTGGTGGATGCACTCAACTTCATCCGTCAGGACAAGTCCTTCGGCGTCAAACATGACCCGCTGAAGCAGATGGTGGCCGCGGTTTCCGTGGGTATTTACAAGGACAAGGCCGTGCTGGATCTGGACTATGACGAAGATTCCGCCGCTGAGACCGATATGAACGTAATCATGACCTCCAACGGTGGCTTTGTCGAAGTGCAGGGTACTGCCGAAGGTGAATCCTACAGCCGCGCACAGCTTAACGAGATGCTGGAGCTGGCTGAGCAGGGCATTAAGGAACTGTGCGCACTGCAGCAGGCCGCGCTGGCTGGCTGATCTGCTACAGACTGACAACAGAAGGGCCGCAACCGCGGCCCTTTGTCGTTTTTGGGTACTAAGTAGGGCAGCTGGTGCCATAGGTTGACGTGGTCTGCGTCACCTGACCACTCAGACTGACGGTGACAGTGCGATAGACCGACTTGCTGCTGCTGGCGTGGCAGATAAGAAAACTCTGATTGCCAACGCTGCTTTGCACCGCGCCACTACGATTGAAGATGATGGCCGTACTGTTGCTGGTGGCCGCATTCAGCCCGACCACACTGATCAGTTCGCTGCTGTCAGTGACTTTGCTGTTGCCATCGCTATCGACAAAGATAACCAGATTGGCGCCGCTGCCACAGCTGACATTATCCACAGACGGACACACCACCACGTTGGCGCGCTTATCCACAGCCGCACTGCGTGCCGTCAGCAAGGCACGATAGAGCATGTCCGCATCCGAACTGGTGCGATAGCTCAGCATCATCTGCGTAAAGCCGGGAATGGCGATGGTGGCGACAATGGCCAGTACTGCGATGGTGACCATCATCTCAATCAGAGTGAAACCTCTGACTACTCTGACTTTTCTCATCCTGTTTACCAGCAATTCGCCACGGTGGCCGAAGAGCCCGACACGGTTCTGGTGCCAGCCTGATCCAGTGTCAGGGTACCGCAGCTGTCACTGCTCTGGCTGCTGCCGGGTGTGGCGGTGATCGTGTACTCGTGCGGCGTATCTTCCTCGGCACTGATCACCAGGGTATAGCGAGCAGTTCCCGTCGTGGGTGACTGCTGATAAGCGCTGTCATCAAACCCATAGTAGGTGAAGGCATTGCCGTAGTAGCGCTGCAGAGCCTGCGCCGCCTGCATCATCACTCCCTCGGCTTCGACCCGATGGCTGCGCAGCACGTAGTTGTTGTAACTGGGGTAGGCAATCGCCGCCAGTATGCCGATGACAGCAACCGTGATCATCATCTCGATCAGGGTAAAGCCCTGCTGTCTTTTACTCATAGGGGTAGACCTCCTGCCAGTTCACCCGTTGCTGACGATAGGTAGACCCTTTACTCATCTCTACAGTATCGGGGTTGCCCTGCTGATCAATGGTGATGACCGACTGTGTATTTCCATTATCCAGTACTAGCGCACCTGCGGACGTATCCTGGCGCAGACCGTCACTGGAGCGCTTGCTCGAGCCGCTGTTGACCAGGTCGGACGCATCGATCACACCATCATTGTTAGTGTCAAAAACCGGGCTGCTGGATCCACTGCCATCCTGTGCCTTGACCACCATCGCCAGCCAAACTCCTTACCACCGCACTGGTCAGGATCAGGGATCAGCGTGGTGAAAACAATACGCCCACGGGTCAGTGTTGCCCCGCGGATCACCCGCTCACCGACACTGGTACCGGCCAGGTCCATAAACCAGCCGGACTTGCTGGCCGACACCGTATTCTGCGAGACGCTGCGGTAACTGGCACCGGCACTGTCGGTGAATTCGGTATAGGTCTGCTCCGCCAGACTGGCGCGATACAACGTAATAGGGGAGGCGGCCAGCGTATCCTTGACCGCGTAGAAACTCTGCCGGGCAGTAGCGGGCAGCGTCAGGTCTTCCTTGTCGTGGTATTTGCCAGTGCCGAAGAACACCATATAGCCGCCACCGGAAATCTTGCCGACTTCCGGCTGAGCCACAATCGGCTGTACCTTGTTGTTGGCATCGCGGGCAGTAAATACCGGAGCATTACCGGCCACTTTCCAGCTGCTGGAGCTGCTGCCGCTGAGATCAAAGCGCCACAGATTGCCTTTCAGGTCGCCAGCATAGACCAGATCAATACGACCATCATCATTGCTGTCGATCGGGGCGATCTCCGACAGACCGTTAAGATCAGAGGTACTGCCTACGCCGGTGTTGATGCGCACCACATCGGTCGCACTCCACTTGTTATCACCCATGGCATCCAGATAGACGATATAGAGCACCGCCTTGCCCGCCGCACTGTAGTAACCATTGCCAAACACCGCCGCCCATTTGCCGTTGTTGAGCTTGACGATAGCGGGCTTGGAGAAGGTATAACCCAGCGTGGAATTAGTCTCGCCGCTGGGCAGCAAAGCCTTGTCCACGGTTTCATCGTACTCCCACATCACCAGCGTACTGGCGCGACCATCACCAAAGCGGGTAGCCGACACATCCAGCGCATAGATGGCCTTGCCGCCTGCACGCAGACCTCCGCTCAGCACCGTGTGCCAGCTGTTGCTGAAATAGGCATCCACCGCCGTGGGTGAGCCATCCACCGAAAAGGCGTGCACCTTGTCGTAGTTGTTGGGGTCCAGCATCTGGTTGAGGGTCGACATGACCGCATTGGGGTAATAGACGAAGCGCTCGTTACCGTTATTGGCATTGAAGCCATGCAGTGCACCGTCGTTGCTGCCGACATAGACCATCGGGGTGCGGCCCTGATAGTCGGTGCTGTTGACGAAATCGCTGTACTTATCCGCCTCCATGGCATCGGAGTAGTAGAACCCGGTGCTACCGACATAGGTGGGCGAGGAGTTGACGATATCGCCTAAGCGGGTTGATTCGCCATTGCGATCCAGCCGGCTGCGGAAAGTACCACCGTTGATCAGCTCGTTACTGTGGTCACCGCGATAATAGCTCACCGCCTTCTGGGCATTGATACTGGCATTCGGCGTCGGCAGGGCGGCGGTCAGCCTGGCGATCTGCGTCGCACTGAGGGTTGAGTTGGCACCACTGGTGCCGGGAGCGTAGAACGCCACACCGGTCCTGGCATCCGGATCCCAGCTGAAGATATTGCGTGTGGCCGGGTCCAGATTGCGCAGCTGCTGTACCGCATTCCATTCCTGCTGCAGCTGACCGGTGGTGTTGTACTTGAACGAATACAGGTTGCCGTTCCAGGCGTTAACGTTGTCGTAGGAGCTGAAATAGACACGGGCGCCCTTGGTCACCGCACTGCTGCTACTGACCGGCGCGGAGTAACCCACACTCTTGGCCACCTCGGCAAACACCGCGTTGAGGTTACTGGCCAGCATGCTGAAGTTGTTGACCTTGTAGTAGTTGTCCGGCTGACCATCTCCGTCGGCATCCCATTCGCGACTGTCACCACTGCCATTGGACGGGTCACCACTCTTGTCCAGATCGTTATAACCGCCGTACTTGGCTGCCAGAAACAATGGTGAAGGCAGCGCACTGATCTGGTTGCTGGCCGAGGCGGTGAAGACCTGACTGATATAGGCCGGTGACGGGTTGCTCTTTACCTGCAGGGTGGCGATGTCCTGCCAGTTATTGATCTGAATACTACCGTTGTAATACGCCGGTACATCCTGCAGCCACTGGGTACCGTCATTGGAACTGCCGATCACGGTGAGGCCAATCTGCATCCCGGCTGCGGTGTATTTGTACGGCACTCCGGTGGTGATCTTGATCTGATCGCTGTTAATGGCAGGGCTGCAGGCGCTGCCAGCGCAGACATTCACCTCGGCAATCAGGTCCATGTCATAGTCAGAGCCCCAGCGCTGGTCTTCCCAGGCGACAAAAAAACGTGCCGCGATCAGCTGACCACTGCTATTAAAGCTCTGCGAGCCGACAAACAGATCATTCATACTGCAGTTGTTACTGCCATTGCGGCAGCTGGGCACCACAGTGATCTTGCCCGCACTGGTCTGGAAGGCAAAGGTCGGCAGCGCCTCAGACAGGGAAACCCCGTAGGTCTTGACCGTCTGGGTGCCGCTCGCGGCCGTTTTCAGGTCATTCTTGTGGGCATAATAGGCCAGTCCGGCCAGAGAATAACCGCCCGCATTACCGGGTGCATCCGGGCAGATGCCTTTGGCGGCGTACAACGTCGAAACCTTCTTGGAGTCGCAGAATTTATTGGTACTGCTGCCGTTCTCGCCAATCAGGAAGTTCTTGTTGGTGATGCCTTCTTTGTCGCCAATGCTGTTGACGTAGCTGGTCAGGGTGGTGGTACTGAGGCTCGGCACATTGGCCAGCGCCGTGCCAGACAGGTTGTCCATGTCGAAGGAGTTCACTCCCGAAGACAGGATCAGGATACTGCAGCTGGCACAGTTCTGAGTGGCAGGCCAGGGATCGCTGCCCCAGCTGACATCACTGAAAGCACTGGAGCCCAGATAACTGGAATCGTTGGTCGCCGTGGAGCTGGCATAATCCGTTTGTGCTGTGCGACTGCTGGACAGACTGATATAGCGCAATGCTTCCAGAAACATTTCACCCAGCGGATTGCCCCAGCTGAAGCACACCTGATCCACACTGCTGCCACAGTCGGTATAGCCACCACGACGGTACTTGATGATCTGCAGATCATTGATCAGCTTGACCATGCCGTTACTGGGCAACAGCAGCTGGCCGGTCTGGGTATTGACCTCCCTGATGCTGTCATTGAAAGCCGCCAGCGGCTGACGCAGCACGCCACCGCGGGTATTGCGGTAGTAACTGCCGGTCATCAGACCAAACTCAATCTGCTTGCTCTCGCCATAGGTCTGCAACAGGCCGATAGGCTTGCGGTTACCGGCCGGATAGGTCTTGCAGTAGTCACTGCGACCATCGGCGCTGTCGCAGACCTGCACCCGCATGGTCAGATCAGTACCGCTGCTGGGCTGGTAGGCATTGGAGCCGTAATCACACTGGTTCACTTCACCGGTGGCCCAGAATAACCAGCTGCCACTGGCCACCCGGATCAGCGGAGTATTACCCGGCGCCAGCACGTAATCCTTGCCACTGGCATTAGTCTGGTTGGAGGTACTGCACAAGCTCACAGCGGTATAGCTGTAAGGCGTGACTTTGGATACGGCCACCGCGCTGGTGCCCTTGAAACTCTTGGCAAAGGAGTGCGTATCCGAAGGCAGATAGACACGTTCCAGCACCGTCGCTGCAGTGGTCGAAGAAGGGTCGCTGGAACGGGTACCGCCATACAGCACCTTGCGGATCAGATCCATGCGGGTCATGGTGGCCCAGTTCAGGAAGTTACCGCTCCAGGCACTGGTGCAGAGGTGGTTGCTGGCCGCTCCGCTGATACTGAAATAGTTGCCGTTGTGGGTGTAGCACTTGCTGTTGTTGAAGTAGCCGTCGTAGTCGATGCTGTTGTCGTAACTGGTGTCCAGCACGCCGTCGCCGTTGAGGTCGGTGTAATCGGGATAGGCTTTTTTGAACAGCTCATGATCCTTGGACAGCAGGATCATCATCTTGGGCTTGACGCTGACCGAGCTGGCCAGCGGTGCCGTGGCAGGCGCCGTATCGGCCCGGCTGCCGCTGACCCAGCCCAGGCACAGGATCAGCAGGCTGCTGAGCAGCAGGGGCCAGCGGTGATTCGACATCATGTTGCGGCTCCTGCTATTTAGTGACGATGCGGGTGTAATTGGACTGTAGATAACGATCCAGCTCCTGCGATGGCCCGGTCCCTTTGGCAGTGATGCGGTACAACTCCATCCGCTCACGCAGGCCGTGGCCTTCCACCTGACTGTTCTCAATCTTGAACTGTTCCGGTTCCGGCAGCTCTTCGATGATATACACCGGCGTGGTACGCAGACGATTATCAATGCCCTGTACCGACTGACTGTAGGTCAGCACAGCATCGGTGGTCTCCCAGACATTCTGATTGCTACTCTGGGTACCGGTGACTACCTTCCATTTGGGGGTGTCGCTGTCGCTGACGTTATATTTGCCGTGACCAAGCTTGGTGGTGAGGATGGCATTGTCCGAGCTGATATAGGACTCCGCCTCCTGCAGGGAGCTTTCTGCCAGAATGCCTGCCAGCTGCGTATCCTCGGCGTTGGTTTCCATCTTCTGCGTCAGGTTGGTCATGCGATAGGCGCTGATGCCGATCACCATCAGCAGCGCCATCATCACGATACAGACCAGCAGCGCAGCGCCCCTTTGCCGACCGGCTCTCAGGTTATGCGTCAGGACTCTTGGTGTGGTCATTACTCAGCTCTCCCGCATCAGGGCAACATTGGGCAGCCAGAAGGTGTTCTCAAACGCCTGGCGCATACGACTGCTGACAGCCGTCGTGACATTGCTGCCAAGCAGCGAGAAGGTCTTGGCACTGGAGCCCTGATCGGTCGACACCGTCGAGCTAATAATCAGCCCAACCCGCACCGCCGCAATGTGGGTCTTGTCAGTGGTGGACGCAGCCGCCAGCTGGGTAGTCTGCAGCCACTTATCGATGGCGTTGTCTTCATCGCTGTCCACCCCAAACAGCAGGCGCATCCCTTCGATGCCCTGCACCAGCGACTGGGTCTGATTCTTGGTATTGGTATCGTGGCCACTGACGGTACAGTACAGCGCCAGATCACTGGCCATGTAGAGTTTCATCACCACCGTATCGCCACTGACGACGCTCTGGCCAAGGCAGTCGAGGGTGCTGCCATCGCTGTTGCCCTGCAGACGGACATACAACATATCGGGACTGCCGGTAATAGTGGTACTGCGAACGCCGGACACCACCTGCGCGGCAGACCAGGCAATCCCCCCCGAAGTGGAGGAAGCCGCGGTATCGGCCGCAAACTCCGTGCTCAGGGATTTCACCGGGTTAGAGGTGAAACCGGCGTGATTGATCTGGGTGCGCAGCAGTGACTGGATATAACCGGCACTGTCCTGAATGCCTGCTGAAGCCGAGATACTGATATAGGTCTGGCGACCGCTCAGCATCACATCGGTCGCCGCCAGCACCAGTACCACCCCCAGTGCCAGAGAGATCATCAGCTCAACCAGTGTTACACCGCGCTGACGCTGTAGCGATTGGCTTCTCATCAGGCTCATAACTGCACCATCAGCTGATAACAGGCCATGTCCGTGCTCTCATCCCATTCTTCCTTGTTGCAGTTGAGGCCGGTGACACCGCTACGGTTCTCATCCCAGTAAATGCGTACCTGATACAGGTTGCCGCCGGTGTTACTCAGTTGAATACGGCCAGAGGGCAGGCTGGCCTCCACCCGGGTTTTCCAGTCGGCCAGTGCCTGCTGGGCATCGGTGCAACTGGTGCAACTGCCGCCGGTCTGGCTGTCGAAATTGTTATAGGTAGCAATATTGCCGCGATCTCCCAACAGCCGGCCGGAAATATCCTGAGCCAGGGTGACGGCCTGACCACGCTGATTGGCCAGCTGAGATTCGCGCAGGGTATTCAGATGCAGTGCGGCTGAACCAAGCAAACCCGCAGCCAGCACCAGCAGGGTGATTAACACTTCCAACATACCGACCCCCCGTTGCCAAGAAGGCAGAGTAGCCGGGAGCGCGCTATGGTCACTTCGATGACGGATCATCATCCATCCCCCAGGGAAAAGTGCAGAGAGGCGCGGGAGTCTTGTCGGGCTGCACGTTAGTGTTGCGGAGACTGAAACAAGTCGAAAAATTTGGAGCTATTATGGCAACACAGCCACTTTACAAAGCGCTTACTGTGTTTGCAACCGGACCTAAGTCAGTAGCGGCTGCCCGCCACAGAGGCTAAGCAGCACTTCTGTGAATGGCAGAAGAAGGGGAATCATTGGCGGGGTCGCGATGCATCGTGGCAGAGCAGCCAATCCATCGCTACTGGCTGGTCACGACTGAGCGCCGGGACCAGCCGGTGATACGTTATTTCCAGCAGCTACTGCCAGAGCTGCCCGAGGCCCCCTTGGCGCCGGTTTCATCCAGCGACAGGGTGCCGCAGGCGCTGTCATTGCTGGCCTGAGTACTTTGCGGTGCGGCCTCCAGGCTATAGCTGCGACTGGCCACGGCAGACAGGCTGAAGGTGTAATAGCTGGACAGCTCAGTAGAGCAGTCAAGGGTGGGCAGGCTGACTGCTGTGCCGGAGCTGGTCTCGGCATAGCTCAGGTTGGTGGCATAAAAACGCTCCATATACAGCGCGTACTGCGACAGGCAGGCTTCGGCGGCGGAGCGGCGACTTTCGGTGACGTAGCGCTGATAACTGGGATAGGCGATGGCAGCCAGGATGCCAATCACCGCCACCACGATCATCATCTCGATCAGGGTAAACCCCCGCGCCTGACCGGATCGTACCGGGGCAACAGACCTGTTGTTTCGCTTCATCGTCCTCTCACTTCGTTATCGCTGCAGGTTAGTAGTTGCGGATCTCACGCCAGGAGGTTTTCCCCAGATTGGTATAGGTATCCACATCAGAGGAGCTGACGTTCCCGGAGTTATCAGAACTGTAGAGCTTGTTACCGACCAGTGAACCATTGGAGGTGGCGGTGCTTGAGCCAATACCGCTGCCGACCTGACTGCTGTTGATCTTGTCGCTGGCATCCACCGTGCCGTCGTTGTTGATATCAAAGACGCCGTTCTTGCTACTGGTGGAGGCACTGGTCATGTAGGGATAAATACCCATGGTGTAGCTGCTGCCGCCCTGTGAGCAGTCATCGTCATCGGGGATCAGGGTCGTGGCCACCAGGTAGTTACGCAGCATCTGTGGGGTATAAATCACCCGCTCACCCTCATTGCCGTTATTGGGCGAAATCAGGTTGAGATACCAGCCCCGCGTGCTGGTCTTGCTGCTCTGACCACTGGCGATCACCACCGAGCGCACCATCAGGCCGTCACTGTTAGTGTATTCATCCTGAATCTTCAGCTTGAGCAGGTTGCTGTTATCACTGAATGCCGTGCCGGTATCGCTGATGCCATAAATAGCCTGCACATTCTTACTGTCCGGGTCAGAAGTGCCGAGATACAGGCCGGTGCCAAAGAATACCCACAGACTGCCGGAGGAGGAGTCGACACTGAGAGCCAGCCCGGCCGTGACAGGCTGCCGGGTGTCACTGCTGCCATCGGTATATTCCGCAGTGAACAGCGGCTTACTGCTGTAGCTCAGCCCCCAGTCACTGGTACTGGTGCTGCTGAGATCGAACTTCCAGATATTGCCGTACAGGTCGCCAGCGTAGAAGTAATCGAAGTTACCATCCCGGTCACTGTCGTAACCGGCGACGCTGGCCAGCCCGTTAGGATCAGCGGCCGTGCCGATGCCGGTATCGATTTTCTTGATCAGCGCCCCGGTTTCCAGATTGATCACCAGCAGCTCTGCCGTATTGCTGGTGCCGTTGTAGCCATTGCCAACAATAGCAGCCCACGTCCCGTTATTCAGGCGGGCAATCACCGGCGTACCGAGGAACTGGCCCAGATCGGTATCGGTGTATTCCCACAGCACCTTGCTGGCTGAGAAGCTGGTCGGATCGGTCACATCGAGGGCAAACAGGGACTTGCCACCACGACCGGTACTGCCGACCAGAACTGACTTCCAGCTGCTGCTGATATAGGCATCACCCACAGTGACATCGCCGTCCATCATGTATTCGTGGGTATAGCTGCTGCTGGTGAGATCAGGCAACTTGCTCAGCATCTCACTGGGAATGTAGGCCAGCAGCTCCTTGCCGGCACTGCTGCCACTGGCGGCAAAGCCGTGCAGCATGCCATCGTTGCCACCGACATAGACCATATCCTGACGCGCAGCATTGGCGGTTCTGAAGGCGCTGTAACTGCTGGCGCCAGTCCAATGGTAGCGGTAGTAGTTCTTAGAAGGCACATCCTGATAGAACGGATTCGAGTCGACGAAATCACCCAGCACCGTGCTGCGGTTGCGATAGGAGCCGCCATTACTGATTTCGCTGGCGGTATTGCCACGCAGATAGTTGACCACGGCCTCGCTGCCCAGCACCGTTTTCTGTGCTGTGGCCAGCGAGCTCCACTTGAAATCCACCGTGGTGTAGGTGCTGCCACCGCCCAGCACAATATTGCGCGTGCTGTAGCTGGGTACGTTCTTTGATGCTTTCCAGCTGATCACCGGGTCCACGCTGGAGTCGGACACATCGTAAGCCCACAGATCACCGGTCCAGTCGCCCGAATAGTAACGCGGCTGGAACAGCATGGAGTCGGTTTCCAGCGCGTTGCCGTTGTTGGTCAGGCTGGCGTTGGTGGACGTGCGGCTGGCAATGGTGGCGAGGGCATCCTGCAGCGCCTCGGCAAATTCTTCCGGGTTGGAGGCCGCCACGAACGTACCGCGACTGTTGACCGTGGCGTGCCACAGGTCATCGATTTTGTATTCATCGGAGCTAGTCGGATTGGGCCAGCTTTTGGTGCCGGCGGTCAGCGCACTGAGATCAGAATCAGGGTCCAGCGAGCCACTGACACCGATGGAAATGCCAAAGGTCACCATATGCTGCCAGAACGCCGGGTCATTGGTAGAGGTAGTGACATTGTTAGCCAGATCGGTGCGGATATCCTTTTTCCAGTAGGTCATGGCGATATCCGCCAGGGTATCGCTGTAGTCATCCTTATAGGGCGCCACCGCGGCATAGGTATAGCTGGTGTTGCCGTCGGCACTGGTGATCTTCGAGCCCGCACTGTTATCGGCGTTGCCAACCGTGCTGCTGAGGGAACCGTTCCAGTAGCCGTCGGTGGTCAGGATCGCATAGTTCTGCCGGCAGCTGACCGATGTCGGTGTCATCGGGTCGGTCACCCCTGACTTATTACCGGAATAGTATTCCCCCGCCCACTGCAGGGCACTGCGCAGTGGCGTACCACTGGTGCCAATGGTGGAGGTCAGCAGGTTGGTGTAGAAGTTCTGCTTGTTGGTACTGGAGAAGGTACCGGAGGTGGGTATGTACTGGGTCGTTCCGCCGTTGATGGTGCGAAAGCCCACCCGGTAGTTGCTGCCGAGGCTGGCAAAGGCAATGCTGGCGCCGGCACGGGCGGCCAGAATACGCGAGCGGTAGTACTGGAACCAGTTAGCGAAGTTCTGCCGCTCCTCAAGCACCGTGCGGGTAATAGTTCCCCAGGTGAAAGAGGTGACGCTGGACTCGGTAGTGCCACTCAGGTCTTTCTTGTAAGCACTGGAGCCCCGAATCTGATAACGGATGTAGTTGGAGATGGTCTCAACGCTGCCACTGCCCTTGTACATATAAAAAGTGATGGGGTAGAAGGACATGGCGCAGTTATAGGAGCGGTTGTTTCCCGAACCGCAACTGGTGGCGTAGTACGCCGAGGAGCGGCTGGTGGTGCTGTAGAACCAGTACGCTTTCTGGCTCTGCTGGGTGGTCAGGTTGAGAGTGCCGGCCGAGGTGTTGCTGGGGTTGTAATAGGCAGCAGTCGGTGAAGCATCGCCCATGGAGCTGCCGGTATAGGCTTTCCACGGGGTATAGGTGATATAGGGGTTATAGAACACCGCATTATTGTGCGGTGAGCGGTCATGCACGCTGGACAGGTTGTCGTCACTGAAGGACGGCACCTGATTGGTATAGGTATCCCCGCCGTAAACACTGTCTGGCCGCGGGAACAGGTAGTAGGAGTAATACAGATCAGAGTCGGGCATGAACTCCCACTGCATGGAGCCGGAGTCATCGAGCAGAAACATGATATTGGGCGCCACCGTGGTCCCCAGCAGCAGCGGCGTGCTGGAGATATCCACCGAGGCCAGCGCCGCGCGCAGCGGCAATGCGCCACAGAGCAGGCCCAGTGCCAGTGCCGCCAGCCGCTGGCGCAGTGAACTCGATCGTTTCATCTTCCCCTCCTCATCGCCAGTAGATCGCCTGCAGCATCACCTGTGCCCGGTCAGCCGCATTGCTGCGGGCAGTGATGCGATACACATCACGCAGGCAGTCGGCGGGCACATCAGTGGTCTGGTCGCAGCCGGGCGGATCGGGCCAGGTGCCCAGGTATTCAATAATGTACTGCGGTGCGGTCGGCACCAGATCACCCAGATCACTGCTGGCATCCAGCCAGACCGTATCGCTGTCTTCCCAGCGTGGCGTGCCATCGGCATTCGCTTCGGTATAGAGGCCACTGGTGTTGGAAAAACTCGGCAAGGTGGCGGTGGTATCCGGGTCCAGATAATCCTCCGCTTCCTGCAGTGCCGATTCTGCCGCCTGAAAGGCCAGCGTCTGATCATAATTATTCGCTACCATGCGTTCCTGCAGTGACGTGGTACGGGTCGCCGCCACCGCCAGTACAGTGATGATCAGCAAGGCCACCAGCGTGATCAGCAAGGCCATGCCCTGTTGCCCGCTGGACTGTCGCAAGCCTGTTCTCATCAGCGATTCCTCAGGGCAGTGACAAAGGTGAGCGTGCGTTGCAGCCGTCCGCTGTCGGTGGACGTGCTGGTGCTGACATTAGTATCAGTACTGGCCAGACCCAGCGTCGTCTTAACTGCGACTACGGTACTCCAGTCTGTCACGCTGCCGGCGCTGACATAACTGGTGCTGCCGCTGACCATATAGGTAAAAGCCAGCGAGCTGACCCCTTCGACCATTTCCTGCACGGTCTGACTGCTGCCGTTGTCCTGCACCATCCGGTACAGCGAGGTGCCGGAGGTGCGGCCGTTATAGCCCAGATACCACACCACGGCGCCCAGACGGGTGACGTAAGCGCCCTCACCATAGACCCGTGCAGTAGTCGGGCAGCCGCTGCTGACATACCCCATCAGCGCCGCACAGTTGCCCGGCGAACCTGATTTGGCATACCCCACCGTGGAGGAAGCCACACTGGTGACCTGAAAGATGGTGGCCTGTTCCGGGTCACAAATCATCGCGATATCGCCGGAGCTGAAGCCGCTGGTGCTGGCCAGTGACAGCGTGGCAGAGCCACTGTTCTGGCCGGTCAGATAGGTTTCGTTGTTATCAGCGTAGATCACCTGCAGTGCCTGTGAACCTGAAACCCGCTCCTGCGCACTGGTGCCAAAATCGATATCGGCTACGTCTTCACTGGCGCTGTAGCCTTTCAGGCTTTCATCCCACTCCGACCACCAGTCGCTCCCGGAGTTATTGAGAATATTGAGGGTACGCTGCGAGCCGCAGCCATTGAAAGAAGCCGCGCGTATGTCCTGCCCCAGCAACTGCGACACCAGCAGGGCGTTCTCCTGAATGGTGGCCAGATTAGTCTGGGTGCTGAAACTGCTTTTCCCGGCCAGAATAACGCCGGTGACACTGAGGGTGATCAGGCTGCCGAGGATCAGTGAAATCATCAGCTCAATCAGACTCAGACCCTGCTGATAACGGAGGCAGGTACGCATCGCCAGACGACTCACATCAGCACCGTCGACACCAGCGTCTGGGCGGCGGCACCCTCCAGCGCCCGGCTGTCGTCGTAACGGATGGTGATGGTGCACAGCCCGTCGGTACAACTGACCGCACCGCAGGCACCGTCTCCCAGCGTACCGATAATAGTGGTACGCCACTCGCTCAGGTCCACATCGGCACGGCTGCTGCCGGTGGGTAGCGGACAGCTGTCAGTACTGCTGGTACTGAATGCCAGACTGTAGCCGTCGCTTTTCGCCACACTGGCATTGGCACGCATACGCTCGACAATATCGTTAACCAGCACCACCGCATTGGCCCGGTCAAAGGAGCTCTGGTTGTTACGCAGGCTGCTGGTCTGCAGGGCAGCGACCCCCAGCAGGCCAATGGCCAGCACCATCAGCGCGACCAGAATTTCAATCAGCCCGACACCTCCCTGACGGCGGGGCGGCAACACGCGGCCTGACCCAGACCGTATACGGTAACAGCGGTCCGGGTGCGGCACAGAGAGGGCTTCCTGCCAGAGGCGGCGGCTGGGCACTGATCTTACTCCTGATATCAAGGATCACTGGGCTGACTGCAGGCACCGTCATCATCCGCGGTACTGACCCAGGTACGACCGCCGGAGATCATGCTGACCTCACGCACGTTGTCGGTCACGGCGCTGCTGGGACGACAGAGGGCAAAGGTACCCGACACCAGATCGCGACTGCTGGCAATCTGATAGGCAAAACCGTTGGCACTGAAGCGCACCCGGTTGCCCTCGGCGCCCAGTGCCGCACTGGAAATCAGCTCGTAGCTGTCACTCAGACTGTAGCTGCGCAGAATGGTTTCACCCGCATCACGCACATTGTCGCCATCGCTATCAACAAACACGATCCAGCCACCCCAGCTGCCGGCCACATCGCTGGTGGTGCAACTGGACTGGTCATCACTGCGGCAGAACACCACGTTCTCCCTGACCCGGATCGCCTCACTGCGCGCCAGCTGCAGGTCACGGCGCAGATCCTCGGCACGTGAACTCAGGTTGGCCGAGGCAATCATGCTGGTAAAACTCGGCACCGCCACCGTAGCCAGTATGGCCAGCACGGCAATGGTCACCATCAGCTCAATCAGGCTGAACCCAGCGACGGCACCTTGACGCGGCGAACCCTGAACTCTCATCTGCACAACCTGTTCACTGTGATTAAGCCCGGCCAGCGGAGGGATAACGCCACCTCATACCCGCACAGGCACCTGCTATTTAACATTTCGGACGGCTTCTCACCCTAGCGACTTTGCAGTTTATTGACCATAAATTGACCGTCATTCGGGTGATGTATCCGGCACGGCAATCGGTTCTGCTCAAAACTTAGTCAAATAGTTTTTACCGACAAAGCCTGCAACCTCAAGCTGATACGCATGGAAACCTCATGCCAGATCAATCCAGACCGTAACGTTCCATCTTTTTCAGCAGCCCCTGCCGTGACAATCCCAGCTGCAGGGCGGCATGGGTGCGATTACCGTCACAGTCCTGCAGGGCCTGACTAAGCAGACGGATTTCCAGTGCCCGTACCTGAGCTTCGAGGCTCTGATCCTGACTGTCGGGCGCTGCCACACTGCGGCTGCGGCTCTGCGGGTGCAGCAGGGCGATGTCTTCCATGGTGATGACCCGGCCCTGACTGATCGCCGCCACACTTTCCAGCGTACTGCGTAACTCACGCACATTGCCCGGCCACGGCCGGCTGATAAACCAGTCCAGCGCCTCTGCCGAGGGCGAGGGGGCCGGCATGTTCATCTTCACTTGCCACTGATCGAGAAAGTAGCGCAGCAGCTGCGGAATATCTTCGGGTCGCTCACTTAACGCCCGGGTTTCAATGGTGACCCCCTTGATGCGGTAGTAGAGGTCTTCGCGGAAGCTGCCCTCCGCCACCTTGTCCAGCAGATGAGCATTGGTGGCCGACACCAGCCGTACATTGATGTGCTGCAATTCGCGACCACCGACCGGATAGAAGGTACCTTCCTGCAGTACCCGCAGCAGCTTGACCTGCATCGGCAGCGGCATTTCGCCAATTTCATCGAGAAACAGGGTGCCACCATCGGCCAGCTTGAGCAGGCCCGGCCGCTCACGATCTGCTCCGGTAAACGCGCCCTTGGTGTGGCCAAACAGTTCGCTTTCCAGCAGGTCGGCCGGGATCGCGCCACAGTGGACCGAGATAAACGGCCCGCTGGCGCGCTGACTGAGATCATGCAGCGCGCGGGAGATGACCTCTTTGCCGGTGCCGGACGGTCCGGTCACCAGCACCCGCACGTCGGTGGCGGCAATGCGCTGCACCAGCGCCCGGATCGCTTCCATCGACGGCGACGCGCCAATCAGCCGGCTCAGGGCCTGTTCCTTGCCCAGACCCCGCTTGAGCTGCAGCAGTTCCTTTTCCAGCTGATGCTTGCTCAGTGCCCGCCGCACAACCACCGCCAGCATGTCCGGGTCGATGGGTTTGGCGAGGAAATCCCAGGCGCCCTGACGAATGGCCTCCAGTGCCAGTTCACGGTCACCGTGGCCCGTCAGGATAATGACCGGCCGCGAGGCAAACTCCGGCACCGCGGCCAGGGTGGTCATCGGGTCGAAGGTCGGCGGTAACGACAGATCCAGCAGCATCAGATCGGCATCGAAGTGTTTGACCACCTCACGGGCCGAGGCGATGTCAGCCGCCGTTTCCACGGTGTAGCCGGAGTCGCTCAGCCAGCGGCTGGCCAGCGAGCGGAACGCCGGCTCGTCATCCACCAGCAGCAGGCGGGGCTGGGTCAGGTGACTCATAAGGAGGACTCCTGTGCAGCGATAAAGGGAATGTCAGCCGCATCGCCCTGCGCAGCAGCAGGCGCGGCGAAGAACAGCTCGAAGCTGACCGGCCAGCCGAGGTCGGCACGATAACGGATATAGCCACCGTGGGCCTCCATGATCCGTCGCACGATGGCCAGCCCGAGGCCACTGCCACCGGGGCGCTTGCTGACAAAGGGGCGGAACAGCGAGGTCGCCAGCTCATCAGGCAGTGCCGGGCCGTTGTTATGCAGGCGGATCACCCCATGGCTGTCCGCCTCGATACGCAGGCAGCCATCGGCCTGATTGCGGATAAAGGCCAGCGCATTGTCGATCAGATTGACCAGCACCTGCTGCACCCGGTGAGGGTCAGCGTTAATTTCCAGCCCCTCAGTCATCGCCAGCTCATGGCGCACTCCGTGCCAGTCCACATGCACCAGCAGGGCCTGCACCATGGCCTGCAGCTGAATCGGCTGGCGCTGCAGCGTCAGTTTGCCGGAGTAGATCAGCATGTCGGAAATCAGCCGGTCAGCCCGTTTGATCTGCGTCTGGATATGACCACGGGTCTCGGCATCCGCACCGGCGGCGGCCATGGCAATGATATTCAGCGGATTGCGCAGCTCGTGAGCCATCGCCGCCGACAAGCCGCCCAGCTCCACCAGATGCTGCTCCGCCAGCCGCGCCCGTTCGGCTTCGGCCAGCATCAGTGAACGCTCCAGTACCCCGCAACTGCTGGCCAGCAGCGAGCCGAACACTTCACCGGTCAGGCGCAGCGCCGGGGTGATGTCACTCCAGTCCAGCAGCTCAAACTCCCAGGCACCGCCCAGCTGGCGACACTGGATACACGGATCATTGCCACTGCGCGGCGACGGCTCATAACGCCCCAGAAAACGCACCTGCACCGGTTGACCGAGCTGGTGAGAAATCAGCGACTGCGCCACCACGCCGAGATCATCCCAGCTCTGCGCCGTCTTCAGCTGGTTACGCCAACGATCCAGCAGCAGCTGATCCAGCTTCAGGCCGGGGTACACCAGCCGCCCCACCAGCGTATTCAGCGGCTGATAGAGCAGGGCCGCCAGCACCAGCACCAGCGCGGAATACAGCCACAGCTGCCAGCCCGGCACGTTGGCCAGCGCCTGCATCCCCAGCTGTCCGGCCAGTGCGCCGAGCAGGGCGATGACCCCCAGTATCAGCAGCATCATGCCCACCCACAGCAGGGCACGATTGACCCAGGCATTGACCTCCAGAATCTGATAGCGCACCACACCGTAGACCAGCACCACCACGTAGGACGGTAACAGCAGCATGGGGTAGGGGTAGGTATCCAGCCCCAGAGAAGGGAAGACAAAACTGGTGGCCAGCAGCAGCCCCCAGCCACCGGAAACAAACATCGCCACGATGGAGCGCCGGCGGTTGCCCTGATGGGTGAGGAAGCCCCAGCTCAACACGCCGTGGGCCAGTATACCGACCAGCACCGAGTAGGCGAGGTTGAACCAGCCGCTGGAGCTGAAGACAAAAAACTGATGGAAGGAGGCTACCGCCACCGCCGTGCCGCCCTGCAGCCACCAGCTCAGTAGCACCACCGCCATGCTCAGGGCATAAATCAGCCCCATGCTGCGTTCCAGCCGGTCCAGCCACGGCTGACGGGCGACGCCGCGGTTGACGAAGCGCACGGCAAAATCGAGGAAGAAGGTTGGCATCAGCGGGTTGGCCAGCACCAGCATCACCCCCAGCGCCGTGAGGTGATGGAAGATCGCCACATGGCCGGCGCACCACAGCGCCATCATCAGGCCAAAACCGGCCAGGGCAATCAGGTCACGCTGGCGCTGTGACTGCCACAGCAACCAGCCGGATACCAGCAAGGCACAGCCACTGGTAACCATCATCATGATTTCAAACGCTGTCTGCAGTGACATAGGGCTCCGCTTTACTGAATTGACACCAGACGCTGTCAACACTGTTGACAGTTTACCTTAGCAGGACTGTCAACGCTGTTCACAGCGGTTTTCACCACCCGCCAAAGTGTTGATGCAAATCAATGACTTACGATAACTATTTGAATTGGCACGAGTTTCGCTAAACAGGTAGTCAGCAGACTATGAATTTTTCGTGCCGGGTTTTCACCGTCAACGCGTTTGACGCCGAAAAGCAGTCACACGGCACCCGCGCAAAGGCCGCCGGTCAGGCAGGCCAGACACGCATCAGCTCTTTTCGTCCGGGTGGAGAACCGATCACCCTTTCCACCCGGACCCTTTACACCCTGAATGCAGGCCGGCCAGAAGAAACCCGCCGATACCGCCGTGAGGTATTGGCCAGAGCAGAGTTTCTCACCGGTCAAACCGTGAGTTCGGGAGCCGCTGCCCAGGTGCAGCACCGTCCAGGAAGCGCAGGACGGTGCTGGAGGCAGCGGCCCCTTTTTAGCTTTAATGTTGCTGGAGCCAAGACCATGCTTTCCCACCTGCTGCACGAATACGCCGCCTTCTTCGCCGTCCTCGCCCTGGCCGCCACCCCGGCTGCCATCCGCTACTACCGACTCAGCAAATCCGGCAAAACCGCCGCTGCACACTGATGTCATCCGTGTCCGCATTTTTTACGTACGACTGAAGCTACGTTCTGCGGGCACTGTGACGATCTGCTGCCGTGACGGTGGATCGTCTGTTGCTGGCCCCACACCAGCATCTGAAGTAGGAGCCGTACCATGGACCTAGATGCCGCGCTGCTGTCGCGAATCCAGTTCGCCTTTACCGTCAGTTTTCACATTATCTTTCCCGCCATCACCATCGGCCTTGCCACCTTTATCGCTATCTGGGAAGGGCTGTGGCTGAAGACCCGTAATCCGCTGTACCTGCAGCTGGCCAAATTCTGGATCAAGCCCTTTGCCATCACCTTCGGTATGGGGGTGGTTGGCGGTATCGTGCTGTCCTACGAGTTTGGTACCAACTTTTCCGAATTTTCCCACAAGGTCGGCGCCGTTCTTGGCCCGCTGATGGCGTACGAAGTGCTGACAGCGTTCTTCCTCGAAGCTGGTTTCCTCGGCGTGATGCTGTTTGGCTGGCAGCGGGTCAGTGAGAAGGTGCATTTCATCTCCACGCTCACCGTCGCCATCGGCACCTGGATTTCCGCCTTCTGGATCATTGTCGCCAACTCCTGGATGCAGACCCCGGCCGGTTATATCGAGGTAGACGGCGTCTTTCAGGTGGCCAGCTGGATGGAGGTCATCTTCAACCCCTCCATGCCCTACCGCTTCATGCACATGCTGATGGCCGCCCTGATCACCGGCACCTTCGTGGTCGGTGGCGTCAGTGCCTGGTTCCTGCTCAAGGGCCGTAACCTCGACTTCGCCAAAAAGGGCTTCTCCATGGCCATGTGGGCGGCACTGGTGCTGGCCCCGACACAGGCGGTGATTGGTGATTTCCACGGTCTGGTGGTGAAAGAACATCAGCCCGCCAAGCTGGCAGCAATGGAAGGCATCTGGCCGGCGAAAGAAGAAAAGGTACCGCTGCTGCTGTTCGCCATCCCTGACGAAAAGGCAGAGACCAACCATCTGGCCATTGGCATTCCTCATCTGGGCAGCCTGATCCTGACCCACAGCTGGGCCGGTGAGGTGACCGGGCTGAAAGCCTTCGCTCCTGAGGACCGCCCGCCGGTGAAGCCGGTGTTCTACTCCTTCCGCATCATGGTCGGTCTGGGTGTGCTGATGATCCTGATTGCCTTCGCTGCTGCCTGGCTGCGCTGGAAAGGCAAACTGTATGACTGCCGCCTGCTGCACAAAGCCTGCTTTCTGATGATTCCCAGTGGTGTGATTGCCACCCTGTTTGGCTGGTATGTGGTGGAAATTGGCCGTCAGCCGTGGCTGGTCTACGGGCTGGTGCGCACCATGGACGTGGTCTCGCCGCTGCCTGCCTCGCGGGTGCTGTTCTCCCTCAGCCTGTTTGTTATCACCTACTCGCTGCTGTTCGGGGTGTATCTGTACTTTATGCGCAAGCTGATCCGTAAGGGCCCACCGACCCTGGACTTCCTGCAGCAGCAGCGTATCGGTGTCGACTCCCCGGGCTACGCGCTGGCGCTGGTCAAACAGGTAGGACATGAAGCGTCACTGCATGCCGACCATACACCGGGGCATTATGGCTCGGTAGACGGCAGCGCTACTGACCCCCGTGATCACAGTGACAAGCCGGAGGGCCGCTAAGATGGAATGGGCACTGCTGTACTTCCTCATCATGGGCTTTGCCATCCTGATGTATGTGCTGCTGGATGGCTTCGATCTGGGCCTCGGTATTCTTTACCCGTGGTTTGACAGCGAAGCAGAGCGCGACCACATGATGCGCTCCATCTCCCATGTCTGGGATGGCAACGAAACCTGGCTGGTGTTTGGCGGGGTGGTGCTGTTTGCTGCCTTTCCGCTGGCCTACAGCACCATACTGTCAACGCTGTATACACCGATCATCATCATGCTGATCGCGCTGATTTTCCGCGGTGTGGCCTTTGAGTACCGGTTCAAGTCGCATCGCTCCAAACCCCTGTGGGATCTGGCCTTTGCTGCAGGTTCGACGGTGGCAGCGATGTGTCAGGGGATGATTCTTGGTGCCATCGTGCAGGGCGCTGATATGAGCCAGCCGGTATATGACCGTCTGAACTGGTTCTCACCCTTTACCATCCTTACCGGCTTTGCCGTGATGGCCGGGTATGCACTGCTGGCCTGCTGTTATCTGCGGATGAAGAGCCGCGGCGAGATTGCCCTGCGTGCCGCCCATCTGGGCCGCCGGCTGGTGATCTGGGTGATGCTGGGCATGGCGCTGGTCAGCCTGTGGACCGTCATCGCCGAACCTGAAATCCGCCAGCGCTGGCTGGGTGGCCTGCGTTTTCTGATCCTGCTGCCCCTGCCGCTGATCAGTATTATCTGCGCCGTGCGGCTGTTCCGTGATCTGCGTGACCCAGCCCACGAGCAACGGCCATTCTATCTGGCCGCCGCACTGTTCCTGTTCGGCTTTGCCGGACTGGTGGTGAGCCTGTTCCCCTACCTGATTCCGCACAGCCTGACGCTATGGCAGGCGCAGGCGCCGGAGTCCACCCTGAAGTTCATGCTGGTGGGCGTGTGTTTCTTCCTGCCCATGGTGTGCCTGTACACCTTCTGGGGCTACCGCATTTTCAGCGGCAAGGTGGAAGACTTCGAGGAAGGTTATTGAGCTGAGGAGATTGATGATGAGCAATGCCGAAAAACTGCAGTCTGACGCTTTTCAGCCACTGTCACAGCCCGTTGCGAAGACCGAGAAATCGTCTTCCTGGCTATGGTTTGCTGGCTTGTATCTTGGTGGTGTCGCCGTGCTAACTCTGGTGGCCAGTACGATCAAGTGGGGAATGCATTTCCTCTGATCGTGCTGACTTCACCCTTCACTGCCAAGTGAGCCAGAGCCCGGTTTCCTGATGGAGACCGGGCTTTTTTACATCTGCCCTGACCGCGGGCCTGACCCGGTCAGAACTGGGGCCGCTCCGGCTCCTCCGTCAGGAAGGTATCGTCCGCATCCGGGGCGTCCATCAGGTCAGCCAGACGCTGCAATGATGCCACCAGCATGCCTTTTTCCCACTCCGGCAACTCCTTGAAACGGCTGACGAAATGCGCCTGCATCGGCTCGGGAGCCTGCTCCAGCAGCTGACGGCCCTTGTCGGTCAGCAGGGCGTGAACCTTGCGTTTGTCTTCCTGACTGCGCTCACGGCTGACCAGCCCGTGGGCTTCCAGACGGTCAATGATGGTGGTCACGGTAGCCTGCGACAGGTTGACCTGAGTGGCCAGTGCACGAATCGGCACCACCCCGAGCTTACTGATGGCCTGCATGATCAAAAGCTGTGGCGTGGTCAGGCCGGACTTCTTCTTCAAACTGCGGGAGTGAATATCGATGGCCTGGATAATGCGTCTCAGGGTGATCAGAACCTGATCGTGTGCGTCTTGGGACATGGAGATCTTCCGGATACGTCGAGCGACTGCTCATTCTCGGCTGCGCCTGCCATGCAGAAATTCCATGGGTCATGTCAGCCTGGAGCGCCACGTTAGCGACTGATTCATTCTTCGTCAATCAATTTGCATTGAAATATTTACTGTTCTAATTAATATCTAAAAAGCAGCACCGTGATGTCAATGATCACCTGCTGCTTTTTTGACCAATCACTTTTTAACCAATTAACCAAAATTAGTGGCTGTCAGATTCATTCTGTCCATGGAAGGACCGATGCCGCGGCATAAGCACGGCAATTTTGCTGTTTTATTGAACAATCGTTGAAGAAAACGTCAGACATGCTGAGGCCACAAGGGAGTGGCGCTGCAGCACGGGGATGAACAATCACATCAAACCCGGTCAAGACGGTTACTTGACGAAAAATTCTTCGGCAACTTTGCTGGCTTATTGCTTACAGCTATAAATCTACTGGAGAAGCGATAATGCGCCATACATCTTCCCCGCTGGCCAGACTGGCCAGGTTCAGCAGTGCCGGGCTGTTAGCCCTGGCGGCAGGTTATGCCACCCAGGCCGCTGCCGCCTGTGAAGTGGATAAAACCATCCACATCACCGGCATGAGCTGGTCGAGCAACCTGTTCATGGCCGAGCTGGCCCGCGACATTCTGGAAAAAGGCTACGACTGCAAAGCCGAACGTATTCCCGGTGAAACCATTGCCATGCTGACCGCCCTGATTCGTGGCGATGCCGACCTGATGCCGGAAATGTGGATGAACACCATGCAGGACCTGTGGGAAAAGGGTAAGCAACAGGACAAGGTAGAAGCCTTTGGCGATACCTATGATCAGGGCGGCGTCGATGCCGAAGCCTGGTACGTGCCCCGCTATGTGGTCGAAGGTGACGAAAAACGTGGCATCAAGGCCATGGCCCCTGATCTCAAATCCGTCAGCGACCTGCCCAAATACAAGGCGCTGTTCAAAGACCCGGAAGAGCCGGAGAAAGGCCGTTTCTACAACTGCCCAACCGGCTGGAACTGTGAAGTGGTGAACTCTAACAAACTGGTGGGCTACGGTCTCGACAGCAGCTTCAGTAACTTCCGCCCGGGTACCGGTGCTGCCCTGAAGGCCGCCATCGCCACTAACTACAAGCGCGGCAAACCCATCGTGTTTTACTACTGGGGCCCCACCGACGTGCTGGGCAAATACGATCTGGTACGCCTGCAGGAGCCTGCCTACGACAAGGCGGTGTTCGACCAGCTGATCAAGCCAGACTCCAAGCCTGATAAGGCCACGGCCTATCCCAAATCCATCATTCTCAAAGCTGCCAACAAGGAGTTCGCCCAACAGGCTCCGCAGATCATGGCGTTCTGGCAGAAGTTCAATCTCAGCAACGACGAGATCAACAAGGTGCTGGCCACGATGGATAACAACAACGTCGAGGCTGAAGACGCCGCCACCCAGTTCCTCAAGGAGCACCCGGAGCAGTGGAGCCAGTGGGTACCTGCCGGGGTGGCCGCCAAAATCAAGGCATCTCTGTAGTCGTTAATCAGCGCGGGCAGGGACGCCCGGTTTGCCCGTCTTCAAAGGTATCTCCCGATGTTTCCCGAATCCCTGACATTCTCCATCGCCGCACCGGTCAACGAGGCCGTTGACTGGCTGGTGATGAATTACGGCGATGGCTTTGAGGCCGTCGCCAATGCCCTGCTGCAGGTACTGGTGCTGCTGGAGCACGGCCTGCGCGCGATCCCCTGGTGGTTACTGATTGCCCTGCTGTCAGGCCTTGGCTGGCTGGCCAGCCGCCACTGGAAGCTGCCGCTGGGCATTGCTCTGCTGCTGTTTGGTCTTGGCTCACTGGGCCTGTGGGATCAGGGTATCCAGACCCTGGCACTGATGGTGATCGCCACCCTGCTGGCAGTCATCATCGGCATCCCCATCGGTATTCTGATGGCCCGTTCTGACCGGCTGCGCATGGTCATGCTGCCCCTGCTCGACATCATGCAAACCATGCCCAGCTTCGTTTATCTGATCCCGGCGCTGATGCTGTTTGGCCTCGGCAAGGTGCCGGCCATCTTCGCCACCATCATCTATGCCGTACCACCGCTGATTCGCCTGACTGATCTGGGCCTTCGTCTGGTCGATCAGGAAGTCATGGAGGCGACCCGTGCCTTCGGTGCCAGCCCCTCGCAGCAGCTGTGGGGAGTGCAGTTACCACTGGCTTTGCCGAACATTCTGGCCGGCGTCAACCAGACCACCATGATGGCACTGTCGATGGTGGTCATCGCTTCCATGATCGGCGCCCGCGGTCTCGGTGAACAGGTGCTGACCGGAATTCAGCGGCTGGATGTGGGTAAAGGGCTGGAGGCCGGGATCGGCATCGTGCTGCTGGCCATTCTGTTTGACCGTATCACTCAGGCTGCCGGTCGCCGCAGCCAGCGCCAGGGCAGGGGGCACTGATGAAGATTCAGGTACAGAACATCTACAAGATTTTCGGGCGCCAGCCCCAGAAAGCGCTGGCCGCCGTCAAGGCCGGTAAAGACAAGGACAGTCTGCTGGCAGAAACCGGCCATACCCTTGGCCTCAAAGACATCAGTCTGGATATCGAAGGTGGCAAGACCTTCGTCATCATGGGTCTGTCCGGCTCCGGCAAATCCACCCTGATCCGCCACTTTAACCGTCTGATTGAACCCACTGCCGGTGACATCAGGGTGGACGGGCAAAGCGTGATGGCGATGAACGATAAGGAGCTGCTGGAGTTCCGTCGTCACAAGATCAGCATGGTGTTCCAGCGTTTTGGTCTGCTGCCGCATCGTCATGTGCTGGATAACGTCGCCTACGGCCTCAGGGTACAGGGCGCAGACCCGTCGGAACGGCAACATAAGGCACGCCACTGGATAGACGTGGTCGGGCTGGCAGGCTATGAGGCCGCCTATCCGGACGAACTGTCCGGCGGCATGCAGCAACGGGTCGGACTGGCTCGTGCGCTCTGTACCGACCCCGACATCCTGCTGATGGATGAAGCCTTCAGTGCCCTCGATCCGCTGATCCGTCGCGAAATGCAGGATCAGCTCATCAGTCTGCAAAGCAGCCTGCACAAGACCATCGTGTTTATTACCCATGATCTGGATGAGGCCCTGCGCCTGGGCAATCGCATTGCTATTCTCAAGGACGGCGAAATCCAGCAGGTTGGCACCCCACAGGAAATCCTGCTGCATCCGGCCAACGCCTACGTCAATGCCTTCGTGCAGGACGTCAACCGCACCAAGGTACTGACGGCCGGGCTGGCACTGGCGGCGGCCGACGTGTTCGACAACACCGCCGTGTTCAATGCCCGCACCCCAGCACAGGAAGCGTTACGCCAGTTGCAGCAATGCCCGGACAGTCACGGCTTTGTCGTTGATGATCAGCAGCATCTGCTGGGCGTCGTACAGCAGCAGGCACTGAGTCAGTGTGATGGTCAGCAGCCACTGGCCACACTGGTGCATCAGGTCGATGCGGTGGCCGAAGATGCCTTGCTGGAACAGGTAATGGAGCAGGTGGCTCATGCTGGCCATGGCATCCCGGTGGTGGACGGTGAACAACGCCTGACCGGCATTCTGACCGCCGAAAGCACGCTGCAAGCCCTGACCGATGAACAGCGTGGGCAGGGCAGCCCGGTCATCACCACCGAGGCTGAGCGCAAAGCCAGTTAGCGTTACCCATCGAGATGGATGGAGCGCATTGCCTGCCCTTAAAACACAAGGCCCCGCAGTGTGCGGGGCCTTGAGGTTACAGCAGGACGCTGAGTGATTATTCGGTGCGGAAACGTGCCACCAGCTGGCGCAGGCTGCTGCTGAGCTGGCTCTGCTCGCGCGAATAATGTTCCACTTCCGCCGCCTGCGCTGAGACCTGATTGACCGCCTCGTTGATGGAGACGATGTTCTGGTTGATATCCTCGGTCACCAGATGTTGCTCTTCGGTGGCACTGGCGGTCTGCATGGTCATATCACGGATGGTCTGTACCGCCGCTTCGATGCTCTCAAAGGCACCCATCGCTTCTTCCGACAGACGCATGGCTTCGCTGGACTCAGTCAGGCTGTGGTCCATAGTCACGGTCACTTCCTGAATACGGCTGACCAGCAGGTTAAGGATACGGTTGATCTGCTCGGTGGAATCCTGTGTGCGTCTGGCCAGATTACGCACCTCATCGGCCACCACGGCGAAACCACGACCCTGTTCACCGGCACGGGCGGCCTCGATGGCGGCGTTGAGCGCCAGCAGGTTGGTCTGCTCAGCAATCTGCTGGATGGTAGAGAGGATGTTATTGATGTTCACCGTCTCCTTCTCCAGCTCCTGAATCACTTCACTGGACTGCTGCATACTGCGGCCCAGCTTGTTGACCCCGGCGGCACTGCGGTTGATCACTTCCTTGCCGTTGCGGGTAGCGGCCAGCCCCTGCTCCGACACTTCGGCCGTGTGCACACAGTTTTTCGCCACATCGTTGGCCGCCGACGACATCTGCGTGACTGCGGTGACGATCTGTTCTACCGCGCTGAGCTGATGCTGCATGGTCTTGGCCATGGAGGCGGAGCGCTGGCTGGTCTGGTCGGACACTTCGTGAATAGTCACGGCATTGTCCTTGATCACCCGGATCATGCCCTGCGTCGACTCGATAAACTGGTTGAACCACTTGGCCAGCTCACCGGTTTCATCCTGACTGAGAATAGCCAGACGGCGGGTCAGATCACCTTCACCCTGCGCGATGGTTTGCAGGCCGTCTTTGACCAGATTGATCGGGGTGCTGATACGACGGGCGATAATTACCCCGACAATACCGAACACCACCACCAGCACCACGCTGACCGCTAGCGTCAGCCAGGTCAGGTTATAGGCGCTGGCATAGATTTCGGCCTTCTGCTTGAAGCCGATCAGCTTCCAGCCCAGTGTCGGTGAGGTGTAGACGTTGGCCATGTAGTCGACGCCATCAATGCTCAGATCAACCACACCGTTGGTAGTGCTGCCCAGCGTAGCAAAGTAGGGGTCTTTCAGCTCAGAGAGCTTCTTGAAGTTATTCTTGGGCTGATGTCCATCCACCAGCAGGGTGCCGCTGCCTTCCACCAGCATAAAGAAGCCGGTGTCACCAAAGCGGATTTTCTGCGTCATGTCGGTCAGGGACTTGAGCGACACATCGATGGCGACCACCCCGGCAAACTGCCCGGCGGTGTTCTTGAAGCCTTTCAGCACCGAGACATAGACCGCATCGTCCGGCTCCCAGTAGTAGCCATCACGACGGCCCAGTTTGAAATTGGAGTCTTTACCGATGGTGTACCAGGGGCGTTTGCGTGGATCCCAGTCACCGTAGTCACCGGTGCCCGGCCATTCGATATAGCCGCCCTTGGCGTCACTCATATAGACATAACCCAGTGCCGGGTTGTTGTTACCAATGCTGGAGAAGTAATCAAAGATCTGCTTTTCCCGCCCACCCTTGGCCGTGGCCACCTGCGCGGGCTTTTGCGCCGCACCGAAGTAGGTGGTGATATCACCGTTGTCGGCATCCTTGAGCGCCGGATAGTCTGCCATCGCCGACACGGTGTGGCCGACCGAATCAAAGAAGGTCGTGAAGGTGTTTTCCACCAGTTTCACGTCCAGGTTACTGGTTTCGACAAAGTCTTCACGGGCCTGATTGGTGACACTGTGAATGGTCAGCGCCGCCACGATCAGCACGGGCAACAGGGTGGTAACCAGAAAGGTCGATAACAGCTTGGCTTTAATACTCATCGCAAATCGCTCTGGTTGGTTGGCAGTGAACCAAGTGTAGGCATTTTTTTACATCGCTGCGTGTCGATTCCCGACAGCAGCTGAGGAAAGGCTTCGCTTTCCACCTTAATCACAAATCACCATTAATGCGCCTGCCTGACAGCAAAGCAGGAGGATTTGTCTTAAAAACGCCAGTTGCGCGAACGCCGGTCAGCCGTCGTCGGGGAGTTGTTGAACAAAACCCTGCGATAACACCGCAGAATGAGCCAGATCGGCGCAGAACTGCACATAACTGTGCACGACAAGGCTACTGAAAGATAAAAAAGGCAGGTCAGAAAGCCTGACCTGCCAATGGAGATAACACCGTGTGAAAAGAAGCGCTGTCAGCCCGCGCTGGCCAGTTGTCCAGCCGCATAGAACGCAAAGGGCGCCGCCAGCAGGATGCTGAGCGCGGTGCGCTGGAACCAGATCACCACCATCTGCCGCACGCTCAGCGGGATGTCAGTCGACAGTACGCAGGGAATGGTGGCAGAGAAAAACAGGATCGACGACACCGACACCACCGCAATAACAAAGCGCGACACCACATCGGCCTGTGTCATCAGCAGGGCGGGAAGGAACATTTCTGCCAGTCCACTGGCTGTGGCTTTTGCCAGCACCAGTGGCTCCGGCAGCTGTGCCAGCCAGGCGAAGGGGTAGAACAGATAGCCGAGAATATCGAACAGCGGCGTGTACTTGGCAACCAGCAGGCCGATCAGCCCCACTGACAGGATGGAAGGCAGAATCCCCATGGCCATCATGACGCCTTCCCTGACGTTGGTTGCCACGCTCTTCAGCAACGGTTCGGCCGATTCCGCCACCTTGATGCCTTCGCTGAGGGCATGACTGAAGCGGTTACCGGACTGCGCCACCGGCTCGGGTTGTGAGGCGTGGTTATCCATGCCGGCCAGCGGCCACAGCCGGACATGGATGGCGGTGACGGCAAAACTGACAATCAGGGTCGACCAGAAGTACAGGTTCCAGATATCCATCAGGCCCAGCGTTTTGGCCACAATCACCATGAAGGTGGCAGAGACGGTAGAGAAACCGGTGGCAATGATGGCGGCTTCCTTGGCGGAATAACCACCTGCCTTGTACACCCGGTTGGTGATCAGCAGGCCGATGGAGTAACTGCCGACAAAGGAGGCCACCGCATCAATGGCTGAACGGCCCGGGGTTTTCCATACCGGACGCATGATCGGCTGCACCAGCACGCCCACCAGCTCCAGCAGGCCATAACCAATCAGAAAGGCCAGGAAGACCGCACCGATGGGCACGATCAGGCCCACGGGAATCACCAGCTTATGGAACAGGAAGGGCAGCATGTCCTTGCTGAACAGCAGCGCCGGGCCTACCTCGAAATAGGCCATAAAGCCCACCACCACACCCAGCAGCTTGAGCAGCGAAAAGACCCGGCTGGTCAGGTTGCGGCTCCAGCTGCCGCTGACAAAGGGATAGACACCGCCAGCGACGATCAGTACCAGCGCATAAATACCGACCGCACCAGTGGCTTCGCTACGCAGCCAGCTGACCATGTGATCCAGCGGAATAGTGCTGACACCCTTGATGGTTACCGGCACAAAGAAAAACAGAATACCGATCAGGCTGAACAGCATCAGCTTGACCAGCGAAGGGAAACGACGCTCTTCCTGTACGGCAGAACTGGACGAAGTCATCACTTGGCTCCTGTGGGGGATTTAACACAGCAGGGCATGTCTGTGTCGCTGTTGTTGTTATTGGTTGTATATACAAATACATACAAATAAACCATAGCGTCAACCCTTAACTGCGCCCACTGGCTTGTTACGACTCACCGTTGCCAGAGGCGACCCGTATCCGTCATCGCCAGCATGCCCAATGAGGACAACCGCCATCAGCTGCAACGTAAATGTCGATCTATCGGGATGACCTCTGCGGTGTCCTGATCAATAATGTCAGGCTGTCTTGACCCTATTGCCTCATGGCACTGCCCGTGCCGTTCACTCTGCGAGGACCTGCACGTGACTCCCGCCAGCCCGCTTACCCTTCAGCCTGCTATTGACTGGCGTGCCGTACTCTCAGTGCTGCTGTCGGTATTTCTGGTGGTAATGGATGTATCCATCGCCAATGTGGCGCTGCCCAGCCTGAGCCAGGAGCTGCAGGTCTCTGCCGCCAGCTCGGTGTGGATTGTCAGTATTTATCAGGTCGCCGCAGCCGCCTCGTTGTTACCCTTTGCCGCCCTGGGTGGCCGCTTCAGTAACCGCATCGTCTATATCAGCGGGCTGGCCATGTTTCTGCTGTGTTCGCTGCTCTGCGCTCTGGCGCAGAACTTCACCACGCTGGTCATCGCCCGCTTTGCTCAGGGCCTCGGCGCCAGTGCGGTCATGGCCGTCAATGCTGCCATGCTGGCGCAGCTTTTCCCGCTACAGCGACTGGGTCAGGGTATAGGCTGGAACGCGCTGACAGTGGGGGTCGCCTTTGCTGCCGGTCCGCTGGTGTCAGCCATGCTGCTGACCTTTGCTGACTGGCGCTGGCTGTTTCTGATCAACCTGCCGCTGGGCGGTATCGCCCTGTTGGGCTGTCTGCGTTATCTGCCCACGTCCAGTTCGCTGCCCGGCAGCTTCCGCCCTCTGGCCTCACTGTTGTGCTTCCTGCTGTTCCTCTGCGGCGGGCTGGCGGTGGTGCTGTACTCGCAGGGCCAGCACAATATGTATCTGTCTCTCTCTGCCGCTATCGCGGTGCTCACCGCACTGGGCTTATGGTGGGTTGAGCGTGGCCAGAGTACGCCCGTGGTGCCTGTTGATTTGCTGAAAAACCCCATGTTCCGTCTATCCAACCTTACGGCCCTGTTCGCCTTTACCACGCAGGCCAGCATCTTTGTCGCGCTGCCGTTCTACTTCACCCATCTGATGCAGATGAGTGCCCTGCACACCGGCGCGATGATGACGCCCTGGTCTGCCGCCGTCGCATTGATGGCGCCGCTGGTGGGCCGGGCGGCGGACCGCTGGCATCCGGGCCCGATGGGGGCGGTGGGTTTTACCCTGATTGCTCTGGGTATCACCCTGTTTCTGCTCTGGCATGACAGCAGCAGCCTGATTCTGGTGTACATGGTGATCTGCGGTGTCGGCTTCTCGCTGTTTCAGTCGCCCAATCAGCGCGCCATTCTGACCAGTGCTCCGTCACAGCGGCGTAGTGCGGCCAGTGGCATGGTGGCCTGTGTGCGGCTGATAGGCCAGTGCCTCGGCGCCGGGCTGACGGCGCTTTGTCTGCTGGGCGGAGATCAGCAGGGGCCGGTCTATGCCCTCAGTCTGGCGATCATACTGGCGTTGCTGGCCGCCCTGTGCAGTGGCCTGCGCTGGCGCATCCGTACAGCAGCTCCTGTGGCCAGACCCTGACACCGTTCCTGGCTGCAATTTTCTACAAGGCAGCGCTGCAGACGCTGGGCATACTGCGGACAAACCCACCGTGTGACCCAGAGAAGCACCATGACCTCATCCCTGCGCCCTGCCTTTCACAGCGACAACGTGGCGGGTGCCTCACCTCAGGTGCTGGCGGCCATTACTGAAGCCGCCGCTGGCAGTGCCGTGCCTTATGGCGGAGATGAACTGAGCAACAGGGTGGCTGACCGGCTGGCAGACATGTTTGATTGTGAACTGAGTGTGGCGCCGGTCGCTACCGGCACCGCCGCCAACTGCCTGGCCCTAACAGGCTGTTGAAAAACGTTATCGAGGCAGCCGAGACAAGGAAAAAACAGGCGAAAAAGCGGAGTTTAGTGAGCTAAATGAGCATTTTGAGCCTGTTTTTGACGCGGTATTCGGCAACGCAGATAGATTTTCAACAGCCTGCTAAGCAGCCTGACCCCGCCCTGGGGAGCGGTGCTGTGCCATGCCGACAGCCATATTCACAATGATGAGAACACCGCTCCCGAGTTCTTCACTGGTGGCGCACGCCTGATCAGTGTGGCCGGTGCGGAGGGCAAGCTTGATCCACAGGTGCTGTCAGCCGCACTGGCCCGCCGTCAGGGCGATGTGCATTCGCCACAGCCCGCTACGGTTTCCATTACCCAGATCACCGAGGTGGGCAGTCTCTATTCACTGGCAGAAATTCGAGGCATTGGTGAGATCTGCCGGCAGGCAGGTGTGCCACTGCATATGGACGGTGCGCGCTTTGCCAACGCGCTGGTGGCGCTGGACTGCAGCCCGGCAGCCATGACCTGGCAGGCCGGGGTAACTGCACTGAGCTTCGGGGCCAGCAAAAACGGCGTACTGGCAGCGGAAGCGGTGGTGCTCTTTGATACCAGCAAAAGTGATGAGCTGGCCTACCGCCGCAAGCGCAGTGGCCATCTGTTCTCCAAGATGCGGCTGCTGTCTGCCCAGCTGGATGCCTATCTGCAGGATGACTTGTGGCTGCACAACGCCCGTCATGCCAATGCCATGGCGACACGGCTGGCCGCCGGACTGGCAGCGGTGCCGGGGGTGCAAATACTGGGAAAGGCAGAGGCCAACATGCTGTTCTGCCAGCTGCCGCAACCGATGATTACCCGGCTGCTGGCGGAGGGTTATGGCTTCTATACCGGTCGCTGGGCACCCGGTGTGGTGCGGCTGGTGACGTCCTTCGCCACCACGGCAGCCGAGGTCGATGCCTTTATCGCCGGTGCCGCCGCCTGCGCAGAGCCACAGCAGAAAGGTGACAACATGAATCTCATCCACTGCGCATCGGCCACGCGACAGTGGTGAACCAGCCTCCCGCAGGTGACTTCACTCACGATTCACCCTGTTGCGATGCAGGATAAGACCCAGCCTGTGACCGCTACGCGCAAGGTCACAGGCATGCCTCCGGCTGGTCCATCAGGACGCCAGCTTGACCCCAAGGCCAATAAAGGCCGCGCCCACTACCCGGTCCAGCCAGCCTTTCAACCGCTGATTACCGGACATGCGCTGGCTCAGACTGCCAGCCACCATGGCGACCAGCAGATTCCAGGCGGTGCCCATCACCACGAACACCGCGCCCAGCAGCAGGAACGCCAGTGAAGTGTGCTGGCTGTCTGCCGCCACAAACTGCGGAAAGAACGACAGGAAGAACAGGATCACCTTGGGATTAAGCAGATTGGTGATAAAGCCCTGCATGAACAGGCGCTTCGGGCTCATCGGTGGCGCGGCCACGGGTGCCGTGCCTTCGGCGTGGTGGTGCCGCTGACGCCAGGATGCCCGCAGCAGATTGATACCCAGATACATCAGGTACAGCGCCCCCAGAATCTTGATCAGCAGGAAGGCTGACGGCGACGCGGCCAGAATGGCACTAAGGCCAAAGGCACAGGCCAGGGAATGAATGACACTACCGGCACCAATCCCCAGTGCCGACAGGGCACCGGCCAGTCGTCCCTGTGCCACACTGCGACCGACCACAAAGGCGGTATCGGGGCCAGGAGTGATATTGAGCAGAAAAGTGGCGCCGACAAACAGCGGGAAGCTGATAATTCCAAGCATGATGACCTGTCTCTTTGACCCAGCAGAGCGCTTTAACTTAATAGCGTGGGGGCTCAGCCTAACAAACTCCGTGACCGGCCAGACTGAATTTTGCTAATCGACCACCCGGCTGCCGACTAATCCCTGAGCACTGCTGCCGCGGCGGGCAGCAGACCATAGCGCCCCGGCGTAACCCCCATGATGCGTTTGAAACAGCGATTGAGGTGGCTCTGATCGACAAAGCCTGCCTGCTGCGCCACATCGCGCAGCGCCATGCCCTGCAGGATCAGCCGTCGCGCCAGAGCAATACGCTGCTGCAGCTGATAGGTATGAGGCGGCAAACCCACCGTACGCTGGAACAGTCGGGTCAGGTAGAAGGGGTTGAGCCCGGCGATGGCGGCCAGCGTCTCGATGCCAAGATTGTCCTGACAGTGCGCATCGATATAGTCGCGCACCCGCTGCACAGCCAGCGGCGCTTCCTGCAGCATGGCAACACTGCGCCGCTGGCCACCGTGGCGCAGCATCAGCTGTGCCATGGCGTCCATCATCAGGGTCTGACGCTGCAGTGAATTACCGCCCTGACCGGCAGCCAGCAGACGGAACAGCTGACGCAACTGGCGCACCAGCAGCGGATCATGAATTACCGAGTCACGGAAGTAGGGCAGGCCACCGAGCTGCAGCTCGTCACTGAGTTCGGCGAACACTGCAGGCAACGGATAAATGGCCTGATAGGACCAGCCACCCTCGCTGGCGGCATGGCCGTCATGTACCTCATCGGCATTGACGATAATCAGGCAGTCCTGTGACGCCACATGGTTGCTGCCATTGCGGAAAAAGCGCTGGGCACCGCATTCAATCACCCCGATGGTGTAGCCCTCATGGGAATGACGGGAAAACCGCTGGCGCTCATAGGTTGCCTGCAGCAGCTCCAGCCCTCCGACATCAGCGGCATGAATAAAACGCGCCTGCTCCATTGCTCCTCAACTCATCAGGGTGATCATTGCTGCCAACAGTCAGCAGCAACGGTCAGTATAGCTGCCGGCCTAAGCGGAAGTTTTGGATGATTTTGACTTTGGCCGGTGCCCGCTCGTTGTGATAGCCGAGGCCCGGCACCAAAATGACCGCATTAAAGGCCTGATAAAGGAGCTTTTAACTGACCTCATGAATTCTTGCCACCGTCGCGGCCAGTATCACTGAGTTCAGAGCCAACCCATGAGGGTGGCCTGCAGCCCCCACGGTGAGCCTGTGGCTGTACTGAACCGCAACAAGCCTGCGTTCTACTGTATCCCTGCGGCAACCTACGAAATGCTTATGGATAAGCTGGAAGATCTCGAACTACTGGCATTGGCCAGACAGCGGCAAAGCGAGGAAAGGGTCGGCAAACGTGAACGCAGTGAAGCCTATAGCACAGCCCAGCAACGGGCGGATGAGTAGTCCTGCCATATTGTGGTCCTCCAGACCCGACCCCGTATGCTGCAGCATGTTTTCACTCCGCTGGCAGCAATACTGTCGCTGGGCATTTTCTGCTCAGACCAGTATCATAGCGCCCCTTTGCTTTCGCACTGCTGTAACGCCCTTCTGACACACTGCTGGCATCCCGACGCCCAGCATCACGGCACGCGACAACCTGATCCTGTTGGCCTGACCAACACCACTGATTTGAAACGAGGCATCAAACCTTGATCTCTACCGCCAATATCACCATGCAGTTTGGTGCCAAACCGCTGTTTGAAAATATTTCCGTCAAATTCGGCGAAGGCAACCGCTATGGCCTGATCGGCGCCAACGGCTGCGGCAAGTCGACCTTTATGAAGATTCTGGGCGGTGATCTGGAGCCCAGCGCCGGTAACGTCGCCTATGAACCCAACATCCGTGTTGCCAAGCTGAAGCAGGATCAGTTCGCCTACGAAGACTTCACTGTGATCGATACCGTGATCATGGGCCATGCCGAGCTGTGGGCAGTCAAACAGGAACGTGACCGCATCTACTCGCTGCCAGAAATGAGCGAAGAAGACGGCATGAAGGTAGCCGATCTGGAAGCCCAGTTTGCCGAGCTGGATGGCTACACCGCCGAATCCCGTGCTGGCGAGCTGCTGCTCGGTCTGGATATTCCACTGGAACAGCACTTCGGCACCATGAGCGCGGTTGCACCGGGCTGGAAACTGCGTGTGCTGCTGGCGCAGGTGCTGTTTGCCGCGCCCGACATCATGCTGCTCGACGAGCCGACCAACAACCTCGACATCAACGCCATCCGCTGGCTGGAAGGGGTGCTGAGCGAGCGCAACTGCACCATGATCATCATTTCCCACGATCGTCACTTCCTTAACAGCATCTGCTCACACATGGCCGATCTGGACTACGGCGAACTGCGCATCTATCCCGGCAACTATGACGAGTACATGACCGCCGCCACTCAGGCACGCGAGCGTCTGCTGTCTGACAACGCCAAGAAGAAAGCCCAGATTGCCGAGCTGCAATCCTTCGTCAGCCGCTTCTCGGCCAACGCCTCCAAGGCCAAGCAGGCCACCTCACGCGCCAAGCAGATCGACAAGATCCAGCTGGCCGAGGTCAAGGCTTCCAGCCGTCAGAGCCCGTTCATCCGCTTTGATCAGGACAAGAAGCTGTACCGTCTGGCACTGGAAGTGGAAAAACTGGGTCAGGGCTACAGCGACAACCTGCTGTTCAGCAAGGTCAACCTCAGCATCGAGGTGGGCGAAAAAGTAGCCATCATCGGTCAGAACGGTATCGGTAAATCCACCCTCATCAACACGCTGGCCGGCATGATGGAACCCAAAGCCGGTATGGTGAAATGGGCAGAAAACGCCAAGATCGGCTTCTTCGCCCAGAACCACAGCGCCGACTTCGCTGATGACGAAACCCTTTACGACTGGATGGCGCAGTGGAAAAACCCCAATGAAGACGAGCAGTATGTTCGCTCGATTCTGGGCCGGATGCTGTTCTCCCAGCACGATATCGCCAAGAAGGTGAAAGTGCTGTCAGGGGGTGAGAAGGGCCGCATGCTGTACGGCAAACTGATCATGCAGCGTCCCAACGTACTGCTGATGGACGAACCGACCAACCACATGGACATGGAAAGTATCGAAGCCCTCAACCTGGCGCTGGAAAACTATCCCGGCACCCTGATCTTCGTCAGCCATGACCGTCAGTTCGTTTCCTCGCTGGCCACCCGCATTCTGGAAATCACTGATAAGGGTATCAATGATTTCCACGGTACCTACGACGAGTACCTGCGCAGTCAGGGCGTGGAAGGGGTGTAACAACACACCGCCACACCGGAAAACAAAAAACCGGAGTGATCACCTCACTCCGGTTTTTTTTCACCTGCAACCTGACACCGCAAGAGTCTATATCCGTTCCTGCAGGGCCGTAATCAGCGCTTCGCGCCGCTGCAGGGTCTCGACACCCTGATCCCCCAGAATATGCGCCACCTCTGCCAGCAGCCCCTCCGCCAGCAGCATAAAACCGCACATGGAGTTGCTGTAGAACAGACTGTGGGTCGGCACCTGAAACACATGCGGGGTCAGACGTGCCAGCGGCGAGCTGGCCGAGTCGGTCAGGGCGATCAGCGGAATACCCTGACTGCGGGCCACTTCCGCCGTTTTCAGCACGGCGCTGGAGTAAGGGAAGCAACTGACCACGACCAGCACATCGTCTTCATTCAGAGGGGCCAGCCCCTGCGCCACCCCCTGTTGTGCCGGATCAAGCAGCGCCACTTCATCACGAATCAGCCCCAGACCGTACGACATAAACAGCGCGATAGAGGTCAGCTGACGCACGCCATGCACTCTTACCTTGCGCGCCTTAACCAGTAAGTGGGTACTGGCTTCCAGCTGTGTAGCGTCAATACTGCCGACCAGCGTGGCCAGGTTGGCACTTTCCTGCCGGGCCAGACGGGTGAACTGACTCAGCCCATCCACTTCACTGCCGCCCATCTGCAGACGACTGGCCTGCTCGCTGTAGAAATGGCTGCCCTCGGTCAGCTCACGACGGAACACCGCCTGCAGATCATTAAAGCCGCTGTAGCCCAGACGCTGCGCCAGACGTGACAGGGTGGAGGCATTGACCCCCAGTTCCGTCGCCAGCTGGCTGATGGTCGACACTGCTGCACGCTGTGGCTGTTCTACCATCGCCGTCAGTACCCGTCGGGCCTGTGCCCCCAGCCGCAACGCCACCTGACCCTGAGTGATCTGCTCCAGTAACTGACGCAGGGCAGGCAGCGTGGTAGGGGCAACAAGCTCGGCAACATCAGCCATAACGGGATCCTGTAAAGGTGAGTGAAGCACTTAGCAGGCGACGAGCGCATGGCGTTGAGCTGAGCTAAACGCGGGCCTGCAGCGCGATTGTAGGGAGGGAAGGGAAAGGGTGTAAACCCATCACGTCGGCATCGCGTCGTGATGGGCTGTTGATGTAGCTACTGATCAGTAGCGAGTTGATAAGTAGTGAATGGTCAGTACCGGGCGGTCGCATTCGATCCGCCCGGCACACGCCTGACGGTCAGGATGCTTCAGCGCGCAGCCCGGCGTTACGGCCGCGACTGCCTGCCTGACGCCGTGGCCATTGCATACCGATCACCAGCAGCAACAGTGCCAGTGCAGGCAGCCACATCCACTCCTTGGCCCAGCGCTCAACCGGTGCTTTGACGCTGACGATCTGCTGATCGAAGTCAAAGCCCAGATCCGCCGCGACACTGCCCATATCGACCATGTCGACCGTGACCTTGTCGCCGTCCTGCAGCAACTCCAGACCCAGGGTCTGCATACGGGTCTTACCGGGCTTGGCATCCACCACCGGCACCAGTACCACTTTGCTGACATGCTTGCCAAAGGCATTCATGCCCTCAATACGCACGCGCAGATCACTGTCTTTATCTGACTGTTCATAGCTCTGGGCAAACTGGCTGGGGGCAATCTCCTGATAGGGGTCATGCAGCATGTCCATCCAGAAACCGGGACGGAACAGACTGAAGGCCACCAGCAACAGCAGCAGGCTCTCATACCAGCGGCTGCGTGCCATAAACCAGCCCTGAGTGGCGGCAGCAAAGATCAGCATCGCCACAGTAGAGACGATAAAGATCAGCACGCCGTGCCAGAAGGTCACGTCGATCAGCAGCAGGTCGGTGTTGAAGATGAACAGGAACGGCAGCGCGGCCGTACGCAGGCTGTAGAGAAACGCCTGCACGCCGGTACGCATCGGATCATCACCGGAAATGGCCGCTGCGGCAAAGGACGCCAGCCCTACCGGCGGGGTCACGTCGGCCATGATGCCGAAGTAGAACACGAACAGGTGCACGGCGATCAGCGGGACCACCAGACCACTCTGCTGGCCCAGCTCAACGATTACCGGCGCCAGCAGGGCCGAAACCACAATGTAGTTGGCCGTAGTGGGCAGGCCCATGCCCAGAATCAGACTCAGGACGGCAGTCAGTACCAGCATCAGCAGCAGGTTGCCCATGGACAGGTATTCGACCAGATCGGCCAGCACCAGACCCACGCCGGTCTGCGACACCGCACCGACGACGATACCGGCGGTGGCGGTCGCGATACCGATGCCAATCATGTTACGGGCACCGGCCACCAGACCTTCCCACACATCGTTGACGCCATGCATGACGTCCGCCTTCAGCTCGCTGCGGCCACGCATCATGGCAATCAGCGGGCGCTGGGTCAGCATGATGCAGATCAGGAAGACGGTAGCCCAGAAGGCGGACAGACCGGGGGACAGGCGCTCGACCATCAGGCACCACACCAGTACCACTACCGGCAGCAGATAGTGCAGGCCCACCATCACGGTCGGGCGGGTTTGCGGCAGCTTGACCACAGGCTGATTGGGATCATCCATTTCCAGCTCAGGATAGCCCGAGCCCAGCTTCAGCAGACCCAGATACACCACGGCCAGCAGCACGCTGATCACCCAGGGCGCCGCCTCTCCCAGTGCCGGCTTCATCCAGCCCAGACCGTAATAGACCACACCGGAGGCAACAATCAGCATCACTACGCCGGTAACGAAGCCAAACAGTTTGCGCAGCAACGGACGTTGCGGATTGCTGCTGGGCAGACCGGTCATACCGGCTTTCAGCGCTTCCAGATGAACGATATAGAGCAGTGCAATGTAGGAAATGATGGCCGGCAGGAAGGCATGACGAATGACTTCAACATAGGGAATGCCGACGTATTCCACCATCAGGAAGGCAGCAGCGCCCATCACCGGGGGCATGATCTGACCATTGACCGAGGCGGCTACTTCTACTGCACCGGCCTGTGACGCGCTAAAGCCGACACGCTTCATCAGCGGGATAGTGAAGGTGCCTGTGGTGACCACGTTGGCAATGGAGGAGCCGGAAATCAGCCCGGTCAGACCAGAAGACACCACCGCCGCCTTGGCGGGGCCACCACGCAGATGACCCAGCATGGAGAAGGCCACCTTGATGAAGTAGTTACCGGCACCGGCGCTTTCCAGCAGAGCACCGAACAGCACAAACAGGAACACAAAGCTGGTGGAAACCCCCAGAGCAATACCGAAAACGCCCTGTGTGGTCAGCCACTGATGGTTGATCAGGGCATCCAGACTGACACCGCGGTGGGCCAGCATGCCGGGCATGTACTTGCCTGCCAGGGAATAAACGATGAAGACCAGCGCCACGATCATCAGCGGTGGGCCGAGGGTCCGGCGGGTGGCTTCCAGCAACAGCAGCATACCGGCCACGCCGACCAGTACGTCCTGCAGAATCGGCTGACCGGGGCGACCCGCCAGCTGCTCATAGAACATGTAGATATACAGCCCGGCCAGCATGGCAACGATAGCCAGCAGCCAGTCCAGGGCAGGAATACGGTCACGGGGTGAGGTCTTGAACGCCGGGTAGGCGAGGAAGGTCAGCAGCAGGGCGAAGGCCAGGTGAATCGAGCGTGCCTCGGTGGCGCTGAACACGCCAAAACCGAACACATAGGGCAGGGGCGAGGCCAGCCACAGCTGGAACAACGACCACAGAGCAGCTATCCCCAGCAGCAGGGGTTTGGCCATTCCCGCGGGGGAACGGGCGCCGGTGTCATTGGAGGCAACCATGTCCTCCAGTACGTCTTTGGCGTCTTGATGAGCGACGGGTGAGGTCATAGGCAGAGTCCGAACAAGCAGGAACGCAAGAAACGACAAGGGCAGCCTTGCAGGCTGCCCGTTTTACGCTGGTGGCTGACGGCCGGTCTGCCAGATGACAGACCGGCGGCAGGCATTACAGCCAGCCGCGCTCCTTGTAATAACGCGCAGCACCGGGGTGCAGAGGAACGGACAGCCCCTGGCTGACCATGTCCTTCTCGTTCAGGTTAGCGAACGCAGGGTGCAGACGCTTGAAGCGGCTGAAGTTTTCAAAGATCGATTTCACGGTCTGGTAAACCACTTCTTCGTCTTCAGCATCGGTGGTCATGACCGTGGCGCGCACACCGAAGGTGTTCACGTCCTGATCGTTACCGCGGTACAGACCACCGGGGATCACGGCTTTGGCGTAGTAGGGGAACTTGGCTACCAGCGCATCGATTTCAGCGCCTTCCACCGGAATCAGCTTGGCTTCGGTGGTGGTAGTGGCTTCCTGGATGGAACCGTTGGGGTGACCAACCACATACACCATGGCGTCGATGTTGTTGTCGCTCAGGGCAGAGGACTGCTCGTTGGCATCCAGCTCAGAAGCCAGAGAGAACGACTCCTTGGTCCAGCCTTCAGCGCCCATCACGGCTTCCATGGTGGCACGCTGGCCAGAACCGGGGTTACCGATGTTGACGCGCTTGCCTTTCAGGTCAGCCAGGGTGTTGATGCCAGCATCAGCACGGGCAACCACGGTCAGCGGCTCGGCATGCATGGAGAACAGGGCACGCAGGTGCTCATCAGCGCCCTGATCGGCAAATTTGCCGGTGCCGTGGAATGCGTTGTACTGCACGTCAGACTGTACGACGCCCATGTCCAGCGACTTGCCTTTCAGGCCATTCACGTTGGCAACGGAACCACCGGTAGAAGGGGCATTACAGTGAATGCCGTGGCTGGTGGTGCCCTGATTGAGCATACGGCAGATGGACTGGCCAACAACGTAGTAGACGCCGGTCTGGCCGCCGGTACCGATGTTGATGAAGTGCTCTTCGGCACGCGCCTGAGTGCTGACCAGGGCGCTTCCCAGCAGGGAGGCGGTCAGGGCAATCGCGGTGGAAATCGGGTGCTTCATTGTTATTCCTCTTCGAGCTGATAGTGACAGGAAAGCCGCCAAAGGGGACTCCTGTCGGAGCGCCTGAGTGGCCAATTCCTTTTTTCAGTTCCTGCCGGTCCGAATAAACCGGCCAGCACAGTACCAATGATCTTCTGGTTTGCATAGGGCAAAACCATTAGAAAAACTGCTTTATTGACTTCGATTTGAAGTATTTCACTGCTTTTATTAGGGACAACAAAAATGCATTTATTTTTTGCTTTTAATTTATTTGCATTTATTTTTTGCACAAAATCATTTTAAAATCCAGCAGGGATTTGCACTTCGTTTTGCCATGGCACCCGGCGATCTGGCCAGACACCACGTCATTACTGGTTTCAGTTCACATCTGTAAGACGCAAATATTTTTGCCATTAATATTTGCTACGACAGTGACTGAAACCACACGACGACGGTCAGACCGACCTCAGAACGTTTTCACGATCTCAGTGCCAGCCTCTCCCCACATGCCCAACAACACAGGTCAGCGCCATGAGTCATGTTTTCCATCGTCATCTGCAGCACACCTATCCCGTCGCCGTCCGTGGCGACGGCGCCTACATCATCGACCAGCAGGGCAAGCGTTATCTGGACGCCAGTGGCGGTGCGGCAGTGTCCTGCCTCGGCCACAGCGATGCGGCGGTGATTGCCGCCGTGCAGCAGCAGGTCAGCCAGCTGGCCTATGCCCATACTTCGTTTTTCACCACCGAGCCGATGGAACAACTGGCAGATTTCCTGATTGAACGTGCACCGGCCGGCATGGAGTCGGTGTATTTCGTGTCAGGGGGCTCGGAAGCAGTGGAAGCCGCGCTGAAACTGGCGCGGCAGTATTTTGTCGAGATCGGCCAGCCACAGCGTCGTCATCTGATCGCCCGGCGTCAGAGCTATCACGGCAACACCCTCGGCGCACTGGCGACCGGCGGCAATGCCTGGCGCCGGCAGCAGTTCGAGCCGATCCTGATGAATGTCAGCCATGTCAGCCCCTGCTATGCCTACCGCGAACAGCAGCCCGGAGAAAGCGAGGGGGACTTTGTCACCCGTCTGGTGCGCGAGCTGGAAGACGAGATTCTGCGTCTGGGTGCGGATCAGGTGATGGCCTTCGTCGCGGAGCCAGTGGTCGGTGCGACCCTCGGCGCGGTAACGGCGCTGCCCGGTTACTTCAAAGGCATCCGCGAGGTGTGCGACCGCTATGGCGTACTGCTGATTCTGGACGAGGTGATGTGCGGCATGGGACGCACCGGCAGCCTGTTTGCCGCCGAGCAGGAAGTCATCAGTGCCGACCTGATCACCATTGCCAAGGGGCTGGGTGCCGGTTATCAGCCAATTGGCGCCACGCTGGTCAGCAAACAGATCTATCAGGCCATTGCCAGTGGCAGCGGCTTCTTCCAGCACGGCCACACCTATATTGGCCACGCCACCGCCTGCGCGACGGCACTGGCGGTGCAGCAGCAGATCGAGCAGCGCAACCTGCTGCCACAGGTGCGCCAGCTGGGTGACAGCCTGATGGCACGACTGCGTCAGCGTTTTGCCGAGCACCCCTTTATCGGTGATATTCGCGGCCGTGGCCTGTTCCAGGGGCTGGAAATCGTGCAGGACCGCGCCAGTAAGGCCGCCTTTGACCCCAGCCTGAAAATTAACGCCAAACTGAAGAAAGCGGCGATGGCCAATGGCCTGATGTGCTACCCCATGGGCGGCACGGTAGATGGTCGAGTGGGTGACCACATTCTGCTGGCACCGCCCTTTATTCTGCAGGACAGCCAGCTGGATGAGCTGGTCGACAAACTGGCGCGGGCCTGTGATCAGGTTTTCGCCGATCTGCCTCGATAAGCGACTGGAGAACAGACCCCATGAGTATGCAATCCCGTCTTACCCCGATTGCCGATGAGCAGCTGAGCCCGGCTCAGCAACAGGTACTGCAGGATATTCTGTCCGGCCCCCGTGGCAATCTGGATGGTCCGTTCCTCGCATGGATTCACAGCCCCGGACTGGCCCAGCCCGCCCAGCAGCTGGGCGCGTTCTGTCGCTACCATACCCGGCTGTCGACCCGTCTGTCGGAGCTGGCCATCCTGCTGACGGCCAGCCGCTGGCAGTCACAGGCCGAATGGCTGATCCATGAGCCCATTGCCCTCAAGGCCGGTCTCTCTGCCGAGGTGGTGGATGCCCTGCGGCAGGGACAGCCCCCCGTGTTCAGCGATGCGGAAGAAGCGCTGATCTATGCCATCGGCCAGCAACTGTACGATACCCGTCGGGTCAGCGACGCCCTGTACCAGCAGGGCGTGGCGACCTTCGGCGAGCCCGCGCTGGTAGAACTGGTCGGTATATTCGGCTATTACGCTCTGGTCGCCATGACCCTGAACGTTTTCTCCATGCGCCCGCAGGGCGACCATCCGCTGCCATTCAGTGAACCAGCCCAGGCCTGACGGCCCGGGTCGGTCTGCTTCACAACACGCTCCCAAACAGCAGGGGGCACGGCACTGAGCCTGAGCCCCCTGACTGTTTAGGTAAGCAAGGACTTACCACTTCATCTCGCCCTTATTGACCTTGGCGCCAATCACCAGACCATCATCGGCTGGCAACTGCGGGTAGTCCTGCTTCAGCTGATCGATCAGCTGTGCCGAACCGGAGGTTTGCCCGAGCAACGCCTCATAATGCAGCACATAGTCGCGGGTAAAGCTGACAGCCGCCGTGCCTGCCGGCTCAGCGCCATAGAAATGGCCGGGGATGACGCGCTGCGGCTTTAACGCCAGCATGCCATCCAGCGCCTCCACCCAGGCCTGCCGCACCGCGGGGGTCTGGCTGTCAGCCATCCACACGTGCTGCCCGGCGGTGACCAGCACCCCACCCAGCACCGTCCTGATCGATGGCGCCCACAGGTAGGCATTGGCGGTATTGATCTCCTTCACTTCCAGCACTTCCCCATCCACCGTCAGGGTGGTGGCGTTCAGCACCTCAGGCACGGTCAGACGGTTCGGTGCCTGCGCGCCGAGGATCGGCCCCCAGTAACCCAGTTTGGCATCCTTGGTTTTCTCGATATGCTCCACCACCCGCTGACTGGCCACCACTTTCACACCGGGAAAGGCCTCGACCAGCGGTTGCAGACCAAAGTAATAGTCCGGATCGCCACCGCTGATATAGATCAGCTTCAGCTGCTTGCCACTGGCTTTGATCATCTGCACCAGCGCCTCGCCGTCGGCCACGCCGAACTGAGCATCCACCAGAATGGCTTCATGTTCACCACTGACCAGCTCCGAGCTGACCGGGAAGATGCCCTTGTCAGCGGGATTGTAAACCTGCACCTGCAAGGGGGCGGCCGTCGCTGCGGAGGCCAGTAATACGCCACTCAGCGCGACAGAAGGAAGGAAACACCGGGACACGGACGGCTGCATAACAGAACTCCAACAGGTAGGTGAGATCGATGTGCACCAGTCTATTGATCAACTGATCGAGCAAATACCGCATAACTTTGACTAAACTTGCTCGATTACAGAGCAAATCGGATATCAGAATCCTATGGACCGACTGACCGCACTGCAGGTTTTTGTTGCCGTGGTGGAGCAGGGCAGCCTCACTGCCGGCGCCGAGCGCATGGATATGTCGCGGGCCATGGCCTCACGCTATCTGGCCGAGCTGGAACACTGGATGGGTTCACGCCTGCTGCAGCGCACGACCCGCCGGCAAAGTCTCACCGACGCAGGAGAACAGGCATTACAGCGGGCGCGGGATATGCTGGCGCTGGAGCAGGAGCTGGGTGACATCGGTGCCCGTCAGCAGCAGGCACCGAAAGGGCTGCTGCGCATTACCTGCAGCTACTCGCTGGCCGCCGCGCTGCTATGCGATGCCGCCAGCGAGTATCTGGCCCGCTGGCCGGGCACCGCCATCGACATCCTGCAGCTGGACAAAACTGTCAATCTGGTGGAAGAGCGGATTGATCTGGCCCTGCGCATCACCAATGAACTCGACCCCAATCTGATAGCGCGACGTCTGGGTACCTGTCACTCGGTGATCTGCGCCAGCCCCGACTATCTGCAGCAACATCCGCTGCCGCAACGGGTGGAGGATCTGGCCAGTCACAACTGCCTGACCCACAGCTACGTCGGCAAGAGTCTGTGGCAGTTTGCCAGCGAGCAGGGGCCCGCCAGTGTAGCGGTCAGCGGTCATCTCAGCGCCAACGACGCCAATCTGCTGCTGCAGGCTACCCTCAAGGGCAAGGGCATCAGCCTGCAACCGCTGTACTCCGTTCATCAGCTGCTGGCCAGTGGCCAGCTGATTCGCCTGCTGCCGGACTGGGCACCAATGACCATGAGTATCTACGGGGTCTATAGCCACCGCCGCCAGATGACGCCGCTGCTACGCAGTTTTCTCGACTTTCTGCTGACCCGAATGGCAGCAGAGCCTCTGTGGCAGTAAACAGGTTCACGATGGTCTGCGGACAGAATTTGGTGTGACGGGTGGCAACATCAGACCAATTAACCCCACACAGTGCATAAGAACGTTCTAAACTGAGGCCAGCTTGCCTCTGCCATTCTGGCAACCATGGATTGATCGTCATGCCCACACAACTGCCGGACTTATTTGTCAGTACCCTGGAACAACTCAGTGACGCGGTCATTGTCACCGATGGTCATGGGGTGCTGCTCTTCAATGCTGCTGCTGAACGCTTCTGGGACTGCCCGCGCCAGACAGTACTGGCCCAGCCACTGGCCGCACTGTGGCCTGCTGGTCTGCCTGCGGTCGATGAACTGACGGCGGCCCCCCGGGACATCAGCCTCAACATAGCCGGCATCGTACGCCGCGGGCGTATCCGCGTCAGCCGCGCCGTGCAGGACAGCCAGACGATCTTTACCGTCTTTATCACGCCGCTCGACAGCCATCTGCGCCAGGCAGCCACCGTGCAGGGTTACGACAATGACCAGCACCTGCAGCTGCTGTCGATGGTGACCGACCGCACCGACAACGCCATCATCATCACTGACGGCCGCTGGCGCACCCTGTACATCAATGATGGTTTCAGCCAGATGTTCGGTTACAGCAGCAACCAGATGCTCGGAGCCATCCCCACCTCCATCATTGCCCCCTATGCCGAACAGGAGCAGGTCGATGCCCTGCATGATCAGCTGGCCAAAGGCCAGCCGTTTCACGCCGAAGAGCTGATCTATACCCGTGATGGCCGGCGCATCTGGTGCAGCGTCACCACCAATCCGGTGCTGGATGAACAAGGCCAGCTGCTCAATACCCTGTCCGTGCTGACCGACATCACCCAGTCGAAGATGCATGAACTGCTGCAGAACCGTGTGCTGTCGGCCATGGTCCGCGAAGAACCGCTGGAGACGGTGATGAATACCGTCTGCCGTGAAGTGGAGCATCTGGCGCCGGAAGTCATTGCCTCCATCCTGCGTGTCGATGAGCAGGGACGGCTGCATCCACTGGCCGGCCCCAGCCTGCCCGCGGAGTACAACAAGGCGCTGGAAGGGGTGGCCATCGGCGAAGGAGTCGGCTCCTGCGGCACCGCGGCCTTTATCGGCCAGCCGGTGATTGTTACCGATATTGCCAGCCATCCGTACTGGACACCCTACAAACATCTGGCACTGCCCCACGGCCTGAAAGCCTGCTGGTCGACGCCAATTCGCTCCAGCAGTGGCCGTATTCTGGGCACCTTTGCCTTCTACTACCGTGAGTGTCGCGGCCCCAACCCGCTGCATCAGCGCATGGTGGAGGTCAGTACCCACCTCTGCGCACTGGCGCTGGAGCGCGAGGAAGCCCGTGCCCATATTCGCCAGCTGGCGTTCTATGACAGCCTGACCAAACTGCCCAACCGCAGCCTGCTGCATGCCCGTGCCGATCAGGCGCTGACCACGGCTGAGCATCATGGCGACAGCATTGCCGTGCTGTTTATTGATCTGGATCGCTTCAAGCAGGTCAACGACTCCCTCGGCCACCCTGCTGGTGATGAGCTGCTGCGGGTGATTGCTCAGCGGCTGACAGAAAACCTGCGCCATGTCGATATCGTCGGCCGGCTGTCAGGCGATGAATTTGTCATGGTCCTGCCGCGCTACAGCGCTCAGGCACTGGCGGAAGCGGTGGAGCAGCTGAAGAGCCGCATCAGCCAGCCGTTCAGCATCGGCAGCACCACACTGATCCCCTCGGCCAGCATTGGCATCAGCCTGTTCCCCAATGATGGCCATGATATGGAAAGCCTGATCCATCGTGCCGACATGGCCATGTATCAGGCCAAGAGCATGGGCCGGGGCCACGTCAGCTATTTCAGCCACCAGCTGAACGAGCAGGCGCAGCAGCGTATGGCGCTGGAAAATGCCCTGCGCGATGCCCTCGACAACGGTGGCCTGCAACTGCATTACCAGCCCCAGATCAATCTGGCCGATGGCAGCCTGTATGGCGTTGAGGCGCTGGCACGCTGGCAGCACCCCGAGTTTGGCAGCATTCCCCCCACCCGCTTTATTCCGCTGGCGGAAGAGTGCGGCCTGATCGGCCAGCTCGGCCACTGGGCGGTGCAGGAAGCCTGCCGGCAACTGGCTGCCTGGCGCCGGCAGGGGCTGCAGATACCGGCGGTCTCGGTCAACCTGTCACCGTCCGATTTCCACAATCTGGACTTGCCTCAGCAGATCGCCCATACCCTCCAGCACCACCAGCTGCAGCCCCAGGACCTGACGCTGGAAATCACCGAAAGCGTGCTGATGGATACCCACCCGAGCACCCTGACCACCCTTGATGCCATTCACTCGCAGGGGGTCAATCTGGCCATGGATGACTTTGGCACCGGCTATTCCAGCCTCAGCTACCTGCGCCGTCTGCCCATTCATGAGCTGAAGCTTGATCGCAGCTTTGTCAGTGATCTGGAAAGCGATGCCACCGCCCGCGCCCTCAGTGAGGCCGTCATGCGTATCGGCGAGAGCCTGCGCCTGATCGTGGTGGCAGAAGGGATCGAGGAAGAAGGCCAGCAGCAGATTCTGCGCCAGCAGGGCTATCAGGTCGGGCAGGGCTATCTGTTCTCCCGCCCGGTACCTGCAGCAGAACTGCAGCAATGGCTGCAGCAGTGGCGGGCAGCCGCTGTCCGTCATGGCTGAAAACCGGCTGGCAGCCCAGACCCACTGAGCTACCCTTGTCAGGCATAAGCTGTATTCACCCGGAACGTGTTCACGCTGAGAGCATGGTCACGTTCCGGGTCCTTGCCTGAACACTCCGGAGGAACACCTCATGCGTGAGCTGGTGATACTGCTGCCCGGTATAGGCCGTGCTGCCAAATACCAACAACGGGACAGTTTCTGTGGCGGCCTGTGCATGGCCTCCGAACAGGTGCTGCTCAACCGTACAGATGATCCGCAGTTACCGCAGGACCTGTGTCGCCTGAGTGGTCAGCGTGATGGCCAGCCACTGACGCTGGATGTGGTCGAGGCCTACTGGAACGACATGGTACCCAGCCTGTCCCAGCAACCGCTGTCCACCCGCATTCAACGTGGCCTGTCCCTGTTTCTCTACTGGGGCTTGTCGCCGGTCTGGCAGGGCTGGTGGCAACGTAAATATCTCACCCTGTCGATCCTGCTGTCCGGGCTGATGCTGGTGTTCTGGTATTACAGCACGCTGGCGCTGTTCGCCCAGGCACTGGTCAACAGCAGCGACAACAGCACGGCCCTGCTCGGTCACTGGCTGGACGGTATCCTCAGCACCATGGGCAGCTGGAAGCTCTGGGCGCTGGTGACCCTGCTGATGGGCGTGCTGCCGGTGACTTCCGTGGTGGACGCCATGGACTTCAGCAAACGCTATACGGCCGAAGAAGCAGCAGGGCCAGACACCCCGGCGTTAAGGCTGCAGATCATTCGCCGGGTCAGGGAGCAAATACGCAGTTATCTGGCCCTGGCAGACAGTGTGGCCGACAGTGATGGCCAGCTGCGCCCTTATCAGCGTATCACCCTGGTGGCCCACAGCTTTGGCACCGTCATTGCGATTGATGTACTGGCCGATCTGCCACTCAGCGTGAACCCCGGTATCAGACTGTTTACCCTTGGCTCACCACTGGAGTTACTGCACAAGCGGGTACCCTGGCTGCTGGAGGAACAGAGCAAATGCATGCAACGCAACGATCTGCTGCAGTGGCTGGACATCACCTCACCGGCTGACTGGCTGGCCACCGGAGCCGATGTGGACAGGCTGGATGATCGCCGCATCGAGCAGCTGAGCATTCGTGCCAGTGGTACCCTCACCGATCGCCTTGCGGCCCGCATTCACTCACGTTACTTCGACAACCAGCAGGTCTGTCAGCGCCTGCTGGCCGGGCAGACGGCCCCCGCTAGCGTACCGTCAGCGGCCGAGCCACGTCGGGCAGAGAGCAGCGGCTGACAGAAGGCTTCTTCCCCATCAGCGGAAATGGCATCATAGGCGCCCTATGTTGACTCCCCTATCTGTAGCAGGTCCTGTCGCCATGACCGCGTCCACGGCTCCCAATGCCTCCCGTCTGCCCATCGGTGTGTTTGATTCCGGGGTCGGCGGTCTGTCGGTGCTGCGTGAAATCCGCGCCCAGCTGCCCCATGAAGATTTGCTCTATGTCGGTGATTCCGGCCATGCGCCCTATGGCGACAAGAGTCAGGCCGCCGTCACCGCCCGCAGCATGGCGGTGTGTGAGTTTCTGCTGACGCAGGGGGTAAAGGCCATTGTCGTCGCCTGCAATACCGCCACCGGTGCCGCCGCCAGCGCGCTGCGCGAGCGCTTCAGTATTCCCATTATTGCCATGGAACCGGCGGTCAAACCGGCTGCTACCCAGACCCGCTCCGGGGTGGTCGGAGTACTGGCCACCAGTCGTACGGTCGTCAGTGACAACTTCAACCGTCTGGTCGCGCGTTTCAGCAGTGCCGCCACCATTCTGGTCCAGCCCTGTCCGGGGCTGGTGGAACGGGTCGAAAACGGTGAGCTGGACAGCGCCGAGCTGCAGCAGATGGTGGACGATTACGTCCAGCCGCTGTGTCAGCAGGGGGCCGACACCATCGTGCTGGGCTGCACTCACTATCCGTTTCTGGTTTCCCTGATTCAGGCCAGCGCTGGCCAGCAGGTCAGGATCATTGATCCGGCACCGGCGGTGGTGCGGGAGTTGCAGCGCCGTCTGGCCGAGCAGCATCTTCTCAGCAGCAACACGGCGCGGGGTCAGGTCGCTTTCTGGACCTCAGGATCGATACAGCAGGCACGCTTTATCATTCCACAGCTGTGGCAGGACAACGGGGCGCCGGATATCCGCCACTGGTCGTCCTGACCACCTGCTGACGCTCTGTCTGGGAACGGGCTGATCACCTTGAAATGGCCTGCCCGGACCATCATCAAACTGTCACAGACTGGCCTATACCATGCCCGCAACGCCCGGCCTGCCACCTCTGGCAGCCTACCAGCCCTGCGGCGGCGGGCTTTTACTGACTATCAAGAAGGCACATTTTGCAGGAAGGCACATCTTGAGCACTTCACAGGGACAGCGCGACGCAGCGAGTGCGAGCGCCGACGATACCGAGAACAGCCGTACTCCGTTCTATCTGCAACTGCGTGACCGCATTGCCGCGCAGATTGCCACCGGCCAGCTCAGCGCCCACAGCCGCCTGCCATCGGAGCGCACCCTGTCCGAGCAGTACCAGACCACCCGTGTCACCGCCCGTCTGGCGCTGGGCCAGCTGGAAGCCGAGGGTAAGCTGTACCGCTCCAATCGCCGTGGCTGGTTTGTCTCCCCCGAGCGCATCATCTACGACCCCAGCCTCGACGTCAGCTTCACCGACTATGTCACCAAGCAGGGCGGCGTACCGCGCACCGAGACGCTGCAGTCCACCAGCCTGACCGTCCCCGTCTGGCTGGCGCAGAAAAGTGGGCTGGAAGAGGGCAGCGAGATCTACCATATCCAGCGCCGCCGCTATATCGATGGCCGCGCCATTCTGACCGAGAACATCTACGTCAATCCGGCCGTCTGTCCGGGCCTGCTGCGTTTCGATTTCAACCAGTCCCTGTGGAAACTGATGCGTCATGAGTACGGCGTGTCACTGTCCGACAAGCATGTAACCATGTATCCCACCGCCCTGACCGACCCCCAGGCCGGGATTCTCGGTGTCACTCCCGGTACCGCCGGGCTGTACGTCAACCGTATCAGCCGCAACAGCGAAGGGGTGTTTATCGAGTTTGATGAGGAGTTCTGGCTGCATGATGCGTTGTGCATCAGTGTGCACGCCAAAGGTTAGGCCGCTACCGGCAAGAGCCTGAACACATGCTGAGCAGCTTCCCATGCTGAGCAAATTTTCCATGCCCGGTAACGTTGTCGACGCCCGGTAGTGTTGTCCATTCAAAATAAAAGAGCCCGTCGGTGAAAGCCGACGGGCTCTTGGTTTTGTACAGCAGAGAGTGACTTAACGGTTACCTTCCACCGCATTCCTGAAGCTTTCCAGCCCGGCGTGGCGTACATCCTTGCCTTTGACCAGAAACACCAGATACTGCGCGATGTTGTGGGCATGGTCGCCGATACGCTCCAGCGAACGCAGCACCCACAGCATGTGCAGCACACTGGAAATGGAACGCGGGTCTTCCATCATGTAGGTCACCAGTGCGCGGGTGGCCGACTTGTATTCCTGATCCACCAGCCGGTCTTCCTTGGCCACGTCATAAGCGGTGGCCAGATCGTAACGGGCAAAGGCGGTCAGGATCTTGCGCACCATGTCGAGCACATGGTTACCGATCATGCGTACTTCCACATAACCACGGGGTGACTGACCATCTTCGGCCAGCTTGAGCGTGAGTTTGGCGATGCGCTTGGCCTCATCGCCCATGCGCTCCAGATCACTGGAGAACTTATAGGCGGTCACCACCATCCGCAGATCAGAAGCGGTGGGCTGGCGGCGGGCTATGATGCGGGTACATTCCTGGTCAATCTCCACATCCATGGTGTTGACCTGCTTTTCATTCTGGCGCACCACACGGGCCAGTTCGGTATTCCCTTCCACCAGTGCGGTGAGGGCGTCCTGAATCTGCTTCTCGATCAATCCGCCCATCGCCAGCAGCCGGCCGCGGATCGCTTCCAGATCCGCATTGAACTGTTGCGAGATATGGTCGGAGTGCATGTCCTGCAATTGCATGGTCTCCCCCTGAGGTTGCCGGGTAGTAGGGCTTCGTCGTTAACCGATCATCGCAATGCCTGACAGCCTTTTGCTTACGGTCATTACGTTGTTTTTATTGTGATTTTTCACCATTGCGCCATCAGGAACGGCGGCTCCCTTAGGTGGCGCAAAAAGCATACCGGTTCTGTGAAATGGACCCGTTTATGTGTGTAAAGTTTCCTTGTGCCGCTGCATGAGGCCATGCGCGCAGCAAATCGTACTCACGACCTCGCGAGCCAGAGCAAAACAAGGCGAAAGCCCTGAGGAAGCGGAGTTTAGTTGTTCTAAATGAGCATTCCGAAGGGCTTTTCAACGCAGTTTGGCCGACGCGCAGCAGGTCGTGCTGACGGTCTTAGCCATAACGGCCGGTAATATAATCCTCGGTTTTCTTCTGCCGTGGGTTGGTAAACAGCGTATCGGTGGTGTCGTACTCCACCAGATCGCCCATATACAGAAAGGCAGTATAGTCCGATACCCGCGCCGCCTGCTGCATGTTGTGGGTGACGATGACGATGGTGAAGCGATCCTTCAGCTCATGAATCAGCTCTTCAATCTTCAGGGTCGAGATAGGATCGAGGGCGGAAGCCGGTTCATCGAGCAGCAGTACCTCAGGACGCACCGCAATGGTGCGGGCAATCACCAGACGCTGCTGCTGACCGCCGGACAACCCCAGCGCCGACTCATGCAGCCGGTCATGCACTTCATCCCACAGGGCGGCCGAGCGCAGCGCCCATTCCACCGTATCGTCGATCAGACGTTTCTTGTTGATGCCCTGAATACGCAGACCGTAGGCGACGTTTTCATAGATGGTCTTGGGGAAGGGGTTGGGCTTCTGGAACACCATGCCGACCCGCCGCCGCAGCTCCGCCACTTCGACGCCCCGCTCGTAGATATTGGCCTCATCCAGCAGGATGCGCCCCTCGATACGGCAGCCTTCCACCAGATCATTCATCCGGTTGAAACAGCGCAGCAGGGTCGACTTACCACAGCCAGACGGGCCGATAAACGCCGTCACCCTGTGCTTGGGGATGGTCATATTGATGCCATGCAGCGCTTCCTTGTCACCGTAAAACAGTTTCAGCTGTTCTACCTGCAGCGCCACCTTTTCATGGCTCAGATCAAGATAGGCAGCACTGTTGATATCGGTGCGGATCGGAATGGCCTGGGCTTCATTTCTCATCAACGGTTCTCCTGATCACCGCCACACCCGGCAGTGACACCACAATCTTCAGATTTCCAGCGCCCGGTATTTTTCCCGCAGATGATTGCGGATCGAGACGGCAGCAAAGTTGAGCAGGGCGATCACTATCACCAGCAGCAGCGCCGTGGCATACACCAGCGGACGGGCAGCTTCGACATTGGGACTCTGGAAGCCCACGTCGTAGATATGGAAACCCAGATGCATAAATTTCTGATCCAGATGGACATAGGGGAAGTTACCGTCCACCGGCAGGCTCGGTGCCAGTTTGACCACCCCGACCAGCATCAGCGGCGCTACTTCGCCCGCCGCACGGGCTACGGCCAGAATCACCCCGGTCATCATCGCCGGGCTGGCCATAGGCAGAACCACCCGCCACAGGGTTTCCCACTTGGTTGCGCCCAGTGCCAGACTGCCTTCGCGCACCGAGCGCGGAATCCGGCTCAGACCTTCTTCTGTAGCCACAATTACCACCGGCAGCGTCAGCAGTGCCAGCGTCAGTGACGCCCACAGTAGACCGGGGGTGCCGAAGGTGGGGGAAGGCAGTGCAGCACGGAAGAACAGCTGATCGATGCTGCCACCCAGGAAATAGACGAAGAAACCCAGACCAAACACGCCATAAACGATGGAAGGCACCCCGGCGAGGTTATTAACGGCGATGCGCAGAATACGGGTCAGCAGCCCCTGACGGGCATATTCCCGCATGTACACCGCGGCAATCACGCCGCAGGGGGTGACGAACAGGGTCATCAGAATCACCATCATCACCGTGCCGAAGATAGCCGGGTAGATGCCGCCTTCGGTATTGGCCTCACGAGGCTCGGCACTGAGGAACTCCCACAGCTTGCTGACATAGAAACTGATTTTCTGCCCCAGATGCATGGCATTGGGGCGATAAGCGCGGACGATCTTGTCCAGTGCGATGTTCAGCTGTTTACCGTTGGCCGCTTCCACCACCAGGATATCGCGATTGGCCTGCTGATAGAGCCGGGTCAGCTTGTCCTGCAGCTGCTGATAGGCGCGCTGGGCCTGATCGCGCTCCACATCAATTTCCGCCAGTGCCGCCGGTGAGGCTTCACCCTGCAGTTGCAGGCTGCGCTGCTGCAGACGCAGGCGCTCGATCTGGGCATTGATGGCACCGATCTCGACCTTCTCGATTTGCACAATCTGATGATGAATGGCCAGTGATCGCTCGATATGCTGCTGCAACCGCTGCCAGCTCTGCTCATTCTGCGGGTTGCTGTCACTGCCGGTGAAACTGGCCACCGGCTTGCCGCCCTCCAGCAGCTGCCGCGGCAGACCATAAAAGTTGCCCCATTCGCGACGCTCCAGCGTCATCAGCAGGGAGGGATAACGTATCTGCTGCAGATGATCACTGAGCACCCAGCGGAAATCGCCGCCGAACAGGTCGCGGTTGCCGGTCTTCAGCAGGGTCCGGGAGACTTCCGTCTTGTCGGTATTGAGCGGCACACCGGCATCACGCAGCCGTGCGGCAGGGACCAGCTCGGTGCTGACCGACTCGCCGATCAGGCTTTCATGTTGTCCGGCTTCATTGATGTAGTCAGCCTGCATCACCGCCGCGGGCCAGAAATGGCCAAGGCCGCGCACCGCGATTACCCCCAGCAGGCCCAGTACCATGATCAGGCTGATGGCCACTGCACCGGCATTGATCCACACCCAGGGGGCGCCGGATTGAGACCATTGTTTCCAGGAGATACGCATCGACCGCTTTGCTTCCTTCCGCTGCTCGCAGGGTTACAGGGAACCGTATTTTTTGCGCAGGCGCTGACGGATCAGCTCTGCACCGGTATTCATCACAAAAGTAAAGGCAAACAGCACCAGCGCCGCCAGGAACAGGATACGGAAATGGGAACTGCCCACTTCCGACTCCGGCATTTCTACCGCGATATTGGCAGCCAGCGTCCGCATGCCCTCGAAAATATTGGCATCCATGATCGGCGTGTTACCGGTGGCCATCAGCACAATCATGGTTTCACCTACCGCCCGGCCCAGACCGATCATCAGCGCCGAGAAAATCCCCGGCGAAGCAGTGGGCAGCACCACCCGCACCAGGGTCTGCCAGGGCGTGGCGCCCAGTGCCAGCGAGCCGTAGGTGAGCGAGCGGGGCACGCCGAAGATGGCATCTTCGGTAATGGAGAAGATCGTCGGAATCACCGCAAACCCCATCGCCAGACCGACCACCAGCGCATTGCGCTGATCGAAGTCGATCCCCAGCTGATTGGTGAGGAAGGCACGGGCATCGCCGCCGAACAGGGCCAGCTCCACCGGCTCTGACAAGCTCAGGCACAGCCAGCCCAGCAGCAGGATCAGCGGCACCAGCAGCAGGGCATCAAAGCCTTCCGGCAGGCGGTGACGGATCGCGCCGGGCAACTGCGCCCAGGCAAAGGCAAACAGCAGCACACCGACAGGAATCAGGACGAGGGCCATAGCAATAAAGGGCAGGTGGCCTTCCACAAAGGGCGCCAGAAACAGCCCGGCAAAGAAGCCAAGAATCACCGTCGGCAGGGCTTCCATCAGCTCGATCAGTGGCTTGACCTTGCGCCGCAATCCGCCAGCCATGAAGTAGGCGGTGTAGATAGCGCCACAAATGGCCAGCGGTGTGGCCAGCAACATGGCATACAGCGCCGCCTTGAGGGTACCGAACGCCAGCGGTGTCAGGCTGAACTTGGGCTCGAAATCATTGGCGGCAGAGGAAGACTGCCAGATGTAGTCGGGGTGATCGTAGCCTTCATACCAGACCTTGCCCCACAGACTACGCCAGGAGACTTCCGGGTGCTCGTTGTCCACGGACCACAGCTGCAACTGATGCTGGCTGTTCACCGTCAGCAGGGCGTTGCCGCGCGGAGCATAGCCCAGCAGCAGCGGTTCGCTCTGCTCAAACAGGCGGCGATTGACACTGTTGGTCTCGGCAGTGGCGTTGTAGAGGCTGACCATGCCGTCGTCGTACGCCACGGCAAAGCCTTTGCGGCCCTGCTCCGGCGCAATCCAGTCAACCTTGTAACCCTGACGGCTGAAGGCACGGATACGCTGCAGATGCCATTCTTTCTTCTCGCCGCGCACCAGAAACCACTGCGATACGGTGCCCTGATCATCCCCCACCAGTACCGACTGACCGCCCAGCAGCAGGGTCATGCGGGTAATGTCGCCCTTACTGGCGCTCAGCTGTTCGCTGAGGATGGGTTTATCGGCCTTGCGCAGATCGAACACCGACAGGCCGCCGTTCTCTTCACCCGCCACGATCCACTGCATGCCGGGCAGAATCAGCACCTGCAGCACCCGGTGATTGCTCTGTGGCAGGCTGAAGCGGGTCGGTGTCAGGCTGACTTCATTGGTCAGCAGATTAGTCTGTTTGTCGAAGCGCACCGCCGCCAGATTGGCGTCATGGCCACCGACCAGCATCAGTGCGTCATCACTGTCTCGCAGTGCCAGATAATTGAGTGGCTGACCGTCGCTCTGTACCTGCAGCGGTGTGTCACCAAAGGGAAAGCTGAGCTGGGGGGTGATCAGGCGCTGATCGCTGGGGTAGGTGACCTGGTAATCATCACGCAGCACCAGTGCCGAACCATCAGACAATCCCACTGCGAAGGTATCACCGCGCGCGGCAGGCTCGGCAAAACTGGTGATATGGGTATTGGCAGGCAGGGGCAGGGCATGACGCTGGACGATCTTGCCACTGGCGGCATCGAAGAACACCACTTCACCGGCATCGGTGACTTCCATGCCGATTTCGGCCTGCTCTTCAGTAGTGATGTAGAGCGGTGAACCTTTGACATCGGCCAGCACATAGGCGCTGCTGAGCTGCTGAGCCGTCTGCCAGGGGCGGATGCTGGCGCGCTCGAACAGCGGCAGCACTTCATAAATCAGATAAACACAGATCAACAGCACGGCCATGATGACACTGATGCCACCGATACCGATCATGCCACTCGCCAGCCGATCCTTGAGCGCACGGATTCTGCGATGCCGCCGCAGGGCAGGGGTATCGAAATCCAGTTCAGGGGCATCCACGGGTACACGTGCGTTCATGAAACCACTCTGGCCAGCACGGCTGGTATGGGGCTATGGCTTGTGAGGCTCTGTCGAATTTGGCAAATCACCGTCTTATCAGCCAGTTGGGCAAAAAGGCGCAAGGATACGGCGTGCGCAGATAAAGCGGAACACCAGTGTATTGCGGCATTATGACAATACCATGACATTCGACGCATATGCGTCACCCTGAGGCAGGAATGGCTTCCCCTCATGCTGAATGACCGGTGTCTTTCTTCCCTGTTGATCATGTCGCGGCTTCTCCTTCAGCCAGACATCCCACACCTGTACGGTGAGGTAAAGAGAAAAGCCTGACAGATTCGCCCCTTCTTCGAATCTGCCAGGCTTTAGCTGTCACTCCCTGTGAAAATGGACCGCCGCTGCCTGCATCAGAACGCGTTCACAATGCTCAGCACGCTCGGCATCCTTCACTGTAATCCGACACTCCCCAGTGCTTTCTCCACCACCTGTTTAGGCAGCGGCACATAACCATCACGTACCACCACTTCCTGACCCTGCCGGGACATGATCAGCCTGATCAGCTCACGCTCCAGCGGCGGTAACGGCTGGTTGGGGGCCTTGTTGACGTAGATATAGAGGAAGCGAGCCAGTGGATAGCTACCGTTGATGGCGTTTTCTGCCGTCGCCGCCACATAGGGACCGCCCTCTTTTTTGGCGAGATTAACGGTTTTGACTGAGGCGGTCTTGTAGCCGATGCCGGAATAACCGATAGCATTCAGTGAGGTGGAAACCGACTGTACCACCGACGCCGAGCCCGGCTGTTCATTGACGTTGTTCTTGTAGTCACCCTTGCACAGGGCATGTTCCTTGAAATAGCCGTAGGTACCGGACACCGAGTTACGGCCGTACAGCTGAATACTTTGCTCGGCCAGACTGCCACTCACACCGACCTGGCTCCAGCGGCTGATGTCGTCGCCGCCACACTTGCGGGTAGAGGAGAAAATACCGTCCAGCTGTTGCAGGGTGAGGTTTTCGACCGGATTGTCCTTCTGTACAAACACCGCCAGCGCATCGATAGCAACTGGCACGGCGGTCGGCTTATAGCCGTATTTGCTCTCGAAGGCTTCGATCTCGTTGTCCTTCATGGTGCGACTCATCGGCCCGACATTGGCGGTGCCTTCGGTCAGCGCAGGTGGGGCAGTGGAGGAGCCAGCGGCCTGAATCTGGACATTGACGTTAGGATAATTGCGCTTGAAGGCCTCGGCCCACAGCGTCATCAGGTTGGCCAGGGTATCGGAGCCGACCGACGACAGGTTACCGGACACACCAGCGGCTTTCTGATAATCAGGCAGGTCAGTATCAACATTGCTGGCCTGTGCCAGACGGGCACCAGCAGTGGTGGTCAGCGTCAGCAGGACAGTCGCCACACTTAGATTGAATCGCATCAGATGCTTTGCTTCCCCGCTGATCGCGTCTTGCAGGCTATGGTTGGTGCACCATTCACCCTGATGGCCGTCGGTGCCTGAGCGGGAGAGACAAGCTGCGGTCTCGTCTCTCCCTGAACGCCGCCTCAACAGAGACAGCCCCCAATGTAGCCCCGACACTCTATGACGTAAATATGACAATCGCATGACAAGCAACGGAACAACACGCACTCACCCCGTCAGGATACACACTGCAGCAGAAGTGCTGCGCCTTCTGCGACGATGCCGCTATACTAGCCGATGGCCGGTGTGACTGAATCCGGCACCCACCGGGGTCGGTCACCTCGTCACCACACAGCAGGGCCGGTGACAGCACGAGTCCCCTATAATAAGCAAGCTGGAACAAGGCGAGCTGGCCTTCGGGCTCAATTAGCTGAAAGTGAATGTCATGGAACCTTTGAACGTCCCAGAAAACGACGCCGTCGAGCTGCTCGACAGTGAAGAAAGCAATCCGCTGCCTCAGGGTGAGTTGAGCCTGCAATTCCCGGCGTCCATCAGTGATACCAACAGCTACGGCGATATTTTCGGCGGCTGGCTGGTCAAGCATATGGATACCGCCGCCGCCGTCCATGCGGGCAGACTGGCCCATGGCCGTATTGCCACCGTGTCCATTTCTCAGGTGGAGTTTCTCTCCCCGGTACTGGTGGGCACGCTGCTGAGTTTCTATACCCGTACGGTGGAAACCGGCAAATCATCAATGAAGATTGCCGTGGAAGTCTGGGCGCAGTGCCCGGATGGCACAGAATTCCGCAAGATCACCGAAGGCCTGTTCGTGCTGGTGGCGATCAATGACGAAGGGCATATTCGCCCGCTGCCCACCGCCTACCAGCGCCTCGGCCGCTGATCTGCCGGTTACACAGCTCCATGCCGGCCACGCCGCATGGGGCTGCGACGCCTTCCTCTTCCTGCCTGTTGTGCTGATCGTCGCCATTACTGGCGCGGTTATCGTTATCCCTCCGCCACAGCAACGCATTTTCATACTATGCTTGGGACTACCGTGAGGTTTGACTGCCAGCCGTTTTGACGACCCCCATGGGCTTGTGCTGGCACGCAGTCTGGTCTTGCTTTTGCAGTTAGCAACCTCAGTAGATGTGATATCACCACCGTATTGATAGCGCCGCCGTCGGCGAACAGACAGGTGCCACATGGGTGTTTTATTCCAGGCCGAACAGGCCAGGCTTCGCAGTGAAGAGATTCCCCACTTTCGCTCACAGCAGGAAGAGCTCTATACGCCTGTGCGCCAGCTCGGTGCGCTGTTACTGGCGCTGGGCTCACTGGTGGTGTATTTCAGCCTGCTGTACCGTCACCCCGATGACTGGCTGATCCTGTTTCCTCCCGGCATCCTCTGTGTACTCTGGCCGAGTTACTTCCTGATTCTGATGCAGCCACCGGACGCCGGCCCGTGGGGGCGGTCATTCTACTTCAGCTATTGCCTGCTGTTCCCGCTGGCAGTGCTGTGGACCAGTCAGGACAATGCTTTCACCCTGCTGCCTGCGCCCATGCGCCTGGCCCTGCTGACCACTCATCTGTTACTGCTGGCGCTGATGGCCAGCCACTGGCGCAATCTGTGGCAGGGTTTGCTCTGCGCCTTTCCGCTGGCCGTGCTGACGGTCACGCTGCATCCGTCCGCCTCGCTGCCCTGGGAAATGCTGACCCTGACTCTGGCGCTGGCACTGTGCCTTTTGATGGGCTGGTTACTCGACTGGCAGGGACGCCTGCGCTATGTCGGCCAGCGCATCCAGCGACGTGAGAAGGACAGCGGCGCCCAGCCCGATCTGCGTCAGCTGCATAATCAGGTACAGCACGCGGCCTACCACGATGCCCTGACCGGGCTGCCCAACCGCTACCACTGCATGACCCATCTGTCCGGGCAGTTGCAGAAAATCCGCCTGCAAAGTGACATCCAGCGCTGGTCCGGTCAGCGTCTGCTGCAACCGGCCACCGGCACCACCACCTCGCTGACCCGCCGCTCCAGCGGCTCAGCGCAGCTGGCGGTGATTCTGCTGGCACTGGATGAATTCAAGCCCATCAATGACCGCTACGGTTACCACACCGGCGACCTGCTGCTACAGCATGTGGCCGAGCGTCTGCGTTCGCTCAATCCGCAGCCAGCCTACCTGGCGCGCATGGGCGGTGATGAGTTTGTGGTGATCCGCGCCTGCCACAACACCGCCGAGCTCAAGCACTGGCAGCGCTATCTGATGGAAAACCTGCACCGCCCCTATGTGCTGGCGGCGGAAGACAACAAGGAACTGGCGCTCACTATCCGTATCAGCGCCGGGACCGCTATCGCTCCGCTGGATGGTCAGCTGCCCGATCACCTGTTGAGTCTGGCCGAACATCGCATGTATAAACAGAAGCTGCATCTGACCTCGGAATCCACCGGAGACCCGGCTTGAACCCCCATACCCCGTCCGCCAGTATCCCTTCACCCTCAACTCATACCACCCCGCCAGCCGCACCGCGTAAGGTGCTGCTGTCCTGGAGCAGCGGCAAAGACAGCGCCTGGACGCTGTATCAGCTGCAGCAGAACCCGGCCTATGAGGTCATCGGCTTACTTACTACCTTCAACCAGACCTTTGACCGTGTCGCCATGCATGCCGTGCGACGCCAGCTGGTACGCCTGCAGGCCGAGGCCGCAGGTCTGCCGCTGTATGAAATTGAACTGCCGTACCCCTGCTCCAACGAGGAATACGAGCAGCGCATGGGCGCCTTTATCGAACAGGCCAAAGCGCTTGGCACCGAGCTGTTTGCCTTTGGCGATCTTTATCTGCGGGATATTCGCACTTACCGCGAACAGCGACTGGCGGGGACGGGCCTGACACCGGTCTTTCCACTGTGGGACATTCCCACCGGTCAGCTCGCTGCCGACATGCTGGCAGCCGGACTGGTGGCCCATCTGACCTGTATCGATCCGCGCAGGGTGCCTGTCAGCTGGGCAGGGCGACGTTTTGATCAGCAGCTGCTGGCCGAGTGCCCGGAGGGTGTCGACCCCTGTGGCGAGAACGGCGAATTCCACACCTTTGTCAGTGCCGGGCCGATGTTTCGCCAGCCCATTGCCGTCACCGGTGGCGAGGTGGTGGAGCGGGAAGGTTTTGTCTTTGCCGATCTGCTGCCCGCTGCACCGTAAAGCCGCTCTCAACAGCCGAGCTGGCCCGAATAGCAAGAAACCGGCGGGTAGCCGGTTTCTCAGAACGTAGCGGGCTACTGTTCAGTCTTCAGCGCACGCGCGTTTCGACCTGCAGCAGGGTATCCAGTCCGACCACCAGCTGATCGCCGCTGTGCAGCTGGCCAACGCCCTCAGGCGTGCCGGTCAGCACCACATCACCGGGTTGCAGGGTAAAGTACTGGCTGATGTACGCCAGCAGAGGCAGTACCGGGTTGATCATATCGGCCGTAGTACCGTTCTGACGGACTTCATTATTGATGGTCAGCTTCAGCCCCAGATTCTGGATATCGCTGACGGCATCGGCGCGGACAAAGCGTGACAACGGGCAGGAACCATCAAACGCCTTGGCCTTTTCCCAGGGCTGGCCCTTGTCTTTCAGTTTGCTCTGCACATCACGCAGGGTCAGATCCAGTGCCAGACCGAAGCCTGCAATCGCGGCCTTGGCCTCGGCTTCATCGGCCTGCTTCAGGGTTGCGCCGATCAGTACCGCCAGCTCGGTCTCGTAATGGATGTCACTGCTCAGGTGCGAGGGCAGGGAGAACGGCTCTTCCATCGGCACCACCGCCGTCGCAGGCTTGATAAACAGCAGGGGCTCGGTCGGCATGGCATTGTTCAGTTCACGGACGTGCTCGGCATAGTTACGGCCAATACAGACCACCTTGCCCAGGGGATGAATCAGAGTTTCGCCATCAACATAACGGTGTGCATACGCCATAACCTGTCCTCGTTCGGTTGAGCTTTCAGCTGTGCTTATTGGTATTGCTATTCTGGTCTGATATGCGTCTTACGGTGCCGGCAAGGCGGGTCCTGCATCGTCACTACTGCCTTCCTGTATGGCTGCGGTTCGCTTAATGCAAGTGCGACACCCCTGACCATGAATAAAAGTAAACGCCTTAGTTAAAAAATTCACCCTAAGCTTCATGGTATTTGCCTTTTTGCCAACATCCCTTGGCTACGGCTGTGCTATTATAGCCGCCCCACTCGGCACGCATAGCGCGGCACCCTGGGAAGCTCCCCCGGTTCGGCAATAATCCTCATTGTTGCCTCGAATGTCAGAAAGGGAGACACAGCGCCTGCGGTTATGTCGCCACCAGCCCGGCTAACGTATAGCGAGGATTACGTGAGCACCATGAGCAAGACCGTTTCTCTTGATAAAAGCAAAATCAAGATCCTTCTGTTGGAAGGCGTACACCAGTCAGCGCTGGACATGTTCCAGGGCCAGGGTTACTCCAACATCGAATACCATAAAGGCTCCCTGCCAGAAGAGCAGCTGATCGAATCGATCCGCGACGCCCACTTCATCGGCATCCGCTCCCGTACTCAACTGACTGAAACCGTGCTGGCTGAAGCGCAGAAACTGGTTGCCATCGGCTGCTTCTGCATCGGTACCAACCAGGTTGATCTGAATGCTGCCCTGACCCGCGGTATCGCTGTATTCAACGCACCTTACTCCAACACCCGTTCGGTGGCAGAGCTGGTGATTGCTGAAATCATCATGCTGATGCGCGGTATCCCCGAGAAGAACATCGTCTGCCACCGCGGTGGCTGGATGAAGTCAGCCGATAACAGCTACGAAATCCGTGGCAAGAAACTCGGCATCATCGGTTACGGCTCTATCGGCACCCAGCTGTCGGTCATGGCCGAGTCCATGGGGATGAAAGTCTATTACTACGACGTGGTTACCAAGCTGCCTCTGGGTAACGCCCAGCAGATCGCCAGCCTGGAAGAACTGCTCGGCAAGGTTGACGTTGTCAGCCTGCACGTACCGGAAACCGCGTCCACCAAGAACATGTTCGGCGCACGCGAACTGGGCTGGATGAAAGAAGGTTCGATCCTGATCAACGCTTCCCGTGGCACCGTGGTGGATATCGAGGCGCTGGCCGAGAACATCACCAGCAAGAAACTGCTGGGTGCGGCCATCGACGTGTTCCCGGTTGAGCCACGCTCCAACAAGGATGAGTTCCTGTCACCGCTGCGCGGTCTGGACAATGTCATCCTGACCCCGCACATCGGTGGTTCCACCATGGAAGCGCAGGAAATGATCGGTGTGGAAGTGTCCGAGAAGCTGGTGCGTTACAGCGACAACGGTACCTCCACCATGTCCGTCAACTTCCCTGAAGTGGCGCTGCCTTCACACCCCGGCAAGCATCGCCTGCTGCACATTCACAAGAACGTGCCCGGCATCATGTCGCAGATCAACAGCGTTTTCTCCGAAAACAACATCAACATCTCCTCGCAGTTCCTGCAGACCAACGAGAACGTGGGCTACGTGGTGATCGATGTGGACGCCGAGTACTCAGAACTGGCGCTGCAAAAGCTGCAGCAGATCCAGGGCACCATCAAGACTCGCGTGCTGTTCTGATCCGCTGATCTGCCGCAGTAAACAAAACCGGCTCCCTGTGAGCCGGTTTTGTTTTATCTGCTATGGCTGAGCTTTAGACGGGTGCGTGGATAACGCGGCTCTGGTCAAGTCAGCCAATGACTGACTGTGATAGAAGTCCATGCAGGTAGCGACCAGCAGGGGTTGGCGCTCTTGTTCGGGGAGACGAAAGGGCTGCTGTAGATAGCTGTTCAGTAGCTGACTCAGCTGACCATTGTGCTGCCAAAAAGGCTCCGCTGATGAGTTCAGTGCATTAAGAGTACTGGCCGTATTCGCAGCGTCATTGGCCACTAATGGGGCTTTATCAGCAAAGGCACGCGACAGACAAAGTGCCAGTGCTGCGTCTCTATACTTAGTGGCATCGTCCTGAACGCGCACTGCCGCCAGAGTGGAGTGGCTATCTGCCATCACTGGTGACAAGCCGAGGGCTGCCAAGACCACAACCAAAGCGACTTTACTCATGGCAGCTCCCAGAAATGAGCCTTCTTGGTTCGGTAAACTGCCAGGGGATAATTAAAATAGCAGTGGTCATAACAAGTACCCGTGCCATCCCACAACGTCGCATGGCCACTGGCGTCACTCCAGCCTTCAACCTCAAACAGCATCACGCCCTTTTTTACCCTCCATCAGACTGTCACCTATTTGTGGATCATCGACGGACAGATCGGGTTGCCCCCACTGCTTTTGCAGAAAATCAATGACATTCCCAACGCGATAAAAATACCACCTACCATTCTTTCCCGAGACGGTGTGAGTACCTGATCTGGGTACCAAGGTACCTGTTTCATTGAGGATGTAGCTCATGCGCACTGCACAGGTATTCTTCCATCGCTGTGGCTCTGCGACCTGCGAAATATTGAACGCCACCTTGCCTCCGATGACACTGGCAACCTTTCCCAAAGGATCAACCGGGTCATAGATTCGACGTGAAGCTGCCCATGCTTGAGTAAACGGCGGACGCTTTGACATATTCAGTAACTCCCTTACTTAAGTCGAAGCCAGTAAAAATAAAAAGGGTCTCGGCAAAGATCATCCCTATTTGTGTTTCATTGTCAGTCTGTTGTTATTCACTGCACCTCAAAGCGCAGGGTACCAATAACCTGCCCATCCTCAGTCAGCACCTTGACCTGCCACTCACCGACCACCTCCTTGGGGAAGTTCTGCTTGCGGCTCCAGGCCCGGTAACCCTGTTCGCGCCCGCCATGAATATCCAGCGGGATGCGATCCAGCTCCTTGCCGTTGTAGATCCACTGATGATAGATGCGTTCATCCAGCCCACGCGGGGCATTGATGGCGGTATAAGCATACAGCCCCTGATCACGCAGCTGCTGCTCGGTCAGGCTCCTGAGGCTGTCGCCCGGCGCGCGGGAACGGCTGTCGAACTGGCTGGTGATGGCCATCTCCTGCAGCCACAGTGTCGCTGGCGGCACCCAGGCCCGGCCCAGCCAGCCGGCAAACGCGATGGCGCCGGTCAGCACCACCGCCACCGCCCAGCGCCAGGGGGTCTGCTGCGACAGCGAGACCAGACGGCTGGGTAGGGACAGCGCCACCGTGGTCGCCAGCGCCAGCTGGTAACTCTGGGTGGTGCTCAGATGCAGGATCAGCGGCAGTACCGTCAGCAGCACCGCAAACAGGCTGAGATTGTGATAGGCGAGGAACAGCCAGCGGCGGTTCGACAGCCATTTGTAATACAGCGGGTCGGTAATCGAGATCAGTGCCGCCACCCCCAGCAGGCCGGTAAAGACCGCCTGCCCCGAATTCCATGCCGTGGTCACGGCGAAGAACGGCAGGGTGAAAAACAGGCTTTCCTGATGAATCAGCTGGGTGACATAGCGCAGCAGCGCGGGTGGCAGGTACAGACCGAAGCGTTTGGCGATCTTGTCGGTCAGCAGGTTTTCCAGCACCAGCCACAGCCAGCTGACCAGCATGATGATGGCGATGACCTGACCGGCGCGATGCTGGCGATCGACCAGAAAGAAACTGGCCAGACCGGAGCAGAAGCCAAACAGGGCAAGTACCCGCGGATAACGCTGGATCAGACCCAGCACACGGGTTAACAGGGATTGCAGATGGTGTTTACTGGTCGCGAGCATGTTCAGGACCGACAGCTGGAGTTCAACAGGGGGAGCGCCAAGACCGCCCAGTATACCCCAGCTCCCCTGCGCAGATGGTCCGTCTCTGTATCGAAATTCGTCACCCTGCTGACACCGATTTACCGGCCTGCGGGCCTGGCTCCGCTAAAACCGGGCTGTCATACGGCATTCATATTGCAAGCCTAGGATCTGGTCTATACCAAAATTCAACAGGTAGACACCATGACCAAGGCTGCGCTGACTCATTCGTCCTCTGCCCACTCCGATGTGCTGATCATCGGTGGCGGAGTGCTGGGCTGTGCTCTGGGCTATTACCTGAGCCGTGACCCGGCGCTGCAGATCACCCTGCTGGAGCGTCAGACCCTTGGCAGCGGCACCACCAGTTTTGCTGCAGGATTGCTCACCAAGGCCCGTCCTACGCCCCAGGTCAGGGCACTGGTCAGCGAAACCTTTGCCGCCATTGCCCGGCTCAATGAAGAGGGGATCGATATCCCTTTCAATCAGGTCGGCAGCCTGCACATCGGTTGCAGTGACAGCGCCCGTGCCCAGGTCAGCCGCACCGCCGAGCTGGCGCAGCTGCAGCAGGATCCGGTGCAGTGGTTGCAGGCAGAGCAGGTCAGCCAGCGGTGCCCGTGGCTGCAGGTGCCGGGCGACTGTGCGGCCGCACTGCTGCCCCACGATGGCTTTATCGACCCCTATCAGCTGTGCATGGCCTACGCTCAGGGCGCACGCCGTCAGGGCGTCAACCTCCGCCAGTACAGTGCCGTACAACGCCTGCTGCGCGATGGTCAGCGTATCACCGGGGTGGAACTGGAGCAGGGTGAGCAGCTGTTGGCGCGCTGGGTCATTGATGCCGCCGGCCCCTGGAGCACCGCACTGGCCTATGAACAGGATTTGTTTCTGGCCATGGCGCCGGTCCGCAGCCACTACTGGATCACCGCCAGCAGCCCGCTGTTTCCCAGCCAGTCACCGATGGTGATTCTGCCCGATGCACTGGCCTATGCGCGGCCGGAGGTCGGTGGCCTGCTGTTTGGTCTGCGTGATCAGCACCCGGTCTACGCCAGCCCTGCGCAGCTGCCGGTGGACATCCGCGGGTTCAGTTTCGGTGAAGATGACGAGGGCTGGGAGGCACTGGCCGCCGGCTTCTCGGCACTGCAGGCGTTTTTCCCGGCACTGCAGCAGCTGCCGATGGCCCACCATGTCAGCAATATTTCCAGCTATACCCCGGATGGCCTGCCGTTGCTTGGTCAGGTGGGCGACGTCGAAGGCTTTATCGCCGCCACCGGCTGTTCCGGTGCCGGTGTCAGCCTGTCAGGCGGTATTGCCCGGCTTATCAGTGCGGACATTAGCGGTCACTCGCGCTGGCTGGACCGTCAGGCCTTCAGCCCCAACCGCTTTGGCCGGGTCGACCCGATGTGTGATGAGTTTCAGCGCCGCTGTGCCCTGGCACGCGCTAATAAACGAACCGGCTGAACTGCAGCGCCACCTAACCCACAGCAGGAGTGCAGCGAGCCCTCCGCCGCGTCAGGGAGGACAGCAGCATGCTCCGTGCTGCCAATGAATTCACCAGACTGCAAACTCGACTTAATAGGACTGTCATCTTTCATAGGTAAGTTTACTGGTATATACCAAACCAACAACGAGGAGACCTTTCCATGCGCAAGACCCTGTTGATGTTGTCCACCAGCCTGTTACTCGCCAATGCTGCCTACGCCAGTAGCGAGCTGACGGTATATACCGCCATTGAAGCGGAAGACCTGAAAAAGTACGCCGCCCGTTTCAACGAAGAGCATCCCGACATCAAGATCAACTGGGTGCGCGATTCCACCGGAGTGATCACCGCCAAGCTGCTGGCCGAGAAAGACAACCCTCAGGCCGATGTAGTCTGGGGTCTGGCCGCTACCAGCCTGATGCTGCTGGCCAACGATGGCCTGTTGCAGCCCTACAAGCCTGCGGGCTACGACAAGCTGTCAGAAAAATTCCGCGACAACAGCGCCGAACCCAGCTGGACCGGGATGGATGCCTGGATGGCCGCCATCTGCGTCAACACCGAAGAAGCCAAGAAGTTCAACCTGCCGATGCCCACCTCCTGGGAAGATCTGACCAATCCGGTCTACAAAGGCCACGTGGTCATGCCTAACCCGGCCTCTTCCGGCACCGGCTTCCTTGACGTTTCCAGCTGGCTGCAGCTGTTCGGCGAAGACAAGGGCTGGGCCTTCATGGATGGCCTGCACCAGAACATCTCGGCCTACACCCACTCCGGCTCCAAGCCCTGCAAGATGGCCGCCTCCGGCGAAACCCCCATCGGTATCTCCTTCGCCTTCCGCGGTGCCAAGGAAAAGGCCAAGGGTGCACCGCTTGAACTGGTCTTCCCCAAAGAAGGTCTGGGCTGGGATATGGAAGCGACCGCTATCGTAAAAGGCAGCAAGCATATAGATGCCGCCAAGACCCTGGTGGACTGGACCGTCAGCAAGAAGGCCAACGAGCTCTATAACGAAGGCTATGCGGTGGTGGCCATGCCCGATGTGGCGCAGCCTGTGCAGTATTTCCCCACCAACGCAGAACAGCTGATGATCAACAACGACTTCGGCTGGGCAGCGAAAAACCGCGACACCATCCTCACCGAGTGGACCAAGCGTTACGACGGCAAGTCCGAAGCGAAGTAAGGCTTCACCTGCTGTACCTCAGCACGCCGGCAGGGCAACTGCCAGCGTGCTGTCCGTTTTCGATCTGAACCGGCTGCACCATCGGCCCCTATGACCACGAGGCTTTCCATGACCCCCACGCTGCCCACGGACGCACACCCCGGCTCCGCTCCCTACCTGACACTCAGGCATATCGATCAGTTTTTCGGCCAGTTTCAGGCGCTGAAGGATATTTCCCTCAGCATCAACGAGGGCGAGTTTATCTGCTTCCTGGGCCCGTCCGGCTGTGGCAAGACCACACTGCTGCGCATCATTGCCGGCCTCGACTGCCAGAGCAGCGGTGAGCTGCATCAGGCCGGTCGCGATATTTCCCTGTTGCCGGTCAGCGAACGCGACTTCGGCATCGTTTTTCAGTCCTATGCACTGTTCCCCAATCTCAGCGTCGCCGACAACATCGCCTATGGCCTGCACAACCGCGGCGCCACCGCCCAGCAGCGCCAGCAACGGGTGGCAGAGCTGCTGGCCACCATCGGCCTGTCCGGCAGCGAACACAAATACCCGGCGCAGTTATCCGGCGGCCAGCAGCAGCGTATTGCCCTGGCCCGCGCGCTGGCCACCTCACCGGGCCTGCTGTTGCTGGATGAGCCACTGTCGGCGCTGGATGCCCGGGTGCGTGCCCACCTGCGCAACGAGATCAAGTCACTGCAGGCCAAACTCGGCGTGACCACCATCATGGTGACCCATGATCAGGAAGAAGCCCTGACCATGGCAGATCGCATCGTAGTGATGAATGCCGGGGTAATAGAGCAGGTGGGGACACCGCAGGACATCTACAGCGCTCCGGCCAGCGCTTTTGTTGCCGACTTCGTCGGCCAGATGAACTTCGTCAGCGGTGAGGTACTGGACCAGCACACCCTGCAGATCGGTGGCCGCACCCTGCATTGCCACAAATGCCGCGACTTCAGCCCCCATGCGCAGGTGCGCTTCGGCATCCGGCCGGAAGATGTGCGCCTGCGCCCGCAGCCTGATGACAGCAACCGCGTACGGGGAACTGTTACCCAGATGGAGTTCCTCGGCTCCTTCATGCGCTCACGCCTGCAGGTCGATGGCCTCGATGCGCCACTGCTGGCCGATATTTCCATGAACGAGCTGCGTGATCTGAATATCCGCCCCGGCCAGCAGCTGGATGTCACTCTGCCTGCCGAACGTCTGCATCTGTTCAGCCATTGAGCCGAGCTGTACCGCGCCATGGAGGAACCGACCATGAACGATAGCCTGACCCTGCGTCAGCCCAAACCAACGACGGCCAGACCTGCGACGGCGGCCCGACAGCGGCCACTGCGCCAGCACCTCAGCCGTGATGAAATCATCCTGCGCGGTGCCATGCTGATTGGCGCACTGGCGCTGCTGATCGCTCTGGTGATGCCGCTGTACACCCTGCTGTCGAAGAGCGTGCAGAACAAGGACGGCGCCTTTGTCGGGCTGGCCAACTTCGCCCGCTATGCCGACAGTCCCAGCCTGTACAACTCCCTCAGCCACTCTCTGACCATGGCGCTGGTGTGCACCCTGATCGTCACCAGTCTGGCGTTTATGGCGGCCTATGCCCTGAGCCGCAGCTGCATGCCGCTGAAAAGAAGCTTCCGCGTCATTCTGGCACTGCCGATTCTGGCACCGTCACTGCTGCCTGCCATCAGTCTGGTGTACCTGTTCGGTAATCAGGGGGTGCTGAAAAGCTGGTTGCTGGGAGACAGCATCTACGGCCCCATCGGGATCGTCATCGCCTCCTGCTTCTGGGTGCTGCCGCACGCCATGATGATCATGCTGACTGCCCTCAGCCATACCGACGCCCGTCTGTATGAATCAGCGCGAGTGCTGGGCAGCTCGCCCTGGCGCATCTTCTTTACCGTCACCCTGCCCAGCGCCAAATACGGCATTATCAGCACCGCCTTTGTGGTCTTCACGCTGGTGATTACCGATTTTGGTGTACCCAAGGTGATTGGCGGCCAGTACGACATGCTGGCCACTGACATCTACAAACAGGTGATTGGCCAGCAGAACTTTGAAATGGGTGCGGCAGTCAGCGTCATCCTGCTGTTCCCAGCGGTGCTGGCCTTTGCCGTCGACCGCTGGCTGCAACGCAAGCAGGCGGCGCTGATCACCGCCCGCTCCGTACCCCTGCAGCCACAGCCCCGGCGCTGGACAGACCGCACGCTGTTGCTCGGCATGCTGCTGCTCGGCATCGCCATTGTCGGCGTGATCGCCATGGCCATCTACGCCTCACTGGTCAAATACTGGCCCTACAACCTCAGTCTGGGTTTCAGCAATTACCAGTTTGATCTGATGGACGGCGGCGGCTGGGGCGCTTACTGGAATTCCCTGCGCATGGCGCTGTACACCGCGTTGCTCGGCACCGGCTTTATCTTCTTTCAGGCTTATCTGCAGGAAAAGCTGCGCGGTTTCGGCTGGCTCAAGCATCTGTTCCAGATGATGGCACTGTTGCCGCTGGCGGTACCGGGCATGGTGCTGGGTCTGGCCTATATTTTCTTCTTCAATCACCCGGCCAATCCGCTCAACGGCCTGTACGGCACCCTGGCGATTCTGGTGATCTGCACCATCGCGCACTTCTATACCGTCTGCCATCTGACGGCGGTCACCGCACTGAAGCAGATCGACCCGGAGTTCGAGCCCGTGTCGGCCTCGCTCAAGGTGCCGCAGTACCTGACCTTCTGGCGGGTGACCCTGCCGGTGTGTCTGCCTGCGGTGCTGGACATTGCCGCCTATCTGTTCGTCAACGCCATGACCACGGTGTCGGCGGTGGTCTTCCTGTACTCCTACAAGACCATGCTGGCCTCCGTATCGGTACTGAACATGGATGACGCCGGCGATATTGCCCCGGCGGCTGCGATGGCGGTGCTGATCATGCTGACCTGCATGGTCGCCCGCTTACTGCACTGGCTGCTGAGCAAGGGTCTGCTGCAGCGCAGCCAGCGCTGGCGCAGCCCAGCCTGAATGTTCTGAGGCCCGCCGCAGCGGGCCCTCTGACCACGACCCCGACACCCTATAACTAGAAACAGGCATCATTAGCGAAAGGTACCGCCATGAGCGATCACAGCACATCCGCGCCAAACCCGCGCCAGCCCGGCTATCTGCTGACTCCCGGCCCGATTACCACCACCCTCAGCGTCAAACAGGCGATGCTGGTGGACTGGGGCTCGTGGGATAACGATTTCAATCTGCTGACCGCCTCCCTCCGCCAGCAGCTGCTGGCCCTGGCCCACGCCGAGGCCGACTTCAGCTGTGTGCTGCTGCAGGGCAGTGGTACCTATGCGGTAGAAGCCACGCTGGCGACGCTGGTGCCCCGTTCCGGCAAGCTGCTGATTCTGATGAACGGCGCCTACGGCCAGCGCATGGCGAAAATCTGTGACTATCTGGGGCGTGATTACGTCAGCCTCGATATGGGTGACTATCTGCCACCTGAACCGGCGGAAGTCGCCCGCCTGCTGGCAGAAGACCCCGCCATCAGCCATGTGGCGGTGGTGCACTGTGAAACCAGCTCCGGCATCCTCAACCCGGTGGAAGCCATCGCTGAGGTGGTAAAAGCCGCCGGGCGCAGCCTGATCATTGACTCCATGAGCGGCTTTGGCGCACTGCCGATTGATGCACGCAGCCTGCCGTTCGATGCGGTGATTTCTTCCGCCAACAAGTGTCTGGAAGGGGTGCCCGGCTTTGCTTTCAGTCTGATCCGCACCGGGGTGCTGCAGCAGTGTGCCGGTAATGCGCATTCCCTCAGCCTCGACCTGTTCGATCAGTGGCAGTATATGGAGCGCACGGGTCAATGGCGCTATACCCCACCGACCCACACGGTCGCCGCACTGGCGCAGGCGCTGCAGGAGCACACCGCAGAAGGCGGCGTAGCGGGGCGTCTGGCGCGCTACCGCCATAATCGTGACGTGATGCTGGCCGGTATGCGTCAGCTGGGTTTTCGCACCCTGCTGGAAGACGACTGGCTGTCACCGATTATCGTCACCTTTTTCTGCCCTCCGGCACCGTTTGATTTCAAAGCGTTCTACGCTGCCCTCAAACAGCGGGGCTTCATCATCTATCCCGGCAAGCTGACGGCGGTGGACAGTTTCCGCATCGGCTGCATCGGTCAGGTGGCGGCAGCACAGATGCAGCAGCTGGTCAGTGCCGTGGCAGAAGCCTGTCAGGAACTGGGGCTGAGCCTGCCCGTACCACTGCCCGCTCATCTGAGCTCATCAACCGTCGCCCAGGCGTAAAATTTCAGGAGTCACACCATGTACCAGTATTCCCGTCGTTACGTCGGCCCCGTAGAAGCCGTTATCCTTGATCTCGCGGGCACCTGCGTCGATTTTGGTTCACTGGCGCCGATTCGTGCCTTCCAGCAACTGTTTCAGGAGCACGGCGTGCCAATCAGCGAAAGCGAGGCGCGGGCGCCCATGGGTACGGAAAAACGCGAACATATCCGCCAGCTGCTGGCCATGCCGCGCATTGCCGCCGAGTGGACAGCACAGCATGGTGCCGCCGATGAGGCAGTGATCGACCGCCTCTACCACGCCTTTGAGCCAATCCAGATTGCCGCCATTGGTCAGCGCAGCCAGCTGATCCCCGGTCTGCTGGAAGCGCAGGAATATTGCCAGCAGCAGGACATCAAGATCGGCGTCAACTCCGGCTACAGCCGCAGCATGCTCAACGCCATGCTACCGGCCCTTGCCGAGCAGGGCTTTGTGCCCGCCTCGGTGGTTTGCGCCACCGAAGTACCGAACGGCAGACCCTATCCGCACATGAGTCTGAAAGGCATGCTGGAGCTGGCCATCGGTAACGTGCAGGCCTGCGTGAAAGTCGATGACACCCTGACCGGTCTGGAAGAAGGGCTGGCAGCAGGGATGTGGACCGTCGGCGTGGCAGTGTCCGGCAATGAAATCGGCCTTGATCAGGAGCAGTGGGACAGTCTGCCGGAGGACCAGCAACTGCGCCGCAGCGCCGCTGCCCGTCAGCGTATGCTGCGCTGTGGGGCACACTACGCCATCGACTCCGTCGCCGAACTGCCGGGGGTACTGGCTGATATCGAGCATCGTCTGCTGTGCGGCGAACAGCCCTGAGACAGGGTCATGGGCTTTGGCTGCTGTGCGGCCAAAGCGCGGACACGCTCACCTGCCGCCGCGTCACAGCGCCGCTGCTTACCGGTCTGAAGCATTGGTGCACCGGCGCTGAACCCTTCACACTGTTGCCCATTTGATCACCTGCCTGTCTCACTTCCTGCCCACGAGGTTTACCGTGAGTCCCATAGCCATCGGCCTGATTATCTTCTCTGCCATGATGCACGCAGGCTGGAACCTGATGGGCAAGCGTCACGCGCCCTCATTGTCTTTCTTTACCCTGTCGATGAGTGCCGGCGCCCTGGCGTTCACGCCCTTTGTGTTTTCCCTGCTGTGGCAGCTGCCCGCCATGCCCGCCACCTTCTGGTGGCTGCTGCTGGGCACCGGGCTGGCGCAGGCGGTCTATATGGCAGGGCTGGCCTGGGCCTACGCCCGTGCCGATGTCAGCCTGATCTATCCGATGGCACGCGCACTACCGGTGGTGATGGTGCCCTGTATCAGCTGGCTGCTGCTGGATAACCGGGTGCTGACCGCCGCCGACTGGCTGGGGATGATGGTCATCGTTGTTGGCAGCCTGATCCTGCCGCTGCCCCGCCTCAGCGCCCTGCACTGGCGCAGCTACGCCACGCCGGCACTGGGCTTCATGCTGCTGGCCGCCCTCGGCACCTGTGGCTATTCGCTGATCGACAGTGCGGCCCTCAGGGTCCTGCGTCAGCACGGTCTCAGCGCCTTTGAAGCGGGCAGCCTGTATCTGACCCTGCAGGCTTACAGCTCGGTGCTGTGGATGCTGCCGGTCTGTCTGCTCGGCCAGCAGGAGCGGCCAACACTGCGTGGCCTGCTGCAGCGCCAGCAGATGAAGGTCTGGGCCAGCACCGGCATTGCCATTCTGCTGACCTACTGGCTGATTCTGATTGCCATGTCCTACGTCACCGACGTCAGCTATGTGGTGGCCCTGCGCCAGCTGTCGATCCCGCTCGGGGTGCTGGCCGGTATCGTCTGGCTGAAGGAAACTCCCACTGCGCCGCGGCTACTGGGCGTAACGGTGATTGTCATCGGCCTGTTGCTGGTGGCACTGGGGTAACGCAGAAAGGAGAGGGGGGAAGGGAGGGGCGGAAAGCAGATGGCTTGCACCCCAGCCCCGGCCAGCTGACGGACAACTCGCCGGGGTCGCGGATCAGCCGCCTGTCACAGCCGACAGGCGGCTAACGATCACCAGTACCAATAACGCCTTCACGCGTTACACAGGCTGCAGGGCAAAGTACTGCTGCAGCAGCGCTGGGTATTCCTCGGCGTCGAACTGTCGTTGTTCCATTTCACCACGACGAATCTGCTTGAGGCTGTTGCCAAACAGAATGGTGCGGCCGTCGCTGTGGTGTTGTACCAGTAACGGCTTCTGCACGAAGACTGCATCGGGATGGGTGGAGTTGAGGTAGTTGGCCGGGGCAAAGTCGATCCACTCCTGCGCGTACAGATCAAACCCGTACTGATTAACCCACTGGCCGTCGGTCCAGGCCTGCAGCAGATATTCGCGGTCGCTGCTCATACTCAGCCGGAAACGGTCGTAATCCTGCACGATATCCTCATCCAGCTGATCCAGATCCAGCGGTGCCCGGATGCCATAGCTGCCAAAGCCCAGATCACACAGCCAGCGCTTGCCATCGATATGCACCACCAGCGCCATGTGGGTCTTGGGGCGACGCACCGGGTAGAACATCGGCCGGCAGGCCACCATGCGGAACTCGAAACCAAGGGTCTGCAACGCCATGGCGAAAATACCGTTGACCTCGTAGCAGTAGCCGCCACGACGCTGATTGACGATTTTTTCAACGATATCTGCAGGCTGCAGGGAGACGATCTTGCCCGCCTGCACATCAAGATTTTCAAACGGAACGCTGAACAGCTGACAGCGCATCAGGCTCTGCAGGGTGGCCAGATCGGCTCCGGCAGGGCCACTGAAACCGATGCGCTGCAAGTAGGCAGACAGGTCGAAATTGGCGGGCAGTTCAAGCGAGGCGGCGTGCATGACAAGCTCCCTGTGCACTGTGGGCGATGGCCCAACGAAAAAAGAAGCCGCATTCTAACAGCCCGCGTGATTTCACGCTGGCCTGCTGCGAAAAAGTCGTCCATCGCTGCTGCACTGGTGCACCGCCAGACCACTGCTACACTGATCAGCGTGAGCCCCGTGGCTTTCTGCAGATGAGCGTTGATCATGGCCAAACCTTTCGCTATTTCCCCCAGCTTCCGCCTGCCGTCTCTCCCCCTATTGGTGGTCGCTGCCTGTCTGTCCGGCAATCTGGCGCACGCCGCAGAAACGGTGGGGCAAGTGCTGCTCAGTGTCGGTCAGACCCAGGCCACCGATGCCAGTGGTGCGACTCGGCCACTGGCGCGGCGGGCTCCCGTGCAGGATGACGACGTACTGCAAACCGGCGCTGATGGCCGGCTGGATATTCGCATGCAGGATGACGGCAGGCTGGCACTGCAGGCCAACTCCAGCCTGCGGCTGGTCGATTACCAGTGGCAACCGCAGCAACGTGACGGGCAGGTGACACTGGAGCTGATCAAGGGCGGCATGCGCTCCCTCAGTGGACAGATCGGCAGCACCCATCCCGAGCACTATCAGCTCAACAGCCGGGTCGCCAGTATCGGTATTCGTGGTACGGATTTTCAGGTGTTTCTCTGTGATGTTCAGTGCGGGCAACAGTACGCGACGCAGCCGGGGCTGGCCGGTGGGGTCAGCAGTGGCAGCATTGTCATTACCAGCCCGACCGAGCAGCGGGTAGTACGGGCAGGGCAGTTTTTCTATGTTGACGGCCAGAACGGCGTCATCACCATTCTTGACCGGGCACCAGCGATGCTGCCGCAGGACAGCGGCTGGTATGCGGCAGCTGCCGCAGCCAAAGGCCCTTCTGACGGCGCCAGCCTGACCCCGCTGGGGGTCAGTGGGGCTGCCATCGTGCTGGGCATTGGTATCATGGCCATCGACGGCGGCGGCAGCTCAGGCACCACCGGCACCAGCAGTGGGCGTTAACCCCTGTCTCTGCAACCGGCCATGCCTCAAGGTAAGGCATGGCCGGTTGTGCCGTTCATCCCTTCTCATGACTGACACGTCTCCGTATCGTTGATCTGATGCAACAGGCGGTTGCCAGAGAGTGTCTTTTCACCGCGATCAGCGCTCAATTGCTCCGATTCGGCGGTCATTTCACGTTTAACCCCCTGACATTCGTGCAAAAATCATGGCTCTGCAGGTAGCTGCCTTGAATAGCCCGGTGGCGTGACCCAAGACTGCGGGTAATGGATTTTGCTTATTGGCGTCATAGTGATATTTGGCGTCGTTCTTGCTGGGATATTTTTTACTATCACCTGATCGAATTCGGGCAGCAGCATCGTCACCGAATCGAAGCCGGGCAGAGCGCAGATAAGGTTCTGACATCCATCACCCGACTCACAGACAGCCTTGTCGGATAGGTCGCAGCATCAGGCGGAAAGCATCCGTCGCCATATCCCCCATGTGGGTTGTCTATTCGTTCGCGTACCAGATGCACTGGTCGTTAAGTCACGCAGACACTGGCCTGTCCGTGCCGAGGGCAGACCAGTGCGCTAAGGACGGGAGAGCGCAATGGCAGTTACAGCTGACAGCTTAGACAAAGACCTCGAAAGCAGCCGTACCCACGGCACCCGCAAGACCGCCTCACGGCAGGCGGAATACTGGCTGGCCAGCCAGCTGGCCAAAGCCGGGATTAGCCTCAACGGCCCCAACCCCTGGGACCCACAGATTCACAACCCGCAGTTCTACAACCGTGCTTTTGCCGAGGGCAGTCTCGGCGTCGGCGAAGCCTTTATCGATGGCTGGTGGGATTGCGAACAACTGGACGAGATGATCAGCCGGGTACTGGCCGCCGAACTGCAGCGGCACATCACCGGGCGCTGGGTGTTCATCAAACACTGGCTGATGGCCCGGCTGTTCAATCTGCAGTCGGTAAAGCGCGCTTATCAGGTGGGTGAGCAGCACTATGACGCGGGTAATGATCTGTACCGCGCCATGCTGGATGACACCATGGCCTATTCCTGTGGCTACTGGAAAGACGCAGCTGACCTGCATCAGGCCCAGCTGGCCAAGCTGGATCTGATCTGTCGTAAAGCCCAGTTACAGCAGGGTGAATCCGTGGTGGAAATTGGCTGCGGCTGGGGCAGTTTTGCTGAGCTGGCCGCACGCAATTACGGGGTGAATGTCACCGGCATTACCATTTCCAGAGAACAGAAGGCGCTGGCCGAAGAACGCTGTGCCGGTCTGCCGGTAGAGATTGCCCTGATGGACTATCGCAGCCTGCAGGGGCAGTTCGACAAGGCGGTGTCGATTGGCATGTTCGAGCATGTCGGACAGAAAAATTACGACATCTACATGAGCACGGCTCATCGTCTGCTCAAGGATGAGGGCATCTTCGTCCTGCACACCATCGGCAGCGATGTATCGCAGCTGGGCACCGATCCGTGGATTCACAAATACATTTTCCCCAACGGCGCCATTCCCTCGCTGACCCAGATCAGCGAAGCCTGTGAGCCTTATTTCGTCATTGAAGATGTGCATAACTTCGGCCCGGATTACGACCGCACCCTGATGGCCTGGTTTGATAACTTCGATGCGGCCTGGCCGCAGCTGCAGGGCAACTACGACAGCCGCTTCTATCGCATGTGGACCTACTACCTGAAAATCTGCGCCGGGGCATTCCGCAGCCGCTCACTGCAGCTCTATCAGCTGGTACTGCGTAAACGCCTGTCTCCCCTCAGCCGCTATCACGCTCCGCGCTGAGCGGGCGGTGATGGCCTGACAGCGGCTCCTGCTCATTCTGCGCAGGAGCTGCTTCGGGTGCCTGTTCCTCAGCCTTTGCACCCGGCGCCACTGCTGCACCACCGCTAAACAGCGAAGGCATACCATGCAGTAACTCCGCGACGGGCAGGCCCTGCCAGTCCACCGGCTGTTGCAGCAACGGCGCCAGCTGCTGGCGCTGTGCCTGTGTCAGCGCAGAGGAAGCGGGCTGCTGGCGGGGTAATGGCAGGTGGCGCAAGGCATCCAGCGCCGGTGAGCTGACGCCCCATTGCCAGCCCTTGCTTGTCGGCTGGCTGCCATCCTGTGGTAGCACGGTGGTGGTCGGGGTGATCTTGATGGTCATGGCAAACTCCCTGAAGTCTTCCTTCAACGGAACTGACGTTGCTGCAGCCGGGTATTGAAAGGCGGAATAGGGCGCTGGGTCGGGTCCGTCACCGGCGCCTGCTGGGCGCGCTGGAAACGCTCGCGCAACTGCCCGGCGCTGCTGAGGAAGGCTTCCATCTGCCGTTCCAGCCCGTCCGCATCAATCGCCATATCCAGCGTATGACGCAACAGCAGATGGCCATTGGCCGGGTTCAGGGCCAGTGTGCCGCCCTGAGTCAGTGCCGGGTTGAGATTGAGGGCCAGCGCTTCCGCCAGCAGGGTGGCATCGCCCACATAGGTCAACTCCAGCACCGGGGCATAGAAATACAAACAGGTCTGACCTTCCGGAATCCACAACAGGCACTCCACCCCTGAACTGCTGCGAAAAGTGGCCTGCCCGGCACCATCAAACAGGCTATCGCCTGGGTTGGCGTAACCGCGCTGGACCAGAAACAGCTCCATGCTGATACGTGCCTGTAGCGTATTCAATCCATCACTCCTGCAAAGCCTTCCTGAGAACAGTCGATGAGTGGCCTGTGCAGTGCATCTGGTTCACCCCTGTCAAGACAGGACCGCCGGGCCACACTGTTCACGATCCCGTGAGCTGAAACCAGACAAATCGAAACGCTGAAGAAGTGGTGGTCACGGATCAGTCAGCGACAGTGGATCTTTTCAATCGCGTGCACCGACAGATCGTACGATGGCGGGCACCAGCGGTCTGGCTTATAGTGGCCGGTGCCTTGCACCGCTGCACCGTGGCCAAGGCTTTCTTCCTCGCATACCGGTATGGTCCGGCAAGAGAGCACTATCATGCGTACCCAGGATCTGGGCGAACTTCTTATGCTGGCAGCGCTATGGGGCGCTTCCTTTCTGTTTATGCGCATTGCCGTACCAGCCTTCGGGCCGATCGCTCTGGTGGCGGTGCGCCTCGGTATCGCCTCGGTGTTTCTGGTCGGTATCCTCATTTTTACCGGCAAACTGCGCAAACTGGGTGACCATCCCGGCAAGCTGGCCATCGTCGGCGTGCTGAATACAGCGTTGCCTTTTGTACTCCTGAGCTATGCCACCCTGTCGATGACGGCAGGTTTTACCTCCATTCTCAACGCCACCACACCGCTCTGGGGGGCCCTGATTGCCTTTGTCTGGGTCAAGGAGCGGCTGACGCTGGCACAAGTGCTGGGTCTGCTAATCGGTTTTGCCGGTGTCATCACCCTGGTCTGGGGCAAGGTCAGCTTCACCGGCAATGGCACCGGTCCGGCCATCGTGGCGGCCCTGCTGGCGACCTGCAGCTATGGCGTCGCGGCCAGCTACACACGCAAATACCTGTCAGGTATCGACCCACTGGTGATCGCCACCGGTAGCCAGCTGGCGGGGTTTATCCTGCTGACCCCACTGGCGGCCCTGTATCTGCCGCAGCACAGCATCGGTCTGTCGTCGTGGCTGTCGGTGCTGGTGCTGGGTATTGCCTGTACCGGCGTGGCGTACATCCTGTTTTTCCGGCTGGTATCGCGCATTGGTCCGAGTAAAACCATCACTGTCACCTTCCTGATTCCGGTGTTTGGCATGCTGTGGGGCTATCTGTTCCTGCAGGAAGCGGTCAGCAGTCAGATGCTGGCAGGCGCGGCAGTGATTCTCGCCGGTACCCTGCTGTCGACCGGGCTGATCAAGCCCAGCTGGTGCAACAAACCAGGCTAAGCCCACCGTGAACAGCAGAGACAACAAGGCCGGGATGATCCCGGCCTTGTTGTTTATTCCGCAGGTGAGTACATCATCTTACTCAACGTTCACCGTAATCTTGTCGGAGATGACCGGCGGATTGAACGGAATATGCAGCTTGTCACCCATGATCAGCTGCAGGGTGTGTTTGCCGGGGCTGAGGGTCAGCTCGGTTTCGGTCTGGCCACCGCCAAAATGTTTGATGTGATCGGTGGCGGGCAGCGGCATATCCATCGCAGGCAGGGTGTCGACATCAATCAGCAGATGGTGATGACCGGTGTTGGCCTTATCCATGCCAGCTGGGGCGACCCCCATGCCGCTCAGGCCAAACTGCACCTTGAAAGTCTGACTCACGGTATCGCCATCTTTAGGTGCAATGATATAGACCCTGGCGCCTTCGGGAGCCGGTGTCCGGGGCATATCTGCGGCCAGCAGTGGCGCGCTGAGGGCGGCGGCCAGCAGACTGCTGGCGAGCAGGGAAGAGTGCTTCAGTGACAGGGTATGACGTTGCATAACAGGCTCCTTGTAGTGTGTGGACCCGCTATCGGTACAAGACCTACCCTGCCGTAATGGCTGACTGTACTGGGCAACATCCTGTGCCGATAAGAGACAGCAGTACCTGGGGAACAGGGTCCTTGCCGTCAGCCGGGCGTCCTTTCAATGGTGGGGTACAGCAAACTTTGCGTAAAAAATCTGCGCAGACATCGCCCGCGCAGGCATAGCATCAACTACAGCCAGCCTTTGCGTTTGAAGAAGAAATAAGTACCAAAGGCACTGGCCAGCATCATGGCGATGGCCATCGGATAGCCATACTCGGTATGCAGCTCCGGCATGGTATCGAAGTTCATCCCGTAAATACTGGCGATCAGCGTGGGCGGCAGGAAGATCACCGCCGCCACCGAGAAGATCTTGATGATCTTGTTCTGCTGCAGGCTGGTGAAGCTCATGGCCGCATCCATCAGGAAGTTGATCTTGTCGAACAGGAACTGGGTGTGCGGCAGCAGGGATTCGATATCCGCCAGCATCTCCTTGATTTCCTTCTTCGCCGGTTTGTCCAGATCGTCGTTGTTGTAACGCTGTAAAAAGCGCAGGGAACGCTGGGTATCCAGCAGGCTCAGACGGATCTTGCCATTGGCGTCTTCCTGAATGGTGATCAGGCGCAGCATTTCATCCAGCTCATCATCTTCGAACACCTGCTGCGAGGCCTTCTCCAGCACGGTATAGACGTCTTCCAGCAGATCCGACAGGTAATCGACCTTGAGGTTGAACAGGTGCACCAGCACCTCCAGCGGATCACGCACGCTGATGCGGTGCTGGCGGACATAGTTGCGGAACAGGCGGATCAGGCCGATGTCTTCCTCACGTACGGTGAACAGCATACGCTCACGCAGGTTGAATGAGACGTTGACGCCCCGCAGCTCCTTGCCCACCTTGTGGGGGAACAGCGAGTGAATGTGCAGGCCGTCCTTGTCGATGTAGAAACGTGAGGAGGCTTCGATCTCGTTGATGTCTTCCTGGTCCGGCATCTCTTCCTGATAGAAGCCGGAAAGCCAGCTGCGCTCTGCCTCATCAGGCTCAAAACAGTCTACCCATAACACCTGCTCGGGCAGCTGATCTTCAGTCGTTAATTCTTGCATGTGCAGGGAAGCGCCCTGCAGATAATAGGCAGTGATCATAAAACGTGATCTCCTGTCGGACAGCGAAATACAAGAAGCACCAGAGCAGCTGGTGAGACATCAGGACCTGTCTGGTCACCGCAGTGCAATGAGCCCAGACCGGCAGCGACACTCCGCCCGAGTCCAGCGGCGAGAAGTCTAGCGACAGATTAAGACAGTTACTGGCGCGCCATTCTAAGCGGCCTGCGGGGGATGGCAAAGCCTTTCTTGGCAGCGTGCTCCTGTGGTTTCTCCTGATTGGGGTACGATCACCTTGTGAACAACCAAAGCAGGCTGCATTTGGCATCAGGTGGCTACTAGTTAGCAGTATCTGTTGCGGTTTTTTTCACCGTAAAGCCACTATAGTTCCTACAATACACAGACCGTCACTGTGCCAGCACAGTCAACCGCATCGCGCTAAAGGAACCTGCATGACCGATGTGTCCCTGATCGCCAAGCCGCCTTCCAGCCTCAAACGCATACTGCTGGTGACGCTGGCCATCTTTGTGCCGCTGTTCGCGGCGCTCTATGTGTCGCTGGACATCTATGACCAGCAGCAGCGGCTGGCCTATATCAACAGGGAAGATCTGGCCCTGCAAAACCGTGTAACCGCCCTCAATACCGAGCTGGACCGCAGTTTGTCACTGCTGCGCAACCTGCCGCAGGTACTGGCGCAAAGCCGTGACGTGACCGAGACGCTGGCGCAGAGCGACAGCCAGGCCATGCGCAACCGCCTGAACCGCTTTCTGGCACGCGCCACCGAAGACCTCAAGGTGGATATCATGTGGGCCATGGACCGTACCGGTGATACCGTGGCCGCCAGTAACTACGATCAGGCCGCCTCACTGATCGGTGGCAACTACGCCTATCGCGACTACTTCAAGACCGCCCTTGCCGGTGGCAAGGGACATCAGTTTGCCATTGGTGCGACGACGCTGGTGCCGGGCTTCTATTTCTCCGCACCGGTGACCTATCAGGATGAGGTGATCGGCGTAGTGGCAATGAAGATCAATGTCAGCAATCTGCTGAACTGGGTCATGCAGCCCAACGTCATGGTCAGTGACAGCGTCGGGCTGGTGATCATGGCCTCCAACCCCGACTATGTGCTGCGTGCCATGCCCGATTCGCCGTTGCAGGCCATGAGCGATGATCAGCAGCTGCAGCGCTATCAGCAGCACCAGTTCGAGAAACTGCGCCTCGACATCAGTGACATCTACGGCGGCTACACCCTGTGGCGCCTCGGTAATAACACCTCGCCCGCCCTGATCAAACGACAGGCCAGTCATGAAAACGACTTTGAAGGTATTGCCTACAGCTATCTGGATCAGCTGGATGAGCTGGATCATCGCCACACCGCCCACCTGCTGATTGCGCTGGTGGCCAGCGGGCTGCTGTCACTGGCGATTGCCAGTACGCTGGTCTATCTGCTGCGCAGCCACGATGGCGAACGTCAGCTGCGCGCCAGCAACGCCAAACTGGAGATGCTCAATAATCAGCTGGAAGCTCTGGCAGGTGAGGACCCACTGACCGGCATCTTTAACCGGCGAAAGCTTGATCTGCTGCTGGAAGAGGAATGGACCCGCTCACGCCGTTATCGCCGGCCACTGAGTGTGGCAGTGCTCGACCTCGACTACTTCAAGAAGATCAACGATACCCTCGGCCATGGCGCGGGAGATGCGGTACTGATTCATGTTGCCCGGCTGCTGAGCAGCAACAAACGCAGCACCGACATTCTGGCCCGTCTGGGTGGTGAAGAGTTCGTGATGGTATTGCCGGAGACCCATGCGCAGGATGCACAGATACTGATGGAAAGACTGCGACAGATGATTTCTGCCGAGCCAACACCCTGGAAGCAGGAAAGCATCACCGTCACCATCAGTATCGGCATTACCAGTCTGGGCCGAGAAGACAAGATCAGTGACCTGCTGCGTCGTGCCGATGAGGCACTGTATGAAGCCAAGGGAGCAGGGCGCAATCAGGTATATGTGCACTGTCCAGCGCACGTCAATCAGTTTGGCTGAGTGACGTGTCAGGCGTCAGGCGTCAGGCGTCAGGCGTTAGGCGTTAGGCGTTAGGCAGTATCGCCATCCTTGCTATGACAGCAAGCGCTGTCCACAGCCATCAGCGGGGGGTGGCCTGATCCAGCGCCACGAAGGGGTCTGCCACGGGTCGTCCCAGCAGGTAACCCTGGCCCATATCACAGCCGTAGTTGAGCAGGATTTCAAACTGCTCCTCGGTTTCAATCCCCTCAGCCACCACATCCAGATCCAGCTTGTGGGCCATGGCAATGATCGCTGCGGTAATCTGCCGGTCATCGTGGTCCAGGGTCAGATCCTGCACAAAACTGCGGTCAACCTTGAGGGTGTCCACCGGCAGTTTCTTCAGCTGTGCCAGCGACGAGTAGCCGGTGCCAAAATCATCAATGGCCACCTTCAGACCAAGCTTGCGGCACTGCTCCAGCAGCAGTACGGCCTGATCCATATCTTCCATGATCAGCGACTCGGTGATCTCCAGCTCCAGCAGTGCGGCCGGAGCACCGGTTTCCTGCAGGATGCGCTCGAACTGTACCACCAGATCACGCTCCTTGAGCTGGTTGGCGCTGACGTTGACGGTCAGAGGCACCGCAGGCAGGTCCGCCTTGATGCGCTCCACCACCTTGTCGCAGGCAGCGTGGAATACCCAGTAGCCCAGCGGAATAATCAGTCCGGTCGACTCGGCAATGTCAATGAAGTGACCGGGGAACAACAGACCCCGCTCGGGATGCTGCCAGCGAATCAGCACTTCACACTTCTTCAGTGCGCGGCTCTGCAGACAGAAGATCGGCTGCAGATGCAGCACAAACTGCCCGTCACTGAGGGCCAGACGCAGCTCCTCTTCCACCTGCATCACATTGTTGATGTCGTGCTGCAGCACCGGATCAAAGAAACCGTAGCAGTTCTTACCCTGTTTCTTGGCTTCATACAGGGCCAGATCGGCATTGCGCAGAATATCGACCAGATTGTCACCATCGTCAGGCAGCAGGGTGATGCCGATACTGGCCGACACACTGATCTGCCGGTTACGCAGGCTGATGGGCTGACTGATTTGCTGCAGCAGGGCATCCGCCAGCTGGCTGATCGCCGGCGCATCACTGGCATCGTGCAGCAGGACTGCAAACTCGTCACCACCAAGACGTGCTACCACACCGCGACTGCCCACCAGGGAGGTGACCCGCTCAGATACCGTCTTCAGCAACTGATCGCCCATCTGGTGATCCAGAGAATCGTTGATGCGTTTGAAGTCATCCAGATCCATGTAGAGCAGGGCACCACGGCTCTTGCTCAGCCGGTGGGTGCCGATGGCCTGCTGCAGGGTGTCCTGCAGCAGGCGCCGGTTAGCCAGCCCCGTCAGGAAATCGAAATAGGCGTGCTGCTTGAGCTCTGCCGTACGCTCCTGCACCAGCCGGCGCAAGCGCTCCGGTTCGCGGCTGATACGGTGCGTGACCCAGGCAGTAATCAGTGCCAGCAGTAAAATCAGCATATAGGCCAGTACCGTCAGCGCGCCCACGGGCAACGGATGGCTGAGTTTAAGCTTCCAGCTCACTCCGGGAATGTCCATGTCAAACTCCATGTAACTTTCCTGGTTGAGCGGCACCGCAGACTGGGCGATAGGATGAGTTTTGCCGTGAATATCCACATAGCAGAGGCGATAGCGATAACCCTGAGCCGCCATGGACTCAAGAGCGGTCGCATTGACGATCTCACTCAGGGTGACCACGGCCGAGGCCAGCCCCCAGAAGTGCGGGATACCGTTGTCATCTCTGATGAATACCGGATTGCGGGCAATCATTGCTACTCCGCCCTGTACCAGCGGCATCGGGCCGATCATTTTGGCTGACGCGGACTGAATCACATTCTGGCTGGGGCTGTAGCCGAAAATTTTGTTTTCCAGCTGGTCAATGCTGCGGCCAATAGCGGGTTCATTACCCTTGAGAGGATAGATAAAGCCAATGACACCTTCGGGTGCCAGCTGCAGGCTGCTTATTTCATCCATGTAGCTGAAGATGCCCGCCGCCAGTTCATCGAACTTCTCGACTGCGCCATGGTGACGTATAACGTCCTGACCGAGGATATAGGAGGCAGCAAGAGCACGGCGCATGCGCTTTTCCAGAATACTGACCTGCGCTGAACCCAGCTGCTGCATGGCCAGATTCTGCTCCTGAACGCGGACCTGCTGGTTCAGACTGATCCAATAGCTTCCCGCCAGGGCGACGATGATAAACGCCCAGAGGGGAACCAACTTGTGAAAACGTGAGATCAAACCAGCCAATGCACTCTCTCTTCAGCTGCATGCCCGGCTTTCGTGCAACCGGCTGCGCTCTTTCAAGGGAATGATTTATCTGTCGGTGTCACGGAATGGCCGACAAACAACTCGCACGCAGTCTGCCTCAGGTAGCGCCTCCTGATCAAGAAACAAACCCTGATCTGTTGCGGCACAGCAGCACGACTGGCACGTATGACTAGGATAAAGCACAACGCTGCGGGGAGAAGGGTGAGTCTGCCTCCAAAGGTGACAGACATTCACACGGAGATACACTGCTCCCGTCAGCGGTAACGTCAGCAGCATCAAGAAAAGCCGTACTGTGCCCGGTCTCCCTCAGAAAGGCGCCTCATAAAACGGAGCGCCCCGTGACCAGCTGACGGTCACGGCGAACGCCCAGCCCACTCGCTCACTCAGCGCTGGAACGGATAGACCGCACCCAGATCAAGAATGCCAGTCAGCTCATCCAGCGCCGTGCGGGACTCCAGCAATAGCTGCGGGTCAGCCAGATCGGCTTCCACCAGACGGTCACGGTAGTGACGGTCTACCCAGCCATTGAGGCGGCTGAACAGGTCATCGTTCATCCACACAGCCGGATTGACTGCCGCCTGCTCCGCCTCGTTCAGCACCACCCGCAGGCGCAGGCAGGCAGGGCCGCCACCATTGCTCATGGACTGGGTCAGATTGAAGACCTTCACGTCCCTGATCGGCGTTCCCAGCGTCACCAGCTTGTTCAGATAGGCCCAGACACTGGCAGTTTTACGGCATTCCTCTGGCACCACGATGGCCATGCCACCGTCGGGCAGGGCAATCAGCTGCGAGTTGAACAGGTAGGACCTCACCGCGTCCAGCACCGGCACCTCGGCAGTGGGTACTTCAACGAAGTGGAACTCGCCTTCGCCCATGGCAGCGCGCAACTGGGCATTAACCTCAGCGGTATTGAGGAAGGCTTCCTGATGGTAGAAGGAGACGTTGAGGTTACCCACGGCGATGACATCGTTATGGAACACGCCGGCATCAATCACTGCCGGGTTTTGCTGGGCATACACCACCTTCGCAGGGTTCAGACCGTGCAGACGGGCCACCGCTTCCGACGCTTCAAAGGTATGACGGGCAGGGAAACGCTGCGGCGCTGGCTGACGGCTGTCAAAGGCGTACTTGCCAAACACGAAGAACTCCACGCCTGCATCACCGTACTGCTGGGCAAAGCGGGTGTGGTTAGCCGCCCCTTCATCGCCGAAGTGGTCGACGCTCGGCAACGCCGGATGATGGGCGAAATGGCGCTCATCAGCGAACATGGCCTGCAGGATTCGCCCCGTGACCGGATGCTCGGTAGAGCGATGGAACTTGTTGACCAGATTGGCAGGGGTGAAATGCACCCGGCCATCGGCGGTATCGGCACTGGGCGACACCGTGGCCGCATTGGCCGTCCACATGCTGGAAGCCGAACTCACCGCTGCCAGCACCTTGGGCGCTTGTCTGGCCGCCTGAGCCAGCACCTCTGCATCCGAACCGGAGAAACCCAGCTTGCGCAGGGTATGCACATCAGGACGCTCCTGCGGTGCCAGCACCCCCTGATACAGGCCCAGATCCGCCAGCGCCTTCATCTTCTGCAGACCCTGTTTGGCCGCTTCCTTCGGGTTGGAAGGCGCCGCTTCGTTGCCCATGGAGGCTACGTTACCGAACGACAAACCGGCGTAGTTATGGGTCGGGCCGACCAGGCCGTCAAAGTTGGCTTCAAAGGCGCGCATAGCAAAGACTCCGCATCAAACTCTTGTCACGCCGGGCTGCTGCGCCCGGCGAATTCATTCCGTTTTAACTGTTGTTCCGCCTCAGAATCGGCTCACCCTCTCGCCAGCCACAGCCAACAACGTCTTTGCCAGGCCGGGACGTAGCAGAGGGTAAGCAGGTTCTTACAGCTTCAGACCGGGGCTGTACTGAGCAGGCAGACTCAGGCTGTCGACCTCGATAGAGGCGACCGGGTAGGCACAGTAGTCCGCCGCGTAGTAAGCGCTGGCGCGATGATTACCGGAGGCACCAATACCGCCGAAGGGCTGGTTGGAAGCGGCGCCGGTGGTCTGGCGGTTCCAGTTGACGATGCCAGCGCGCGAACGCAGCAGGAAGTATTCATATTCTGCATAGCTGTCGCAGAGAATACCGGCCGACAGGCCGTAACGGGTGTTGTTGGCTTCGCGGATGGCGTGATCCAGATCCTGCACCCGGATCACTTTCAGCAGCGGACCGAAATGTTCTTCGTCCGGCAGCTCAATGCCGCTGCAGTCGATCAGGCCCGGTGTCAGATACCCGGTGCCGGGCTCCAGCTTACGCACTTCGGCCAGTACGCGGGCACCACGGCTGACCAGTTCTGCCTGCGCGCGGACAATGCTGTCGGCGGCCGCTTCGCTGATCAGGCTGCCCATGAACGGTTGCTCCTCAGCATCCCAGGCGCCGATCTCGATCTTGCCGATGGCGGCCAGCAGCTTGCTGATAAAACGGTCACCGCGCTCACCTTGCGGCACCAGCAGGCGACGGGCGCAGGTGCAGCGCTGACCACTGGTGATGTAGGCCGACAGAATGGTCTCGTGCACAGCTTCGTCGAGCTTGTCGGTTTCACCCAGAATCAGTGGATTGTTGCCGCCCATTTCCAGCGCCAGAATCTTGCCGGGCTCACCGGCGAACTGACGGTGCAGCAGGTGACCAGTGGGGGAGGAGCCGGTAAAGAACAGACCATCCAGCTCAGGATGGTTGGACAGGGCGATGCCGGTGTCCTTTTCGCCCTGCACCAGGTTCAGTACCCCGGCAGGCAAACCCGCCTGCTGCCAGAGTTTCAGCATTTCTTCCGCCACCCAGGGCGTTTGCTCACTGGGCTTGAACACCACGGTATTACCCGCCAGCAGGGCCGGGACGATATGGCCGTTGGGCAGGTGACCGGGGAAGTTATAGGGGCCAAACACCGCAACCACGCCATGAGGGCGATGACGCAGCACCGCCCGGCCACCGGGGGCCGCCGATTCTTTGGTGCCGGTCCGTTCCAGACAGGCGTTGATGGAGATGGCGATCTTGCCGATCATCGCCTGCACTTCGGTGCGGGTTTCCCACAGCGGCTTGCCGGTTTCCTGCGCAATCACCTGCGCCATGTGTTCCTTATGCTGCGACAGCAGTTCACCGTAGGCATTGGCAATGGCAACACGGGCGTCAAAACTTTGCAGCGCCCAGCTGGGGAAGGCGGCACGGGCAGCCACTACGGCCGCGTTGACCTGATCAGGTGTGGCGGTGGCAATCTGCCACAGACTGTCGCCGTTACCGGGGTTGCGCGATACCAGCGCATGTCCCTGACCTTCAACCCACTGACCGTTGATAAAGTGCTTACCCTTCATACCATGCTCCCAATCAAGTGCACTGCGCACGGCAGTTGCTAACAGGCTGTATCGGATGGACAGGCAGAGGAGCAAGGGGCTCGTCTACCCTGTTCCCGCAGCGCGCCACGGCGCGCAGATGCAGGAAAAATTCGGGTCTACGAGTCAGAGCGTGAACACGCTCTGGCGTGGCGGGAGAGGCAGGCCTGACACTGCACGGCCTGCGGAGCCGTGCAGTGTCCTGCTGTCTCAGCGAATGCGCGGGAAGGCTGGCTGGGCGACGGCGCGGACACGCTCCCCGGCGCTGACCTGCAGCGCTGCCGCTTCGGCGGCGCTCAGCATCAGGGAGGCGGGTTGTCCGGCCGTGGACGCTGGCAGCACATAGCTTTCCACCCGCATACCACGAAACTCGTTGACCTGAGTATTGCACACCAAATACTCACCCGCTTCTTCACTGGATGCGTCCTGATTCTTTGCATCCTTCACGTCGCCGATCACTACCTGATACAGCGCTGATTCCGCTACGGTACGGATCATCCGGGCCTGACACTCAATGGTGGGGCCGCCATCAAAGATGTCGATATACCCCTGGCTGGCGAAGCCTTCGTTTTCCAGCAGACCGTAGGCAAACAGCGAATCATCGTGCGGCACACCCAGCACATCCTGTGCTTCGGCACTGAGCAGCGGCACATAGACCGGATACTGCGGCATCAGCTCGGCGATAAAAGCCTTGTTGGAAATGCTGGTGAGCTGATCGGCGCGGCTGAAATCCATGCTGAAGAAGTGCCGGCCAAGGCTTTCCCAGAACGGCGAGCGCCCCTGTTCATCGGTGACGCCGCGAATCTCTGAAAACACCGTCTTGGCAAAACGCTGGCGATGTTCGGCCAGAAACAGAAAACGCATCAGCGACATCAGCTGCCGCTGCGCCGGTACCTTGTGCTGACGGTCAAGAAACAGGGTCGAGACCAGCGTCGCGCCCGTGTAGTCCTGGCACAGGTACAGCGCCGGGATGCGGTTATGGATATGCAGATCACTGGAGGCATGCACCACGACCTGTTCGCGGTAGGAATAGAACGGTGCCCGCATACCCACGGCAGCTTCCAGCCCGGAGATACCGATGACCGTGCCGGTGCCGCGCTCTTCCAGCACGAAGTAGTAGCGCTCGGGGCCGGGCTGCTCCACTTCACTCTGAAAAGCCTGACGGCTGGCGGCAATCATGCTGCTCAGGGTGTCGCGATCCTTGGGCAGGGTGGTGGTGCCTACCGGTGCCTGGGAAGCCAGCTGCTCCAGCGCAGGCAGGTCGGCGTACTGGATGGGACGCACAACATACATAACAAAAAGCTCCTTATCGGCCTGTTCAGCACTGCCCGGCGCAGGGCTGCAGCCAGCTGCGATCTGTATCAGTGGCCAGACGCAGCAGTATCAGGGCGGTCAGTTTGGACCGTTCGGCCAGAGTGTCGACCCGGGCATATTCTTCATGGGAGTGAATCTTGCCCCCGACGATGCCAAGGGTGTCGATATTAGGCAAGCCACAGGCGGCCAGATTGTTGCCATCACAGCAGCCGCCTGTGGGTTTGAATTCCAGTTGCAGGCCCAGCGACTGACCGCATTCGCGCACCAGTTCCGCCAGTTTCAGGTTGGCCGGTGACAGCACCTTGGGTTTGCGGCCAAAACCGCCGTGCACTTCCAGCGTCAGACCGTCACGGCTGTTGATATCTGCCTGCAGACGGCGGATATGCTGCCAGCACCAGTCTTCATCTTCCGGCTTCTCCAGACGGATGTTGAACTTCATCACCGCCAGATCCGGGACGATATTGACCGGGCCACCGCCAGTGACATAGCCGGGATTGATCGTCACCCCCGCACGCTGACCGTTGAGGTCATCGAGCGCGCTGGTGAAGTCGGCCAGTGCACGGATGGCGTTGCGGCCCAGATGATGTTCGCGTCCGGCATGGGCAGCACGGCCTCGCACCACCACACTGAAGTTGCCGCTGCCCTTGCGCTCGCCAGCCAGATGGCCATCGGCGTAGGCAGGCTCGTACAGCAGGCCGACCTGGGTACGTTCGGCAAAATGAGGGAACAGGGCACTGGAGCCGGGCGAGCCGATCTCTTCATCAGGATTGAACAGAATGTCCCAGCCCAGTTGCTCAGCCCAGGGGCTGTTCTCGAAGGCCTGCAAGGCACGCAGCATCAGTACCAGTCCACCCTTGAGATCAGCCACACCGGGGCCGTTGAGGGTGTTGTCATCAAGCCAGCGTACCTGCTGAAAAGGGGAGTCTTTGGGGAAGACGGTATCCAGATGACCACAGAGAAACACCCGCAGCGGCGCCTCAGGGCGTTTGCTGATCTGCAGTGCACGCCCCAGCGGACGTTCGGTCAGCTCACCCTTGTCATTAACTACCTGCTGCGGTGGCAAGTCATGCCAGGTGACGTCGCCACCCAGCCCGGCGGCCAGCTCGGCAAAGGTCTCGGCCACCTGATTGACACCCCCGGTGTGGTAACTGCCGGAGTTGATCTCTGCTACCCGGATCAGATCGGTGACCATCGCCTCCTGCTGCGCATCAATCCAGTTCAGATAAGGCAAAAAGTCGGCGGAGACGGGCTGGGTCATGGGAACTCCTGCAAGGACGGCAGACGGAATGAATCCAGCATTTATACTCTCCCCATCCCACGACAGCTATAACACAGGCGACCGGATTTTCTGTATAACAGGGGGCCGGCCGTGCGACCACGGTCAGCCCCGGAACGTATTCATGCCGATGCATGAACCGCATTTTTACAGAGGCCGCCAAGGACCATGGTAATACTGCACCAATTTCCCGCCATGCTGGGCTTACCCAACGCCAGCCCCTATTGCCTGAAGGTGGAGACCTTCCTGCGCATGGCCGGTATTCCCTATGAAGTCCGCCATACCCCTTCCTTTCGCGGGCCACGCGGCAAGCTGCCCTTTATCCAGCTCGGCGAGCAGTCGATCCCCGAGTCGGAAACCATTCTGGACACTCTGCAGCCGATGGCGGCTGCCGATCATCTGCAGGTGCTGAGTGACGAGCAGCGTCTGCAGGGGCATCTGCTGGCGCGGATGGCGGATTATTCGCTGGCGTGGATGCTGATGTATGAGCGCTGGCTGGTGCCAGTCACCTGGCCACGCACCCGCGAAGCCTTCTTCACCAGCGTGCCCTGGCTGATCCGCCCGCTGGTGGCAGCGCTGTTCCAGCACAAGGTCAAACGCGACTGCTGGGGGCATGGGGTCGGACGGCTGATCATGCCGGAGCGGCGCAGCCGGTTGCAGCAGGATCTGCAGTGCGTCAGTGACGTTCTGGGCGACAAGCCCTTCCTGTTCGGTGACCGGCCCAGTCGCTACGATGCCAGCTGTTTCGGGGTGATTGCCAATATCGCCCGCGACCCGCTGGGGATTCCCAGCAAGCAGGTGCTGCAGGGCTATCCCAATCTGGTGGCCTGGGCAGAGCGGATACTGCGGGACTATTTCAAGTACCCGCTGTAAGTCACGCTCAGAACGGGCGAGGAGTTCAAGTATCCGCTGTAAGTCGCGATCAGAGCGGGCGGGGAGGACGCCGGCGGCCACGCAGCCGGGCATGGATCACACCAATGCCGCTGAGGGTCATGGCCGCGCCGACCCACAGCTTCCAGCCCGGCTCTTCACCGTAGATCAGGATGCCGATAAAGATCGCCATGATCGGTGAGATCATCAGCAGCGGCGTGGTCAGGCTGACCGGATAACGCTGCACCAGATAGTAGACAATGGCATGGCCGGTGAGGGTGGCGCCCAGGGCCGAGTACACCGGCGCAGCCCACTGCCACCAGTGCGCCGAAGTCAGCAGTTGCAGCTGGTGGTGCTCGAACAGCAGCGACAGCGTCCACAGGCAGGGCGTCGCGACCGCGGCAATCCAGGCCTGCAGCTGCCAGATCCCCACGCCCTGCAGGCGCTTCATCCAGATGGTTGCCACTGCCATAAACAGCCCGGCAATACTGACCAGCAACAGCGCCTGCCAGTATTTCAGCACTTCCGGATCAAACCCCACCAGCACCACTCCGGCAAAAGCCAGAAAGGTGCCCAGCCAGCGTTGTACGGTCATGAATTCACCCAGCCACAGCCAGGCCATCAACGTGGCAAAGGGCACGTACAGCTGGGTAGCGATGGCCACACCGCCCACCCCGCCGGCCATGTTGATCCCGAGAAAGATCAGGCTGAAATGCCCGACGCCCAGTAAAGCACCGATCTTGATAATGGTGTTCATCTGGCCGGGAATGATCTTAAGGAAAGGGAACAACAGCAACAGCACCACACTGAAGCGCAGGGCAGTGAACATCAGCGGCTCAAACTGCGCAGAACCTTCTTTGCCCGCAACAAAGTTGAAGGCCCAGGCGGTATTGGCAAGCAGGGCCAATGCCCAATCGCGCAACGGCATGACGAATATCCTGACAGTGTGAAGTGAATAGGGCGGAGGGCAGGGCCAGCACCTGAACGGACGGCAGGCTGGCGTGTCTGCAGCATAACAGCCAGAACCCGTGCAGGTGCAGAAGTCTGGCTAATCCGATACCGCAAAATTTCTTATCTTCCGGGTAAATGTCACTTCTATCCTTGATTGGCCGTGACTTTCTGCCACTGGCAACCATTTTTAAACAGACTGTTGTGACAATCATGGACCATAATAACCGAGTAAATTAATCAACTGTTCTGGCAAACAATGATAAAACCTGATTCGGCCCGTCAGTGGAACGATGGCTGTTCCTTTTCACACTATGCAGCAGGAGCGAGCACACCATGACAGGTGAATATGATGTACGCCTGGTGATTCTCTCCATCCTGGTGGCCGTCTTCGCCTCTTATACCGCGCTGGATCTGGCCGGACGTCTGGTTTCCGCCTACGAACGCAAGGCCTATGGCTGGCTGGTGGGAGGCGCACTGGCCATGGGGACCGGCATCTGGTCGATGCATTTTGTCGCCATGCTGGCCTTCAGCCTGCCCATTCCGCTCGGCTATGACATCTCCATCACCTTTTTCTCCTGGCTGATGGCGGTGATGGCCTCCGGGCTGGCGTTGTTCGTCATTGGCCAGAACACCCTGTCCTGGGGCCGCCTGCTGGCCGCCGGGCTGATGATGGGCATGGCCATCTGTGGCATGCATTACACCGGCATGGCTGCAATGCGCATGCAGCCGGGTATTGATTATGACCCCTGGCTGTTTGGCGCATCGGCACTGATTGCCTTCATCGCATCGATGGCAGCAATGTGGATCTGCTTTACCCTGCGGAATGTCCAGTCGTTCAGTGGTTCCCTGCAGAAACTCGGTGCCGCGCTGGTGATGGGGCTGGCCATCGCCGGTATGCATTACACCGGCATGGCTGCGGCCCATTTCTCTGCCGACGCCCTCTGTCTGGCTGCTAGCGATCTGGACAGCACCTGGCTGGCGGTACTGATCGCCGTCGCCACCTTTGCCCTGCTCGGTATCACGCTGGTGGTGTCAGTACTCGACCAGCGCCTGGAGAGCCGGACCTCGCAACTGGTGCATTCGCTCAGCGAAGCCAACGCCAAACTGCTGCATCGCAGCCTGCATGATCCGCTGACCAACCTGCCTAACCGTATGCTGCTGGAAGACCGCATCAAGCAAAGCATCTATGTCGCTACCCGCGAGCACAGCAAATTTGCGCTGGTATACATGGATCTGGATGGCTTCAAAGCCGTCAATGACAACCTCGGCCATCAGGTGGGCGATGCGCTGCTGAAGGAAGTGTCGCGGCTGGTCGCTGACAGTATCCGCTCTTCCGATACCATTGCCCGTGTCGGCGGTGACGAGTTTGTCCTGCTGATCAATGACCTGAAGAACGAGCAGGCCGTCATCAGCGTGTGCTCCAAGGTCCTCAGCGTCATTCAGCACATCAAGGGAATCGGCCCGCATCGCTTTGGTATCTCTGCCAGCATGGGGATTGCCATCTGCCCCGATGACGGAGTGGAGCCCTCGCGTTTGCTGGCTCATGCCGATACGGCCATGTACCACGTCAAAAGCAGCGGCAAGAATGGCTATCAGTTCTTCCAGGAGCAGATGAACACCGACTTCAGCGAAGAGTTCCAGATCCAGACTGAGCTGCGTGAAGCCATTTCCACCGATGTACTGGAGCTGTATTACCAGCCCAAACTCAGTACTGACGAACAGCAGCTGGTGGGTGCTGAAGCCCTGTTGCGCTGGCATCACAGCAGCAAGGGGCAGATTTCCCCGGCGCGCTTTATTCCTATTGCCGAAAAGTTCGGGCTGATTTTCGACCTCGATCAGTGGGTGCTGGAACACGCCTGCAAATCGATCCGCCACTGGCTGGATAACGGCCTGCAGGTGCCGCCCATTTCGATCAACCTGTCGGCCCTGCGCCTGCGCCAGAAGGATCTGGTCGAACAGGTGGAGCACTGCCTGCAGCAGTACCGGCTGGACCCGGCCTATCTGGTGTTTGAAATCACCGAGACGGCTGAAATGCAGGACATTCTGCAGGCCATCGACGTGCTGGCGCGCCTCAACCTGATGGGTATTCATGTGGCACTGGATGATTTCGGCACCGGTTATTCCAGCCTGACCCATCTGAAACTGCTGCCGATGCAGCAGCTGAAGATCGACCGCTCCTTTATTTCCGACATGACCAGCAAGCCGGGGCAGGCAGAGATCGTCGAGTCCATCATCAATCTGGCCCATGCCCTGCAACTGAAAGTGGTGGCAGAAGGGGTAGAAACCGAGGAACAGCTGGCCCATCTGCAAAAGGTACGCTGTGACGAAGTACAGGGCTTCCTGCTCAGTAAGCCGCTGCCGGAAGAGCGCTTCGTGCAGTTGCTGCGTCAGTACAGCGCCGGATAACCGGGCTCCCGTATTGATGCCCGCCAGGTTACCTTACTCTTCGTAACTTGGCGGCTTTATGGGCCCTTTCGTCCGCTTTCTGAGGCGCCAGCACCCCACCAACTGATCAACAATGCTGAATACTGGCCTGAGTTGACTGTCTCGGCCTGAGTGTACATGTGTGACACTGACAAACACCGTTTCAACCACCGGCAGCCAGACCCTGTCGGGGCAGAATAAGCCAACACGGCAAGCACCGTTGGCGTATTCTGGCGAGGCGAACAATGACCACGGTGGCAGCACGGGTGACTCCTCTGTGAATATCTTTCAGAGCTTCTTTCAGCAGCAGGCACTGGCGAGCCTGCTTATCACTGCGGACCGGCGCTGTATGGACTGCAGCCAGTCCTTCTGCGACCACAGCGGTTATCAGCGGGCACAGCTGCTTGACCAACCTGTCGATGCACTACTGAGTGCGGAGTCACATACCCGGCTTACGCGCGCGCTCGAACAGTGCCAGCCCGGCATGACGGCCCTGCCACCGCTGGCTCTGACGCTGCGCCTGCAGGATGGCCGAGAGCTGGCTACCGCCTGCCAGCTGAACGCACTGTACGATGAGCAGTACCAGCTCAGCGCCTGCGTACTGCAATGGCCTGCCCTGACGGATACCTCTGCCAGCCATGCGGCCCTGTGCGAAGATGAGCAGCAGCGTCATCGGGAAATCGTCGAGCATGCCTCCGATCTGCTGTTTCTGCTGGAGGTCACGGCTGACCAGCGTTTTCGTTATCTGGAAGTCAATCAGGCCTTCGAACAGTCCACCGGCATCCGGCGTGAACAGCTACTGGGCGGCTGTGTGGGTGACTTTATTGCCCTCTCGGAAGCACTGGTCTGTCTGCAACATCTGCATGCCTGTCTGACAGAAGGAACAACCCGGGAAGGTCAGTTCAGCCTGCAGCTGCTGACCGGGCGACGCAGCTACCGCTGGACATTGGTGCCGGTACGCAATCCGGCCGGTGACATCTATCGCATCCTCGGCATCGCTCACGACATTACCGAACAACAACAGCATGCCCTGAGCGATCAGCTGCAGCTGACCATCTTCGAATCACTGGCCCGGAGCGCCCCGCTGGATCAGTGCCTGCAGCGGGTTGTGCACTATATTGAGCAGGTCTGCCCGGAACTGCGGGCCAGTGTGATGCTGGCCGACGAGCACAACCAGCGTCTGCATCTTGGGCCCGCGCCCAGTCTGCCGGCCGAGTACCGGGCCGCCATCAGCGATATCGCCATTGCTGAAGGCATGGGCAGCTGTGGCACGGCGGCCTGGCGTGGTGAAGTGGTCAGAGTGGAGGATATTGCGACCCACCCGTTTTTCTCTCCCTGCCGGGATCTGGCACTGGCGGCCGGGCTGCGCTCCTGCTGGTCGGAACCCATTATCAGTCTGGAGGGCAGGGTGCTGGGTGTACTGGCCATTTATCAGGCGCAACCAGGCGCTCCCAGTGCGGAGCATCTGGCACTGGTACACCGTGCCAGCCAGTTCATTGCCATCGCCATCGCCCGCTCCCATGCCGAACATATACTGCGTGAGAGTGAACAGCGCCACCGGGATATCTTCACCCACTCACAGGATGCGCTGTATCTGCTGGAGGTCACCCACGATCAGCGTTTCCGCTACATCGAAGTCAATCCGGCCTTTGAGCGCATGACCTCGTCTCTGCCACGCGAGTACTTTATTGGCCGTACCCCTGAAGAGTTCATGCCCGCGGCCATGGCTGAACAGATCAGTGCCATGTACCGCCGCTGCCTCGCCGCCGGAACGGTGGTGGAAGAAGAGCTGTCTCTGGTCACACCTAACGGTCAGCAGATTTTCCATTCGACACTGGTGCCCGTCCGCAGTGAGTGCGGCTCAATCTACCGTATTGTCGCCATTTCTCGTGATGTGACTGAACGCAGGCAGGCCGAACAGCTGCTGCATCTGCGCGAGCAGGAGTTCAGAGCGCTGGCTGACAACTCACCGGATGCCATTGCCCGTTATGATCGGCAGGGGCGACGGGTCTACGTCAACCCGGTATTGGCCAGAGTACTGAACCGGCAGAGTGCAGACATTCTTGGCAAAACCTATGAGGAATGGCATATCGACGGGGCAGACCCGGCCTATGAACAGCATCTGCGGCAAGCGCTCAGTAGTGGTGAGGAGTGTCGGACAACCATCTTTCATCCTACCGCGACCACTCTGGATCCCTGGCGCTATGTCGACTTCCGCTTTGTTCCGGAACGGGATACCCATGGTCAGGTGGCCTCAGTACTGGCAGTGGGACGCGATATCACCGCCCTCAAAGAGGCGGAGTTACAGTTACGCGCCCTGGCCGACAACTCACCGGACTATATTGCCCGCTACGACTGCGATTGCCGCATTCTCTACCTTAACCCGGCGCTGATGGCCTTTCTGCAGCTGGACAACCTAACCACCGCACTGGGCCACCTGCCCAGTGAGCTTGATCCACAGCACGCAGGCGCCGAGCTGGAGCAGCATGTGCAGAACTGTATCCACAGTGGCCGCTCTGACCAGCTGGAACTGTATCTGCAGCCCGAAGGGGTATGGCATGCCATCCGCGTTGTGCCGGAATGTGATGCCGAAGGTCGGGTCAACAGCGTGCTGGTGGTCGGTCGCGATATCAGCGAGCACAAGGCGCGTGCCGCAGCACTGCATGAATCCCAGACCCTGCTCAGGGAACTGGCCGCCCGGCGTGAAGAGGACCTGGAGGCTGAGCGTAAACGCATCTCCCGCGAAGTGCATGATGAGCTGGGGCAACAGCTGACCTCTCTACGCATGAGCCTTACGCTGCTGCGGCACGAGTTTGGCCTGCAGCAACCAGCGCTCAACAGTCGCCTCAGCCAGACCTTTGCCCTGGTCGATCAGACCATTCACTCAGTGCGCAATATTGCCGCCAGCCTGCGTCCGGCGGTACTCGATATGGGCATCGCTCTGGCACTGGAGTGGCTGGCCCAGCGCTTTAGCGAGGACAGCGGCATCCACTGCGCACTGGCGCTGGATGACAATGTCATGCTGGATGAAGCCAGAGCCATCGTGGTGTTTCGGGTGGTGCAGGAATCACTGACTAATATTGCCCGCCATGCCGACGCCTGCACCGTCACTATCCATCTGCGTCAACAGGGCGATAACTATCATTTGCACATTGAAGACGATGGCAAGGGCTTCGATACCCACTCACCGCGGACACGGCGCACCTTCGGGCTGATTGGTATGCAGGAGAGGGCGCTGATGCTGGGAGGATCGATGCACCTGCACAGCCAGCCGCAGCAGGGTACACGCATTGAACTGCATATTCCGGTGGAGGCACACAGCGAGCCTGTCGAGGTGCTGGGTTCCTGAAAACGGCTGTCCCAGAAACCATCAAGCCCGCGTCAGCGGGCTTGATGTGAGGCGTGCGCACCGCTCAGGATCAGGTGCGCAATGGCTCAGTTACTCCAGCCACTCGGTATGGAATACTCCTTCCTTATCAATGCGCTTGTAGGTGTGAGCACCGAAGTAGTCACGCTGCGCCTGAATCAGGTTGGCGGGCAGCACCGCAGAGCGGTAGCTGTCGTAGTAGGCAATGGCAGCAGACAGGGTCGGTACCGGGATACCGTTCTGCACCGCATAGGCCACCACATCACGCAGTGCCTGCTGATACTCATCAGCGGCCTGTTTGAAGTAAGGCGCCAGCAGCAGGTTGGCCAGTTCAGCATTGTCGCGGTAGGCATCGGTGATCTTCTGCAGGAACTGGGCGCGGATGATGCAGCCAGCGCGGAAGATACGGGCGATTTCACCGTAGTTCAGTGACCAGTCATGCTCATCGGATACCGCGCGCAGCTGGGCAAAGCCCTGTGCGTAAGACACGATCTTGCCCAGATACAGGGCACGACGCACCTTCTCGATAAATTCGGCCTTGTCGCCAGCAGGTTGTGCCTGTGGACCACTGAGCACCTTTGATGCGGCCACGCGCTGATCTTTCAGCGCGGACAGATAACGTGCAAACACCGACTCGGTGATCAGACTCAGCGGCTCGCCCAGATCCAGCGCGCTCTGGCTGGTCCACTTGCCGGTGCCCTTGTTGCCCGCGGCATCCAGGATCACATCGACCAGATACTGACCATCTTCATCCTGCTTGGTGAAGATGTTGGCGGTGATTTCGATCAGGTAGCTGCTCAGTTCACCCTGGTTCCAGTCAGCAAAGGTGCTGGCCAGCTCGGCATTGCTGAGGTTCAGGGACTGTTTCAGCACCGCGTAGGCTTCAGCGATCAGCTGCATGTCACCGTATTCGATGCCGTTATGCACCATCTTCACGTAGTGACCGGCGCCATTAGGGCCGATGTAAGCCACACAGGGCTCGCCGTCTTCGGCACGGGCCGCGATTTCACGCAGAATCGGCGCCACCAGCTCGTAGGCTTCCTGCTGTCCGCCGGGCATGATGGACGGGCCCTTGAGAGCACCTTCCTCACCGCCGGAGACGCCGGTGCCGATAAAATTGAAGCCTTCGGCAGACAGTTCCCTGTTACGACGGATGGTATCGGTGAACAGGGTGTTGCCGCCGTCGATCAGGATGTCACCCTTGTCCAGATAGGGCTTGAGGGCCTCGATGGTTTTGTCGGTGGCTTCACCGGCCTGCACCATCAGCAGAATACGCCGTGGTGATTCCAGCGAGGCAACGAAGTCTTCAACGCTGTAGTAGGGCACCAGCTGCTTGCCGGGATTGTCAGCGATCACTTCGTCGGTTTTATCCGCCGAACGGTTATAGATGGAAACGCTATAACCCCGGCTTTCGATGTTGAGGGCCAGATTGCGCCCCATCACCGCCATACCGATCACACCGATTTGTTGCTTGGACATGTAAATTTTCCTATCTATCACCCGGCCGACCGAGCTCTGAGTACTCAGCCTGCCAGCTAAAGGGGGAATGCTGTATCAACCGTCGAGTCCGATACCGTGCATTGCCACCGGTGTCACAATCCGCTGCCAGTGGGCGGCAGGCGGCTCACAACACCTGCGGCTGAAATGAGCCACTCCCTCAGCTCTTGCCTGTTTTCTTTGCTTTCAGCTTGCCGGGGCGGCGTTTGGCACGCTTGACCGGCGTGGCGGTCTTGGCCGCCTTGGCGTTCTTCTTCACTTTGGGCTTGCGTGGCTTGGGCTTGAGCTTACGCTTGGGCTCCAGTCCCGGCAGGCTGATCCAGGGGATCACTACACCCTGATAGCGCTCCATCCGGCCGAGCAGGTGCAGGTCGTTACTGTCTACCAGACTCCAGGCCACCCCCTCACTACCGGCAACCCGTCCGGCACGGCCGATGCGATGCACATAGTCATCGGCGCCCACCGGCAGGTTGTAGTTGATGACGTGGGTAATGGTGTCGATATCGAGGCCGCGCGAGGCAATATCGGTGGCGACCAGTACGCGGGTACGACCGCGACGGAAACGGCTGAGCACATCGCTGCGGCCGCCCTGATTGAGATCGCCATGCAGTCCGTCGCTGTACAACCCGCCCTGACGCAATACCAGCTGGGCAATGCTGTCCACCTGTTTGCGGGTGGCGACGAAGACCACGGCCTGATTGATGGACTTATCCTTCAGCAATGCCAGCAACAATGCCTGCTTGTGCTCTTCGTTATCCGCCTGCAGGGCAAACTGACGCAGGTGCATGGGTGCATCGCTGCTGCTGAGAATAACTTCCACCGGCTCGTTCAGCACCGCTTCGGCAAAGTCTTCCAGCTCGCGGTTGTCGAGGGTGGCAGAGCACAGCCAGGTCTGTGGCTTGTGGCCAATGCGTTCGATCAGCTCGGCCAGCAGTTTGACGAAACCCATTTCCACCATGCGGTCGGCTTCGTCCAGCACCACCGCCTGCAGGGCATGCAGTTCCACTTCGCCCTGCAATACCAGCTCCAGCAAACGGCCGGGCGTGGCAATCAGAATTTCCGGACATTCCTGCAGCTGGCGTACCTGCTCTCCGATGGGCACACCGCCGACCAGCAGGGTGGCACGCATTTCGACGAACGGCAGCAGCGAGGCAATCACCTTGAGCACCTGATTCCCCAGCTCGCGGGTCGGCACCAGCACCAGTGCCCGTGGCGCCTGCGGGTCGAGCGGCTGCTGGTCCATCAGCCGCTGCAGCAACGGCAGGCTGTAGGCCAGCGTCTTACCGGTACCGGTATGGGCACAGATCAGCAGGTCTTCGCCTTCCAGACCGTGTGGAATGGCAATGCCCTGCACTTCGGTCGGCGTGGTCAGACCCAGCTGTTCAACCGCAGCGACCAGTGCCGGCTCCAGATCCAGCTCATCGAAACTCTCGAAAGCCAGGGGCTGCTCGTCAGCCTCGTCTGCTGACTCTTCATCGTCGTGCAAAGGGGCACCCAGCTCAGCCAGGTGCAGATCATCTTCGCCACTGTCATCAGCCAGCTGCGCAATACTGTCCAGTTCCGCAGCAGACAGGCTTTCATCACCGTCCTGCGTTACCACCGGCAGAGGAGGCAGACCATGCTGGTCGCTGGAGGTGGGTTTCTTCTTGCTCATGAAATACCTGTCGACGTCATCATTAAAATTCATTTTTCAGCGGCGCGGCACAACAGGGGTCATGCACGCCTTGTGCGTACATTGTCAGGCTTTGCTCGCCAGCAACGTCTGACGCAACGCCTCTATCACCGGCGCCGTCTGCGGGCGTACGCCACGCCACAGGGCAAAGGCTTCTGCTGCCTGCTCCACCAGCATGCCCAGGCCATCCTGACCACGCTCTGCACCCAGCTGTTCAGCCCAGTGCAGAAAGGGGGTGGGCTCAGCACCGTACATCATGTCATAGACAGCGGTGGTGGAAGCGACCACGCTGGCGGGTAGCGGTGGCAGTTCCCCCTGCAGGCTGGCAGAGGTGCCGTTGATGATCAGATCAAAGGGCTGGTCACCGACGTCGGTAAAGCCACAGCCACGTATCTGGCAGTCCTGCTCAGCGGCCGTCCGGGCAAACACATCGGCCAGCGCCTCCGCCCTGGCAGCGGTGCGGTTGGCCACCACCACCTCACGGGGTCGGGCCTGCAACAGCGGTTGCAATACGCCACGCACAGCGCCGCCAGCACCCAGTACCAGCACCCGCCTGGCGGCAACCTGCCAGCCCAGGTTGACCAGAATATCCTGCATCATGCCGATGCCATCGGTATTGTCGCAGCACACCTTGCCATCACGCAGATACAGGGTGTTGGCAGCGCCCGCCAGTGCTACGCGGGGGCTCAGTACCTGACACAGCGCCGGGGCCTGTTCCTTGAAAGGCACGGTGACATTCATGCCCAGACAACCTTCCTGCCACAGCTGTTGTACCTGTCCGGCGAAATCATCCAGCGGACACAGGCGCGTGGCGTACTGCAATGACTGCGCGGTAGCCTCGGCAAAGGTGGTATGGATAAAGGGTGACTTGCTGTGGGAGACCGGGTTGCCCAGCAGGAAATAACGATCAGTCGACATCAGCGGCCCTCCAGCCAGTCACGATGGGGCAGAAAATCGGTATACAGGCGTGCTTCCTCACTGTCCGGCTCGGGCTGCCAGTTGTAGCCCCAGTTCACTTCCGGCGGCAGCGACATAAGGATGGACTCAGTGCGGCCACCTGACTGCAGGCCAAACAGCGTGCCGCGGTCATAGACCAGATTGAATTCAACATAGCGGCCACGGCGGAATTTCTGGAACGTCTTCTGCTGTTCAGCAAAGGCCAGCTCACGGCGGCGCTCGACGATAGGCAGGTAAGCCTGCAGGTAGGCATCACCCACCGCCTGCATGAAAGCAAAGCTCTGCTCAAAACCCAGTTCATTGAAGTCATCGAAGAACAAACCGCCGACGCCCCGGGCCTCGTTACGGTGCTTGAGGAAAAAGTACTCATCACACCAGTGCTTGAAGCGCGGATAGATATCCTCGCCAAACGGCTGGCAGGCGGCGCGGGCAACCTGATGCCAGTGCACGCAGTCTTCACTAAAGCCGTAGTAGGGGGTCAGGTCAAAACCGCCACCAAACCACCATACCGGCTCGGCATCAGGCTTGCGGGCGATAAAGAAGCGCACGTTGGCATGCGAAGTGGGAATGTAGGGGTTGTCGGGGTGCATCACCAGCGAGACGCCCATGGCCTCGAAGCTGCGTCCGGCCATTTCCGGACGGTGAGCAGAAGCCGACGGCGGCAGGTTGTCCCCCATCACATGGGAGAAGTTCACCCCGCCTTTCTCAAAGACCTGTCCTCCCGACATGACCCGGGTACGGCCGCCGCCACCTGCGGGCCGTTCCCAGCTTTCCTCGATAAACTGCGCCTGACCGTCTGCCTGCTCCAGGGCATCACAGATACGCTGCTGCAGATTCAGCAGATAGGTTTTAACCTTCTGGCTGTCAGGCAGGGATGCAGAACCGGGCAGGGACATGTTTTTCCTCCGTCAGGGGTCGTCACAGGGACTGTCGGGATGAGGGTCGGCTATTGTACCTGCTCAGGCGCACTGTCGCTCGATTTTCATCCATTGCGGCTGGTCAGCCGTACTAGCGGAGTACCGTGCCGGTGACCAGATCGCGAATACGTGATGGCTGAGCCTGTCCACCCAGAGCACCGGGCACGATGGCATCCAGACCGTAGCCAAAATACTGCTGCAGCCGCAGCCGGCTGCGTGCCGGAGCCACGCCGGAAGGATTGGCAGAGGTGGACACCAGCGGGCCGTCCCAGGCCTGACACAATTCACGCACCAGCGGATGGTTGCTCACCCGCACGGCGACCTTGTTGTGCTTGCCTTTGATCCAGTCAGGTATCCAGCCTTCCGGGTCAGACATGATCCAGGTATTGGGACCGGGCCAGGTGGCCTGCAGCATCTGCATCTGGTCTTCATTGAGCCCAACCAGCAGCGGAGCGATCTGCTCCAGATTGGCAGCCGCCAGAATGACACCTTTCTCCGGCGGGCGCTGCTTGACCTCCAGCAGGCGGGCAAAGGCACTGGCATTCCAGGGATCACAGCCCAACCCCCAAACCGCTTCCGTCGGATAGGCAATTACGCCGCCGGCACGCAGTGCCTGAACGGCCTGTCGGATATACAGATTCATCAGCGTCGGTCACATCAATGCGGGAAAGCGCACAGTTTAGCGCAATTTGCCGGGCCATGGGGCAGGCGGCCATCAGTGGAGCGGTCAGCAGGGCTCCCCGGTAAACCGGTAATGGGTGCTTGGCGTCCTGCGCTTTGCTCGTTAGTCTGGGCGCTTCTGCCAACCGCAAAACCGTACACAGCCCCAGATAATACCTATGACTTTATCCCACACAGATCACCTGACAGACGGCACGGCCTTGCATGACTGGCTCCAGCGGGCAGCCAGTCATGGTCATCGCTTACCTGTCATCCTGCAGGGCGAGTCGCTGTGGATCACTCTGCAGCTGCAGCACTGGCAAACGGCGCTGCCCCCCCAGCCGCTTTATCTCGGCCCGGACCACCTTGACCATTGCGAGTGCAAGACCTTACGCGCCGCCAGCCTGCTGCTTGGGCAGGAGCGCCAGTGTGTCATTTTCGATAGTCGTCAGGCTCTGGATATCGATGCGCTGGCGGCTGCCAGTGGGCTGGTGACCGCAGGGGGGGTGTTTATCTGGCTGCTACCACCGTCGGAGCAATGGCAGCAGCAGGGCGCTTTTCATCAGCGCTTGCTGCGTCTGCTGGCAGTTGACTCTCATGTCTGGCTGATCCAGGCGCAACGTCAGCGCACGCCGCAGCTCAAGGAGCCGCCGCGGCAAGCTGACCATCACCTCAGCAGCGACCCTGATTGTCTGAGTGAAGATCAGGCCATTGCGGTACAACGGATTATCAGGACCGCACAAGGACGGGCACGGCGACCACTGGTCATTCAGGCAGATCGGGGGCGGGGTAAATCCAGCGCGCTGGGATTGGCCGCCGCACGGCTGATCCATCTGGGTATGGCGGCGCTGCAGCCAATTCTTGTGACCGCCCCCCGGCAGGCGGCCTGTGCCGAAGTGCTGGCCCAGGCTCAGCGTCATCTGAGTGCGACTCAGGCTGAGCTATTGCGCTATATCAGCCCGGATCAACTGCTCGACCAGCTGCCGGATGCGGCTTTACTGCTGGTGGATGAGGCCGCCAGCCTGCCTGCAGCGGTGTTACAGACCTTATTGCAGCGCTATCCACGGGTGATTTTTGCATCCACCGTACATGGTTACGAAGGTACGGGGCGCGGCTTTGCGGTGCGCTTTGTCGACTATCTCAATCAGCATGCGCCGGCATGGAAGGGTATCAGCCTGAGTACGCCGATACGCTGGCGTGACCATGATCCGCTGGAAACCCTGATCCGCCAGTGGCTGCTGCTGGATGCCGAGCCTCATGCTCTCGCCACTGATCACGCTCTAACAACCCCAACCGCACTCATCCAGGAGACCCGTGCCGAAGTGCTGGCCAGCGATGAGGCGCTGCTGCACGGCCTGTTCGGGCTGCTGGTACAGGCTCATTACCGCACCACACCCAGTGATCTGCAGCAACTGCTGGAAGACCCGCAGTGCCAGACCACACTGGCGGTGTCAGCCACCCGGCAGGTGATGGGAGCCGCGGTGCTGGTGCAGGAGGGGCCGCTTGAGCCCTCACTGGCAGAAGCCGTGTGGCTGGGACAACGCCGCCCCAAAGGTCAGTTGCTGCCGCAGTCACTGCTGTTCCACTGCGGACTGCGTCACAGCGGGCAGCTACGATACGGCCGGATCATGCGGGTGGCCGTCGCTGCCAATCTGCGTCAACAGGGGATCGGTCTGCAGCTGCTGCAGGATATAGAGCAACGCGCCCGCCGCCAGGGCCTGGACTGCCTTGGCAGCAGCTTTGGCGCTACCGACTATCTGCTGCGCTTCTGGCAAAAGGCAGGGTATTGCGTGGTGCGGCTGGGCCTGACGCGCGATGCGGCCAGTGGTGAATATGCTGTGATGGTGCTGAAGCCTCTCAACTCCGTCGGCCATGCGTTAGTGCAGGATGCCCGCCGGCGCTTCCTCTACGAGTTACCTGAACTGCTGAATGGCGCGCTGCAGCGCGCTGAACCCGCACTGCTGCATCAGTTGCTGGCGGTGGCCGATCTGCCCGCGGTATCGCTCAGTGCGCAGGACCGTGATGATTTGCAGGCTTTCACCCGGGGTAATCGCGATCTGCTGCTCAGCCGCGGCGCACTGAAGCGCCTGCTGTTGCTGGCACTGAAGCGTGGAGCAGACGCACAGGCCTGTCTTGGTCTGATCGGCGCGGTGCTGCAGCAGTGCGACGAAACGCTACTCTGCCAGCGTCTGGCATGCTCGCCCGGCAAACCACTCAGTCAGCTGCTGCGGCGACAGGCACAGGTGTTACTGACCTGGCTGGAGTAGGAGCTTCAGGGTTAGCAGTCCATCGCCTGCAGCAACAGCGACTCAACCCACAAACCTCAGCCAACAAAACGGCTGTAGCCGCCGGGCTCCAGCACCACACGGCCTTCCAGTTCCCATTGCAGCAGCTGCCCCAGCACCTCTTCTATGGCCAGATTAGCCAGCTCCGCCAGTTGATCCGGTGGTCGCGGCAGATCATCCAGCACTCGCCACAACGGGTGAGCAGGTACTAACTTCTCTGCTAATCCGCAGTTTTCCTCACCTGATTTTGGCGATAAGTGCCCCGCAACGAGTACAGGTTCAGGCGCAACCGCCTTGAATACATCCTCTCTGCCCGCCGTTGAAACGGGTTCAGTTTCCATCACGTGCTCAGCTCTCTGTGGCTGCCGTGGTACGGCGTACTGGCTGTACTGATAGTGAAAAGCCAGCAATGACGTCACTTCCTGTGCAATCTGTTCAGTGCTTTCCAGCAGGGTGGCGCCTTCCCGGATCAGCGCATGACAACCACGACTGAGGGGATTATGGATGGAACCGGGAATCGCAAAGACGGCACGGTTCTGGCTCATGCCATGACGGGCTGTGGACAATGAACCACTCTGCAGTGCGGCTTCCACCACAATGGTGCCCACACTGAGGCCACTGATCAGCCGGTTACGCTTGGGGAACAGCGAGCGCTGCGGAGTCGTCCCAAGGGGAAACTCAGATACCAGGGCTCCGCCCTGTTCGGTGATCTGCGCCGCCAGACTACGATTACGTGCCGGGTAGAGCACATCCACACCCGTCCCCAGTACGGCTAGCGTGATGCCATTCCCGGCTAGGGCGCCTTCGTGGGCAGCGGTATCGATGCCGAGTGCCAGACCACTGGTGACGGCCAGTCCCTGACTGGCAATGTCCTTGGCAAACTGGCGGGCATTGCCAATACCCTGATGGCTGGCATGGCGGCTGCCGACGATAGCCAGTTGCGGATGATTGAGGACAGCAACGTCTCCCAGCACATACAACAGGGGTGGTGCATCATCAATTTGTTTGAGTAGCGGTGGGTACTGGTCATCTTCAAAGCACAGCAACTGATGGCGATCACTGGCCGATAGCCAGCTCTGTACCCTGTCATGCTCGGCCTGCCAGGGTGCGGCCACACCTGTGAGGCCGCGGCTGCTCAGCATGGCAGCGGCATCTCTGGGTAACTGTTTAAGCAGGGCAGCGGGCGGATCCAGAAGAGGACGCGGCCAGTCTGGCCATTCCTCAGCCAGCTTCAGCCACAGGCGATTGCCACAACGAGGCAGGCTCTGCCAGATCAGATGAGGGAGAAACGTATTGGCAGACATCGACAACCTTCCTTGGTCAGGGGAGAGCCATCCTGGCTCTCAGCATAAGTTCTAGGGAAGAATCAGCCCTGTGATTCGGTCAACGATAAACTCAGTCAACGATAAAGAGTCTGGCGCCTGTCACGGTACTGGAGCGATGGGCTTCCGCCTGATCCGCAACCTGATAGCTCATGCCTGCGCGCAGAATAAAGGTGCGGCCATCATCCAGCTCGGTATGCAGTTCACCTTCAAGACACAGCAGGACATGCCCTTTGCTGCACCAGTGATCGGCCAAATAACCGGGTGTGTATTCCACCATCCGTACTCGAATATCGCCAAAGCTCCGGGTTTGCCAGTAGGCCACCCCGGTAACGCCCAGGTGTTCAGTACGCTCCACGTCATCCCAGGTCGTGGTGACAAAGGGAATATTCTGCATCTGCATGACACTGGTCTCCCGCCAAGTGCTATTGGTGTCCGCTGAGCGTGTGCTCGCAATCAGGGCTGATCAGTAGTCAGGCGAGACGACCTTGTCGCCCACGCGCAGGGTACGCTCGGCTTTCAGGACCAGCGCGTAGCTGGTGTGATCAAAAACCTTGAACACCATCAGCACCCCGGCCCGTGAATCAGGCAGGGTGACCACTTCCTTGGTAAAAGGATCCTTGACCTGTTCCCCTGCGGCATTGATCTGCAAGATATTGCCCGGCTCCAGTGCCGAATCTTCACCGACGTTAAGGATAACTATATCGTTGCGGCCGGTGTAGGCCACGCCCGAAGGCACGGCAAGGATGCGTCCCTTGACGTCGGGATCAGCAGGGTAGGAAGGCGCGAAGGGAGCATAAGGATCGTCAGCGGGCATCTTCACCAGCCGGTCGCCGCTACGAATCTCTTCGGCTACATGCAGGACTTCAAACTTATGGATATCGCCACTTTCGGCTTCCGTTTCCAGCTTCAGTGTCGCAATGTATTTGGCTTCCTGACCGTAGGCGATCTTCTTCTCACCCAGATTCTCGGTCAGCATCGAGCCTGGACGATACAGACGCCATTCACCTTCATCATAGGGCAAGGTGCCACGGACATAGAGCAGCTGACCTGCCGCACTGAGCAAACGCTGATCATCTGTACCCACCACGTAGGGGGCCTTGTCCAGCTCACCGGGCTTGATGACCAGACTGCTGCGCAGGAAGGGAGCAATGGTTTCCACCGGCAATGTCGGCACGGGTGACAGATTGGCTACGCGCATCTGCGGCAGCAGTTTGACCTTGTCGCCGACACCGGAGCCCGTGGCTTTCAGATAGGCATCACCCCGCTTGAGCGCCAGCCTGGGCTGACCATTAACCTTGACCAGAAAGATTTCATCGCCAGGGTAAATCCAGTGCGGATTGGCGATCTGTGGGTTCTTGGCCCAGATTTTTGGCCACAGCCAGGGATTGGAGAAGAAGCGACCAGTGATATGCCAGAGTGTGTCTCCCTTGACCACCTGATACACCGTCGGTGCATCGTTCTTTAACGCAGGTTGCTCGGCGTACACCACTGCTGAAAAGCACAACAGCACGGAGATCAGCAATTTGCGCATAACAGGTCCTTTGTTGGCCAGTGAGGCTCGGAAGGCAAGGGCAGGGAACTGTAACCTTCGGATGAATTGTTAGGATGCTGCCGATATAATAGAAATTAATCAAATTTTAGCCAATAAATCGTCGCTATAAGTCCCGTTCGTCGTGCTTCAGCGCTGTTTGCGGACGTGGCAACGCCCTGTGATGGCAGGATTTATCGGCGCTGTACCGTCTTTGACAGGGTTACACCTATGGCACTACTCGAAATTCTGGAATTTCCCGATGCGCGCCTGCGCACCAAAGCCACATCGTTCACGGCAGAAGAGATCAGCGATCCTCAACTGCAGACCATGATCGATGACATGTTCGAGACCATGTACAAGGCTCCCGGCATTGGCCTGGCCGCCAGTCAGGTCAACTTCCACAAGCGTCTGGTAGTTATTGATGTCTCTGAGGAAAACGATCAGCCGCTGGTCTTTATCAACCCCGAAGTCACGCCTCTGACCGATGAGCTGGAAACCATGCAGGAAGGCTGCCTGTCAGTACCCGGTTTCTACGAGGAAGTGACCCGTCCCGAGCGGGTCAGAGTCAAAGCCATTGATCGTCATGGCAAGGCATTCGAGATGGAAGCTGATGGCCTGCTGGCTGTTTGCATCCAGCACGAACTGGATCATCTGGAAGGCAAGCTGTTCGTCGACTACATTTCTCCGCTCAAGCGCAACCGCATTCGCAAGAAGCTGGAAAAGCAGCATCGTCAGGCAGCGGAAGCCTGATCTATCTCCCCATTTCACTTGGCGACCCGAACAAACAGGTTTACCGTGAGTAAACCTGTTGTTCTATTCAGAGAACCATGAGCACATCCAAGCCCCTTCGCATCGTCTTCGCCGGCACGCCCGAGTTTGCCGCCACTAATCTGCAGGCCGTTCTGTCCAGCCGCCATGAGGTGATCGGAGTCTATACACAGCCCGACCGGCCTGCTGGACGTGGCCAGAAGCTCACTGCCAGCCCGGTCAAGCAGCTGGCACAGCAGCATGATATACCGGTTTACCAGCCATTGAGCCTGCGCAACGCTGAGGCCCAGGCGGAACTGGCAAGCCTGGAAGCCGACCTGATGGTGGTCGTGGCCTATGGTCTGATTCTGCCGCAAGGAGTGCTGGATACTCCGCGTCTTGGGTGCATCAACGTCCATGCCTCCATCCTGCCACGCTGGCGTGGCGCGGCACCGATTCATCGTGCGGTGCTGGCAGGCGACAGCGAAAGCGGAGTGACCATCATGCAGATGGAAGCAGGTCTGGATACCGGCCCCATGTTGCAGAAAGTCTTCACCCCCATCAGCACAACTGAAACCAGCGGCACCCTGCATGACCGACTGGCCTCGCTGGGCGCAGACGCCTTGCTGCAGGTACTGGAACAATTGGCGGAAGGGCCACTGCAAGGTGAAACGCAGGATGATGCTCTGGCAACCTATGCCCACAAGCTGGAAAAAGAAGAAGGCATGATGGACTGGCGTTTACCCTCCACCCAGCTAGACCGTCAGGTACGCGGCCTGCATCCCTGGCCGGTGGCCTATACCGATATCGGTGATAAACGCATTCGGGTACTGGCAGCTGCCGTCGAAGTGACCCAGCATGGCCAGCTTCCCGGTACGCTGTTGCAGGCAGATCGTCAGGGTCTGCTGATCGCCTGTGGTGACGGTGCCCTGCGCCTGACCCATATCCAGCTTCCCGGCAGCCGTGCTATGGCCGTCGCCGATGTACTCAACTCTCGTGCCAGTGACTTCACTCCAGGCATACGTTTTGGCCAGCAGGAGACAGAGACATGAGCGCCCGTCAGGAAGCCTTACTGGCACTGCTGGATGTCCTTGAAGGCGGCCACTCTCTGACCGCCGCCCTCGGTCACGCCAAACCGCTCAGTGATCCCCGCGATCAGGCTTTGTTACAGGAGCTGAGTTATGGCGTGCTGCGCTGGCAACCACAGTTGCAGGCCATCGCCAATTACCTGCTGATGAAGAAATTCAAGCGCCGTGATCTGGATGTCTATCTGATCATCCAGCTGGGCCTGTATCAGCTGATGCACACCCGGGTTCCTTCCCATGCAGCCATCAGTCAGACCGTGGAAATCTGCCGCGGGATCGACAAGCAATGGGCTACCGGTCTGGTCAACGGCATTCTGCGCCGCTTTGAGCGCGATCAGGGTGACATCATCGCCACCCTGCAAGGCAAGCCCGAGTTTGATCATGTCCATCCCGGCTGGTTCATTGCCAAGCTGGCCCACGCCTGGCCACAGCACTGGAAAGCCATTCTGGATGCCAACAACGAACGCCCGCCCATGACCCTGAGAGTCAATCTGGCCCATGGCAGTCGTGAGGATTACCTGCAACTGCTACAGCAGGCAGAGATTGCAGCACAGCCTACACCCTTCAGTCCGGTCGGGCTGACGCTGGAACAGCCGGTTGATGTCAACAAACTGCCCGGCTTCAACGACGGCCTGGTCAGCGTGCAGGACGAAGCGGCACAGCTGGCAGCAGGTTTGCTTGCCCCCCAGGCCGGCGAGCGTCTGCTGGATGCCTGCTGCGCCCCCGGTGGCAAAACGGCTCATCTGCTGGAACTGGCCAGCGCCGCAGGTCATGAAGTGGAAGTGGTCGCCATGGATGTTGATCCACAACGCCTGCAGCGTACTCAGGAAACGCTGGAACGGCTGCAACTGGGCGCCGAGCTGATGTGTGGCGATGCGGCAGAACAGGACTGGTGGGATCAGCAATACTTCGATGCCATTCTGGCCGATGTTCCCTGCTCGGCCACCGGTGTCATTCGCCGTCATCCCGATATCAAGGCATTGCGCACCAATGAAGATATTGGCCAGCTGGCCGAGCTGCAACTGCGCATTCTGGCCAATCTGTGGTCGATGCTGAAGCCGGGAGGCCGTCTGGTGTACGCCACCTGCTCGGTATTACCGCAGGAAAACAATCGCATCATTGAACGCTTCAGCCGTGACCACGACGATGTCCAGGTACAGCCTCTGCAGGTCGACTGGGGTATTGAACAGTCCTGCGGTCGCCAGCTGTTTCCGACCTCACAGGGTCATGACGGATTCTTTTACGCCTTGCTGCACAAACGGGCAGCCTGCTGATAACCCCTGCAACAGGCACCATTCGCTGACAGGAACTCTATGAAGATCATCATTCTCGGCGCAGGACAGGTTGGCGGCACACTGGCGGAAAACCTTGCCAGTGAAGCCAACGACATCACGGTGGTGGATACCGATGTCAAACGCCTGCGTGAGCTGCAGGACCATCTGGATATCCGCACGGTGGAAGGCAAGGCCTCCTTCCCCAGCGTTCTGGCTGAAGCCGGCTGTGAAGATGCCGACATGCTGATTGCGGTGACCAACAGTGATGAGGTCAACATGGTGGCCTGCCAAATCGCCAAGACCCTGTTCAAGACCCCGAAGAAAATCTGCCGGGTACGTGAGAGTGATTACCTGACCGAGCGCGAGACGCTCTATGGTGAGAAAGCCATCGCGGTCGACGTGCTGATCAGCCCGGAGCAGGAAGTCACCCGCAGTATTTATCGCCTGATTCAGCACCCCGGCTCACTGCAGGTACTGGATTTCGCCGAAGGCAAACTGATGCTGGTGGCCGTCAAGGCGTTCTATGGCGGCCCGCTGGTAGGGCAGGAAATCGCTCAGTTACGTCAGCACATGCCCAAGGTCGACTGCCGCGTAGCGGCGATTTTCCGCCGGGGAGCGCCGATCACGCCGCAGGGTAATACCGTCATTGAAGTCGATGACGAAGTCTTCCTGATTGCTGCGCGCGAAGATATCCGCGCGGTAATGAGCGAGCTACGCCGCCTTGATCGTCCTTACCGCAAGATTGTCATCGCCGGTGGCGGCAATATCGGTGCCCGGCTGGCCGAACGACTGGAACACAACTATCAGGTCAAGATCATCGAGCGCACCCTCGACCGCTGCCGTCATCTGGCCAACCGCCTCAACAACAGCATCGTCCTGCACGGCAGCGTGTCTGACCGTCAGCTGCTGCTGGATGAAAACATCGAAGACTGTGACGTGTTCTGCGCACTGACCAACGATGACGAGGCTAATATCATGGCATCGATGCTGGCCAAGCGGCTGGGGGCCCGTACCGTCATGACCCTGATCAACAACCCGGCCTATGTCGATCTGGTGCAGGGCGGGGTGATCGATATCGCCATATCACCTCAGCAGACCACCATCGGCACCCTGCTGACCCATGTACGGCGCCACGACGTGGCTGCCGTCTACTCCCTGCGCCGTGGCGCTGCCGAAGCCATGGAAGCCATTGCTCACGGCGATCGTTATTCCTCCAAGGTCGTCGGCCGCACTATCGGCGAGCTGCGCCTGCCACCGGGCACCACCATCGGCGCCCTGGTACGGGGTGACGAAGTATTGATCGCCCATGATGACGTGGTCATTGAAAACGACGATCACGTCATTCTGTTCCTGGTCGACAAGAAATACATTGCCGAGGTCGAGCGCCTGTTCCAGGTCGACTTCACCTTCTTTTGAGTCAATCACAGAGGACGTGCCATGACCCCCGCCATCAAACAGGCAGAAAAGGCCAGGATTGCGTTTGCCGTGCACAGCTACAACCATGATCCGCGCGCCGAATCCTTTGGCGAGGAAGCCGCTGACAAGCTGGGGCTGGCACAGGAGCAGGTGTTCAAGACATTGCTGGCCAAGCTGGATGGCAAACAGCTGGCCGTCGCCGTGGTACCGGTCAACAAGAAGCTGGATCTGAAAGCCCTGGCCACGGTCCTCAAAGCCAAAAAAGCCGATATGGCGCCTCCCGCCGAAGCCGAGCGGGCGACCGGCTACATCGTCGGCGGCATCAGCCCGCTGGGGCAAAAGAAACGCCTGCCTCTGGTCCTTGATAACAGTGCACAGGGTTTTGCCACCATCTATGTCAGCGCCGGCCGCCGGGGTCTGGAAATTGAGCTGGCAGGCGCTGATCTGCTTACCCTGAGTCAGGGGCAGTGGGGCGATATCGCCCGCTAACAACGCGCCTGAGTGCAGCTCACCCGCTTCAGTCCGGGCGATGACGAATCACCTGGCAGGTCAGATTGTCAGTCTCTGGTGGCTCAAAATAAGCACTGATTCGATCAAACATCGCCTCACTGGTCTGGAAGGCATGACTTGCTTCAGCGTTGCGCTGACGTAAGCGAGCCTTGCAGACCTCGTCCCCGGTCTCCAGCACGTGCAGGATAAATTCCGCCTCCGCCTGCTCCGCCAGTGCGGACAGCCATGCCCGCTGTTGACTTGTATTCCCCGGTATATCCAGCACCACATTGATACCTGCTCCCAGCAACGCCAGCACCAGCGGCCGTAGCGCCTCTTTAAGCAGCGCAGCACAACGCACGTAATCGGGCAGGGTATTGATTTGCCCGGGATACAACGTTGCCAGCCAGCGATCCTCTTCCAGTAATATCGCCTGCTGCTGGTGTGCCAGCTGCATCGCCAGGGTCGATTTGCCTGACGCGATCTTGCCACACAGCCCATGCAATTGCGGCCTGATGATGGCCAGTGGGGAAGGCGGGTGTAACAAGGCCGTGCCGTACGAGTTATCCACCACACACAACCACCCGTCGGTGGTATCGAAGCGGAAGACGTAGGTTGCTTCGCGGGTTTTACTCTGAACCTGGCCCTGTGAATCCAAATAGCGCAGTTGAGTCTAAGCCAGTACCAGCGCCGTACCGGCACCTTCAATCACCTTCATCGGCCCCTGTGTGACCTGCAGACTGTGATTAAAATGCCGGGCGACGGCCACGAAGGCTTCAGCAATAGCATGCCTGCCTCTGACCGTCAGGGAGCCCGTTAGTACCAGAGTGGCATCTTCGGCATAGAACGTCAGTAACGATGAAAAGTCTTCGTTACTGATAGCACGGTCGGCCCGAGCAATAAGGTCTAACACGGCGTGCGAATGCATGGCGGTGTGGTGAGTGTCTGACATAACTCCTCCTTGGTAGTAAAAGCCTCAGAGGGAGCAGGGGGAGAGTTTCACATTTTGCCGCCTTCCGAGGCGGGTTGTGAAAGCAATGCGTTTTCAGCCCACCGGACAATGCCAGGAGCGAATAATTCGGGCAGCGGATTGTGGAAGACAGCATTGAGCCATGGTCTTACCTTACGGTAGATAAGGTGCCTGAGGCACACATGTCTCGGAACCCAAACGGCTGACATCAGGAAGATCAAGCTGCAAACGTGATCTCTACACACAACCTTCGCGCGTCCTGAAATATAAAAAAGGTATTATTCCGCAGTTAATTCCCAAGATATCCAAAGCTTATCCACAGACAGAAATTTACAAAATCCACTTAAACTATTGTTTATAAATAATTTTCTATAAAAATACTGTATCTCCATCCAACCCTGTGGATGATTGTCCAGTATTTTTTATGCTGTGGATAACACGAGTGTTGCAGCGCTGGCAAAAACGGTTGTCAAGCCTTGACCCCCGTGCACTTCGCTGCTAGGGCGCAAGCTGCCCATAGTGTATACTGTGGCCACTTTTTTTGGCCAAAACCCACTCTTTCATGGTGATTCTGTGACCAACCCAGCAACTCCTGATATCAGTACGTTTCAGGGCCTGATCCTGGCTCTGCAACAATACTGGGCCGACCAAGGCTGCGTCATTGTGCAGCCGCTGGATATGGAAGTCGGCGCCGGTACCTTCCATCCTGCCACCTTCCTGCGTGCCCTTGGCCCGGAATCATGGCGCTCGGCCTACGTTCAGCCCAGCCGTCGTCCTACCGATGGCCGCTATGGCGAAAACCCCAACCGTCTACAGCACTATTACCAGTTTCAGGTGGTGCTGAAGCCATCACCCGAGAACTTCCAGGAGCTGTATCTTGGCTCTCTGCGTGCACTGGGTCTGGATACCTCCATCCATGATGTACGCTTCGTCGAAGACAACTGGGAGTCCCCCACGCTGGGTGCCTGGGGTCTGGGCTGGGAAGTGTGGCTGAACGGTATGGAAGTGACCCAGTTCACCTACTTCCAACAGGCTGGCGGTCTGGAATGCTATCCGGTTACCGGTGAAATCACCTACGGCCTGGAACGTCTGGCCATGTATCTGCAGGGCGTCGACTCCGTCTATGACCTGATCTGGTGTAAAGCGCCCGATGGCAACATCGTGACCTACGGGGATGTCTATCACCAGAACGAAGTGGAGCAGTCTACCTACAACTTTGAGTACGCTGATGTTCCCACGCTGTTCGCCAACTTCGACCATTACGAGAAGGAGTGCAACAAGCTGCTGGAAGTGGAGCTGCCGCTGCCCGCCTATGAAATGGTGCTGAAAGCCTCCCATACCTTCAATCTGCTGGATGCCCGTCACGCTATCTCGGTGACCGAGCGTCAACGTTATATCCTGCGCGTACGAACTCTGGCCCGTGGTGTTGCCCACGCCTATTTCCACGCCCGTCGCAAACTGGGCTTCCCGCTGGCAACACCGGCATTGCGTGAAGAAGTACTGGCCCAATTCGCGGAGGAAAACAAATGAGTCAACTGGACCTGCTGGTCGAGCTCGGTACCGAAGAGCTGCCACCCAAGGCGCTGACCACCCTGCGTGATGCCTTTGCAGGCAGCGTTATCAATGGTCTGGCCGCGGCTGGCGTACCCCATGGTGAAGTGAAAACCTACGCCGCTCCCCGTCGTCTGGCGTTCATTATCAAAGATCTCGCCACCGCCCAACCTGATCGTCAGGTCGAGCGCCGCGGGCCTGCCACTACTGCGCCAGAAAAAGCGGTGGATGGCTTTGCCCGCTCGTGCGGGGTGACCATCAACGATCTGGAGCAGGTCGATACCGGCAAAGGGATCTACTACGTCTACAAAAGTCTGGAGCAGGGCAAAGCAACGGCCAGTATCCTGCCTGAATTGCTGCAACAATCCATCGACAAGCTGCCCATTCCCAAGCGCATGCGCTGGGGTGCCAGCCGCGTGGAATTTGTCCGCCCGGTACACTGGCTGGTGATGCTGCTGGGCAATGAAGTGGTCGACTGCGACGTGCTGGGGCTGAAGTCCGGTCGTGAGACACGCGGCCACCGTTTCCATTACAACCACCACATCAGCCTCAACAGCCCTCTGGAGTACGCCAGCGTCCTGCAGGAGACCGGCTATGTTATGGCTGACTTCGAGGCTCGTCGCGAGCATATTCGCACGCAGGTACTGGCAGAGGCTGCCAAAGTCGGTGGTACCGCCAAGATTGATACCGATCTGCTGGATGAGGTTACCGCCCTCAACGAGTGGCCTGTCGCGCTGACCGGACGCTTTGAAGAGCACTTCCTGCAGGTGCCAGCGCAGGCGTTGATTTCTACGATGGAAAGCAACCAGAAATACTTCACCGTCACCGACGCTCAGGGCAAGCTGCTACCGTGCTTTATTACCATCGCCAACCTGGAGTCGAAAGATCCGGCACAGGTGATCGCCGGTAATGAGAAAGTGGTTCGCCCTCGTCTGGCCGATGCCGCGTTCTTCTTTGATACTGACAAGAAACAACCGCTGGCCAACCATCAGGAAAAGCTGAAGAACATCGTTTTCCAGAAAGATCTGGGCAGCCTGTATCAGAAGGCGGAACGGGTAGCAGCAGTCGCCAGACTGATCGCCCGTCAACTGGGCCATAACAGCGAGTGGGCTGCCCGTGCAGCAATGCTGAGCAAGTGCGATCTGGTCACCAACATGGTGCTGGAATTCCCCGAACTGCAAGGCCTGATGGGCTATCACTACGCCACTCACGATGGCGAAGCGGAAGAAGTGGCCAAAGCGCAAGACGAGCAATACATGCCTCGTTTTGCGGGAGACCAGCTGCCAGTCACGCTGACCGGTGCAGCTGTATCTCTGGCCGATCGTCTGGACACGCTGACAGGCCTGTTCGGCATTAACCAGCCTCCAACAGGCTCCAAGGATCCCTTTGCCCTGCGTCGTTCGGCACTGGGTGTACTACGCATTCTGGTAGAGAAAGAACTGGATCTGGATCTGCTGGAGCTGTTGCAGCAGGCTGCGGCTCAGCATCCTTCATTGCCTGCAGCAGAAGGGCTGGCCGACAAGGTACTGGACTTCATGCTGGAGCGCTTCCGCGCCTGGTTTGAAGATGAGGGGATGTCTGCCGAGGTGTATCAAGCAGTACTGGCTCTGCGCCCAACCCGTCCGCTGGACTTCAGTCGTCGTGCCCGTGCAGTGGCTGCCTTCAGTCAGCTGGCCGAAGCCGAAGCCCTAGCGGCAGCCAACAAACGCGTATCCAATCTGCTGAGCAAGAACGTCGACGCCTTGAATGCAGAGCAGGGCGTGCAGGAAAGCCTGTTGCAGGATGATGCTGAAAAGGCACTGTATGCCGCGGTACAGCAACTGACCGCAGAAACAACCCCGTTGTTTGCGTCTGCCAGTTACACCGAAGCGTTGACTGCGCTGGCTGCTCTGCGTGCTCCTGTCGATACCTTCTTTGACGATGTCATGGTGATGTGTGACGATCTGGCGGTACGTAGTAACCGTCTGGCGCTACTCAACAGCCTGCGCAGCCTGTTCCTGCAGGTAGCGGATATCTCTCACCTGAACGCCTGAGAAGCGATCAGGTAGGGATAAACAAAAGGCCAGCCATTGTGCTGGCCTTTTTGTTAGGATAAACACAGAGCACCTCCTCTAATAGATCACGGCAAGCCAAACGGAATAGAACATGAAACTGATCGTGCTGGATCGTGATGGAGTCATTAATCAGGACTCCGATCACTACATCAAAACCGTTGAGGAGTGGATTCCCATTCCGGGTGCGATTGAGGCTATCGCTCGTCTGAGTAAGGCAGGCTATGCCATTGCCATCGCAACCAATCAGTCTGGTCTGGCACGAGGCTATTTCAGCCAGGCCACTCTGGATGCCATGCATGACAAGCTGCGCGAGCTGGTACAGCAGCAGGGCGGCGCCGTGGATATGATCGCCTATTGCCCTCATGGTCCGGATGATGACTGTGATTGCCGTAAACCCTTGCCTGGGCTTTTCCAGCAAATTGCTAGTCACTTTGATCTGCCCGATCTGCAACAGGTTCCCGTGGTTGGTGATACCCTGCGCGATCTTGAAGCAGGTATGAGCCTGGGGTGCATACCCTATCTGGTCCGCACCGGTAAGGGTGAGCGCTACATCGCCAAAGGACTGCCCAGTGACTGGCAGATTACCGTCATGGATGATCTGAGCGCCGTGGCAGACAGCCTGCTGAACTCTAATAAGAGTTAATTAAAGCCAGCATGGACGCAGCTGTTTCACGTGGAACAGCTGCAACAACCAAAATGCTTCTGCTGATCAGCATGCCGGAAGGCATTACACACAAATACCCGTTTCACGTGGAACACGTCTAAACTATCTACCTACTCTCTGTCCTGTCTAATACAAACGCAAACACATGCCACTACCTCTGGTTTATCACCCTGTCTACAGCATTCCTTTCCCGCCGGGGCACCGATTTCCCATGCCAAAATTCCGGCTGCTGTATGAGTATCTGCAAAGTGAGCAATTGATCAAAGCCAACAACCTCTATGCCCCCGTGGGCCGCTGCGATGTGGAGATTCTGACGCTGGCACATTGCCCCCTCTACATTGAGCAATTTTCCGAGGGTCAGCTACCGCTAAAATCGCTCAAGCACATTGGCTTCCCCTGGAGCGAAGCACTCGTAGACCGCACAGCGACAGCAGTCGCAGGAACAGTGCTGACCGCTGAGCTGGCGTTACAGAACCGACTCGCATGTCACCTGGCAGGAGGAACCCACCATGCGTTTTACGGTCATGGCAGCGGCTTTTGTATCTATAACGATCTCGCAGTCTGCGCCCGGCAACTCATCGTATCAGGCAGGGTAGACAAGGTACTGATCATTGATCTCGATGTGCATCAGGGTGATGGCACAGCCGCCATTCTGGCTGAACACCGCGAAACGGTCACATGCTCTGTGCATGGCCGGCTCAACTATCCGTTTATCAAACAGCAAAGTGACTGGGATATTGAACTGGAAGACGGTCTGTCGGATAGCGCCTATCTGAATATCCTACGCTTTCAGCTACCAATCATACTGCAGGCAGAGCAGCCAGATATCATCCTCTACGACGCGGGATGTGATGTGCATGGGGATGATCGCTTGGGCAGAATGATGCTCACCGATAACGGCATCATTCAGCGCGATGAGTATGTGATCCGCTTGGCACTGGAGCAACAGATCCCCATTGCCTGCGTGATCGGTGGTGGTTACGACCATGATCACAAAAAGATTGCCCAACGCCATGGTCTGCTGCATAAGACCGCATATCGGCTGTTTGAGGAATATGGCCTTTGATCCAGCTTACCTGTGAACAGCAGCACTGCTCCTGTTTCACGTGAAACAGCCGGGGAATAAGCGAACTGGCCATACAGGCACAGTTTTCAGAAATGCCTGCTAGCCTTCAATTAGCTGCATGGACGTCATTGACACTGTTTCACAGCCATTGAACTGAGCAAATTCAACTAATGCCTCCTCGAGTGCTGCAAGGAAGTTGCTTCTGGCTCTTGGTCCAACGTCACCCAGATAAACCTCACTTACCTGTAGCACCGAACTTTTCCGCACTGCCTTGATATTTGCTCTGGCTACCAGACGGCCTCGCCATAGTAGTGGCAAACTGAAATAACCATACCGGCGTTTCGACTCAGGTAAATAACACTCAAGTTGGTAATCAAAATCAAAAAAGCGCTGGGCACGCTGTCGCTGGATCAGCAGATTGTCAAACGGTGACAGGATCTTGAGCCCTTGCTTCAGGGGGCGATTCAGGCAATCCAATGCATCAGGCAAGGTGTAAAACATCTCTTCGCCAATCTTTACCTGCTGCAGTTCATCGTCCTCAAGCATTGAATCCAGGCCCGCATATATAGCAGTTTTGGCTTCTCTCATCAGGTAGGTGAAGTGTTCCTTACTACCTAGCCCCTGATGACGAAGGAAGCGAGTAATTATATACCTGCCATATTCTGTCTCTGTTGGCGGGGTTAAATTGACAACCTCTGGCAATATCCGTTCACAGAGATCATAGACCTTCTGCATGCCATCACGTCGAGCCACCATCAATTTGCCTTCATGAAACAGTTGTTCAAGTGCCTGCTTGGTAGATGACCATCCCCACCAGGGTGAAGATTTATTATCTGCACTGGCAAAATCACTGGCTTTCAATGGACCTTCAGCTTTGATTCGTGCCAGTACTTCTGTCGCAAGTTTGGGATTCTTATCAAACCAATGGCTGGCGCCATGATGATAGTGCTGCATTCTTGGAAGAGAAAAACGATAGTCAGTCATTGGCAGATACGCTGCAGCATGGCCCCAATACTCAAAGATTGACCGCTGTTCCAATAGTTGCTGCAGGTGCTGGCTGCGATAATGCCGATTTCGACTCCAGAGAATATGATGATGAGCCCGCTCGACCACGGCGATACTATCGATCTGCACATAGCCCAGATGTTGAATACGGTCGAGTGTCGCCTTCACACCTGTTCCACGTGAAACAGCAAAAAGCCCCTGATGATGAAGAATCAGTTTTCTTGCTTCGTCCTTGCTTAATGATATTACGTCGTTCACACCATCCTCTTAGGTTCCAGGCTTCACCTGTCAGAGCGACTTGCCATTCCTTAAGAGCAAGGCTCCAAACACAATTACCACTGACTGCGGTAACCAGTTATAGCAGCAGATAAACAAAAAGGAGGTCAACTGACCTCCTTTCTGCGATACGGATACCGATAAGAACTAACCGATCAGATATCTAGGTTGGATACATTCAGTGCGTTAGTTTCAATAAAGGCTCGGCGTGGCTCAACATCATCTCCCATCAGGGTCGTGAACATCTGATCCGCAGCGATGGCATCTTCAATAGACACACGCAGCATACGACGGGTACTCGGGTCCATCGTGGTCTCCCACAGCTGGTCTGCATTCATCTCACCCAGACCTTTATAACGCTGGATGGAGTAGCCACGCTTGGCTTCAGCGGTCAGCCAGTCCAGCGCCTCTTCAAAGGAATGGACGGGTTTACGCTTCTCACCACGGGCGACGAATGCTGTAGCCTCAAGCAGATCCTGCAGCTTCTGTCCCAATGCAACGATGGCACGGTACTCACCAGACTGGAAGAAATCATGCGCGAATACATGATCGTTGGTTAAACCATGCGAGGTCACCATGAAGGTCGGCAGATACTCCTGACGCTCAGGATCAAACTGAACATCCAGAGCGTAGCGATTTCCCTGATTGTTATCAGCCAGCATTGCCACCAGCTTATCACCCCAGATACGTACTGTGGACTCTTCCTTCAAATCTTCTACTTTGAGAGCCGGTGCATAGATCGCCAGCTTCATGATTTCCTGCGGATACAGACGTGACAGGCGCTGAATGATGGCTATGACGCTACGGTATTCAGTCACCAGATTCTGCAACGCTTCACCGCTGATACCGGGCGCCTCTTCACTTACATGCAGGCTGGAATCTTCCAGAGCCCCCTGAGTCAGATACGCATCCAAGGCCGCTTCATCTTTCAGATACTGTTCCTGTTTACCGCGCTTGATCTTGAACAGGGGTGGCTGCGCAATGTAGACGTGTCCACGTTCAATGATCTCTGACATCTGCCGGAAGAAGAACGTCAGCAATAGTGTGCGGATGTGAGAACCATCAACGTCCGCATCGGTCATGATGATGATGCTGTGGTAGCGCAGCTTGTCCGCGTTGAACTCCTCACGACCAATACCGCATCCAAGGGCAGTGATCAGCGTTCCGACCTCGGCAGAGCTCAGCATCTTGTCGAAACGCGCTTTCTCTACGTTAAGAATTTTACCTTTCAACGGCAGGATCGCCTGCGTCTTGCGGTCACGACCCTGCTTGGCAGAACCGCCCGCGGAGTCACCTTCCACGAGGTAAAGCTCAGACAGCGCAGGATCTTTTTCCTGGCAGTCAGCGAGCTTACCCGGCAGGCCGGCGATATCCAGAGCGCCCTTACGGCGCGTCATCTCACGCGCTTTACGTGCAGCTTCGCGTGCACGGGCAGCATCAATCATCTTGCCAACAATGGATTTGGACTCGGTAGGATTCTCCTGCAGGAAATCGGAGAACAGACGACCCATCTGCTGCTCAACGGCAGTTTTGACTTCCGATGAAACCAGCTTGTCCTTGGTCTGAGAAGAGAACTTGGGATCAGGCACCTTGACGGAAATAATTGCTGTCAGGCCTTCACGGGCATCATCACCCGAGGTCGCAACCTTGACCTTCTTGAGGATACCTTCCTGCTCGATATAGGTATTCAGTGAACGCGTCAGCGCGGCTCGGAAACCCGACAAGTGTGTACCACCGTCGCGCTGCGGGATGTTGTTGGTGAAGCAGTGGATGCTTTCCTGATAGCCGTCATTCCACTGCAACGCTACCTCAACACCAATACCATCGTCGGTCTGGGAAGAGAAATGGAATACGTTACACAGGGAGTTTTTGTTCTTGTTCAGGTACTCGACAAATGCCTTCAAACCACCTTCGTAATGGAAAATTTCCTCACGACCACTGCGTTCATCCTTAAGGTTGATCTTAACCCCGGAGTTCAGGAACGACAGCTCACGCAGACGCTTGGCCAGGATATCGTACTGAAACAGGATATTGGTGAAGGTCTGATCGGATGGTTTGAAGCGTACGGTAGTACCGGTTTTATCGGTGTCGCCAATCTGCCCCAGTGGCGCTTTAGGTACGCCGTGGTGATAGATCTGTTCATGCACCTTGCCATCACGGCGAACACGCAGCTCCAATGTTTCTGACAGGGCGTTAACGACTGAAACACCCACCCCGTGTAATCCACCAGACACCTTGTAAGTGTTGTCGTCGAACTTACCACCAGCGTGCAATACCGTCATGATCACTTCGGCAGCCGAGACCCCTTCTTCAGGGTGAATATCAACAGGCATGCCACGACCATTATCGGACACGGTCACGGACTCATCAGGGTGAATCACAATATCGATCAGCGAACAGTATCCTGCCAGAGCCTCATCGATGGAGTTATCCACGATCTCAAAGACCATGTGATGCAGACCGCTACCGTCGTCGGTATCGCCAATATACATACCGGGACGTTTACGTACCGCATCCAGTCCTTTCAGGACCTTGATACTGGAGGAATCGTACTTTTCGCCACTCATAGGTTACTCCCGATCAAGATGGCATGGGGGTGTTTCAGCATTCCGTGATCAGTCCCTGTTCCACGTGAAACAGTTTAACCTGACAGCCACTGCTCCAACATTCATCCAACACGTCGGCCTCCACTGAGGTGATAAACACCTGACAGGCCAACTCCTCTATCAATTCACAAAGCGCCTGGCGATGATCCCTATCCAGCTCCGCCGGAAGGTCATCAATCAGATAAATGGGCTGGCGTTGATGGTCACTGGCAAGAACTTGCCCCTGTGCCAGCTTCATGGCACAGACCACCATCTTCTGTTGGCCGCGCGACAGCACATCAACGGCAGCACGCGGACCACAACGGATACGCATGTCGGCACGATGAGGGCCATGCTGAGTAAACCCCAGCTCCTGATCACGCACAGCACCGCTTTGTAAAACGTCGTCTAAAGAACGCTTAGCATCCCAGCCGGGATAATAATGTAAGGCTATGTCCTCAAGGCCGGTGAGCTTGGCAAGATAGTCCTGAAATACAGGAGAAAAACGTGCCAGATAGGCTTTACGCATCTCATCAATAGCTGCGCCCTGAGTGACCAGCTCGGCCTCCCAGGAGGCACGCAAAAGAGGGTCTATTCTAGCATATTTGAGCAGGCTGTTGCGCTGCTTGAGTGCACGCTGATAGCGGCGCCAGCAGTCAAAGAACAGTATCTCCTGATGAAATACTCCCCAATCCAAAAAATGCCTGCGTTCGGACGGGCTGCCTTCCAACAGGCGAAACGCATCAGGATTGATGACCTGTAAAGGCAGCAAACGCGCCAGCTCTGCAAGGTTGCTGGGCTGACCGGCACCAATACGGATCTGGTTATCACCATCGAGCTGGCGCTGCACTCCCACGGTCATTTCCGGCTCTTCCAGATGGCGCAGACGGGCGAACAGGGTGCATTGCGGCTCGCCATGAGCAATAACCGTCTTAACCTTATGGGTACGGAACGAGCGCGCCACACTGAGCATGTGGATAGCTTCGAGGATGCTGGTCTTGCCACTGCCATTCGCCCCCCAGAGCAGATTTACTCCGGGAGACGGGGTCAGGGAAGCCTGTTGGATATTGCGGATGCGATGAATATCCAGACGGGTAATGGCCACTACCAGTTACCGCTATCTGTGGATAAGTCTGTGTATCAGTGTTGATAACCTGCGCATCAATTACAGACGCATCGGCATTACAACATACAGAGAGTCGGTATCTTCTGCTTCCTGCACCAGCACACTGCTGTTGGGGTCAGACAGAATAATTTTGACCTGCTCCTCACCTACGACGTTCAGCACGTCCAGCAGATAGGTAACGTTGAAGCCGATTTCCATGTTGTCACTGTCATAATCCACCAGCAGTGACTCTTCCGCTTCTTCCTGCTCTGGGTTATTGGCAAACACCTGCAACTGACCGGGGTTGAGCAGCAAGCGTACGCCACGGTACTTCTCGTTCGACAGAATCGCCGCACGCTGCAACACCGTGCGCAGCTCCTGACGATCAGCCAGCAGCGTCTTGTTACCGTTGCGTGGAACGACCCGCTCGTAATCGGGGAAGCGGCCATCCACCAGCTTGGAGGTGAATACAAAGTCGCCGACATGGGCACGAATATGATTGCTGCCGATCAGCATCCGCAGTGGTGCTTCAGGATCGGAAATCAGACGAACCAGCTCCAGCACCCCTTTACGCGGGATGATGACCTGGATCTTTTCGGCAGGATTTACCTCGGCATCGCAGGCACAGGTCGCCAGACGGTGACCATCGGTCGCTACCATACGGACACGACCCTGCACCACTTCCAGTAGCATGCCATTGAGGTAATAGCGCACGTCCTGCTGCGCCATGGCGAAGGAGGTACGGTCAATCAGTCGCTTCAGCTGCTGTTGTGCCAGCGTCAGCTCGAAGGCCTGAGGGCTGTCTTCAACGCTGGGGAACTCCGAGGCGGGCAAGGTGGACAGTGTGAAGCGGCTACGACCGGAGCGCAGCACCAGCTTCTGCTCCTGCACATCAAACTCAATCATTGAGCCATCTGGCAGAGATTTACAGATATCCATCAGCTTGCGTGCAGGCACGGTGATGGAGCCAGCAACCGATGGCTGCTCCAGCTTGGCGCGGCCCACCAGCTCAACTTCCAGATCGGTACCGGTCAGCGACAGGTGATCACCTTCAGCGACCAGCAGTACGTTGGACAGGACCGGCAGTGTCTGACGGCGTTCAACCACGCCAGCAACCAGTTGAAGAGGCTTTAAAAGGGCTTCGCGGGAAATGACAAATTTCATCTCAGGCTTCCGTGAGTCGTCTGAATATCGCTCTGTTGAATGGGGGTCGATGGTATCAGGTATTGCCATCGAACAGAACGAGCGAAATAAATGTAGCTCAGGTGGCTTTTACGCCACCTGAGAGATGGATATTGCAGTCAGATCAGGCCGTCAGTGAACGCAGCAGATTCTGATAATCCTCACGGATTTCTGCATCTTCCTCACGCAGTTCGGTAATCTTGCGGCAAGCATGCAGCACCGTAGTGTGGTCGCGGCCACCGAAGGCGTCACCAATTTCCGGCAGACTGTGGTTGGTGATTTCCTTGGCTAGTGCCATCGCCACCTGACGGGGGCGCGCTACCGAACGGCTACGCCGTTTTGACAGCAAGTCCGCCACCTTGATCTTGTAGTACTCAGCGACCACTCGCTGAATATTATCGATACTGATCTGCTTGTCCTGCAGCGCCAGCAGATCCTTCAGTGATTCGCGGATAAACGGCAGGGTAATATCGCTGCCGGTAAAGTGAGCATTGGCGATCACTCGCTTGAGTGCACCTTCAAGCTCTCGCACGTTGGAACGGATCTTCTGAGCAATAAAGAAGGCCGCATCATCAGGCAGATCAATATTAGCCTCATCAGCCTTCTTCTTCAGGATCGCTACCCGTGTTTCCAGCTCGGGCGGCTCCACCGCAACCGTCAGGCCCCAGCCGAAGCGTGACTTCAATCGCTCTTCCAGCCCGCTGATCTCCTTGGGATAACGATCACAGGTCAGAATCATCTGCTGACCACCTTCCAGCAACGCATTGAAGGTATGGAAGAACTCTTCCTGCGAACGCTCCTTATTGGCGAAGAACTGAATATCGTCGATCAGCAGGGCATCCACAGAACGGTAGAAGCGCTTGAAATCGTTGATGGCATTCAGTTGCAGCGCCTTGATCATGTCCGCAACAAAGCGCTCGGAGTGCAGATACACAATCTTGGCATTGGGGTTACGCTCCAGCATGGCCAGGCCGACCGCATGCATCAAGTGCGTCTTACCAAGACCCACACCGCCGTAGAGGAATAGTGGATTGTAAGAACCACCGGGGTTATCGGCGACCTGTTTGGCAGCAGCCAGTGCCAGCTGGTTGGACTTGCCCTGAACAAAGGAAGTAAAGGTAAAAGCCTTGTTCAGATGGCTCTGGTGACGAATCCCGCCTTCGACATCAACCGTACGCTCGTTACGCTCCTCTTTATAAGCCAGCTCTTCGGCCAGCTCGTCAGCCTTACGATAGTCGCTGCTGGAAGTAATAATGGCCGGTGCTTCTTTAATAACCGAAGCAGGGGCGGCGGCGACCGGTACAGAGGGGGCAATGTAAGACGGTTCAACCGGTGACGCCGCCACAGTATCCGCAGGAACACTGGTTTGTGAGGACGTACGCCAGGGTTGCGCGGGCTCCTGACTGCGGGCACTGAGACTGGTGGGCCGGACCTGGGTTGTTGCACGGTTCATCAGTGCACCACGGCGTACCTGCCCAACGTCCAGATAAAGGCTGATGCTTTGTCCGGCACAGACGTCCTTGAAGACTTCTTTGATACGTTGCAGATACTTGTCCGACACCCAGTCCATTACAAAGCGATTGGGGGCTAGCAACTTCAGCTGACCAGCATCATCCACTTCAGCCTGCAACGGACGAATCCAGGTGTTGAACTGCTGCACCGGCAACTCTTCCTGCAAACGCACCAAACTTCTTTGCCAGAACTCCACCACCACTACGGCGCCACCTCGTTTATCCGCACTGAACCCACCAAACAGGGCCGCTGATTCTACCCGCTGGCCTAACAGTTATCCACAAATGAGGGCAAAAAAAAGCCCTGAGCCCTGTCATTAACTGTTCATGAACTGAGCAGATAAAATGTGGATAACCAAAGGTGCGACGCCCGCTGTTGATAACCTCCTACCTTATGCACACGCTGTGGACAACCTCGTCACATACAGAAAACCATTTTTCCTAAGAGTTCTAAACATTCTGTAGAGCCCGTAGTATCTGAGAAAACCAGACTTATCCACAGATACTGTCGACCCTTAACATTATTACAGATTCTATCTTCTAAAAGGGCTTATGCCCTTATATAGAATGTGAATGATCAGAGCCTTTCCCGAGTAGTAAACGGATCTGTTGAAAACTTCATGAAGATGCATCTCCTGAGCGATTGTTTTCTCTGGCTAAAACCAGCAGAGCAAAAACAGCTGGAGAAAACAGGAATGACCTGCCGTACAGAGATCAATGAACGGGCAAAGTCATGAGAAGTGGGAATCCGCTGTTGCCATCAATCCGCAATGTCAGCGCGCTACCGTTAGCAACCATCGATGATCAGATTCAAAGCCAGCACTGAGCAGCAGGCGATCAATATTTGAACTCTGTATTTGAACTATCGGGGGAATTTATCTAGAATTCCGCGCTTACCAAAAACAACGGGGTTCGTGCGCCTGCATGAAACCTGCTGCCGCGGTAAGCATGAACCTAGGTTTTAGTGCAATAAATTGGATTACTGATCATGAAAAGAACTTTTCAACCCAGCGTGCTGAAGCGCAAGCGCACTCACGGTTTCCGTGCTCGCATGGCAACCAAGAACGGCCAGAAAGTGCTGGCTGCTCGCCGTGCCAAAGGCCGTAAGCGTCTTTGCGCCTGAGATAAAGCTTAGCTAGGCACCACCGTTCTGATCTGGTTATTACATGACTGACTATTCCTTTCCCCGTCAGGCTCGCTTGCTTGACAGTCGGGATTACAAGCGAGTGTTCGATGATGTTGTCGTCAAGGCAGCAGACCGGACATTGCTAATCCTGGCAAGGCCGAATGAAGTAGCCAGACCACGATTAGGATTGGTGATTGCCAAGAAGCATGTTCGACGGGCTAACCAGCGCAACCGGGTTAAACGGGTAATCAGGGAGAGTTTTCGACTCAACCAGTCCCGACTGGACGCGCTGGATCTCGTCATAATCGCCCGCCAGGGTCTTGCTGAGCAGGATAACGAAGAACTGCAGAAGCTAATGACCAAGCTCTGGCAGCGATTGAAACGAAAAGCGGCTGCTCTGAGTGAAGGTAAACAATCTTAATTGACTACCTGCCTTTGGCTGATTGATTGCGGTATCAGTCGACCTGAGTCTGCGGCTAGTATTCATCTGAGCTGACCGTTGCACCACCACTCCCAGTCTGTGTTAAACCGACCATTGGCGATCAAACGATGGATGTACAACGGATGATTCTGGTGGGTGCCCTGGCACTCATTTCTTATACGGCGGTACTCAAGTGGAACGAAGACTATGGCCAGCCCGCGGCCGCAGCCAGCGTTGCCCAGACCGTCAGCTCGGCGGATATGCCGAGTGCTCAGCCTGCAACCAACGCGTCTGATTTGCCCAGCACCGGCGCTGCAGCTACCACCACCGATGTCGCCTCCAGCAAGCCAACCAATTCTCTGATCAGCGTGCATACCGATGTGCTTGATCTGCGCATTGACCCGCACGGTGGTGATGTTCTGTACGCCGCTCTGCCTAATCACAAAGAGCGCGTCGATACACCTGCGCAACCTCTGGTGCTGCTGGAAAATAACGGCACTCATACCTATATCGCGCAAAGTGGACTGGTTGGCACCAATGGCCCTGATGCCAATGCCGATGGCCGTCCTCAGTACAGCGTGGCTGCAACGTCCTACACCTTGGGTAAAGATGACAAGAGCCTGGATGTAGATCTGAACACCACCACGGCAGAGGGGGTCAAAGTCACCAAGCGCTTCACCTTTACTGCCGGCAGCAACCTGATCAAGGTGACCTACCTGATCGATAACCAGTCACAGCAGCCGTTCAGCGCGAACATGTTTGGTCAGTTGAAGCGTGATAATGCGCCTGATCCCAGCCAGCAGCACGGCATGGGCATGCGTTCTTATCTGGGCCCGGTGTTCTCTACCCAGAGCGAGCGTTATCAGAAAGTGACCTTCAAAGATCTGGATGAAGGCGACAAATTCAAGCAGGAAAGTACCGGCGGCTGGGTTGCCATGCTGCAGCACTACTTCCTCACCGCCTGGATTCCAACAGAAGGCGACAGCAAACAGAACACCTATGAAGCGCGCAAAAGCGGCAGCAATTACATTGCTGGTTTCGTAGAGCCTGCGGTGACTGTAGCGGCAGGTCAGAAAGGTGAGATCAGCGCGGGTCTGTACATTGGTCCGAAAGATCAGGACGTGCTGCGCACCGTGGCGCCCAACCTGAACCTGACCGTAGATTATGGCTGGTTGTGGTTTATCGGTCAGCCGCTGTTTGCCATGCTGAAGTTTTTCCACAGCATTGTGAGTAACTGGGGTATCGCCATTATCCTGACCACCATGGTGGTGAAGGGCATCTTCTTCTATCCCTCGGCAATGAGCTATCGCTCCATGGCCAAGATGCGCAAGTTTGCTCCTGAAATGCAACGCATGAAGGAAATGTACGGTGATGACCGCCAGAAAATGTCACAGGCGATGATGGAGCTGTACCGCAAAGAGAAGATCAATCCACTCGGCGGCTGTCTGCCGATCCTGATCCAGATGCCCGTATTCATTGCCCTGTACTGGGTACTGTCTGAGTCGGTTGAACTGCGTCATGCACCTTTCTACGGCTGGATTCACGATATGTCGGTGATGGATCCGTATTTCATCCTGCCGATTATCATGGGCTGCACCATGTTCCTGCAGCAGCGCCTGAACCCCACGCCGCCGGACCCCATGCAGGCCAAGGTGATGAAGTTCCTGCCCGTGATCTTTACCTTCTTCTTCCTGTGGTTCCCTGCAGGTCTGGTACTGTACTGGGTTGTGAACAACTGCCTGTCGATTCTGCAGCAGTACATCATCACCCGCAAAATCGAGAACGAAGGTAAAACTGCCTGATCCGGCAGCGGTTGTGGATAATCACTGGCAGTGAACTATCCACAACCCTTTGTTTTCAGCTTCCGCTGTGCGGAAGCGTAAACTCAAGGGCCCTGTTCAGGGTCCTTTTGTTTTTATACACAACCGCTGACCTGTGTGTTGGCAGCGTATCCTTCACCGAGACTGTGGATAATCACTGTGCTTGATACCGATACCATCGTCGCTCAGGCGACACCTCCCGGACGCGGCGGCGTTGGCATCCTGCGGGTATCCGGGCCCAGAGCCACCGCTATTGCGACCGCCATAATCGGCTTTGTGCCACAGCCGCGCTACGCCCATTACACCCCTTTTCTGGATGCTGAGGGGCAACAGCTGGATCAGGGTATTGCGCTGTTTTTCCCCAACCCACACTCCTTTACCGGTGAAGATGTATTCGAGCTGCAGGGCCATGGTGGTCCGGTCATTCTCGACCTGATGCTGCGCCGAATTCTCAGCCTTGGGGCCCGTCTGGCGCGTCCCGGGGAGTTCTCTGAGCGGGCCTTTCTCAATGACAAGCTGGATCTGGCTCAGGCTGAGGCCATTGCCGATCTGATTGATGCCGCTTCCGAGCAGGCAGCACGCTGTGCCGTGCGCTCGCTGCAGGGGGAATTTTCTCAGCGGGTACAGCGGCTGGTGGAAGGGCTGATTCAGCTGCGCATCTACGTCGAGGCCGCCATCGACTTCCCCGAAGAGGAAATCGACTTTCTGGCTGACGGCCATGTTGCCGGGCAACTGCAGCAGCTGCGCGATGATCTGGCCACCATCCTCAGGGAAGCCAATCAGGGAGCGTTACTGCGTGAAGGCATGAACGTGGTAATTGCAGGGCGACCCAACGCCGGCAAGTCCAGTCTGCTTAACGCGCTGTCCGGCCGCGATACCGCCATCGTGACCGATATCGAAGGCACCACCCGCGATATCCTCAAGGAGCAGATTCAGATTGATGGTATGCCGCTGCACATCATCGATACCGCCGGTCTGCGTGACACCGAAGATCGGGTTGAACAGATCGGTGTGGAGCGCGCCTGGAGCGCCATCCGTGATGCTGACCGGGTACTGCTGGTGGTCGATGCCTCACGCCATGGCATCAATAATCCACAGCAGGTTTGGGAGGATCTGTTTGGCGAACGGGTTGTGGATAAAATTCCAGCCATGGAAAAGCTCACACTTATCCGCAACAAGATTGATCTCAGTGCCGAGCAGCCGGGTGTGGATAACAGCAGTGGCATTCCGGTGATCCGTCTGTCTGCTCAGCAGGGTCAAGGCCTGGAAGGTCTGCGCGAGCACCTCAAGGCCTGTATGGGCTATGACAGCACCACCGAAGGTGGCTTTATTGCCCGCCGTCGCCATCTCGATGCACTGGAGCGGGCTGGACAGGCGCTGGTTGACGGTGCCCGGCAGCTGAACGGCTATGGCGCCGGTGAGCTGCTGGCCGAAGATCTGCGCATGGCGCAGGACGCCCTCAACGAAATTACCGGCGAATTCCGCCCGGATGATCTGCTTGGACGGATCTTCAGCTCGTTCTGTATCGGTAAATAATCCAGCAGGTGGAAAGATCGGAGACTAAACGCCGCTGCCTGTCGCCTGCCGATACTGCCGTGGGGTAAAGCCGGTCAGGGATTTGAACTGGCGGCTAAAGGCACTGTGGTCGGTATAACCGCAGCGCAGTGCCACCTCGGTAATCGGTAACTCGCTGTGCAGCAGCTGATGGGCGTGCTCCAGCCGTACCTTGTGAATCAGCTGCTGGGGCGTGAGATGGAAGACCCGCTTGCAGTAGCGCTCCAGCTGCGCCACGGAGATACCGGCAATACCGGTCAGTTCAGCCAGACTGATGGGCTGATGAAAGTGACTGCGAATGTAGTCATCGACAGCGGCCAGACGCTGGTACGCCGGGTGAGCATCACTGGCCGACTGCAGATCCACAGAGATGCCCACCAGCCCCATGATCTCCCCGGCGCAATTGAATAACGGCCGCTTGTGGGTCAGACACCAACCCGGTTCACGGCTGCCATACAGGTGCAGTTCCAGCTTGTCTTCCAGAATCAGCCCCTGTTGCAATACCCGGCGGTCCTGCTCGGTATAGCCTGGCCCGAACTGGGCGGGGAACACTTCGGCACTGGTCTTGCCCAGCAGTGGTTGCAGCTGTTTCTGTCCACAACGCTGCACCAGCGTGCGATTGGCCATCACATAGCGGGCCTGATCATCCTTGATAAAGATCGCCGCATTGGGGATCACATCCAGCATCGGCAGCAACAAGGCCACACTGGCCAGCCATTCTTCCAGACTGGCAGGGCGCTGCCGGGCATTGTCCTGAGCCAGGCCTGCCAGTAGCTCTTGTGCCATTCATCTGCTCTCCCGCTTCACCATCCCGGCAGTGTGCCGCAGCTATCACAGGCTGTCGAGTTCGTCATCCAGACCGTAATTGTGCTGATATCGTCATGGCAGATGAGGAAATACATCAAGCCGGGGAGGGGGCGGGCGGTCTACTCTATAACCATTGCAAGCCGCAGTGCGCTGCCCGATAAGCCCTTCAATCCATGTTGTGGGCAGACTGGCGGGTGATGGCTTACAACTGCATAGCTGAACAGGTTAATAACGGACAGGTCCATGAAGCGTTTACATATCATCGATTCCCATACCGGCGGTGAGCCCACGCGGCTGGTGATGAAGGGCTTTCCCGAGCTGACAGGCGCCACCATGGCGGATAAGCGCAATGAACTGCGCGAGCAGCATGATCAGTGGCGCCGTGCCTGCCTGCTGGAACCCCGTGGCAACGATGTGCTGGTGGGCGCCCTGTACTGCCCCCCGGTATCGGCAGATGCCACCTGCGGGGTGATTTTTTTCAACAATACCGGCTACCTGAACATGTGTGGCCACGGCACGATCGGCCTGATTGCCTCGCTGCAGTATCTCGGTCTGATTGGCCCCGGCGAGCACAAGATCGACACACCGGTAGGCGCAGTCACTGCGACCCTGCATGAGAATGGCGCGGTGACGGTCGGTAATGTGCCGTCCTATCGCTATCGCCAGCAGGTGGCAGTCGATGTGCCGGGATATGGCGTGGTTTACGGTGATGTGGCATGGGGCGGGAACTGGTTTTTCCTGGTGGCTGACCATGGCCAGCGCCTGCAGCTGGACAATGTCGAAACCCTGACCCACTTCACCTGGACCCTGCTGAAAGCGCTGGAAGCTCAGGGGATTCACGGTGAGGACGGCGCGCTGATCGATCATGTCGAGTTGTTCGCCGATGATGAACAGGCCGACAGCCGTAACTTTGTCATGTGCCCGGGCAAGGCCTATGACCGCTCGCCCTGCGGCACCGGCACCAGCGCCAAGCTGGCCTGTCTGGCCGCTGATGGCAAACTGGCCGCCGGTGACATCTGGCGTCAGGCCAGTATTACCGGCAGTCAGTTCGAGGGGCGCTTTGAGTGGGAAGGTGAGCGTATCCGTCCCTTTATCACTGGCAACGCCTATATGAGTGCGGACAGCACCCTGCTGATCGATGAGCAGGATCCCTTCGCCTGGGGTATCTGAGAACCTGAACCGGTTCTGTACGAACTGAACCACCATGGCAGATGCAGCCTCTGCAGTTTTGCCATCTTTCCGAATGACTGATTAGGAACGACCACCATGAGCAACAACATCTTTACCGGCTGCATTCCTGCTCTGATGACCCCCTGTACCGCCGATCGCAAGCCTGACTTTGATGCGCTGGTCGCCAAGGGCCGCGAGCTGATCGATATCGGCATGAGCGCGGTGGTGTACTGCGGCTCCATGGGTGACTGGCCGTTGCTGACCGAAGCTGAGCGTCAGGAAGGTGTAGCGCGTCTGGTGGCGGCAGGTATCCCCACCATTGTCGGCACCGGTGCGGTCAACACCCGTGAGGCGGTATCCCATGCCGCTCACGCTGCTAAAGTCGGTGCCCATGGCCTGATGGTCATTCCTCGCGTCCTGTCCCGTGGCGCCTCGCCCGCGGCGCAGAAAGCGCACTTTTCCGCCATTCTCAAGGCGGCGCCCGCGCTGCCTGCGGTGATCTATAACAGCCCCTACTACGGTTTTGCCACCCGTGCGGACCTGTTCTTTGAACTGCGCAGCGAATTCCCCAATCTGATTGGCTTCAAGGAGTTCGGTGGTGCAGCAGACATGCGCTACGCCGCCGAGAACATCACCTCCAAAGACGACCAGGTGACGCTGATGGTGGGCGTGGATACCCAGGTGGTACACGGTTTCGTCAACTGCAATGCCACCGGCGCCATCACCGGCATTGGTAATGCCTTGCCCCGTGAAGTGCTGCAGCTGGTGGCACTGAGCAAGCAGGCCGCGGCAGGTGATGCCAAAGCCCGTCGTCTGGCGCGTGAGCTGGAGTCGGCACTGGCAGTGCTGTCATCCTTCGATGAAGGCTGCGATCTGGTGCTGTTCTACAAGCATCTGATGGTGCTGAACGGTGACAAGGAATACACCCTGCATTTCAACGAAACCGATGTGCTCAGCGACGCCCAGCGCCACTATGCCGAGAACCAGTACAACCTGTTCCGCCAGTGGTATGCCAGCTGGTCTGCCGAGCAGAATCTGGCCTGATACCGGACGGAGCTTCGCCGTCTCGCGCGGTTTGCTCGTGCTCATGCGGTAACGAGCATGAGCTGTCGACCTGAGCGGTGCTGCCTGTGGCGCACCGCTTGCGTTGTTTTTCACTCCCATTTTCTGCAAGAAGCGGCTGACTATGCTGACCACCACACCTCATAGCTCACAGGTGGATGTTGCCATCGTGGGTGCCGGCATCATCGGCGTTACCTGTGCCCTGCAGCTGGCTCGTCAGGGTCGGCGTGTGGTGATCATTGATCAGCAGCCTGCAGGTCAGGGAGCGTCCTATGGCAATGCGGGTCACATGGCCACCGAACAGGTTTTCCCGATCGCCGACCTGTCGATTCTCAAACGCCTGCCTGCCATGCTGCTCGACCCCATGGGGCCGCTGCGGCTGGACTGGAAGTACCTGCCGCAGGCCTTGCCCTGGTTTACCCGGCTACTGCTGAATCTGCGCCAGCAGCCGTTCCAGCGCAGTGTTGCGGGTATCCGCAGCCTCAACGAGGGCAGTCTGCCCGCCTGGCAACGCCTGCTGGATTCCATCGGCAAGCGCTCGCTGCTGCGGGAAGAAGGCTCTTTGCTGGTGTATGAACGTGCTGACTCACGGCCGTCACTGGACGGGTTACAGCAGCGCCTGCGTGAGCAGCAGGTTGCCGTCGAATTCTGGGACGCACAGCAGGTACAGCAGTCGGCACCACAACTGAGTGAGCACCTCTGCGGCGGATTGTTTTTTCCACAGACAGGCCATGTCACCAACCCCTATCTGTTGCTGACCGACGTGCTGGCTGCAGCGCAGTCCTATGGGGTGCAGTTTCTGCAGCAACAGGTAATCGGTGCGCAGCTGCAACAGGAAGGAGTCCATCTGACCCTGGCGACCGGCACCCTGCAGGCCAGTCAGGTGCTGCTGGCCTGTGGTGCCCATTCCGCGCCCCTGACGGCGGCGCTGACAGGCAAAAAGGTGCCGCTGGACACCGAACGTGGCTATCACCTGATGCTGCCTCATGAGCAGGGCAGACTGCCGTTTGCGGTCACCTCACTGGAGCGAAAGTTCATCATGACGCCGATGGCCGAAGGGCTGCGGCTGGCGGGTACAGTGGAATTCGCCGGGCTCAAACAGCCAGCCAACATGCCACGGGCCTGGCAGCTGCAGCGGCTCAGTCAGGGACTGTTCCGGCGTGAGCTGAATACTGCGGAGGCTACACCGTGGATGGGATTCCGTCCGTCGTTACCGGATTCGCTGCCGATCATTGACCGGGTTGCTGAGGGCAGGGTGCTGCTGGCTTTTGGTCATCAGCATCTGGGGCTGACTCAGGCGGCTGTGACGGCCGAGCATATCGGCAGGCTCGCGGCGCTGCCTGCCAGCGCCGTGCCACAAGAGGCTCTGCCTGAACTGGCCAGCTACCGTCTGACGCGCTTCTGACCGGCTGCGCGGTGCAGGCCTTTTTAACGAGGCAAGGGGTGGCTGAGCAGCGCGATAAACTGCTCTGAGGGAAGTGGTCGGCTGACGTAGTAGCCCTGCACCAGATCACAGCCCTCGTTGGCGAGAAACTCCAGCTGAGCCTGGGTTTCCACCCCCTCGGCCACCACCGCAAGATTCAGTCGACTGGCCATGGCCAGAATGGCACGGGTGATTTCCATATCGTCGTTGTCATCCGGAATGTCCTTGATGAAGGAGCGGTCGATTTTCAGCACATTGACCGGAAAGCGTTTCAGATAACTCAGGCTGGAGTAGCCGGTACCGAAGTCATCCAGTGAAATCGACACACCCAGATCACGCAGCCGTCTGAGCATGCGCTGGGTGCTGTCAGGCTCCTGCATCAGCGCGCTTTCAGTGATTTCGATTTCCAGCTGTGTCGGCGACAGCGCATGGTTCGATAACACTTCCATCACACTTTCCACCAGATTGCTCTGACGGAACTGAAAGGCGGAAAAGTTGACCGCCACCCGCGGGGCGGCACTGCCATGCAGTGACTGCCAGTATTGCGCCTGCTGACAGGCCTGCTGCAGGACCCACTGGCCGATAGCGAGGATCTGGCCGGTCTCCTCGGCCACCGGGATAAAGTGATCCGGCGGAATCAGCCCGTGCTGGGGATGTGACCAGCGCAGCAGGGCTTCGGCGCCGACAATGCGCCAGTGGGCCAGCTCGACCTGCGGCTGGTAGTGGAGCATAAAACTGCTTCGCTCAATGGCCTGATCGAGATCCCGCTCCAGCTGCATCCGCCGGTTGAGGTTATCGCGCAATTGCGGGGTGTAGCTGCGATAACTGCCCGGCCCGTCCTTGTTGGCTTCGTTCATGGCCAGTGCGGCATTGGCCTGCAACTGATCGACATCGTCACAGTCCAGCGGATAGATACTGAGCCCCATCCCCACCTGCATGCGCAGGGTATAACCGGACAGGTACACCGACTGGCTCAGCAGCTTGTGATAGTGGCTGGCGGTATCGGAGGCCTGCGAGGCGCACAGCAGCCGGGGCAGGATCAGGGCGAACTGGTCACCCCCCCAGATGAGGGCCTTTCCCTGTGCACCAGCGGCACTGCTCAGGCGTTGCGAGAGGATCTGAATGAGGCGGTCGCAGGCTTTGTGGCCAAGGCTGCTGTTGATGTCTTCAAGACTGTTGAGTCTGACCAGCAGCAGCCCGACCAGATGGCCCTGCTGGCGGGCCTGGGCGCAGGCTGTTTCCAGCTGCTGATGATGCAGGAACGGGTTGGCCAGCCCGGTCAGGTCATCGTAATTGGCCAGAAACTCGATACGCTCCTCGGCCTGATGTTTCCTGCGTCGCAGTTCCGCCTCATTCAGCTCACGGGGCACCGCGGCGGACAGGCGTTTCAGGTTGTCCTTGAGGATATAGTCCTGCGCGCCGGAGCGGACGGCCTTGACGGCGATTTCCTCGCCGATGGTGGCGGAAACGAAAATGAAGGGCAGGTCGGCGCTGTGCTGGCGCACCAGCTGCAGTGCCGTCAGCCCGTCGAAGTGGGGCATGGAAAAGTCGGAAAAGACCATGTCCCAGCCCTGCGGGTGCTGCAGTGCCTGCGTCAGATCGGTGGCGTTGTCGACATTGACATAGTCTGGTTCATAGCCGCTTTTGCGCAGCTCACGCAGCAGCAGATGCAGATCGTTTTCCTCATCCTCAACGATCAGGGCACGCAACGGCAGTTTCTCTGCAGCACCATTGTCTAGCAGGCTGTTGAAAATCTATCTGCGTTGCCGAATACCGCGTCAAAAACAGGCTCAAAATGCTCATTTAGTTCACTAAACTCCGCTTTTTCGCCTGTTTTTTCCTTGTCTCGGCTGCCTCGATGACGTTTTTCAACAGCCTGCTAGCGGACCCTTGTCCATCGAACCTGTCTCCAGCATGTGTGAGGCCGCCCCAGTGACTCAGTAGGGCAGCTCATTGATCAGCAGCCAGTACATGCCCAGCTGGCTGACAGCTCTGGCAAACTCATCAAAATCCACCGGTTTACGCACATAACTGTTGGCGCCGAAGTGGTAGCTGGCCAGCAGATCCTCGTCCTGTTTGGAGGAGGTCAGAATCACAATAGGCAGGTGCCTGGTATCCGGCTCTGCTCGTACCTGCTGCAGTACTTCCAGACCGCTGACCCTTGGCAGGTTGAGATCCAGCAGCATCACTGCCGGCAGATTGTGGCGGCTGATCGGGCTCTGTTCACTGTCTCCGAGCAGCAGTGCCAGTGCTTCGGCACCGTCGCGGGCGATCTGGATCAGATTGCGGACATTGCACTTGCGGAAGGCGCGCAGGGCCAGTGCTTCGTCGTCCGGATTGTCTTCCACCAGCAGAATCGGGCGGTTAGTCGTCATGCATGACCTCCTTACTGTTGGGCAGGGTGAAGAAGAAGGTTGCCCCCTCATTGATCCTGGCCTCTGCCCTGATCTGTCCGCCATGGCGACGGATGACCCGCTGTACCGTAGCCAGACCGACGCCAGTGCCGGGAAACTCCTGCGTGTCATGCAGGCGCTGAAACGCGGTGAACAGGCGGCTGGCGTAGGTCATATCAAATCCGGCGCCGTTATCACGGATGAAAAACTCTTCCTCGTTGCGGTCGAATTCGATGCTGGGTGCCGCACATCTGCTGGTGTACTTCCAGGCGTTGTTGAGCAGATTGCCGAGGGCCACCCGCATCAGCCGGTCATCGCCGTAAGCCAGCAGACCGGCCTGGATGCGCACCGTGACCTGGCGTTCGGGGGCGGTTTCCTGCAGTTCGGAGATGAGCTCTTCCGCCATCGCCGACAGATTCAGCGGCTGGCGTTTTATTTCCATACGGCTGACTCGTGCCAGGTTCAACAGATCGTCGATCAGTCCGCCCATACGCTGGGCGGCTGCACGTACCCGGTCGAGGTAGTCCTGCGCCGTGCCGTCCAGCTGCTCACGGTAATCCTCCAGCAGCGCCAGACTGAAGCCGTCAATGGATCGCAAAGGCGCGCGCAGGTCATGGGACACCGAATAGCTGAAGGCTTCCAGCTCGCGATTGGCGTTTTCCAGCTCGGCAGTACGCTGTACCACCCGCTGTTCCAGTTCGGCATTGAGACGGGTGACCTCCTGACTGGCCTGCACCCGTTCATGTACATCGTCGATCACGCCCATCCACTCCTGAGGCCGGCCATCCGGGCCGAGCAGTGGCACAGCCTTGAACACCACAAAGCGAAACTCGCCGCTGCGTACGTGCCACAGCCGCAGGTTGCGCTCCATCGGCAGGCCTTCGACACAGGCCTGCTGCCACAGCGGCCGCAGCTTTTCCTTGTCTTTGGGATGGAAGGCATCGAGCCAGCCTTCTCCACTGTGGCTGTCGGGGGTCTGGCCGGTATAGCTGTCCCATGAGGTTTGGGCAGGCAGGAAGTAGCCCTGCCGGTCAGCCCGCCAGATCACGGTGGTCAGCGTGGTCATCAGCGTCCGGTAGCGCCGCTCGCTGTCACGCAGCGCCGCCTCTGTCGTGGCGCGGATATTTACTTCCTGTGCCAGCTGGCTGTTGCTCTGCTGCAGCTCGGCGGTGCGCTGCTCAATCTGCGACAGCATGTCGTTGAAGGCATCGACCAGATAGCCAATCTCGTCCTGCGTGGTTTTCTCCGCCCGCAGGCTGTAATTGTGCTGCTCTACCACCTGCTGCGCCTGATGGGTCACCGCCAGCATCGGCTGGGTAATGCGGCGCTGGAACCACAGCGACAGCACCATGGCCGCCAGCAACGCCAGCAAGGTGACGACCAGTACGATCAGGATGATCTGTTGTGCCCGCTGCTGCAGACCCAATTCGGCATTGATATAGACGGTGCCAAAGGGATCGCCGTTGGCATGAATCTGCTGAAACAGGTGAATGTGATTATGGATAATTTCGACTTCGGTGGCCGCAGGCTGTCCGGGAGGAGGCTCGGTCTGGCTGGTGTCATTGATATAGCGGGCAAACAGATGGCCCTCGGCATCGTACAGGGCGATGACGGTGGTCGACAGTACGGCCAGCATCAGTTTGTGGCGAATGGAACGCATACCCTGTACCCGGATCATCGTGTAGCCCCCCTGATCTGATAGGCCAGCGCCAGCAGGCGGGAGCTGATCCTCAGGTTGCTGGCGCGGGCAGCGGTCAGGGAGATGTCGAAACGTACCCGGTTATTCTCCAGACGGAAGTTGATGATACTCAGCGGGCTGTCATCCTCCGGCCCGTCGGTGACCACCAGAACCGGCTGGCCCTGCAGCTGCCGTTGCAGCTCAGCGCCAAGACGATCCTGCGGGCCCAGGAACAGCACGTGCAGGGGCAGCGGCAGGCGTGGCTCCGTGATCAGACTGATCTGAATCGGGTGGTTGCCGATACGGTGGCCCTCCACGGCCTGCTGTACCCGCTGGGCCATGTCGCTGTTACTGCTGAGGATACCGATAACGATGGGGCTGTCGTTGGCAGGCAGCACCTCGGCGGGCCACTCGACATAATCACAAAACTTGTACAGAAAGGCCGCTTTGATGCTCTGCTCCAGATCACTGGCCTGCGCCGGCAGCCACGGCAGGGTCAGCAGCAGGCAGAGCGGAAGCAGCCATTTCATCGTCACCCCCTCAGAACCTGTATTCGGCCTTGAGATACAGGCTGCGGTTGTACTCGCTGCGTGTATCCGGGCTGCCAAATTCACTGTGCTCTGCATTCAGCAGGTTGTTGGCCTTGAGTGACAGCACTACGGAGGGCACCGGCTGGTAGGTCAGGTTCATATCCAGACTGGTGTACGACGGTACCTCGGTGGCGGCGAGGGCGTCGGTGTGCTGCAACGACAGGTTGAGGCCAACCTGCGGGGTGATGTCGCCACTCAGGCGTATCTGCCACTGCCAGTTCGGATCACTGATACCGCCACTGCCGCTGGCGTCGGTGCGGCCTGCTTTCAGTTGCAGGTCTTCATCCATCAGGGTGCCGCCGGTCATCAGCTGCCAGTGCGGGGCAATGTCAAATTCGGCCCAGGCTTCGATGCCTTTGGTGGTGCCTTCCATGCCATTGCTGATTTCATAGCGGCCGTTCTTCAGCTCGACCGTACGCAGGTCGTCGTAGTTGCTGTAGAACAGGGTAACGGAGTAGCTGGCTTTGGCCGTGAGCTGCGCACGATAGCCCAGCTCCAGCGTATCGACCGTTTCTGAGATGAAGCTCGGCCCGCCATTGAGAAAGCCGGTGAACTACAGATCACGGTCCAGCCGCGAAGGAGTGCGGACGCCACGCGCCAGCTTGGCGCTGGGCATTAGTTCCCAGCCGGTGTAGGTGTTCTGCTCCAGCCGTGCGCCGAGGGTCAGCTGCCAGGCTTCTGCCAGCTGAATCTCATCCTGAGCAAACAGGCTGCTCCAGTGCAGGTAACGGTCGGTCGGGTAAAATTTCAGGGTCAGGCCGTTGTCCACCGAGTCCCAGGCCATGCGCTGGCTCAGGCCCCAGATCAGCGCATGGCGTTCACCCAGCGGCAGGTTGTGCTGCAATTCTATATCGACGATATCCAGGGTTTCCCGCAGCAGCTCGGGCAGATCCCGCTCGCGCCGGTCGTAGTAGGTCTGCAGCTGCAGCTGGGCATCGTCCTCCAGCAGCTTTTGCCAGCGGCTGAGCAGATTGATGCCGCGAATATGGCCATCCTGCAGGGCGCCACGGTCCAGCCGCGCCTCGTAGGCATTGCCCTGCAGCGTCAGGTTCTGCTTGTCATAGCGGAAGCCGGTCCGGCCGGAGCGCCAGTCATCGCCCTTGTACTGGCCTGCTTCACTGCGGGTCTGGGACTGATCATTCCACTTGCCGTAGAGCCGATAGTAGCCATCGCTGACGGTGCCGCCGTAGCGCAGCGCACCTCCGCGTTCTTCATCACCGCTGCCTGCCACCAGCAACCCGCCCTGGGTATCGGCCGCCGAGCGGGTGATGACGTTGATGATGCCGTTGACCGCATTGCTGCCCCACAGGGTGGCGTTGCTGCCGCTGATCACCTCGATGCGTTCGACATCTTCCAGCATGACGTCGGCGCTGTCCCAGAACACCCCGGAATACAGCGGCGTGTAGGCAATACGACCGTCGATCAGGACCTGCAGTTTGTTGGAGGTGCTGGAGTTGGCGCCGCGGGCGCTGATGGCATAGGTCTGGGCATCAATGCGGGCCACCTGCAGGTTGGGGGCCAGTCGCAGGGCTTCGGCCAGGGTGGTGGCGCCACTACGGTGGATGGCATCAGCAGTAATGACGTAGACGCTGGCGGCGGTATCAATCAGCCGTTCATTCTTGCGCGACGCGCTGCTGACCTCGATGCTGGCCAGCTGTTCGAGGCTGAGATTGGCCAGCTGCTCCGGGCTGAAATCTGCCCGGGCACTATCTGGATGAAGGCTGGTTGCTGTCCACAGGAGTACAGATTTCAACAGCCACCCAGACTTCAACAGAAAGGCAGATTTCCATCTCTGGGACGTCATAATGCTGTTCCTGTGCTGAGTCTGTTGAACCGTCACTGCAACTGCTGAGGCTGTTTACGCAGTATAGGAAAGGATCAGGGGAGCGCCACTGACGGAGTCACGACAGTATTGTCAGGTAGGCGGTATAGCACAGGGATCTGCCGTGGAGGTTTACACGGCAGCAGAATGGCAGGGTTTAGCAGGGAAACGTCATCAACGTGCTGTTATCTGCGGGCTGTCAGCGGTGCTGAGCACAGGCGGCACCGCATGACTCGATACCAACCACTCAGGGCTTGGGCTACACTGGCCCCAGTTCATAGAAGGGAATGGCTATGCTGCAGTTTCATCTGAGCAAAACGTTGGCGAAGCAGATGCAGTCATTGCTGGTGCCAGCTCCCGATATCCGTCCGGAGGGAATGCAGTGGTATGCCCAGGGCATCAGCCTGCTGGGTGAGCAGTGCATTCTCGCTATCGAAGCTCACAGCCGTTATCTGATGGTGTTCTGTAACCTGCCGCTGACCGAGCTGGAGAACTTCCCGCTGCTGTTTCGTGAGCGCCTGTGGCGCGAGGTGATTGCCGTCTGCCTGCTCGAAGATAAGCAGGCACAGGAAACACTGGGCAAGCTGGTGGATCAGCTCAGTGAGCAGCAGGTTTATCAGCAGGGTTACGATGCCAGCATTAATGTCCACCTGCAGCAGGCCATTCGCAGTCTGGAGAGTGAGGCGCAGCAGCTGGGCCGGTTACCGCAGACACCGGAAGAGGAATTCAATTTCGGCCTGCGCAGCAACAGTCATCCGACCCGCTACAAGGGCCAGCACCAGCCCTTCCAGCCGGTGCGAATCTTTGCTGATGGCTGGCTGGGGATGCTGGAATACCATCAGTATCAGCGGCAGGTGCATCAGGAATCAGGGGCACCGGATAACGTGGTTCCCCTGCGACGGCACTGACTATAAACCCTGAATCGTCAGCAGGGTTATGGCAAAACGGCAGCCCTCGGGCTGCCGTTTTGGTTTTACTCCGCCTTACCTTGAATCGCCGGGCGTACTCAGAATGCGCGCTTAATCCTCGAGGGCAAACAGACTGCGCAACTGGCGGGCAACGGCCTTGTCGTTGTGATGGCCGATCACGGTGGCGTGGGGCAGATTGTCAGCCAGATAGGGATGGGCGTTGGCCATGACGTGGGCATTGCCTGCCAGACTGAGCATTTCCACGTCATTGAGGTTGTCACCGAAGGCATAGCAGTGCTGGCGGTCCAGCCCCAGCTCATGCAGCAGTGCCTGCAGCGCCAGCCCCTTGTTGACGCCTTTACCCATGATTTCCAGATACATGGGCTGCGAGTAGGTCATATGGATCTGCCCTTCGAACCCCGCGCGGATGGCATCTTCCAGAATCTTCAGCTGCTCCGGGGCACCGGCGTACAGCACCTTGCCGATATCGTTGTCACTGTAGGCGGGAATATCCACCACCTCGAAGCTGAAGCCGGTGCCGTCATGCAGCTCGGACAGCTCTGCCAGAGGGCGGTCAATCAGCCACTTGTGACGGGTATAGAGACTGACACTGACACCCGCAGGCAGCGGCAGACGGGTGATCTGCTGTGCCAGCTCGGTATGCAGCAGGGTCTCGAACAGCGGCGTGTCGTCGGGGGTATAGAGATGGGCACCGTTGGTACTGATGATGTAGGCCGGGACACCCAGCTGGGCGCGATAAACGCTGATATCGTGAAAGTGGCGACCGGAAGCCAGTGCCAGGGTATGACCCTGATGGTGCAGTTCACACAGGGTGGCGATCGTCAGCTCATCCAGTTCGTGCTGTTCGTTGAGCAGAGTCTTGTCCAGGTCGGAAACGATCAGGCTTGGCGGTGTCATCTTGGTGCCTATCATAGAGAAAATGGAAAGTCACAGTGAAAATGGAAACGCGGTACGGGCAGGGTCGGGTGGCCACAGTGTAGCGGTTTTAGCGCGGCTGTTGGGCAGCCTTTGGGTAACGGAGTGTGGCAGGACGGCGGCTTCGCCCGGGGCGTAGTCTCAGCCCTGCTGCTCGGTCAGGGTATGACCTCGGCCCTGATGCTTGACCTGATACAGCAGCTGATCGGCCAGATGCAGCAGGATGTCGACACTGTCGGCGATACCGGAATAGACCCCGGCGCTGAAGGACAGCGGTGTGATGTCGCCTTCGGCATAGGTAATCTGCTGGCAGTCGCGGCGCAGTTTGTCCAGACGCTGGGCCACCACCTCACTGGAGTGATAGCTGACCAGACCGAATTCCTCCCCGCCCAGACGCACCAGCACATCATCGGTAAAGGCTTTGCGGAAAGCGCGGGAGAAGTGCTTGAGAGCATTGTCACCGACGCTGTGGCCGTAGGTGTCGTTGATCTTCTTGAAGTAATCCAGATCAACCACCGCCACGCTGATGGGGTATTGCAGTTCCTGCGCCTGCCTCAGTATCCGGCCACCCTCGGCGTAAAAGGCGCGGCGGTTGTACAGCCCGGTCAGGGAGTCAAACAGCGCGGCCTGACGCAGTGCCTGGGTCAGGTCACGGCGTTCGACCATGGCCATCACCCGGCAGGTCAGCTCTTCGGCACAGAAGGGCTTGCGCAGAAAGTCATCGGCACCGTGCTTGATGAACATGGCGCTGAGGGAGCCTTTCGGGTCCGCCGAGACGCCCAGGATCAGCAGATCCTGACGCTTCTGCTTCTGGCGCAGAATCTTCACCAGCTCAAAGCCCTGAATGCCGGGCATACCATGGTCAAGAATCAGCAGATCGGTATCGGCATGCTGCTCCAGCAGCCTGAGCGATTCCTCTCCATCACAGGCTTCAACGATCTGATACTGATGGGAAGACAGCACCCGGTGGATAAAGTGACGGGCCTGGGCAGAGTCCTCAGCAATCATGATTTTGATCTTGCGGTTCTGCTCCAGACGATGAATCAGGCGGAAAACATAGTCGTAGGAGTACTGACTTTCCTTGATGACATAGTCGACCACGCCTTTCATGAACAGGTCATCACGGCGCTGCTCGTCGTAGCTGCTGGTCAGCACGATACAGGGAACCTTGTAGCTGAGGATCAGATCGACGATTTCACCGTTGGGCGCATCCGGCAGGTTCAGGTCAACAATGGCGGCAGCAAACAGCGCCGATGAGGTTTCCAGCATCAGCTGCGCTTCGCCCGCTGAGGCACACATCACCGAAGTCAGGTTTTTTTCCTGCTTGAACTGACGATTCAGAATCTTGAGGACCAGAGGACTGTCTTCTACAACCAAGATATTACGCACGCCTGCTCTCTCTAGCTGATCTTTGCACCGTCTGGGATGGAGAAGGGAGGATACCGCGTCGCTGAACGCAGTTGGGGGGATTATGGCACGGAAAATCCCTAGCTGCTGTATGTTTTTCACCCCTGACTGTAAAGGAAAAACGCCCTTTTTACTTCACCAGTCAGGCTGCAAGCCGCGCCATACCTAACTCTTTACGTGTATATATAGCGCTGCTGTTATGACAATAGCGTGTTGGGTAAGCGTTTGATGATGCCTCATCTGGCAGCTTCTGGTTGCAGGGTGGCGCGATTCAGGGCTGGCGTGATGAGCCTTGCTCCTGCTGTTTGGCCAGTGTCAGCCCCTGATATTCCCCATTGCGCGTGCCCGGGGCGATTTTCAGCCGCTGATGCAGCGCTGCCCGGCACATCATATGGGCGCTGACCGGTGCCGTAATGAACAGAAACAGGGTGATCAGCAGCTCATGCAGGCTGACGCCGTCATGGCTGACACTGACCAGCACCATGGAGCCGAGCAGGATGGCGCCAAGACCCAGGGTGCTGGCCTTGGTCGGTGCGTGCAGACGGGTGAAAAAATCCGGCAGGCGCACCAGACCGATGGCACCGATCAGTACAAACAGGCCGCCCAGCAGCAGCAGGGCAGAGAGCAGGATTTCCAGCCACAGGGGCAATTCGTTGAGGTTCATGGTTCAGTCTCCGCAAGCCACTATTCGATGATGTCGCCACGTAGCAGATATTTGCACAGTGCTACGGTGCTGACGAAACCCAGCAGGGCAATCAGCAGTGCCGCTTCAAAGTAGAGGGCGGCATCCTTCCACAGGCCAAACAGCACGATCAGGGCGATGGCGTTGAGGTAAAGGGTATCCAGCGCGAGGATGCGGTCCGGGGTCGAGGGGCCGCGAAACAGCCGCCACAGGTTCAGTAGCAGCGCCACCATCACCATGCCCAGCACGATCAGCAGTACGGTACTCAACATGCGAAGATCTCCTGCAGGGGGCGTTCATAACGCTGTTTCAACTCTTCGATCAGGCTGGCCTCATCGTGCATGTCCAGCACATGGATCAGCAGATAGCGCTTGTCATCGGTGAGATCGGCACTGACCGTTCCCGGCGTCAGGGAAATGGTGCTGGCCAGCAGGGTGATGGGCAGATCATCGGTCAGGTCGAGGGGATACATGATGAAGCCCGGCCGCAGTTTGTTGCGGCTGCTCAGCACCAGTTTGGCCACGTCGAAGTTGGCGACCACGATGTCACGCAGCAGGCGCAGCAGGTAAATACTGACACCGTGCAGTGAGCGCACCCGCGGACCGGGTACATGCATGGGTCTGAGCAGCAGCGGCAGGCCGATGGCCAGCACCGCGCCCAGCAGGATCTGCCCGAAGGCGAGGCTGTTATTGATCAGCAGCCACACCAGCAGCAGTACCAGACTGAAGAACGGCATGGGTAACAGGGCGCTCATGGGGTGGCTCCTGCAGCAGGGGAAGAGGTGAGCTGCTCAGCCGCTGCGCCAAGCTGTTTCTCGCCCATGGGGAAAACCTGATCGATATAGCGTTGCGGCTGATACAGCTGTTCGCTGATCTGGCTGGTCAGCTGACTCAGATCGGCGGCGAAGAAGGTGATCAGAGGAGCCGCCAGTAACAGCACACTGACGCCCGCCAGCTGCAGCACGCCACTCTTGCTGGTGCTGCGATGCTCGCCGTTGATACGCCAGAACAGCGTCGTACCTGCCCGTGACATGGCTACCAGCATGATCAGGCTGCTGAGCAGCAGGCAGGGCCACAGCCACACTTTGCCCTCCAGCCCGGCGGTGGCCTGCAGAATCATCAGCTTGCCGATAAAACCGGAGAACGGTGGCATGCCGATCAGCGCCAGTGCCGCCACCACGAAGCCTACCCCCAGCAGCAGCGGCTGCGCCATGGGCCGGCCCGCCACCAGATGGTCGGCACTGCGGCCACGCTGTTCGGCAATCATTGCCGCCAGCAGGAAGACGCCAGCCGTGATCAGGGTCGAATGAATCAGATACACCAGCGCTGCCGCGGTTGCCTGACGGTCATTCAGTGCCACGACCGCCAGCAGGGTGCCAACCGAGACAATGATCAGATTGGCGTTGAGCTTGCGCAGGCTGCTGCTGGTCAGGGCACTGATGGCGCCGATGATCAGGGTCAGCAAGGCCAGTGGCCACAGCCAGACCGCGGCCAGATCAGCCAGCGGGCCTGCCTGATCACCAAAGATCAGGCTGTAGACCCGCAGGATGGCGTAGATGCCGACCTTGGTCATGATGCAGAACAGCGCGGCCACCGCCGGCGAGGCATCGGCATAGGTGCGTGCCAGCCAGAAATGCAGGGGCAGCAACGCCGCCTTCAGGGCAAAGACGATCAGCAGCATCAGCGCACCGGCCTTGACCAGCGGCACCAGCGCCGGGTCAAGGTGTTTCACCTGTACCGCCATGTCGGCCATGTTGAGGGTGCCGAGGGTGCCGTACAGGGTACCGAGGGCAATCAGGAAGATGCTTGAGCCGACCAGATTGAGAATCACGTAATGCAGGGCGGCGCGGGTACGCTGGCGGTTCTCGCCGTGCATCAGCAGCGAATAGGACGCCATCAGCAGCACTTCAAAGAATACGAACAGGTTGAACAGATCGCCGGTGAGGAAGGCACCGTTGATACCCAGCAGCTGCAGCTGGAACAGCGGGTGGAAGAAACTGCCCTGCACGTCGCTGCCTGCACAGGCATACAGCAGCGCACCCAGCGCCAGCACCGCCGTCAGCAACAGCATCAGGGCGCCGAGCTGATCGACCATCAGCATGATGCCGAACGGTGCGGGCCACTGGCCCAGTGCGTACAGACGCAGCTGGCCGTCAGCGGTTTGCAGCAGTAACAGTAATGCCAGCAGGCCCTGCAGCAGGATGCTGACCAGACCCAGCAGACGCTGCGCCGTCAGCGCCTTCGACAGAGGGGGGAACAGCATCAGCAGACCAGCCAGCAGTGGCAGCAGGATGGGTAGGATCGGCAGATGGGCATGGAACAGCGGCCAGGCAACACTCATTTCTTCGCGTCCTTCTGGCGGGTGGGTTGAGCGCCGGGCGTGTCATCGGGCAGACGGCCATCGACATGATCGACGCCGAGATCGGCACGGGCACGCATGGCCAGGATCACCACGAAGGCGGTCATGGCAAAGCCGATGACGATAGCCGTCAGCACCAGCGCCTGTGGCAGCGGATCGGTATAGCGGTCACCGGCGCCCAGAATCGGCGCCGCCGCTTCGGTCAGACGGCCGCTGGCAAACAGGAACAGGTTGACGGCATAGGACAGCAGGGTCAGCCCCAGTACCACCGGGAAGGTCCGTTCACGCAGCACCAGAAACACCCCGCAGGCTGTGAGAAAGCCGACACAACAGGCGTACAGAATTTCCATTACTGCATCTCCTCATACTGGGGACGGTGAGCGGTGGTGAGTTTGCCCAGATTGGCCAGCATCATCAGGGTGGCGCCGACCACGGTCAGGTAGACCCCCAGATCAAAGGCCATGGCACTGGCCAGCTCGAAATCACCGATCAGCGGCAGATGGAAATGATCAAACCAGGAGGTGAGGAACGGCCGGTCCCACCACAGGCTGCCCAGACCGGTGAGGCAGGCAATGGTCACACCGCTGGCGATCATCAGGGCATAGTTGAGGCGCATTCGCGGCTTCAGCCAGCTGACGCCGTGGGCGATGTACTGCAGGATGATGCCGACCGAGGTAATCAGTCCGGCAATAAAGCCTCCGCCGGGGTTGTTGTGGCCGCGCAGGAAGATATACACCGACACCAGCAGTGCCAGCGGCAGGATGCCCTGTGCGATCACATTAAGAATCACCGAGTCACGCTGCCGGGCCCACAGCCGGCCTTCGCCGTCAGCGGAAGGTTTGAACAGGCGCAGATGCTCCAGCAGGCGGAAGATGCCGAGGGCGGCGATACCGAGCACGGTGATTTCCCCCAGGGTATCAAAGCCACGGAAGTCCACCAGAATCACGTTGACCACGTTGTTGCCGCCGCCATCGGTCTTGCTCTTGGCCATAAAGAACGACGAGATGCTGTCGAGCGGACGGCTGAGCAGGGCGAAACACAGGCTGCCGACCAGCGCTCCCAGCACCAGCGCGATGGCGCTGTCACGCAGCAGATTGCGTGGCGCTGCGGCATTGCGCGGGGTTTTATAGGGCAGGAAGAACAGCGCCAGCATCAGCAGGATAATGCTGACCACTTCCACCACCAGCTGGGTCAGGGCCAGATCCGGGGCGGCGAAGCGGGCGAACAGCAGCGACACCATCAGGCCGGTGACCGACAGGAACAGTAACGACAGCATGCGCTGGCGGTTGACCACCACCGTGGCGATGGCGCTGAGGATCAGCACCAGCCCGGCACACAGGGTGATAGGGTCAAGGGGCAACAGGCTGCGGCCACCGCTCAGCGGGTGCAGTTCACGCAGGCTGGAGCCGAGCAGGACCAGTAATGCCAGCAGCATCAGCAGCAGGTAACGCTGCAGCGAATCGTTCTCCAGCCAGCGGCTGAACACATTGGCCCGGCGCACGCTGAGCTGGATCAGCCGCTCGAATTCACGTTTGGCATCGACCGCCTCGAACTGATGCTGGAAGCGGAACAGATGGCGGCGCTGGGTATACACCAGCACGCCTCCGGCCATGGCCACCAGACTCATCAGCAGGGGAAAGTTGAAGCCATGCCAGATCGCCAGACTGTAGCTCGGCACCTGATCCTGCAGCACCGCTGCCGAGGCGGCATCCAGAATCGGCTGCACCATGAATTCGGGGAAGATCCCCACCAGCAGACACAGACCGACGAGGATTTCCACCGGCAGCTTCATGTAACGCGGTGGCTCATGGGGGGTCTTGCTCAGGCCGATAGGCTCGCCGTTGAAAAACACATCGTGGATAAAGCGCAGTGAGTAGGCCACCGAGAACACCCCGGCCAGGGTCGCCAGCACCGGCACCAGCCACGACAGGGAGCCGAGGATGGACTGGTTGAGGGTTTCGGCGAAGAACATTTCCTTCGACAGGAAACCGTTCAGCAGTGGTACCCCGGCCATCGACAGAGCGGCCACCATGGCCAGCGTGGCGGTGTAGGGCATGTATTTCCACAGGCCGTTGAGGCGGCGCATGTCACGCGAGCCGGTTTCATGGTCGATGATCCCGGCGGCCATAAACAGTGAGGCTTTGAAGATGGCGTGGTTGATGATGTGGAACAGGGCGGCCACGGTCGAGGCTGGTGAGCCGATGCTGAGCAGCAGCACGATCAGGCCGAGATGGCTGAGGGTGGAATAGGCCAGCAGGCCCTTCAGATCATGCTGGAACAGGGCAAAGTAGGCGCCCAGCAGCAGGGTGCACATCCCCGCCAGACTGACGATGGAGTACCACTGGTCGGTGCCGGCCAGCACCGGATAGAGCCGCACCAGCAGGAAAATACCGGCCTTGACCATGGTCGCCGAGTGCAGATAAGCACTGACCGGGGTCGGTGCCGACATGGCATGGGGCAGCCAGAAATGGAAGGGGAACTGTGCCGACTTGGTGAAGGCGCCCAGCAGGATCAGGCACAGAGTCAGGGTATAGAGCGGGTGATTGCGGATCAGGTCACCGTGCTGCAGCACCACATCAAGGCTGTAGCTGCCGACCATATGGCCGATCAGCAGCAGGCCTGCCAGCAGTGCCAGTCCGCCAGCGGCAGTGACCGTCAGTGCCATACGGGCACCCTTGCGCGCTTCGCTCTTCTGCCACCAGTAGCTGATCAGCAGGAAGGAACTGATGCTGGTGATTTCCCAGCTGATCCACAGCAGGATCAGGTTGTTGGCCATCACCACGCCCAGCATTGCCGCCATAAACAGCATGAAGCAGGCGTAGAAACGCGGCATCGAGTCCTGCTCGGACAGGTAATAGCTGGCGTAAAGAATCACCAGCAGGCCAATACCCAGCACCAGACAGACAAACAGCAGGGCCAGACCATCGAGGCGCAGGGCGTAGTCCAGCTGCAGGCTGGGCAGCCAGCTGAGGGTGTAACGCAGGGTCTGATGCTGCAACACGGTGCCGGCCTGACTGAGGGTCAGGCCAAGAGCAATGGCAGGGGCCGCCGCGGTGGCCCAGCTGGTGAACAGGCGGCTGCGCTGACTGCAGAGCAGGGGAACCAGCACGCCGAACAGCGGTAGCAGTGCAATCCAGAGCAATATCATCGCCGTACATCCTTCGCCAAGTTGCCTTCAAACACACCTTTCAAGTCCACCTCCACCGCATTACACCATGGCATCTGGGTTGGCGGTTGTGGTGCGGTGAGTTCCGGCCAGACAATGTTTTGTCATGGCAGAGCAGCGTTCACACAACCTTATCCCAATGGCATTTTCATAAAGTGTGCACAATCTTACCCGCTTGACTCTGGCCTGCGAGACTTATGACAAACAGTGAAACATTTGGCCGTTCAACCAGTTACAGACTTTGCATGGTCAATGGGGGGCCAGACCGGAGTCGATGGGCTCCAGCAAGTATTGTCGCAAATGCCGCAACTGTCTGGCCGTCGATTGTTCTGCGCTGAGTAAGTCGCTAGCATCCGGCTTCGCTCACTGCAGGTTGTGAGGCTGTCCACCCCAGCTGCACAGCGGCTGCACCGACATGCAGCTGGGTGCGAAACGGGCCGCGTTGCCCTGACAGCCTGCTAACTGTTTCTGGAGCCATGCCATGTCGAATACCCCTTCTCCCCGCTCCTTTCTGGGAATGCGCAAGCTGCCTGCCCGTTATGCCGGGCTGGTGATGCCGTTCTTCCTGTCGATCCTGATGACCTGCATCGTGTCGCTGGTCAGTACCCTGCGCGGTGTCGGGCTGGCAGAGTTTGCGCTCGAGCTGTGGCTCAGCGCCTGGCTGATTTCCTGGGTGATTGCCTTTCCCACCCTGCTGCTGGTACTGCCGGTGGTAAGACGGATGACAGCGGCGCTGGTGCATCCGCACTGAGTGATCGGCATTATCGGGCAAAGCGACACAGTGGGTTTCAGCCTGATTGGAAAGCCATTGCAGACAACCTATAAACAGGCGTCTGATGCTGATGTCTGTTTGCTGATGGTCGTTAATGGCCGAGTGCCCGCAATAAGGAAGATTGCCCATGTCTGATCGTAATTCGTCTGATACCAAACACCGTGCCATTCCGGCGCACCGCCTGTCGCGACTGGCCAGTCTGGGTGGGCTGGCGACACGGGTGGCAGGCGGTATGGTGGCAGAAGGGGTACGTCAGCTCAGTCAGGGCAATCTGCCTAAACCTGCTGATCTGTTGCTGACGCCGGGCAATGCCCGACGAGTTGCCGATACCCTGGCTACCATGCGTGGCGCGGCGATGAAAGTCGGCCAGCTGCTGTCGATGGATGCCGGTGATCTGCTGCCGCCGGAGCTGAGCCAGATTCTCTCCCGGCTGCGGGCCGATGGCCATGCCATGCCGATGTTGCAGCTGGCGGCGATCCTTGAGCAGCACTGGGGCAAGGGCTGGGAAGGGCAGTTCCGCCAGTTCGGCTTTACCCCCATTGCCGCGGCATCCATTGGTCAGGTCCACCGGGCTGTGGATAACAGCGGTCAGGTGCTGGCCATCAAGGTGCAGTATCCGGGTGTGCGCCAGAGCATCGATGCGGATGTGGATAATGTCGCGACTCTGCTTCGGGTGAGCGGTCTGCTGCCGAAACAGCTGGATATCCACAGCCTGCTGGAAGAAGCCAAAACCCAGCTGCATGCCGAGGCCGACTATCGCCTCGAAGCGGATCATGCCCGCGCCTACGGTCAGCGGCTGGCATTACAGCCGCGTTTTCGGGTGCCGGCGATTATCGATGGCCTGAGTAACGGTGATGTGCTGACCATGAGCTTCGAAGCCGGTGAGCCGATTGAGACACTGGCGCGGATGCCGGCCCTGCAGCGCAATCAGGCCGCGGCTGATCTGCTCAGCCTGTGTTTCCGCGAGCTGTTCGACTGGGGCAGCGTGCAGACCGATCCCAATTTCGCCAACTACCTGTATGACACCCACAGCGATCAGCTGGTGCTGCTGGATTTTGGCGCGGTGCGTTATTACCGGCCGGCACTGCGTGAGGCCTATCGGGCGCTGTTCAATGCTGCCATCGCCGGGGATCAGGCCACCATGGGCGAGGCGGCACGGGCCATTGGCTACTTCCGCGCCGATGTACCTGCGGAGCACGAAGCTACGGTGCTGCAGCTGTTCACGATGGCCTGTGAGCCTCTGTGTCAGCAGGGGCCATATGATTTCGCTGCCGCGGATCTGGCCCAGCGTATTCGTGCCGCGGGCACCCGGCTTAGTATGCGGCAAGGCTACTGGCATACCCCGCCGGTCGATGCGCTGTTCCTGCATCGCAAGCTGGCCGGCCTCTACCTGCTGTTTGCCCGGCTGCGGGTACAGCTCGATGCGCAGGCGCTGTTCAGTGAATTTAAGTCGCCGGCCTGAAGCTCTTTTCACTGTTGCCGCTTGTTGCCGGTCGGCATTGACGGCATAAGGGTGGCAGCGTGCGATGGCGCCGGCTACCGTGCAGTGTCCGGCGACCTGCCTGACGCCCGCGTGCGTGTTATCCACAACCCGCGCGGGCGTCAGCGTCACCTGTAACACCTAAAGAATGCGGCCGCATCTGGTGGGTTTTTATCCACATGCCACCGGCACCGGTAGCGCCGCCACATTACTCACAGCCCTGATTTTCGGCGCGCGGCTTCGGCTTTCCACAAGTACTGCCGGCTGACTGTGCGCCCCCTGCAATTTTCGGATCGGTTATGGATTTGTTTAAACAACTGCGCTGGTTCTTCCAGGCTCACTGGCGCGCTTATTCACTGGCGCTGCTGATGCTGGCCGGAGTCGCGGTGCTGAATATGAGCGTGCCCTACATCACAGGCCATACGGTTGACGCCCTGCGTGACGGCAGCCTGACCTACCAGCAGCTGGTGTTACGAGTAGGTACACTGCTGGCAGTGGGCGTGGTGGTTTACCTGTTCCGCTATGGCTGGCGGGTCAAACTCTATGGCTCTTCCTACCGGCTGGGGACCGAGCTGCGTCGCCGCTTCTATGAGCGCCTGACCTTTCTCGGGCCGGCCTTTTATCACCGTCACAGCAGTGGCGATCTGATGGCCCGTGCCACCAACGACATTGACGCCATCGAGATGGCCGCCGGTGAAGGGGTGCTGTCCGGCTTTGACGGTCTGCTGACCTTTGTGCTGGTACTGGTGATGATGTTTGCCGTGATCGACTGGCGGCTGGCACTGGTCGCGCTGGTGCCGTTCCCCTTTATGGCCTGGGGTTTCTATCGCATCTCCAAGATCATGCACCGGCATTTCCAGCGCTCGCTGCAGCGTTTCTCCGATCTGAATGACCGCACGCAGGAAGCGATTTCCGGTATCCGGCTGGTCAAGGCCATGGGTCGCGAGCAGCAGGAAAGTCAGGACTTCAACCGCATCGCCAGTGAGGCGGCCAGTGCCAACTTTGCCGTGCAGCGTACCGAGGCCTGGTATGACCCGGTGATCTACCTGTCGATGTCGTCTGCCTTTCTGCTCAGTCTGGGCTTTGGTTCCTGGCTGATCAGCAGGGGTGAGCTGAGCGTCGGCCAGCTGACCAGCTTCACCATGTATCTGGGCCAGCTGATCTGGCCGATGTTTGCCATGGGCTGGCTGATGAACATCATCGAGCGCGGCAGTGCGGCCTACAAGCGTGTCGACAGCCTGCTGCAGGAGCCGGATACCCTGACTGATCAGGGCCAGCTGCAGACCCTCAGCGAACCGTCGATCCAGCTGCAGCACCTGCATTTCAGCTATCAGCAGCAGCCGACCCTGAAGGATATTCACCTGCAGGTGCCAGCGGGCACCCAGCTCGGTATTGTCGGCCCCACCGGCGCCGGCAAGTCGACCCTGATCCAGCTGATCATGCGCCAGCTGGAAACCACCGCGGGCCAGCTGTCACTGGCCGGGCAGCCCCTGCAGGACTATCGTCTGGACGCGCTGCGTGAGCAGTTTGCCTATGTGCCGCAGGATCCCTTCCTGTTTACCGCCACCATCGCTGAAAACATTGCCCTGGCCCGGCCAGCCGCCAGCCGTGAAGAGGTGGAGCGGGTCGCTGCGCTGGCGTCCATTCATCAGGATATCCTGCGTTTCCCCGAAGGCTACGACACCCTGGTGGGTGAGCGCGGGGTGACGCTGTCCGGTGGTCAGCGCCAGCGTATCGCCATTGCCCGCGCACTGCTGCAGGATGCGCCCATTCTGGTACTGGATGATGCCCTGTCGGCGGTGGATGTGCACACCGAACAGTCCATACTCAGCCATCTGCGCACGGCCCGCCGTGGCCGTACGACCCTGATCATCAGCCATCGCCTGTCGGCGGTAGAAGAGGCCGAACAGATACTGGTGCTGATCCATGGCGAACAGCGTGAGCTGGGGGATCATCAGGCTCTGCTGGCACAGCAGGGCTGGTATGCACGGATGTGGAGCTATCAGCAGCTGGAACAGGAGCTGGAGGAAAAGATGGGCGATCACCGCCACCACGACAGTCAGGCCGATGCCGCCGATCTGCTGGAGAGCAGCCAATGAGTCAGCCCACATCTGCCAGCACCAGCCCGTCGCAGGGCGCCTTCAAACTGCTGCTGGGCTACGTCTATCGTGACAAGCCGCTGCTGGTCAAAGCCATCATCCTGCTGATTCTGGCCACGGCCGCCGATGTCAGCGGGCCGATGCTGGCCAAGGTATTTATCGACAACTATCTCACTCAGGGCCAGTTCGTCTTCTCCGCCATTGCCGGGCTGCTGCTGGCCTATGTGGCCAGCCAGACCCTGGCGGCCGTGCTGCGTTATCAGCAGACCCTGAAGTTCAGTGCCATGGCGCTGGAGGCGGTGAAGGACATTCGCGAACGGGTATTTGCCAGGGTCATGCGCCTGCCGCTGTCGTACTTCGACCATGCCGTCACCGGCCAGCTGGTCAGCCGTATCACCAATGACACCGAGGCGATCAAGGATCTGTACGTGCAGTTTCTGTCGACGGTGCTGGGCAATACCATTTCCCTGCTCGGTATTCTGGTGGCCATGGCGCTGCTCGATGTGCACCTGATGCTGATCGCCGTGGCGCTGATTCCGGCCGTACTCGGCATCATCTACGTCTATCAGCGGGTCAGTGGCCCGGCGGTGGAACGCAGCCGTCAGCTGCGCTCGGATATCAATGCCAATCTGGGTGAGTCGATTCAGGGCATGCGCATCATTCAGGCCAGCAACCAGCAGCCGCGTTTCCGTGGCCGCTTCAGCAGCACCAATGAAGATCTCTACAGCGCCAAGATGCGCACCGTGCATATCGGCGCGCTGTTACTGCGGCCAGCCATTGATATGCTCAGTGTGATGATTCTGGCCGGGGTGATCTGGGTGTTTGGTCGCCAGTCCCTGCTCGGTGGCGCCGAGATCGGTGTGCTCTACGCCTTTGTCAGCTATCTCAGCCGCTTTACCGAGCCGCTGATGGAGATCACCCAGCGTTTCAACCTCTATCAGCAGGCGATGGTGGCGGGCGAACGGGTGCAGCGCCTGCTCAATCATGAGGAAGGACACTTCGGCCAGGTCACTACGCCGATCAGCCGCGGCCAGATTGATATCGAACAGCTCAATTTCAGCTATGACGACAAGCATCCGGTGCTGCGCCAGCTCGGTGTCAGCATTCGCTCCGGTGAGTGGCTGGCCATCGTCGGTCATACCGGCAGCGGCAAGAGCACACTGCTGAGCCTGCTGCTGGGCTTCTATCCGGTGAAGGACGGCAGTATCCGCATTGATGATGTGGAGCTGGCCGACTACGAACACGACACCCTGCGCGACGGCGTGGGCCTGATTCCTCAGGAACCCTTTGTGCTGGCTGCCACGGTACGGGACAACATCGACATGAATCGCGGCCTGTCAGCAGAAGCTATCGAGACGGCGGCCCGTGCGGCCCATCTGCATGACACCATACTGGCCATGCCGGAGGGCTATGACACCCTGCTGGGTGAGCGCGGTGCGCGGCTGTCGACCGGCCAGCGCCAGCAACTGGCCATCGCCCGGGCACTGGCGGCCAGACCGCGCATCCTGCTGCTGGATGAAGCCACCGCCAATATCGACAGTGAAACCGAACAGGTCGTGCAGCGCGCGCTGCATGCCCTGCGTGGTCAGGTGACCCTGATCGTGGTGGCGCACCGGCTGTCTACCATCAAGGATGCCGATCGCATTCTGGTGCTGGCGCAGGGGGAAATCATCGAATCCGGCAGCCATACCGAGCTGATGCGTCTGCCGGATGGCCGCTATCAGCGCATGTACCGCCTGCAGCAGCAGGGGCGCCAGCTGGAAGAAATGCTGGCGTGACGGCACAGAGGCTGGCAGACGCCAGCCTTTTAGCGCCGCTCCTCTGTATCGGTCTTCACCTGCCGCAGTTACTGATCTTTACTTGAGAGTAAATACTTACCTTTCTTAAAACAGGCCGACCCTGATCGCTCCTTAATCCAGTAAAAAATGTCAACGCGGTTGCGCTGGTCATCATTTGCGGGGATAACCCTTGAGATCGGAAAGGTACTCCGCGGAGGTCAGGGTGAAACGACTGGGATGGCTGATGATGGGGGCTCTGCTGCTGGCTGTGCAGGGCTGTGGAGTGGCCAGTGTGGTGGGATCGACCGCCAGTCTGGCGGTGGACGTGGTGTCGATTCCGGTCAAGGTCGTCGGCGCCGGTGTCGTCGGTGACGACGATGATGACGATGATGACGACTGATCTTCGCTGGCTGACGGTACTCAGCAGTGCTGCTGCAGCCTGAATGGATACCAGCGAACGTAACCTTATGAGTCATTTTGCCGCCTGCCACCCCGGTGAATGGGAGCCGTCCCGCGCGGCCATCAGTGGTCTGGCCAAAACCTTTGCCGATGGCTACCGGCAGGCCATGCATCAGCACCGGCGCGGCCAGCTGATTTACGCCTGCCGTGGCGTGATGGAAATCATCACAGCTCAGGGCCGCTGGCGAGTGCCACCACAACGGGCCATCTGGATGCCGGCCGGGGTCGAACATCAGCTGCTGGCCCACGGTGAAGTGGAGCTGCGCAGTCTGTATCTTGCGGCTGATGCCGTGCCAGCACACTTTCCCTCGCAACCGCGGGCGGTGACGGTGACGCCACTGCTGCGGGAGCTGATTCTGCAGGCGTTGGCCTTTACTGCCGACGGTCCACAGGATCGCCGTCAGCATCTGTTGCTGGCCCTGATACCGGAAGAGGTGCAATGGTCAGCCGAGCAGGCGCTGTATCTGCCTCAGCCCGGTGATGCCCGTCTGCAGCGAATCTGCTCGGTGTTACTGCAACACCCGGCTGATGCCCGGTCACTGGCACAGTGGGGTGAGCTGGCAGGCGCTTCCAGCCGTACGCTGGCAAGGCTGTTCCAGCAGGAGCTGGGGATGTCGTACCGGCTCTGGCGTCAGCAACTGACCGTGCAGGCAGCGCTGCCGCGTCTGGCGCAGGGCGAGCAGGTCAGCCGCATTGCCAGTGATCTGGGCTATGACACCCTCGGTGCCTTTGGTGCTCTGTTTCGTCGCCTGATGGGGGTCAGCCCCAGCGCATACGCCCAGTCATTGCAGCAGCCATAACCCCCGCGACACCGGTACCGTGCAGACCTACAGCGGAGCGGGCGATGTTGTCCGCTTTGGCGTAACCGCTGGCAGACTGGCGGCAGTCGGACGGCGGCAGCGCTTCTATGCTACGGGCTCCGATCTGCCGGAGTACCAAGATGCTTTGCCGTCGCTTTCTGCCCACGGTGGTATTGGCCACCTTCCTGTTTGGTTCATCCTTTCCTGCCAGTAAGGCCCTGCTGCACGACATGGCGCCGCTGTGGCTGGTCAGCCTGCGCTTTCTGACGGCTGCACTGGCGCTGCTGCCGGTGGTGATATGGCAATGGCGGCGGGGCCGGCTGCCATCCGCCATGCCCTGGGGCAAGCTGTTGCTGATCGGCTTGTTGCAGACCACCGGTTCCATGGCGTTGCTTAATCTGGGCCTGCAGACCACCCTGCCTGCCACCGCTGCGATCCTGATGGCCAGCAACCCGCTGTGGGTAGCGTTGCTGTCGTGGTTGCTGCTGGGCGAGTCGATTCAGAGGCAGGTGTGGAGCGGTAACGCACTGGCATTCGTGGGCGTCATCCTCTGTCTGGGGGGCACATCACTGGCCGCCTCCATCAGTGGCGGCGAGCTGCTGGTGCTGTGCGGCACCTGGAGCTGGGCACTGGCCACCCTGGCCCTGCGTCGTTTTACCCTGCCGCTGGACAGCTGGACCCTGAGTTTCTGGCAGATGCTGATGGGCGCACTGGTGCTGGGTCTGCTGGCGCTGCTCAGTGGTCAGCCGTTTGCGCTGCCGCACAGCCTCTCTTCATGGCTGACCTTTGGCTGGCTGGCCCTACCGGCGACCACCGGAGCCATGGTGACCTGGTTTATGGCACTGGCCATGGGCGGAGCGGTGTATGCCAGCGGCTTCCTGTTCCTGACGCCGCTGTTCGCTACGCTGATTGGCTTTGCCCTGACCCGTCATCTGCCCGCTGCTTCAACTCTGCTCGGAGGGGTGCTGATCGGTTGTGGTATCTACTGGGCAGCGCGGCGGCCGGTGATGCAGAAGAGCGCAGATGTCGGTGCAATAAAAAAGCCGCTGCAGTCAGACTGAGCGGCTCACAGTGCACCAGAGAACGGATCTGGCCGAAGCCATTGGCGGTGCAGCCAGGGTAGGCAGCGACGGGGTTCCCGGATGCTCCGTCGCCTTTAACCGGATTACATGGCAGCGCGATAGATCGCCGCGACCTGGGCATCGGTCAGTTTGCGTGGGTTGGTAAAGCCGCAGACGTCTTTCTGCGCATTGACCACCATGGTTTCGATATCTTCATCCTTCACGCCCAGCTCAGCCAGATGCTGGGGAATGCCCACATCTTTGGACAGCGCGACGATGGCGTCGATGGCCTGTTCACCGGCAGCACGGGCTGACAGCCCTTCCACCTTTTCACCCAGAGCGGCGGCGATATCGGCAAAGCGCTCCTGACGGGCCATCAGATTGACGCGGCAGACGTGAGGCAGCAGCAGGGCGTTACACACGCCGTGGGGCAGGTTGTAGAAGCCGCCCAGCTGGTGCGACATGGCATGGACGTGACCAAGGCTGGCGTTGTTGAAGGCCATACCGGCCAGATACTCGGCGTAGGCCATCTTGTCGCGGGCTTCGAGATCGGTACCGCGTGCCACGGCACGGCGCAGGAACTTGCCGATCAGGCTGATGGCCTGCAGTGCGCAGGCGTCGGTGATGGGGGTGGCAGCAGTGGAAACATAGGCCTCGATGGCATGGGTCAGGGCATCCATACCGGTAGCGGCGGTCAGTGCAGGCGGCATATCGACCATCAGTTCAGGGTCGTTGATCGCCACGTTGGGGGTCACGCGCCAGTCGACGATGGCCATCTTCACGTGATTGGAAGTGTTGGTGATGATGGTGAAACGGGTCATCTCACTGGCGGTACCAGCAGTGGTGTTGACCGCGATATAGGGTGGCAGCGCCTTGCTGGCCTTATCCAGACCTTCGTAGTCATGGATGGTGCCGCCGCTGGTAGCCACCAGACCGATGGCTTTGCAGCAGTCATGAGAGCTGCCACCACCAAAAGAAATCAGCAGATCACATTGATTTGCCTGATACACCGCCAGCCCGTCAGCCACATTGGTATCGGTCGGGTTGGGAACCGTGTCATCGAACACCACCGCATCGATGCCGGCATTGCCCAGCAGTTCGGTCAGCTTGCCGGTGTATCCCAGCGCCGTCATGCCCTTGTCGGTGACTACCAGCGGCTTTTTGCCGCCCAGGGTTTTCACCCGTTCGGGCAGTTTAGAGAAGGAGCCTGGGCCCATCAGTGACACGGTAGGTACGTAGAATTCCTGAATACTCATGACAACCGTTCCTCTTATTTTCGAAATTGAGGTAAGCGCTGACAGCGCAGAAGTCTTACCCGGAGCCCGCGGGCAGGATGCCGTGCGGGTGGTGATGGTTTCAGTGTAAGCAGGAGGAGGTTAGAAAGATTTGATCTGCGTCGGTATTCTGCCAGCGAGGGGAATATCCAGTGCTTTGGTTGTAGTTCTTTGTGGTTATAACCCATTCGTGCGCTTAAATGCGCACGCAATGAGCAGCCTGTGTGCAGCTTTTTGCACAGGTGGCGCAGGCTGCTGGACTGCAGTCTGCATGGCCGAACCGCACGTCAGGCGCAGCGGCAGAGACTGAAGATGCTCTGCCGCGACCACGTTTTCCGCAGCCCGGCAGCCGCGTCAGTCAGCGGTGTAACTGAGTACCTGCTGATGATCGACGGCCAGCCGGACCGGCTGACCCTGCTGCAGGTGCTGATGGGTGAACACCTTGACCAGATGGCCATCGAGGCTGGCGGTCACTTCATAGCGGTCATCAATGTACAGGCTGCTGATCACTGCGGCCTGCAGCGGGGCATCTTCGGCCAGCCGGAAAGCGCCGCGCGGCACCAGTACCTGCTGCTCCGTACCCCGTGGTTCGCCCATGACTGTGGCGGCGGGCAGGATATTGCCGGCATCGAGAAAACGCGCTGCCCACAGATCAACCGGAGCACGGAACAGTTGCTCCGGCGCACCGAGCTGGTGGCACAGGCCATCCTTCATCAGGGCAATCTGATCCGACAGGATCTGTGCTTCACGGCGGTCATGGGTGACGTTAATACAGGTCAGCCCCAGCTGTTTCGACAGCAGACGGATTTCCTGCCCGAGTTCTTCGCGCAGGTTGGCATCCAGATTCGACAGCGGCTCGTCAAACAGAATCAGCCCCGGTTTGGCGGCCAGTGCCCGGGCGATGGAGACCCGCTGTTTCTGCCCGCCAGAGAGTTTTTCCGGCAGCTTGTCAGCGTGCTGCTGCAGCCGCACCGCGGTCAGTACTTCCCTGACCCGCGCGGCAATATCGTGACGGCTGACTCTGGCCATCTGCAGCGGGAAGGCAACATTGTCGGCCACGCTCATGTGCGGCCACAGACCGTAATCCTGAAAGACAAAGCCCAGACGCCGTTGCTGCGGCGACAGCTCCACGCCCGCGGCACAGTCGACAAAGGTCCGCTGTCCGGCCTGAATACGGCCCTGATCAGCCTGCTCCAGCCCGGCGATGATACGCAGCAGAGTGGTCTTGCCGCAGCCGGACGGGCCGAGCAGGGTAAGAAAGCTGCCCTGTTCCACCTCCAGATTGATATCGCGCAGGATCGCGGTGTGGCCAAAGGCCTTGGACAGATGCTGGATGCTCAGCTGGCTCATGGACGTACTCTCCCCTGCAGGCGCTGACCGCAGACTATGATGCTGCCGGACACCAGAATGGTGACCAGACTCATGGCCATGCCGGCATTGATGGAGCCCTGATCGAACTGGTGGAAGACATAGGTGGCGACGGTTTCCACCCCCGGCGGCGCCAGCATGATGGAGCTGACCAGCTCGCGGGTGGAAATGGCGAAGACGATAAAGCCCGCGGCCAGTGCCACGGGCGCCAGCAGTGGCGCCAGAATACGGAAGATCACGGTCAGCTCGCTGGCACCGGAGATATAGGCGGCGTCATCCAGCGAACGTGGCAACTGACGCAGGGCAGCGCTGAGCATGCGGATGGGATAGGGCAGCATCAGGCAGACATAGGCCAGCAGCAGGATCAGTGAGGTGTTGTATGGGGTCAGCGGCCAGAAGCGCTGATTCCAGGTCAGGATCAGGCCGACCGCAATGGCCATGCCGGGTATGGCGTTGGGCAGAATCGACAGAAAATCCAGCAATACGGTGGCGCGGGCACGCAGACGCACTACGGCAAAGGCCACCAGCAGGGCGATCAGTACCGTACAGCAGGCGGCCATCAGGGCCAGACTGAGGCTGGTGGATATCGCTGCCCAGGCATCACCGTCGCCGTCAAACAGACGCAGCAGCGGCTGCAGGCTGAGATTGTTCCAGTGCAGCCCGCCGGACAGGGTATTCATCAGGGCGCTGAGGCTGATACTGAGCAGTGGCAGCACCACCGCCAGCACGGCCACCACAATAAACAGCAGCTGCGTCAGGGTTCTGGCCAGCAGGGAACGGCGCAGCGGCGGCGGGTTGATCACCTGCTGGTCGAGATTGGCGCTGAAGCGTTCGCTGATATAGCGCTGCAGCAGGTAGGCCGCCAGCGCGATGACGATCAGGATCAGCGACAGCACCGAGGCGCCGGGCAGATCGATGGGCCAGTCAGAGAACTTGTCATGAATGGCGGTGACGATGACATGGAAACCAAAGCGGTTGCCGAGAATTTCCGGCGTGCCGAATTCCTCGATACTGAGAATGAACACAATCAGGCAGCTCGACACCAGACTGGGCAGCACCAGCGGCAGATAGATGCGGCTGAAGATCTGCCAGGGCCGGGCACCGAACACCCGGGCCACGTCGCCATAGCGATGACCGACCACCCGCAGGGCGTTGCTGGCGGCAAAGTAGATCATCGGGAACAGATGCAGCGCCATCACACTGACAATGCCGGGAAAGGAATACAGATAAGGTGCCAGATTGAAGCCCAGCAGCTGTTCGCTGAAACCTTTCACCTGCAGCAGCTGCATCCATGCCATGGAGCCGATATAGGGCGGGATCAGGAAAGGCACCATCAGCAGCGCATCCCACCACCGGCCGCTGCGGTCACTCATGCGATTACGCTGACAGGCCAGCGGCAGAGCCAGCAGGCAGGACAGCAGGGTGATCGCCGCCGACAGCCGCAGTGAGTTGACGGTGGCGCTGAGCAGCTGCTTGTCGGCCAGGGTCGGCAGCAGGGCGCTGAACGGCTCGGCCAGTGACCACTCGTTGATATGGGGAAACAGCGCATAGAGCAGGATGGCCAGTACCGGTAAACCGACAATGACCACCAGCAGGGCAATAGCCAGCCACAGCAGCGCCGGTGCCAACCACCGGCTGCGCTGTGTCTGCCATTGCGATAAGACCAGCTCAAACATGTCTTACTTCATCATGATTGCAGCGAATTTGGCCTTGGTGGCGGCTGCGCTGGCCGCGGCGGCGGCTTCATTGAAGTCGATGATGCTGAGATCGTTCCAGCCCGGACGTTTGGCCTGAATATCGGTACGCGCAGGCAGGATGAACTCATCGGCCACCAGTTTCTGACCCTCTTCGGACAGAGCGAAATCGATGAACTGTTTGGCCGCATCCTGATGCTGCGAGGTCTTGATGATCATCATTGGCCGGGGTGCCAGTACGGTGCCGTCTTTGGGATACACCACTTCGATGCTCTCACCTTTGGCCTTGGCGCCGATCACCAGATAGTCCACCGCACCGAACACCACGCCTTTGGCGCCCTGCAGGACCGGGTTCATGGCGGCGTTGTTGGGGCCGGGAACCAGCGTCTGGTTGGCGGCCAGACCTTCAAACAGCTTCCACGCTGCGGTTTCATCCTTGGCAACCAGACCCTGCACCAGAGTCAGTGAAGAACCTGATTTGGCCGGGTCAGGCATAGTGACCTGATCCTTGTAGGTGGGCTGGGTCAGATCGCTCCAGCGGGTCGGTGCCGGCAGGCCGGATTGGGGGTTGTAGGCGATGGCCAGTGCAGCAGCGCCCTGAGCTACGTAGTTGGGAGTCTGCAGTGCGGCAGGCACGCTAGCGGCGTTGGCGGAGTGGTAGGGCAACAGCTCACCGGCCTGATCCAGGGAAATGGCATCGGCCCAGGCGGCAGAGATGATCACATCCACCTGCGGATTGGCTTTTTCCGCTTCATAACGGGCCATGATCTTGCCCGCGGTGGCTTCAAACATATCTACCTTGATGCCGGTTTTGGCCTCAAACGCTTTGGCCAGACCCGACGACAGCGGCTTGGGACCGGCGCTGTAGACCACCAGATGATCAGTCGCGAAAGCCGGAGTGGCCAGTACCATGCCCACCGTCAGGGCAGCGAACAGCTTTTTCATTGGAACCCCCAGTTGCAGACCAGCGCGGCGGATAACCACGGCGCTGGCGGATAAAAGTTGGATCGAACGGAACGGCGCAGAGCAGCACGGGCGTGGTGTCACGCTCGTACGAAAGCGGCGATAGTCGGAAATGACTGTGAACAAGGCATGACAGTTTGATGATAATTTTGCGTGTTCACTGCCAAAGACGTAGGAACGGCGCAAATTCAGCGCGTGAATTTGCCATTTCCAGGCAGTGCGGAAGACGTACAAAAAATGAGCATGGCTCGTTTGGATGGCTGGTTTATTTCGCTAATCGTTTGATCTGTATAGAAAAAAACGTCCGCCGAGGCGGACGTTGCGTCAAAGCCCGGCACTTATCAGTGCCGGACAGAAGGGAAAGCGGTGCCGTTCTTACAGACCAAAGAACGGCTGCAACAGACGCGGCACAATACCGCGGAAGCGCAGGGGCGCATCGGTGGCGATCAGACAGATGCAATCCTGATCGCGGTCGGCGATGGGCTGATGTTCCACCTCGGGGTCGAGATCGGCCACGTCACCGGGGCAGAAGCGGCCGATTTCATCGGAGTAGGAGCCGCGCAGTACCAGCGTCAGCTCGCTGCCGCCGTGGCTGTGCAGCGGCATACAGGTGCCCGGAGCAATCTTGAACAGGCGCAGATTGCTGTTGCCGACATGGATTTTGACCTGTTTCATGCCGGGGCCGAGGGTGCTCCATTTCAGATCACTAAAACGCTCACCAAGCCATGGCCGCAGTGGCGCAGGTAACAGGTCGTCGGCGTCAGCCGGGGCCGGAGCAGGCGGCTGGCTGGGCTCGGTATCCTTAGACGGCTGATCCAGCGCCTCCAGCATCGCCTGTCGGCGGGAGGCCGACAGTGACTGCTGAGGCAGGTGCGTAAGCAGGTGACCGCCCAGTATGTCGGCCTCGCTGACCCGCTGACGACAGCGCGGGCAGACAGCCAGGTGGCAGGCCACGGTAACCGACAGTGCGGTTGCCAGCCCGCCGGCGGCGTAACTGACCAGGGTGGCATCGTCGGGATGATGATTGGGTTGCAACGCCAGCGGGGTCTGGCGCCGGAGCGGAGTCTTCATGATGGCTCTCCCTTACTGCTGGTGTCCGGATAGCCGTTCGGATGTGTGCTGTCTGCCTGACCGAGAAATACACGGAGCTTCTGGAAGGCCAGACGCAGACTGGACTTGACGCTGCCCAGTGGAATCTCCAGTTCCTCGGCGATTTCGCTGTGGCTTTTGGCTTCGAAGTAGGATTTGTATACCACCTGAGCCTGCATCATCGGCAGCTGCTGAATCGCCTGCTGCACCTTGATGCCGTCGGCATGGCTGTCGCCACTGGGGCTGTGCGGGTCAATTTCCTCCTCCATGTCCTGCTCGGCCAGCAGCCAGCTGGGCTGACGGCGCATGGCATCAATAAACAGGTTCCGGGCAATACGAAACAGCCAGGTACTGAGCGCGGCCTTGTCGGGGTTGAACTGATGGGCTTTGCGCCAGAGGTTGAGCAGGCTTTCCTGCACCAGCTCCTCCGCCAGTGCCTGCGGGGCGCCGAGGCCATGCAGGTAGCTGTTGAGGCGGGGGGCAAAGTAGTCGTAGATCTGCATAAAGCTGGTTTTGTCACGCTGTTCGGCCACCGCCGCCATGCAGTTCAGCCAGTGCTGTTGCAGGTTGACACTGTCGGGGCCTGATTCATCCGGTGCGGCTGAGTTCATGGTGTGCTGTCCTGTATCCCGGCGGTGATCGTCACACAGTTGCAAGGTCGCGCCACGGCGGCGCGGAGCAGCCCGTTCCGCGGGGGCGGCTGTAGCGTGCTGAGTGCGAGGCGATAGAAGCCACATGATCTGAGCCCTGTCACAGGTCGGCAGATAATTGCATCTGGCCGGGAAACGTTGGCGGGACTCATGGCCGAACCGGTGTGGTTGCAGCCGTGCTGTCCCTCAGTGTAGAGCTTTACGCAGAAGGCGCCAGAATGGATCAGCATGAACCTCACGCTGTGAAAAGGGAACGGCAGCCCTGCCGGATGAGGCCATCGCAGACAGATCGGCAGGCGGGTTGATCCATTTGCACAGGGGGTGCGTAAGAGCGGCAAAAGGAGACGCGGCCATGATCGACAAGCAACTCAGTATCGCCGTTATAGGTTCAGGCATCAGCGGCCTGAGCTGTGCCTGGCATCTGGCCAGGCGCCACAAGGTCACCCTGTTCGAGAAGGATGACCGCTTCGGCGGCCACTCCAATACCGTGCAGGTGACACAGCAGGGTGTCACCACGGCAGTGGACACCGGCTTCATCGTCTACAACGAACGCTGTTACCCCAATCTGGTGGCGCTGTTCGAGCAGCTGGGTGTGCCCACCCACGCCACCGACATGTCCTTTGCGGTGTCCCTTGAGCAGGGGCAGCTGGAATATTCCGGCACCTCGCTGAGCGGGTTGTTTGCCCAGCGTCGCAACCTGCTGCGCCCGTCATTCTGGGGCATGCTGAAAGATATCCTCGATTTCTACCGTGACGCCGATGACTGGCGCAACGAAATCGGTCCGCACACCACGCTGGGCCAGCTGCTGCAGCAGGGCGGTTATGGTGATGCCTTCCGTGATCAGCATTTGCTGCCGATGGGCGCGGCCATCTGGTCTACGCCGATGGCGCAGATGCTCGATTACCCGGCGCTGAGTTTCCTGCGCTTCTGCGACAACCACGGCCTGCTGCAACTGAAGGAACGGCCGCAGTGGTACAGCGTGCGTGGCGGCAGCCGGGTGTATGTGCAGAAGATTCTCGATGCCATCGGCCCCCATGCTCACTGCAACCGTGGCGTGCGCAGTATCCGCCGGCTGCCGGGCAAGGTGCTGATTCAGGACTGGCAGGGCGACCAGTGGTACTTCGACCAGGTGGTGCTGGCCTGCCATGCCGATCAGGCCCTGCAGCTGCTGGCCGATCCCGGTTCCGATGAAAAGGATGTGCTGTCGGCGTTCCCTTACCAGCGTAACCGCGCCATTCTGCACAGCGACCTTAGCCTGATGCCGAAGCGCCGTCGCGCCTGGGCCAGCTGGAATTATCTTGGCCAGCGGGACGAGCAGGGTGAGCAGCAGGTGGCGGTCAGTTACTGGATGAACCGGCTGCAGCAGCTGGAGACGCCCGAGCCGCTGATCGTCACCCTCAATCCGCCACAGCAGCCGGCAGTGGACAAGGTGCACGCCAGTTTCCTTTATGATCACCCGGTGTTTGATGTGCGTGCCATTGCGCATCAGCCGCAGCTGTGGGCGATTCAGGGCCAGCGTAATACCTGGTTCTGCGGTGCCTGGTGTGGCTACGGCTTCCATGAGGATGGTCTGCAGTCGGGGCTGGCCGTGGCCGAAGCGCTGACCGGTGTGCGCCGCCCCTGGCTGACCCGCGCCGAGGATAACCGCATTGCCCTGCCCGAAGACTGGCTGCAGCGCCACTGGCAGAGGGCGGCATGATGAAATCCTGTCTTTATCCCGGCACGGTGATGCATCACCGTTTCAAACCCAGGGTGCATCGTTTTGTTTATCACGTCACCGCCTGGCTGTTTGATCTCGACGAGCTGCCTGAGCTGGATCGGCAGCTGACCGGGTTCTCCTATAACGCACCGAATCTGTTCAGCCTCTGCGATGCTGATCACGGCCTGGAGCCGGGTCAGAGCCTGCGTGACTTTGCTGATGAGATCAATGCGCGGCATGGCCTGCCGCGGCCGGCGCGGGTGGAGCTGCTGTGCTACCCGCGGATCCTCGGTTATGCCTTTAATCCGCTGGCGATCTATTTCTGCTACGACGCGGCCGGCCAGCTGCAGGCCACCCTGCATCAGGTCAGTAACACCTTTGGCCAGCGCCATCTGTATGTGATTCCGGCCGAGCCCAGCCGCCAGCAGGGGGTGCGTTATCAGCAGGCCGACAAGGTGTTCTACGTCTCGCCCTTTATCGATATGGACTGTCGCTATCGTTTTCGCATTCTGCCCCCCGGCGAGCGGGTCTCTGTGGCTATCCGCCAGACTGACCCCCAGGGTGTGCTGCTGCATGCGGTGTTCAGTGGTGAGCGTCAGCCCCTCAGCCAGCGGAGCCTGTGGCGGCAGTTCATGGCCATGCCGCTGATGACCGTCAAGGTGATGGCAGCCATCCACTGGGAGGCGCTGCGCCTGTGGCTGAAAGGCATCCGGCTGGTGCCGCGGCCTGACCAGAAGGCTGAGCGCATTACCCTTGGCCGCATGATTGATTCACCTCCCCTGACCCCTACAACCGCGATGAATCTTGGCTTGAAGAAGGAGCTGCGCTGATGTCCGATGTCGTCAAATCAACCAGGCTGCCACAGTGGAAGTCCAGCGCCGGGCCGGTTACTGCGGCGCCTCAGCAGGCGCGCCCGTCATGGTGGCTGCGACGTTTGCTGCAGCGCCTGCAACGGGCCGGCATCAGCCGTATTCACCTGCGCTGGGTGGACGGTGCGGAGTTCAGCCTGGGCGTCAGTCTGCCCGGCGTAGCGCAGCCACGGGTCGCTATCAACCAGCGTCGGGCGATACGGCGTGGTATCCGTGGTGGCCTGCTGGGCTGGGCAGAAGGCTACATGGCGGGCGACTGGGACTGCGATGATCTGCATGCGCTGACCGACTGGGCCATGGCCAATGAACAACGGCTGGAACAGGCTTTTACCGGCAGCCCGCTGAGTGCCTGGCTGCACCGGCTGCTGCACCGGCTGAATGCCAACAGTAAACGCGGCAGCCGGCGCAACATTGCCTTCCATTACGATCTGGGCAACGACTTTTACCGGCTGTGGCTGGACCCTACCATGACCTACTCATCAGCCCTGTTCGCCAGCCCCGGACAGAGTCTGGAGCAGGCGCAGCGCAACAAGTATCAGACCATCGCCAATATGCTGGGCGTCAGCCCCGGTGACCGGGTGCTGGAGATCGGCTGTGGCTGGGGCGGTATGGCTGAACACCTGCTGCAACAGCATGACGTCAGCTGGCACGGCATTACCCTGTCACAGCAACAGCTGCTGTGGTGTCAGCAGCGGCTGGCAGGGTTTGCCGGGCGCGCTGAGGCCAGCCTGACTGACTATCGCGATCTGGCGGAGCAGCAATACGACGCCATCGTCTCCATCGAAATGCTCGAGGCCGTCGGTGAAGAACACTGGCCACAGTACTTCGCCACCCTGCGACGCTGCCTGAAGCCCGGTGGTTATGCTGTGATTCAGGTGATCACCATTGCCGATGAGCGCTTTGCGGCCTATCGCCAGCGTGCCGACTTTATCCAGCGCTATATCTTCCCCGGCGGCATGCTACCCAGCCCGACGGCCATGTCTGAGCAGATCGCTGCGGCGGGGCTGCATCTGGTGCTGGAAGACGGCTTTGGTGATGACTACGCCCGCACCCTGCGTTACTGGCATCAGGCCTTCAACAGCCAGTGGCCGGCATTGCAGCAGCAAGGGTTCGATGAGCGCTTCCGGCGCATGTGGAACTACTACCTGGCCTACTGCGAAAGTGGCTTCCGCGCGGGGTCGATCGACGTGCGCTTCTATCTGCTGCGTAATCCCTGAGCGCGGCAGTCATGACGAGCGGGGAGGAAATGCGTGATGTGCCTTCGACGACTGCTGGGGGTTGTTTTATGCCTGCTGCTGAGTGGATGTAACACCATGAAGATCGAAGATTTTATCGGCCAGACACCGAAGCTGCGGCTGGAGCAGTATTTTGCCGGTCGCACCTATGCCTGGGGGCTGTTTCAGGATCGCTTTGGCAGGGTGCGTAAGCAGTTTCAGGTGACCATGGACGGCCACTGGGACGGCGAAGTGCTGACACTGGATGAACGCTTTGTCTATAACGACGGGCACCGCGAGCAGCGGGTGTGGTCGATCAGGCGCCCGCAGGATGATACCTACACGGGCACCGCGGCTGATGTGATCGGTGAGGCCCGCGGCCACATTGCCGGCAATGCCCTCAACTGGCAGTACCAGATGAACCTGCCGGTGGACGACAAGGTGTGGCAGGTCCGCTTCAACGACTGGATGTGGCTGCAGCCGGGCGGCGTGCTGATCAACAAGGCCCGGGTATCGAAATGGGGCTTTGATCTGGGCGAAGTGACGCTGTTCTTCAGCAAGCAGCCGCCGCAGGAACCATTACCGTGAACGGCGTAGCCCTGCTGCTGACGGCGCTGCTGCTGGTGGCCGCGCCGTCTTGCGGTGCCGGCACCGTGCAGAGCACCTCAGCACTCAGTCAGCCTGACTGGCAGCGATTCTACGGTGATCAGCCCCTGCACTTTATCGTGATGCGCAAAGGCAAGGCGATTGGCAGCTATACCACCCGCTTTGTCGATGAGCCCGCGGGTGGCTATCGGGTCGAAGCCCGTCTGGCTATTGAGGTCAGAGTGCTGCTGTGGGATTACCGTTATCAGTATCAGGCCGAAGAAGTCTGGCAGCCGTCGCACAACGGTGAGGTGCTGAGTCAGTTGCAGGTGGAGATCAATGACGATGGCAAACCTTTCAGTCTGTCGCTGCAGCGGCAGGGTAAACAGCTGGTAGGCAGCAGCAGTCAGGGCAATGTCACCGTTCCGCTGCCGGTACTGACGACCCAGCACTACAACGCGGCAGTGCTGCAGCAGTCTCAGGTACTCAATACGCTCACCGGTAAGGTGAATTCTTTCCACATCGTGGCACTGGGTGAAGAGATGATTACCGCACAGGGGCGGCAGATTGCGGCCCGCCACTATCGTTATCAGGGGGAGCTGCACGATACCGATGTCTGGTATGACGCCGCTGGTCGCTGGCTGCGTCTGCGCTTCAGGGGCAAAGACGGTACGCCCATTGAGCTGGTCTGTCAGCAATGCGGTTTGCCGGACTCGTATCAGCAGGCGGGGTCGGGATGAGCAGGCCGGCATTACCGTGGCGCTGCGTCTGGCTCACCGGCGCCAGTCAGGGGATAGGTCTGGCGCTGGCCGAAGCACTGGCACAGCAGGGAGTGACCGTCTGTGCCAGTGCACGCAATGAGGAGGCGCTGCAGGCGCTGGCCAGACGCAGCCGGTTGTGGTCCGGCAAGGTCGTGGCCTATCCACTGGATATCACCGACAGCAGCGCAGTGGCACAGACGCTGGTGCGCATCGAGGCCGAACAGGGCCTGCCACAACTGGTGATATTCAATGCCGGCAGCCATCACCCCACCCCGGCGACGCACTTCAAAAGCGATGAGGTGCGGCAGCTGCTGGAACTGAATGTCATGGGCACCTGCCATTGTCTGGAGGCTGTTCTGCCGCGATATATCCAGCACAATACCGGGCATATTGCCGTGGTGGCATCGCTCGCCGGTTATCGTGGTCTGCCATCAGCGGCAGGCTACGGTGCCAGCAAGGCGGCGCTCAATAACCTGCTGGAGGCACTGGCCATCGATCTCTATCGCACCAATATCAAGCTGCAGGTCATCAATCCGGGTTTTGTCCGCACGCCGCTGACCGATCGCAATCCGTTCCCTATGCCGTTTTTGCTGGAGCCTGAACAGGCGGTGGCAGCGATCATTGCCGGGCTGCAAAGCCACCGGGCGGAAATTCGCTTCCCGCGTCGTTTTGCGCTGATCATGGGCCTGCTGCGGTTACTACCTGCACGCCTTTACCGTTATCTGATGGCACGAGCGACTGGTTATGACCGGTAGGGATAGCGCCGTGCACGCACAGCTGCTAGCGGATGGGCTACAGCGTTATCTGCATATTTTCACCCATCTGCAGCACGGGCTGGACGGACTGGACGCCTGCCTGACTGAGCAGGTGGAGTTTTGCGACCCGTTCAATCACGTCCAGGGTCGCAGCGCTGTCAGGGCGGTCCTGCAGCACTTTATCGAGCACGTCAGCGAGCCGCGGTTTGTCATCCAGCACTGTGCCTGGAGCGGCTCCCTGTGCTTTGTGCGCTGGGACTTCAGTGGCGTGGTGAAAGGGCTCGGCGACTGGTGCTTTCCGGGCGTCAGCGAGCTGCATTTCGATGAGCAGGGCCGCGTCCTGCGTCATCTTGATCACTGGGATGCCGGTACTCATTTCTACAGCCGACTGCCGTTGCTGGGCTGGCTCAACCGTACGCTGGTGGCGAGGCTGACAGCCGTTCCTCACCCCTCTTACAAGGCAGATGAATAGCGCCAAGGACAGCAGATGAATATCCAGACCTTTGCCGAACAGTGCGGCGTGTCTGCCCACACCCTGCGTTACTACGAGAAGATCGGCCTGCTGCAGGTACGTCGCAACAGCAGTGGTCATCGCCAGTTTACTGAGCGTGACCGGGACTGGCTGGGGTTTATCAGCCGCCTGAAGCAGACCGGCATGCCGCTGCAGCAGATCTGCCATTACGCCCAGCTGCGAGCCGAAGGTGACAGCACACTGGCAGAACGTCAGGCACTGCTGGAGCAACACGCGGAGGCGGTGGCTGCACGTATTGCCCAGGAACAGCAACATCTGCTCAGGCTGGAGGAAAAAATCCGCTATTACCAGCAGCTCAGCGCGCCCGCTCTGGCGCGGCGGAAGTGAGATTTGTTCACGTGCAGGCCCGCGAACAGGGAGCAAACAGGGTTCCGTGTGGTAAGTGCGTGAACAGGGCTCATTATCCCGGCCGCTCTAGCCCGCTGTGGTTAGCGTAAATTGGAAAGCTGTCCATAATTTAGTCAATTGTGCATAGAAACTGTCAGCAGATCGTTAGTGTCCATTCAGTCGCACAGGGCATTTGATGCTGGATGGCGAGAGGAATAGGGATGAGCTGGGCAGAAAATCACGTCGCGAAGATCATTGAGCACTCGCCCAACGCCATCGTCACCGTAGACCGCGCCGGGCGCATCAATGTAGTCAATATTCAGGCCTGTGAGCTGTTCGGCTACCGCCGGGAAGAGCTGCTGGGGCGACCGGTGGAGTGTCTGCTGCCGGTATCGCTGGCTGAACATCACGTCAGTCTGCGTGATCGTTATGTGGCCCATGCCACGCCGCGGGCGATGGGCGCCGGGCGTGATCTGCAGGGGCGCCACAACAGTGGCAGCCTGATCGATGTGGAGGTGGCGCTGGCACCGCTGCATGACGATAACGGCGAAACCGTCGGCGTCATCGCCACCATCATTGATATTCGCCAGCGGCTGGCCTCGGAGCGGCAGCTGGCTCTGCAGGTGCAGAATCTGCAGCAGGAACAGCAGGCGCTGCAGGCCGCCGAGCGCAATCTGGCCAACATCATCGAACATTCGCCGAACGCCATGATCACGGTGAATGCGGCCGGGCTGATCGATATGGTCAATGCTCAGGCGGCGCGCCTGTTCGGCTATCTGCCGGAGGAGCTGCGCGGGCAGGCGGTGGAATGTCTGCTGCCGGGGCCCTTGCATCAGCATCATGTCAGTCTGCGCGATCACTACATGCAGCATCCGACCCCGCGGGCGATGGGCGCCGGGCGCGATCTGAAAGGCCGTCATCGTGATGGCAGCCTGATTGATGTGGAAGTCGCACTGGCACCGCTGCTGGATGCCAACGGCACCGTCACCAGCGTCATTGCGACCATCATCGATATACGCCAACGCCTGCAGACCGAGCGGATACTGGCGCGGCAGATTGACGATCTGACCCGCATCAACGAGGAGCTGGACCGCTTTGCCTACGTCGCCTCCCATGATCTCAAGTCACCGCTCAATGCCATTCAGAAGATCGTCGGCTGGATCGAGGAAGACTGCGCCGAGCTGTTGCCGCGCAGCTCGCAGGATCATCTGGCACTGCTCAAGCAGCGTGCCAACCGACTGATGCGTCTGCTCGACGATCTGCTGGCTTACTCCCGCGCCGGGCGCCGCGAGTACGAGGTGGAACATATCGAGCTGGCCCACCTGACTGCGGAAATTTTTGCCCTGCTTGGTGCACCGGAGGGCTTCAGCTGCGTCGGTGATGTGGTTCACCTGCAGCTGCCACGGGTGCCGTTCGAGACGGTACTGAACAATCTGATCAGCAATGCGATCAAGCATCATGATCAGGGCCACGGCAGTATTCGGGTGCGCTGTGTAATCAGTGATGAATACTATCAGCTGGAAGTTGAAGACGACGGCCCGGGCATTCCGCCGGAGCTGCATCATAAGGCGCTGGCGATGTTCCAGACCCTGCAGCCGCGGGACCGGGTGGAAGGCAGTGGCATGGGGCTGGCGCTGGTGAAGAAAATTGTCGAACACCACCATGGCCGCCTGCACATCGGTTCCGATGGTCGCCGTGGCACCACCATGGTGGTGCAGTGGCCGCGTCCCGGGTTGTCTGCCGGTGGCGATGGACAACAACCCTGAGCAGACACACGGGAAGGAGGAAAGGCTGATGCAGGAGGTGCAGAACCGCGGTACCAGTGTGGTCACCCTGTTGCTGGTGGAGGATGACGATATTGATGCCATGAGCATCCAGCGCAACTTCGAGAAAGAACGTATTGCCAATCCCATCCTGCGTGCCTGTGACGGGCAGGAGGCACTGGAGCTGTTGCAGCGCGGGCTGGTGCCGTCACCCTTCATTATCCTGCTGGATCTGCAGATGCCACGGATGAACGGACTGGAGTTCCTGCAGCGGATCCGGCAGGACCCGGAGCTGGGCAGCGCTGTGGTGTTCGTCCTGACCACCTCCACCGCCGAACAGGATATTGCTGCCAGCTACCGCCGCCATATCGCCGGTTATTTCGTCAAGGACGAGGCGGCCAACGGATTTCGCGATGTAATCAAACTTCTGGATGGCTACTGGCAGATTGCTGAGTTGCCGATGATCCGGACACCGCGTTAAAGGGTGCTGTGCACCAGGGAGCCTTTATGCATGTGCTGATAGTGGATGATGACAGCATTGACCGGGAGCATCTGAAACGCACCTTATGGGCGGATGATTCCTCCTGCCGGATTGTCGAGGCAGCCACGGTGGATGAAGGCCTGAACTGCTTCAGCCAGTCGCGCTTTGACGTAATGCTGCTGGACTACTCGATGCCGCAACGGGATGGCATCGAAATGCTGATGGAACTGCGCAATGGCAAGCGTGATCACAGCACCGCCATCGTTATGATGAGCGTATCGGAAGAGGAGCAGCTGGCCCTCGACTGCCTGCGTGCCGGGGCGCAGGATTTTCTGCCCAAATCGGAAATCAGCGCACCCAGACTGCACCGTGCCATCCTGCAGGCGCAGACTCGTTTTGCCCTTGAGCAGGAGCTGGTGAAGAGCTATCAGCGGGTCAAGCAGCTGGCCGAGTCCGACAGCCTGACCGGCCTTGCCAACCGTTATCTGTTCGATGAGTCACTGAAGTTCGCGGTCACCGGCCGCAAGCGCAGTATGGGTAAGCTGGCACTGATCCTGATTGATCTTGACCACTTCAAATACGTCAATGACCACCATGGCCATGCGGTGGGTGATCAGCTGCTGCGCAAGGTAGCCAACCGCATGCGCGGCTGTCTGCGCGGTAATGAGATGTTTGCCCGTCTGGGCGGGGATGAGTTCGCCATTACCCTGGGTTATATCGACAATCCGCAGGATGCCAGCCGGGTGGCGCAGCGGCTGTTGCGGGTACTGGAGAAGCCTTACGAAATCGATGGCGCCTTTATCAATACCGGCGCCAGTATCGGCATCGCCATCCACCCGGACAATGGCAACAGTGTCGAGGAGCTGTTCAAGCATGCTGACATTGCCCTGTACCGGGCCAAGCGGCAGGGGCGCAATCAGTTCTGCTTCTTCCATCAGGAAATGCAGACCCAGTTTTCCCGCCGTTATCAGCTGGAAGTACGGCTGCGTGAGGCCATCAGCCGCAATGAGCTGCTGATGCATTATCAGCCCGTATTCGAGTCCGGCCAGCGTTCTCTGGTGGGGTTCGAGGCGCTGATTCGCTGGTCTCTGGACGGGCGGTTGTGCAGTCCGGCAGAGTTTATCCCGGTGGCGGAGGAGTCGGCACTGATTCATGGTATTGGCCGCTGGGTCATCGAGCAGGCCATCGGCCAGCTGGCGATCTGGCATCGGCGCAGTGGCAAGGCGCTGAGTATGGCCATCAATATTTCTGCGGTGCAGCTTAATGATCCGGGGCTGGCGGCGTTCCTCAACAGTTGCCTGATCTTTCATGGGGTGGCACCGGCACAGGTCGAAATCGAGCTGACCGAAACCGCGCTGCTGGATGATGCTGAAGAGAAGCTGGCCAGCATTGCTGCTATTCATGCACTGGGCTGCCGTATCGCTCTGGATGACTTCGGCACCGGCTTTTCTTCCATTTCCCACCTTCGCAGTTTTCCCATCAGCATCGTCAAGATTGACCGCAGTCTGATGCCTCCCAGTGACGATGACAGCCGGGCACTGGCGCTGATCCGTGGGGTGGTGCTGATGGTGGATGCACTGGGGTTACATCTGGTGGGCGAAGGCGCCGAAACCGAAGCTCACGCCCAGCTCTGTCAGCGGCTGGGTATTCACCGCATTCAGGGCTATTACCTCGCCCGGCCTGCAGCCTGCGAGGAGATCGAGCAGCGTTTTTTCGCGCCGCCAGCGCCGGTCAATTAGACAGTAACTGGACAACATTCGTGCAGTGATGGCGGTCGGAGAGTAGAATGGCCGCCTCTTTTCCTGCCTATCCAGTGTTGAACCATGCGCGATCAAATCTATGCCGCGCCCCTGCCCGAGGTCAGCGGCTTTGCCTTTGACGACGCAGTGGCCCGGGTCTTCCCCGATATGATTCGCCGGTCTGTGCCCGGCTACACCACTATCATTCCCATGATTGAACTGATTACTGCCCGGTATGCCCGTGCCGGTACCCGGCTGTACGATCTGGGCTGTTCTCTGGGCGCGTCTACACTGGCAATGCGCCACGGCGTCAAACAGCGTGACTGCCAGCTGATCGGTGTCGATAACTCCGAAGCTATGCTCAGCCAGTGTCGAGCCTATGTCGAAGCCGACTCTGCCAGTGCGCCGGTGGAACTGGTGCTGGGGGATATCCGTGATCAGGTTATCGACAATGCCTCGGTGGTGACGCTGAATTTCACCTTGCAGTTCCTGCCGCCGCAGGATCGTCAGCCACTGTTGCAGACGATTTTTGACGGCCTGCAGCCTGGTGGTGTGCTGATTCTGTCGGAGAAGATCTGCTTCAATGAACCGGAGCAGAGCATTCAGGAAGTGCTGCATCATGATTTCAAACGCGCCAACGGCTATTCCGATCTGGAAATCAGCCAAAAGCGCACCTCACTGGAAAATGTACTGATCACCGAGAGCATCGAGGCCCACCAGCAGCGGCTGAAAGCCGTGGGCTTCAGTCAGGCGCTGGTGTGGTATCAGTGCTTTAACTTCGTTTCCATGCTGGCGGTGAAGGTATAAGGCATGACAACGAACGCTTTACCTTTGTCAGTCGCACCTGAACGTACCGCACAGCAGCCCGGCTGGAATTATCTCGACTGGTTTGGCCCGGCGTTGCAGCAGATGCGCGCGGGCAACCTGCAGGCCTGGGCCGACAGCCTGCCGGCTCATCTGACCCGACTGTTTGAAGAAAAACCCCACGGTGATCTGGCCCGCTGGCTGGCAGCCTGGCAACAGTTGCCAGAGGTGGCGGATGCCGAGGTCGATCTCAACTGCGATACTCTGACAGTGCGCAGTGCCGCAGGCCTCAGTGCCGCGGCCTTGCAGCAGCGGCATGAGGCGCTGTGGGGGCTGCGACCGTGGCGCAAGGGGCCGTTCGAGTTCTTCGGCGACTTTATCGATACCGAGTGGCGCTCCGACTGGAAGTGGCAGCGCGTCAGCCCTCATGTTGATCTGCGCGGTTGCCGGGTACTCGATGTCGGCTGTGGCTCGGGCTATCACTGCTGGCGGATGGCCGGAGCCGGAGCCAGTGAGGTGTACGGTATCGACCCGTCGATGCTGTTCCTGTTCCAGTTCCATGCGGTCAAGCGTTACCTGCCACAGGCAGCGGTGCATTTTCTGCCCATTCGTATGGAAGATATGCCGGCCAGTCTGGCAGCCTTCGACCGGGTGTTCTCCATGGGCGTGCTCTATCACCGCCGGGATCCGCTGGAGCACCTGATACAGTTGCAGCAGACGCTGGTGTCGGGTGGCGAGCTGATTTTGGAAACCCTGGTGGTGGAGGGTGATGAGCGTACTGTGCTGATGCCGGAAGATCGCTATGCAATGATGCGCAACGTCTGGTTCCTGCCGTCAACGGCCATGCTGGAGCTGTGGTTAAGACGGCTGGGTTTTCGTGATGTGCGTACTGTGGATATCTCCGTTACCACGGTGGATGAGCAGCGCAGTACGGAATGGATGAGTTTCCAGTCGCTGCCGGACTTCCTCGATCCTGAGGATCAGCGCAAAACCATTGAGGGTTATCCGGGCCCGCTGCGTGCCACGATCATTGCCCGCAAAGCCTGATAACTGTCCACAGTCTGCTGTCTGACAGGAAGGCGATACTTACCCACAGCCTTCCTGTATTCCACTTTCTTCTTTTATATACACAGCTCCTGCGTACCTGACTGCGTGCGAGTTGTGCACATTCTTCCTTTCAGACCGGGTTCAGATCTTACTCACAGTGGCCGGTAGCACAGCATGTGTACATAGCGACCCAGATCCCGGTAGGGAGGCACCCGGGCAAACTGCTGCTCGGCAGGTAGTACCTGTTCAAGGGTAACCCTGGCGCGAAGCTGACGGGGAATATGATCGTAGACGCCACGAATGCCGGTCCACGTCCGCACTTCCAGACCCATGGCCTGTAACCAGTCATACACCTGCTGTGGTTCCAGCGGGCCAGGGGGGTCAGGGAGCCTTCACGGCGGCGGAAGGTGTCGCCCATGCCCTCACCGAACTGCGCACTGCTCAGGTAGCGCCAGCGCAGTGCGTGCTTGTTGTAGAACATCACCGAGAAGAAACCACCGGGTTTGACCAGAGGCAGCAGGCGCTGTAACGCCTCGAACGGGTCGACCAGCCATTCCATCACTGCGTGAAACAGCAGCAGATCAAACTGACCAAGATGCTCTTCACTGAGTACCTGCAGTGGGCCGTGGATAAACTGCGCCTCTGCACCGGGAGCGGTACGGGCAAATTCCTCGCGGGCCAGTTTGAGCATTTCCTCCGACAGATCGCACAGAGTGACCTGATGACCACGGGCAGCCAGTGTGGCACTGAACTGACCAATCCCTCCGCCGGCATCCAGTACCTTTAATCCGGGCTGGCTGAGATCAGGCCCGGCCTGCTGAAAGTCTTCCTGCAGCAGTGCCAGACGAATCTGGCCCTTGATCGTATCGTAGATCTGCTTCTGAAATTGCTGGCTGAGCTGATCAAAGTTCTGGTCTTGCATCTGTTACCACCCCGATATCACGGCTGCAGAGTGTACGCCAAACCGCTGTCAGGCGGTGGGGTTCTCGCTGGATTTCTGCCCTGCACTTTATCCGTCTGCGCAATTTTTCCCTTTTTATCGCACAAAAAATTTTCCTGTCACTGACAGGCCATGTGCATAACCTGCCTGCGAGTCATCCACAGCCCCGGATGTGGATTATTTATCACATGCTTTGGCTGCTCAGCACTGGCGGGTCAGCCCTGCTGTGTATAACAGTGCCAGCTGTCATGAGAGGCGAAAGTGTATAACTCTGTGACTTATGTGCATAAATACTGTCTGTAAGCGCGTTCTGTTATGACCCCTGTGTATAACAGCCCAGGTTTGGCATGCCTTATCCCCAATGTACTTTCAGCTGCCCCACCTATATAAAACATAGTTATTAATAATATATATATCTGTTTTTATTGAATTTTATTTAGTTATCAACAGATTTTTTCCACATCATTACTATCAAATCTATCATCTTTAAGGCTGATAGCCTTAGACTGTAGCAATGAGCACAGCGTGCAGTGTGGATATATTCAGATTTGCCGGCTATGCAGGTATACTTACCGCCCTTTTCCGAAGGCATGGCCTTCTTGGCACCTTTCGTCACCCCTGCTGACGTACCGGTGCATGGTGTAGATGAACGAGGTGTGTGGTGGATTTCCCAAAACGTTTTGATGTGATCGTGATCGGTGGCGGTCACGCCGGTACCGAAGCGGCCCTGGCGGCAGCACGCATGGGAGTCAGAACCCTGCTGCTGACCCACAACATCGAAACCCTGGGGCAGATGTCCTGTAATCCGGCCATCGGTGGTATCGGCAAGAGCCATCTGGTGAAGGAAATTGACGCTCTGGATGGCGCCATGGCACGGGCTACTGACCTGGGTGGTATCCAGTTCCGCGTACTCAATTCACGCAAGGGTCCCGCAGTACGGGCAACCCGCGCACAGGCTGACCGCATCCTCTACAAGGCAGCGGTGCGGGATATGCTGGAGAACCAGCCCAACCTGACACTGTTCCAGCAGGCGGCCGATGATCTGATCGTTGAAGGCGGGCAGGTCAGGGGTGTCGTCACCCAGATGGGGCTGAAGTTCTATGCTGAGCAGGTGGTGCTGACAGCAGGTACTTTCCTCGGTGGTCTGATCCATATCGGTCTGGAAAACTACAGCGGTGGCCGAGCGGGCGATCCGCCCTCGATCCGTCTGGCACAACGTCTGCGTGAGCTGCCGCTGCGCGTTGACCGTCTGAAAACCGGCACACCGCCCCGAATTGATGCCCGCACTGTTGATTTCAGCGTCATGGGAGTGCAGCCCGGGGATACGCCCACACCGGTGATGTCTTATCTGGGCAACGTCAGCCAGCATCCGCGCCAGATCAACTGTTTCATTACCCATACCAACGAGCGCACCCACGACATCATCCGCGCCAATCTGGATCGTTCACCGATGTATGCCGGTGTGATCGAAGGTGTCGGCCCGCGCTACTGTCCGTCTATCGAGGACAAGGTGGTGCGTTTTGCTGACCGTGATGGCCATCAGGTCTTTATTGAGCCCGAGGGGCTGACGACACACGAGCTGTATCCCAACGGTATTTCCACCAGTCTGCCCTTCGACGTGCAGCTGCAGATCGTCAACTCCATCCGTGGCATGGAAAACGCCCATATCGTGCGCCCTGGCTATGCCATCGAGTACGACTTCTTCAATCCGCAGGACCTGCAGGCCAGCCTGGAAACCAAGGTGATCAATGGCCTGTTCTTTGCTGGTCAGATCAATGGTACGACCGGTTACGAAGAGGCCGGTGCACAGGGCTTGCTTGCGGGTATCAACGCAGCGCTGCGAGCGCAGGGCAAGGACAGCTGGTCACCGCGACGTGACGAAGCCTATGTCGGTGTACTGGTGGATGACCTGATAACTCAGGGCACCAGCGAGCCCTACCGGATGTTTACCTCACGCGCCGAGTACCGGCTGATTCTGCGTGAGGACAATGCTGATTTGCGTCTGACCGAGATCGGCTATCAGCTGGGCGTGGTTGGTGAGGAGCGCTGGCAGGCCTTTTGTGCCAAACGTGAAGCCATCGAGCTGGAGCGTCAGCGCCTGAAAGATGTGTGGATCCAGCCCAACAGTGACGTGGCCCAGCAGCTGGAACCGCTGATGGGGCAACCGATGAGCCGGCAGAACTCGCTGGAAGAGCTGATCAGGCGGCCTGAGCTGGATTATGCCAAGGTCATGCAGGCGACGGGCGACGGCGTCAGCGATGAGCAGGTGGCCGAGCAGGTCGAGATCGAGATCAAGTACGCGGGGTATATTGATCGCCAGCTGGAAGAAATCGAACGTCTGCGCCGTAGCGAGAACATGCCGCTGCCACAGGACATGGACTATGATCAGATCGGTGGTCTGTCCAACGAGATTCGCAGCAAGCTGAAAAATATACGCCCCAGCAGTATTGGTCAGGCCGGTCGTATCCCCGGGGTGACGCCTGCTGCGGTATCGCTGCTGCTGGTGCATCTGAAAAAGCGTCAGGTTTTACAGAAATCAGCCTGAGCGCTGATTGATTAACATCAGGTGTCCGGTCGATGCAGACCGGACCAGTAACGCAGTGATCGTGGAAACAAGATGGTGGTAAACGAGCAGGTGCTGCAACAGCAGCTCAGCGCAGGTCTGGCGCAGATGCAGATCACGGCCAGTGACGAGCAGCAGCATAAGCTGATGGAATATCTGGCCCTGTTGCGCAAATGGAACAGCACCTACAACCTGACCGCCGTGCGTGACGTCAGCGAGATGGTCTGGCGCCATCTGCTGGACTCCATCAGCGTGCATCCGTACCTGCAGGGCGAGCATCTGATCGACGTCGGTACCGGTGCCGGTCTGCCCGGTATTCCGCTGGCCATCATGAATCCCCAGCGTCAGTTCACCTTGCTGGACAGCAATGGCAAACGCACCCGTTTTTTAACTCAGGTCAAACTGACGCTGGGTCTCGATAATGTTGTTGTAGTGAACACCCGTGTAGAATCCTGGCAGCCGCCGGTTCCGTTCGATGTGATTCTGTCCCGTGCCTTTGCGTCATTGCAGGACATGGTGGATGTCACTGGTCATTTACTGGCCGATCATGGGGTCTTCATGGCCATGAAGGGCCTGTATCCTCAGGACGAGATCGACGCCTTGCCCGCCTCCATCCGTATCCAGGCAAGCTATCCGCTGCTGGTACCGGACTGCGATGGCGAACGTCACCTGCTGGTTATGCAGCAGGCAACGGTATGACCGGCAGTAGCAGCATCCACTCCATCATCACCAAGGGCATCTAAGGGAGCTTCAACGTGGCACGAATCCTGGCTGTGACCAACCAGAAAGGTGGCGTCGGCAAGACCACCACCTGCGTCAACCTGGCGGCCTCATTGGCAGCAACCAAACGTCGGGTGCTGATGGTGGATATTGACCCTCAGGGTAACGCCACCATGGGCAGTGGTGTCGACAAACATGCGCTGGATATGACCGTATATGATGTGCTGGTCGGCACTGCCAAAGCGTCGGAAGTACGGGTACGGCAGACTCCGGGTGGGTTCGACCTGATCCCCAGTAATGCTGATCTGACTGCTGCTGAAGTCGAGCTGCTGGATATGGCAGATAAAGAAAAGCGCCTCAAGCATCAACTGACCGAACTGGGTCAGGACTACGATTACATTCTTATCGACTGCCCACCTTCACTGAACATGCTGACCGTCAATGCACTGGCCGCCGCCGATGGCGTGCTGATTCCGATGCAGTGTGAATACTATGCACTGGAGGGCATCAGCTCACTGATCAACACCGTCGAGCAGATTCGCGGTGCCATCAACCCGCAACTGCGCATTGAAGGCATTCTGCGGACCATGTACGACCCTCGCACCAGTCTGGCCAACGAAGTATCCAGCCAGTTGACTGAGCATTTCTCCGATCTGGTCTACCAGACGGTGATCCCACGCAATATTCGTCTGGCGGAAGCGCCCAGCCATGGCCTGCCAGCACTGCTGTACGATAAACAGTCACGCGGCGCGGTGGCTTATCTGGCACTGGCGGGCGAGCTTAACCGCAAGCAGCAACACACCCAACTGGCGAGCTAAGGCAGGCTGATGAGTACGAAGAAGCGTGGCCTCGGACGCGGACTGGATGCCCTGCTGGGAGCCGGCCGTCAGCCAGTCAGTGTCAGCAGCATTGACGAACCCACTATCGAATCCTGGCTAAGTGAGCCTCAGGGGGGCGACAGCGAAGAGCAGACAGAACCTTCTGCCGTGCCAACCCTGCGCTTTCTTGATGTTGCTCTGATCATTCCGGGGATGGCGCAACCGCGTCAGGTCATTGAGCCGGAAAGTCTGGAGCAACTGGCCGCCTCCATCCGTCAACAAGGTGTCATGCAACCTGTGGTAGTAAGACCACAGGGAGACAAGTTTGAACTGATCGCCGGTGAGCGTCGCTGGCGCGCCAGCCAGCTGGCCGGACTGGACAAGGTACCGGCACTGGTACGACAGGTATCGGATGCCGATGCATTAGTGCTGGCGCTGGTGGAAAATATTCAGCGTGAAGATCTGAACCCGCTAGAGCAAGCCCGAGCACTGCAGCGTCTGCAGGAAAGCAGCCAGCTGACCCAGCAGGAAGTGGCCGACATCGTCGGTAAGTCACGTAGTGCTGTGGCCAATTTGCTGCGATTGCTTTCTCTGGAGGACAGCGTCAAACTGCGCCTCGAGCACGGCGACCTGGAAATGGGTCATGCGCGTGCACTGCTGGCCTTGACCTCGGCCGATCAGATGATGGCTGCGGAGGAAGTGGTCGCTCGTGGTTTGTCAGTGCGACAGACCGAAGCACTGGTGCGCAAGTTGCTGACGCCGGTGCCGGAGCAGGCTGCGAAAATGACTGCGGCTGAGCCGTGGATTGAGTCCCATCAAAGCCGGCTGCAACGACTGTTTGGAGACAGTGTCAGCATTCGTCACAGTGCGAGAGGCAGTGGCAAGCTGATCATCGAATACAAGGATGTGGAGCAGCTGGAGAAAATCCTCAATCAGGTGGCACCAGAATAATCATAAGAATGTGATCGTGTGCTAATCCAGATTTCAGTTTGTGTCAATGGTCAATGCCTACGAAAACTTTAGTATAAAAAAAGGAAGCATGACCTTTTTTCCAAGCTTTTCAAGTTGAAGCCTCTACTACGAGGCAATATAATGCCCAACGCTTTAATGCTGGGTAAAATTTGTTCGAATCCTCCAGGCAAATCATTGGAGTACTCAGGTGAATGAGCGGCAAAAGGCCAGGCAGGCGCCGGTAAAGCGTATCCTGATCAGCCAGCTCGGCCTGAGTCTGGTGCTGGGGCTGAGTTTACTGGCATTCGATCAAATCGGTGCACTGTCCATTGTTCTGGGTGGGCTGATATGTCTGCTGCCAAATGCGTACTTTGCATGGCGACTGTTCGCTGTTCGGGGTGCGCGTTCAAGCAGGGATATAGCCAAAGCGTTTTATAAGGGCGAAGCGGGGAAGCTGCTGATTACCATAGTGTTGTTCGCTCTGGTATTCAGTATGGTCAAACCTCTTAATGTGTTGGCACTGTTTGCTGGCTTCGTCGCTGTACAGATGATGAACTGGATTGTGCCGCTGGTTTGGAGAGGGCCCTCAACCGGGAGTTAGGCTGAGACACTATGGCAAGCGAAAACATTACTGCAAGCGAATACATCGGGCACCACCTTCAGAATTTGACCTTTGGTCATCTGCCTGAGCGTGGCTGGACCGTTGCACACGACGCTAAAGAAGCGGCTGAGATGGGTTTCTGGGCTATTCACCTGGACTCCATGTTCTTCTCTGTCGTCCTTGGCGCCGTTTTTCTTTATATCTTCCGCAAAGCTGCCACCAGTGTGAGTTCAGGTGTTCCTGGCTGCCTGCAGAACTTTGTTGAAATTCTGGTCGAATTTGTCGACAAGAGCGTCAAGGAAACCTTCCACGGTCGCAATCCGCTGATTGCTCCGCTGGCGCTGACTATTTTCTGCTGGATTTTCCTGATGAACCTGATGGACCTGTTGCCCGTCGATCTGTTGCCCCGTATTGCCGGGGAGATGGGCGTGCACTTCCTGAAAGTGGTTCCTACTACCGATCCTAACGTGACCCTGGGGATGTCTCTGTCCGTTTTTGCCCTGATCATCTATTACAGCATCAAGGTCAAAGGCGTCGGTGGATTCCTGGGTGAGCTGACTCTGCATCCCTTCGGCAAATGGATGCTGCCGTTCAACCTGCTGCTGGAAGGCGTAGGTCTGATCGCCAAACCTATTTCTCTGGCACTGCGACTCTTCGGTAACCTTTATGCCGGTGAGCTGATCTTCATCCTGATTGCACTTATGTATACAGCCGGGGCCGTAGTCGGTACCCTTGGTGGCGTTTTGCAACTGGGCTGGGCGATCTTCCACATCCTGGTTATCGTACTGCAGGCCTTTATCTTCATGATGCTGACCATCGTCTACCTCAGCATGGCCCATGAGGATAACCACTAAGGGCATAGCGCCTTAGTGGTATCGAAGAAAAAGATTTCTCTAACTCGTTAAACCTTTAATCAACTTGCAACCTTAACTGGGAGTCTAAAAATGGAACAAGTAGTAGGTCTTACTGCTATCGCTGTTGCTCTGCTGATCGGTCTGGGTGCTCTGGGTACCGCAATCGGCTTCGGTATTCTGGGTGGTAAGTTTCTGGAAGGCGCTGCGCGTCAGCCTGAAATGGTCCCCATGCTGCAGGTAAAAATGTTCATCGTAGCGGGTCTGCTGGACGCTGTTACCATGATCGGTGTTGGTATCGCTCTGTTCTTCACCTTCGCGAATCCCTTTGTCGGTCAGATCGCTGGTTAATCCCTCCTTCTGAACTTAGTGTCAACTGGTTATTTCTAACCTTTGGGAGGGGTGAAGCGTGAATCTGAATGCGACCTTGATAGGCCAAGCCATCGCATTTGCAGTCTTCGTCCTTTTCTGTATGAAGTATGTCTGGCCGCCGATAACAGCGGCCCTGGCAGAACGTCAGAAAAAGATTGCAGATGGCCTGGATGCCGCCGACCGTGCGAAGCGTGACCTGGAACTGGCACAAGCAAGTGCCGCTGACCAGTTACGTTCCAGCAAGGAACAGGCAGCGAAAATTATTGAACAAGCCAACAAGCGGGCAAACCAGATCGTAGAAGAAGCTAAAGAGCAGGCAATGGCTGAAGGCCAGCGTCTGAAAGCTGCAGCCCAAGCTGAGATCGAGCAGGATGTAAACCGTGCCAAAGAAGCACTGCGTGGCCAGGTGGCTGTGCTGGCGCTGGCTGGAGCGGAAAAAATCCTGGGTGCCTCTGTCGACGAGAAAGCCCATAGCGAGCTTGTCAGCAAACTGGCAGCCGAACTGTAAGTGAGGTGACCGATGGCGGAATTGACCACATTCGCCCGGCCTTATGCCAAAGCTGCGTTTCAGTTTGCTCTGGACAAGGGTGAACTGGGTCAGTGGTCGGAATTGTTGGCCCTGGCGGCCGCTGTTGCAGAAGACAGCGAGTTTGCCAAGGTGCTCAACAATCCGGCACTGACTGCTGAACAGCAAGCTCAGGCTGTCATTGACGTCTGCGCAGAAAAAGTAACCGAGAGCGGTAAAGCCTTTTTTCAAACCATGGCGCACAACAAGCGCCTGGTATTGATTCCTGAAGTTTCACAGCTGTTTGAGCAGTTCAAGGCTGAGCAGGAAAACGCGACTGACGTCGTAGTGACCTCTGCCTTTGAGCTTTCCTCCGCTGAGCAGGAACAACTGGCACAAGCCCTCAAGGCTAAATTGAATCGGACCATCACCATAACCACCGAAGTCGATAAGAGTTTGATCGGCGGCCTGATCATCAAGGCAGGTGACATGGTTATTGACGGTTCCGTGCGCGGAAAATTGGCAAAATTGGCCGAGGCGATCCAATCCTGATTGTGAGGGATAGAGCATGCAGCAACTGAATCCATCTGAGATCAGCGAGATCATCAAGAAGCGGATCGAAGGTCTGAATCTCAAATCTGAGGCCCGTAATGAGGGCACAGTCGTCAGCGTTTCCGATGGTATCGTACAGATCCACGGTTTGGCTGATGTTATGTACGGTGAAATGATCGAGTTCACCGGCGGCGTATACGGCATGGCACTGAACCTGGAGCGTGACTCTGTAGGTGCTGTGGTTCTGGGTGATTACCAGGGCCTGTCCGAAGGTATGACCGTCAAGTGTACCGGTCGTGTACTTGAAGTTCCTGTTGGTCCAGAACTGCTGGGCCGCGTTGTTGATGCCCTGGGTAACCCTATCGATGGCAAAGGTCCGCTGAATACTACTCGCAGCGAGCCTATCGAGAAGGTTGCTCCTGGTGTTATCTGGCGTAAATCCGTTGACCAGCCTGTACAGACTGGTTACAAGGCGGTTGACTCCATGGTGCCTATCGGCCGTGGTCAGCGTGAGCTGATCATCGGCGACCGTCAGACCGGTAAAACCGCAATGGCGATTGACACCATCATCGCGCAGAAAAACTCCGGCATTAAATGTATCTATGTTGCGATTGGTCAGAAACAGTCCACTATCGCCAACGTAGTACGTAAGCTGGAAGAGCACGGTGCGATGGATCACACCATCGTGGTTGCCGCGGGCGCTGCTGATCCTGCTTCCATGCAGTATCTGTCTGCCTACGCTGGTTGCACCATGGGTGAATACTTCCGTGATAACGGCGAAGACGCACTGATTATTTATGATGACCTGACCAAGCAGGCCTGGGCCTACCGTCAGATCTCTCTGCTGCTGAAGCGCCCACCTGGCCGTGAAGCCTATCCTGGTGACGTATTCTATTTACACTCACGTCTGCTCGAGCGTGCTGCTCGTGTCAGCGCTGACTACGTAGAGCGTTACACTGAAGGCCGCGTGACTGGCCAGACCGGTTCTCTGACCGCGCTGCCCATCATCGAAACTCAGGCTGGCGACGTTTCTGCTTTCGTTCCGACCAACGTAATTTCCATTACCGATGGTCAGATCTTCCTGGAAACCAACCTGTTCAACGCCGGTATCCGTCCTGCGATGAACGCTGGTATCTCCGTATCCCGTGTTGGTGGTGCGGCCCAGACCAAGATCATCAAGAAGCTGGGCGGCGGTATCCGTCTGGCACTGGCTCAGTATCGTGAACTGGCAGCCTTTGCTCAGTTTGCTTCTGATCTGGACGAAGCGACCCGCAAACAGCTGGAGCACGGTCAGCGTGTGACTGAACTGATGAAACAGAATCAGTTCAAGCCTATGTCTGTTGCTGAAATGGGTGTTGTTCTGTATGCCGCTACCGAAGGCTTCCTGAACGATATCCCTGTTGCCAAGATCGGCTCTTTCGAAGCAGGTCTGGTAGCGTACTTCAACTCTGAGTGCGCTGACCTGATCGCCAAGATTGGTGGCGATGGCAACTACAACGACGGCATCGCTGCTGAAATCAAAGCCGGTATCGAGAAATTCAAAGCGACTGGTTCCTGGTAATCCGGGTGCGGCAGGGGTGACCCTGCCGCTGTCGCTGAACGCTTGAGGCAGAGATTATGGCAGCAGGAAAAGAGATCAAATCGCAGATTGCGAGTATCAAGAGTACGCAGAAGATCACCAGCGCCATGGAAATGGTGGCAGTATCTAAAATGCGGAAAGCCCAGGACCGTATGGCAGCCAGCCGCCCCTACGCGGAGCGTATTGCTGATGTCATTCGTCACGTGGCGAACTCCAATCCCGAATACAAGCATCTGTACCTGCAAGAACGCGACGTCAAGCGCGTAGGCTTCATTGTTATCTCTACTGATCGTGGTTTGTGCGGTGGTCTGAACATCAACGCCTTCAAAGCCATGATCAAGGTAATGAAGCAGTACGCCGACAAGGGCGTCGAGATTGACATTTGTGCCGTAGGCACCAAGGCAGGTTCTTTCTTCCGCAACTACGGTGGCAAGGTTGTCGCATACGCCAACCACCTGGGTGACAAACCGGAAGTTAAAGATCTGATTGGTATCGTCAAGGTGATGTTGGATGCCTATGACGAAGGTCACCTGGACCGTCTGTATCTGGTGTCGAACAAGTTCGTCAACACCATGACCCAGCAGCCTGCTGTTGTACAAATGCTGCCCTTGCAGGCAGAAGACAATGATGGTCTGAAGCACCACTGGGACTATCTTTACGAGCCCGATGCCAAAGCACTCCTGGACGGTTTGTTGATTCGTTATGTGGAGTCACTGGTGTATCAGGGTGTGGTGGAAAACGTTGCCTGTGAGCAGGCTGCACGTATGATCGCGATGAAGAATGCCTCCGATAACGCAGGCAACATCATCAAGGAACTGCAGCTGGTCTACAACAAGGCTCGTCAGGCTTCCATCACCCAGGAAATTGCCGAGATCGTCGGTGGTGCGGCAGCGGTGTAACCACCGCAACACAGGCTTACTGAGATTAAGAGGATCCGAGCATGAGTAGCGGACGTGTAGTGCAAGTCATCGGGGCGGTGGTGGACGTCGAGTTTCCGCGCAACGCCGTACCCAAAGTGTACGACGCCCTGACCATTGAAGGAAAAGAGCTGGTGCTGGAAGTTCAGCAACAGCTGGGTGACGGTGTTGTACGCACCATCGCCATGGGTTCAAGCGAAGGCATGAGCCGTGGTTTGGAAGTAAAAAATACAGGCGAACCCGTGTCTGTACCTGTGGGTAAAGCTACCCTGGGTCGCATCATGGACGTTCTGGGCAACCCGATCGACGAGCAAGGCCCGATTGGTGAAGAAGTGCGTATGCCTATTCACCGTAAAGCGCCCAGCTACGCTGATCAGGCAGCCTCCAGCGAACTGCTGGAAACCGGTATCAAGGTAATCGATCTGGTTTGCCCCTTCGCAAAAGGCGGTAAAGTAGGTCTGTTCGGTGGTGCGGGTGTAGGTAAGACCGTCAACATGATGGAGCTGATCCGTAACATCGCGATCGAGCACAGTGGTTACTCTGTGTTTGCTGGTGTGGGTGAGCGTACTCGTGAAGGTAACGACTTCTACCACGAGATGATGGAGTCCAACGTACTGGACAAAGTATCTCTGGTATACGGTCAGATGAACGAGCCGCCCGGCAACCGTCTGCGTGTTGCTCTGACCGGTCTGACCATGGCCGAGCAGTTCCGTGACGAAGGCCGTGATGTTCTGTTCTTTGTTGACAACATCTACCGTTACACCCTGGCCGGTACTGAAGTATCTGCACTGTTGGGTCGTATGCCTTCTGCCGTAGGTTATCAGCCTACTCTGGCTGAAGAGATGGGCGTTCTGCAGGAGCGTATTACCTCCACCAAGACTGGCTCGATCACTTCCGTTCAAGCGGTATACGTACCTGCGGATGACTTGACCGATCCGTCACCTGCGACCACCTTCTCTCACTTGGACGCTACTGTCGTACTGTCTCGTGATATCGCTGCACTGGGTATCTATCCTGCGGTTGATCCGCTGGACTCTACCTCTCGTCAGCTGGATCCGCTGGTGGTTGGTCAGGAGCACTACGAAGTGGCTCGTGGCGTGCAGTCTACTCTGCAGCGCTACAAGGAACTGAAGGATATCATCGCGATTCTGGGTATGGACGAGCTGTCAGAAGACGACAAGCTGGTCGTAACCCGTGCGCGTAAGATCCAGCGCTTCCTGTCTCAGCCTTTCTTCGTGGCAGAAGTATTCACCGGTTCGCCCGGTAAGTACGTTTCCCTGAAAGACACCATCAGTGGCTTCAAGGGTATTCTGTCCGGTGACTACGACAACATGCCAGAACAAGCGTTCTACATGGTTGGCAGCATCGACGAAGCAGTTGAGAAAGCGAAGAAGCTGTAATCGTCTCCAGCGACGGTTATTCCCATAACCATAGCTAGAGGGGGTTCACCATGGCTATGACAGTTCACTGCAATATTGTCAGCTCAGAAGAGGCAATCTTTTCCGGGTTGGTGGAACTGGTCGTTGCCAGCGGGAGTCTAGGTGATCTGGGTATTGCCCCAGGTCACGCTCCGCTCCTGACCCAGCTGAAGCCGGGTCCGGTGCGTGTCATCAAGCAGGATGGCGACGAGGAAATCATCTATGTATCTGGTGGTTTTCTGGAAGTGCAGCCCAACATGGTAACCGTGTTGGCTGACACCGCTATCCGTGCTAATGACCTTGATGAGTCCATTGCTCTGGAAGCCAAGAAAGAGGCTGAACAGGCAATGTCGAATCATAACGCGGAGTTGGACTATTCCCGTGCCGCCGTTCAGTTGGCGGAAGCGGCTGCGCAGTTGCGCGTACTGGAACAGTTGCGCAAGAAAACCGGCCGTTAATCGGCAAGCTCAGGTCCATAAAAAAGGCAGCTCAGGCTGCCTTTTTTGTTTTCCTTGCCTTGCTGCTACGGCATCAGCCACGCTGAGCGTTATCTGCTCACTCCTTGCTTGAACACGCTTATACCTGTCCGGCAACGCTGAATTGAGGTTGCCCCTGCCTGTCACTGTGGTAGCACTTGTGTCAGGATTGTGGATCTTGCCGTTTCAGCCATGCAAATCAGCAGTCGAGAGAAGAGGCTTTGCTAGAGTAGGGCGCATAACTGCTGTTGATGGCTCAGCGCCAAGGCTGCACTGGTTGCACTTCGCTATCGCCCAAGGATGACTCCATGGATAAACATTTATTGCTGGATTTGGTAACGCCTGAAGGTTCGCTGTTCAGTGGCCAGGCGCGTCATGTGATTCTGACGACCCTGTGGGGGGACGTAGGTATTTACCCCGGCCATGCCCCGCTGCTGGCTGAACTTGGCCCGGGCCCGCTGCGTGTGTATGACATGCAAGGCGAGGAGCAGATCTATTTTGTACCCGCCGGATTTCTGGAGGTTCAGCCCGGGCGCACTATAGTCCTGGCCGATACGGCACTGCGTGCTCAGGATCTGGATAAAGTTGCGGCAGAAAAGGCCAAGCGCGATGCCGAAGCAGAGTTTGCTGCCCATCATGACCGCGAGAGCGCTGATCATGTGGCACGTGCAGCAGCGATGCTACGCACACTGCATGAGCTGAGCCTGAGCCGTAAAGGCAATATCAAGCGCTGATTGGGTGATCAGCGCTGACGACGAACAAACTCATCCAGACGTTGTAAACCCTCCTGCAGACGCACTGGCGACGTTGCGTAACACCAGCGTAGCCAGCCCTCACCTTCCTCACCAAAGGCGCGACCCGGGGCTAGTCCAAGGCCGACCTCGCTGATCAGTGCTCGTGCCAGTGCCAGCGAATCACTGAAGCCAGCGATGCGGAAGAAGGCATACATGGCACCATCTGCGTAAGGCAGGGTCACGCCGTCGATGGCGCTTAGCCCCTCGACCATCAGCTGCCGTTGCACACCCAGTTGCTGGCGCAGCTGCCCGACATGGGGTTCCCCCTGCTGAATGGCGGCCATTGCCCCACGCTGCACAAACTCCGGCACGCACGAAGTGTTGTATTCCACCAGTTTGGCCAGATCATCGGCCAGCGCGGCTGGAATCGTCAGCCAGCCAGCACGCCATCCGGTCATGCACCAGGCTTTGGAGAAACTGTTGACGCCGATGACCAGATCATCGTCTTCCTTCCTCGCCAGAAACGAAGGAGCACTGTTCAGGCCGCTGCGATACACCAGTCGTTCATAGACGTCATCAGCCAGAATCCAGATGCCGTGTTTGCGGCAATGCTCCAGCACAATACGTTGCTCGTCGTCGGCAATGGTCCACCCCGTGGGATTATTGGGTGAGTTGATCAGTAACAGACGGGTATCGGGAGTCAGTGCATCCAGCAGACGTTGCAGGTCCAGCTGCCAGCCCTGGTCGGTGATCTGCAGGGGGACACGTTCGACATGGGCACTTAGCACCCGAGGAATTTCCACCAGATTGGGCCAGAGCGGCGTCACGGCGACAACCCTGTCACCCGGGCTCAGTACCAGCTGCATGGCCAGCATCAGGGCGGAAACACCGGAGCCCGTCACACCTGTCTGTTCGGCAGTGAAGGGGCGGTGATGCAACTGGCTGAGGTAGCTGGCAATACCTTCACGCAGCCACGGGCGGCCCAGATTCTGCGAATAGAAGGTTTCACCCTGCTGCAGAGAGGCCATGGCTGCTTCACGGATAACCCCCGGCGTTGGCTGGTCACTCTCACCAAACCAGAAGGGCAGCACGCCCTCACGGCCCATGGCGGTATTGGCCACTTCACGGATTAAGGACGCCGACAGGGACTGCACGGCTGGGCGGGCACTGGGTTGTGGCATGATCGAACTCGTTCCTGAGTAGCTGAGAAAAGGCAGGTTGTTACACCGTTATGCCAGCTTTGCTTCCGCCACGCTACAACAGACGGTTATACACATCCGCCCTCCAGGAGAGGCAGTTACTGGCGTAACAGTACCACCAGATATTCACAGCCGGTTGTTCCCGGGTTGAAGAAACGGCAGTCACTGGGTGAGCCCAGCTCCAGGCAGTCACCTGTGGATAACTGATGCAGCGTCTCTCCTTCGGTAAACTCCAGTTGCCCTTGCGTCACCCAGATCAGCTGACGGAAAAAGGCGAATGCCGAGGCGGGATAGCTGACGCTGGCACCTGCGGGCAGCTCGACCTGCACCAGATCCAGCGGCAAATCAGAAGTAGGGGATAACTGACGGCGGATAAAGCCAGTTTCAGGGTCACGCCATTGCGGTTGATCCTGACGTCGACGCAGCCGGCCACCCTGTTGCTCGGCTCTGGCCAGCAGTGTGGACAGGGTCAGGCCAAAGGCACCGGACAGCTTGCCCAGCAGTGTCGCCGTAGGGCTGGTTTCTCCGCGCTCAACCTTGCTGATCATCGCCTTGGAAACGCCGGAGCGCTGCGCCAGTTCATCCAGCGACCATTGCCGCTGCTTACGTTCGATGCGAATGCGCGCTGCCAGCTGTGTGGTAGGGTCTTCGCTGTTCTGTTCAGTCAGGCTCACGGAAGCCTCGTTCGGTGCTGTTGTCGGTATGGTCATGGTGGTTTAATGTTCAGTTGACTTTTGTCCACTATAGTAGATATTCTTCCGCAATCCCAGCTTCCTGTCAGTTTCCTGTGTGACCGTGGTCACGGTGACCATTGTAGTAGTGTCACAGGTGGCTGGTTTTACTTCACCCTTCGGAGCCTCATCATGTTGATTCGTGCTGCCACCCATGCTGATTTGCCCGCCATTCTGGCGATTTACAATGATGTTATCGCCACCTCCACCGCAGTCTATGCCCTGGAACCGGTCAGTCTGGAAGATCGTACGGCCTGGTATGAGGGTCGTCTGGCACAGGGCTATCCGGTGCTGGTGGCAGAAGATCAGGGCGAAGTGGTGGGCTTTTCATCCTTCGGTGAGTGGCGTGGTGCCTGGCACGGTTTCCGTTTTACCGTTGAGCACAGTGTCCATGTGCGAGCTGATCAGCGTGGCAAAGGCGTAGGTGCGCAGCTGGTGGAGGCCTTATTTCCGTTGGCGCTGGCGCTGGGTAAGCATGTCATTATCGGTGGTATTGATGCGGAAAACGCCGGTTCGGTGCGCTTCCATGAGCGTCTGGGGTTCCAGACAGTGGCGCATTTCTCCGAAGTAGGGCATAAGTTTGGCCGCTGGCTGGATCTGGTGTTTATGCAGCGTTTCCTCGATGCGCCCGGCGCCGAGCGGAACTGAGCCATGCCGAATGCGATAGGGCTGTCCCTGCTGGCGGGGATGGCGCTGGTGTTGCAGAACGCAGTCATGGTTGCCATGACCGGACGCGGTCTGAGCCTGACCGGCGCGCTGCTGTGTAACTCGCTGGTGGGGCTGCTGATTCTGTCGGCGGTAGAACTGTGCCGCGGCGAGTCCGGTCTGTTTCAGCAATGGGGGCGGGCCGAGCTGTGGTTTGTCGTGCCCGGCGTACTGGGCACCTTCTTCGTTTTTGCCAGCCTGTTTGGCTATCGCACTCAGGGCAGTGCGGCGACCATTGTGCTGATCATCACCGGCCAGATTGTCGCCGGGCTGCTGCTGGACCGTCTGGGCTGGGCCGGCATCGTGCGTGAATTGTCCGTGCAGCGCCTGCTTGGCACTGCACTGGTGATTGGCGGAGCCGTGCTGGTAGCGCGTGCGCCCTGAGTGATGCGCAAACACCCTCTCAGAGCAGACGCCAGAGGGTATTGAAGATGATCTGCTGGGCCATCGCGATCTCTTCTGAGTCCATCACCACTGCCACCGGGTAGTTGGCGGCGGCCAGAGAAATCATCGCTACCTTGGGTGGGTAAATGGCGATGTAGCTGGCATCAACTTCACCCTGAGTGGGTATCCACTTACGTTCTGAATACTGTGCATCCTCACCCCCTTCACCGATGGCGATGACGCGCACCTGAATTTGCCGCTGTACCCGCTGTTTGGTGAAGTTGGGGAAAGGGCGATAGAGGTGATGTCGAATTGCCTTGGAAGAAAACACCGCATAGGACTTGTCCGCCTGTCTGCTGACGGTATTGAGAATATCCTTGAGGACGAACTCGATGCCGTCATCTCCCTCATAAAAGCGCACGTTGCCCGCACTGAATTCCGGCTTGAGGTGGTACAGCTCAGGGATGATGTCTGACTTCAGCTTGCCAATCAGCCCGTTCAGCATCAGCCGCCGTTCTTCGGCCTTCTGCAGCAGGCGCTCTGGCTCCTCCGCCGCAAAAAAACGGCGTTTGCCTTTGGGCAGATACGACACCACGCCCTTGGCCTGCATCTGCTTCAGGGTTTCGTAAGTGGTGCCGCGATTGATGCCCGCATGACTGGCAATATCACGGATGGAAGCAGGCCCGAGGGTCAGCAGGCTGCGGTATAACTCGTACTCGCGCTGGCTCAGATCCAGCAGATTCAGCAGGCTTTCGTCCATATTTGTCACTTAATTAATGACAAGCACTCTTGTATGACAGATTCAGATGGCTAAAGTGAGTCCCCAAGAAAAAATTGTCAATTAAAAGGCTGACAACAAAGCCCTGACCGATCTCTGGATAAGGCTTTACCGTTCAGCAAGCGAGGAATGGAAAATGGCACTCGATGTGGTCATTCTGGCAGCAGGCCAGGGCAGCCGGATGCGCTCAGCTCTGCCCAAGGTGCTGCATACCCTGGCGGGCCGGCCCTTGCTGGCGCATGTCATCGACAGCGCACGGCAGCTGGGTGCCGGGCAGATTCATCTGGTCGTAGGCCACGGCGGTGAGCAGGTCGGGCAGCGCTTTGCCGCCGCAGACGTCAACTGTGTCTGGCAGCGTGAGCAGAAAGGCACCGGCCATGCCGTAGCACAGGCACTGCCTGCACTGGGCAACAGCGGCACCACCCTGGTGTTGTACGGTGATGTACCGCTGATTCAGTCGGTCACCCTGCAGCAGTTGCTGGCGCTGGTATCCAATCAGCAAATGGGTCTGCTGACCGTCGATCTGCCTGATCCCACCGGCTATGGCCGTATCGTCCGCGATGGCAGCGGTCAGGTATGTGCCATTGTCGAGCACAAGGATGCCGATGCCGGGCAGCGTGCCATCCGTGAAGTGAACACCGGCATTCTGGCCGTGCCTACTGAACGCCTGCATCAGTGGCTGCCGCAGTTGTCTGCCAATAACGCCCAGGGCGAATACTACCTGACCGATGTGATCGCCATGGCGGTTGCTGATGGGCTCAACGTCGCCACCATTCAGCCAGCGTCCGCGCAGGAAGTGGAAGGGGTGAATACCCGCATGCAGCTGGCGGCACTGGAGCGTGCTTACCAGCAGCAGATTGCCCGGCGCCTGATGGAGCAGGGCGTCAGTCTGGCCGATCCTGCCCGTATCGATGTGCGCGGTGAGCTGCAGATAGCGCAGGACTGCTATATCGATATCAACGTCATCTTTGAAGGCAAGGTGGTGGTTGAAACCGGGGTGCAGATCGAAGCCAACTGCATTATCCGTGACTCCATCCTGCGTGCCGGTTGCCATATCAAGGCCAACTCAGTGCTGGAAGAGGCAGAAGTCGGTGCCGATTGCGATGTCGGCCCCTTTGCCCGCCTGCGCCCCGGCACCCAGCTACTGGCTAGTGCCCGCATCGGCAACTTCGTCGAAACCAAGAACGTGGTGATTGGCGAAGGTTCTAAGGTCAATCACCTGAGCTATATCGGTGATGCCAGTGTGGGCGATGACGTCAACATCGGCGCCGGCACCATCACCTGCAACTACGATGGCGTGAATAAACATCAGACCGTGATCGGCAGCGGCGCCTTTGTCGGTTCCAACACCGCACTGGTGGCGCCCGTCAGCGTCGGTGCGGGTGCGACTGTGGGCGCAGGCTCCACCATCACCCGTGATGTGGATGACAATACCCTGGTGGTTGCCCGTGGCCGCCAGATTCCCATTCCCGGCTGGCAGCGCCCAGTGAAGAAGGCGAAGGAGTAATCCCATGTGTGGAATCGTCGGCGCCATTGCCGCCCGTGAAGTCAGCGCCATCCTGCTGGAAGGCCAGCGCCGTCTGGAATACCGCGGTTACGACTCCGCCGGTATGGCAGTATTTGATGGTCAGGAACTCAACCGCCTGCGCCGTGCCGGTAAGGTACAGCAACTGGCGGATGCCCTTGGCAGCGACCCCCTGCACGGCCATCTGGGCATCGCCCATACCCGCTGGGCCACCCATGGCCAGCCTAATGAACGCAATGCCCATCCGCATATGTCCGGTGAGCGGCTGGCGGTGGTGCACAACGGCATCATCGAAAACTACGCCACCTTCAAGGCGGAACTGAAAGACAAAGGCTACGTCTTTACCTCAGATACCGACACCGAGGTCATCGCTCACTTACTCTCTGAAGCCCTGAAACAAGAGAGCGACTTGTATGCCGCGTTCCGTCAGGTGATCAATCAGCTGGAAGGTGCTTTCGCGCTGGGCGTGATTCACGCCGACTATCCCGAACTGCTGCTGTGCGCACGCAAGGGCAGCCCGCTGGTGATTGGCGTCGGTATGGGCGAGAACTTTATCGGCTCGGACCCGCTGGCGCTGCTGCAGGTGACTGACCGCTTTATCTACCTCAACGAAGGCGACACGGCCTGCGTCAGCCGCGAACAGATCGAAGTGCGCAACGCCCGTGGTGAAGTGCAGGCGCTGGACATCAAGCGTTACGAGCACGGCACCCAGTCAGCCGATAAGGGCCAGTACAAGCACTACATGCTGAAGGAAATCTTCGAGCAGCCCGGCGTGATCCAGGCCACCCTCAATGGCCGGGTAGGCAAGGGCGAGATCAACACCCAGCTGTTTGGCGACAGCGCCCGGCAGCTGATGGACAGCGTGCAGGCCGTGCAGATCATCGCCTGCGGCACCAGTTATCACGCCGGAATGGTCGCCCGCTACTGGATCGAAGAGCTGGCGGGCATTCCCTGTCAGGTGGAAATCGCCTCCGAATACCGCTACCGCAAGACCATTACCCTGCCCAACACCCTGTTCGTCACCATCTCCCAGTCGGGCGAAACCGCCGACACCCTGGCGGCCCTGCGGGTGGCCAGGGAGCGCGGCGCACTGGCCAGTCTGGCCATCTGCAACGTGCCCGGCAGCTCACTGGTGCGCGAGTCTGACCTGTGCCTGATGACACAGGCCGGGCCGGAAATCGGCGTCGCCTCGACCAAGGCCTTTACCACCCAGCTGTCGGCGCTGATGGTACTGACCCTGTCGCTGGCCAAAACCCGGGGGCTGGACAGCACGCTGGAAGCCGAGCTGACCGACGCCCTGACCACCCTGCCTGCCAAAGTGGAAGAAGTGCTGGCCCTGAGCCAGCGGGTAGAGCAGCTGGCCACCCACTTTGCCGATAAACAACACTCGCTGTTCCTCGGCCGCGGCGCACTCTATCCCATCGCGCTGGAAGGGGCGCTGAAGCTGAAGGAAATCTCCTATATTCATGCCGAAGCCTACCCGGCCGGTGAGCTGAAACACGGCCCGCTGGCGCTGGTCGACAGCGACATGCCGGTCATCACCGTCGCCCCCGGCAACGAACTGCTGGAAAAGCTCAAATCCAATATGCAGGAAGTGCGCGCCCGTGGCGGTGAGCTGTACGTCTTCGCCGACCAGCACGCCGGTATCGAAGATCAGGAGGGCTATCACATCCTCCATCTGCCGAAGATTCACCCGCTGCTGGAGCCGATCCTCTACACCGTGCCGCTGCAGTTGCTGAGCTACTACGTCGCGGTTATCCGCGGTACGGATGTAGACCAGCCGCGCAATCTGGCCAAGAGCGTGACGGTGGAATAACCCGTCACCTTGTTGGGGATAACGACAAAGCCGAGTCTAAGGACTCGGCTTTTTTGTGTGAGGATGAACGAACAGACGTGGCATCACAGGGAAGACATCCCCGGCGGTCTTGGGCAGAATACCGGCATCCCTACGGAAACTGCTCAAGGAATTGCTGATGGCCCGCACGCCTGCCGCTGATAAAGACTCCGCCGCGTCCAAAAAAACCAAAAGTTTTGAACAAACCCTCTGGGCGACGGCTGACAAGCTGCGTGGCACGGTGGAGTCGTCCGAATACAAGCACGTGGTGCTGTCGCTGATCTTCCTGAAATTTATCAGTGACAAGTTTGAGCTGCGTCAGGCCGAGCTGATCGCCGAAGGCAATGGTGACTACGTCCACATGGTGGAGTTTTACACCATGACCAACACCTTCTACCTGCCGCCGGACTGCCGCTGGGACTACATCGCCAAACAGGCCAAGCAGGACGACATCGCCGTCAAGATTGACTCGGCCCTGCATCAGATTGAGCAGCGCAATAAATCCCTGCGCGGCGCCTTGCCGGATAACTACTTCTCCCGCCTGAATATTGATGTCAGCAAGCTGGCGGCGCTGATTGATGCCATCAACAATATCGACACTGTGCTTAAGAACGAGGGCAGCGGCGAGGCAAAAGCCGCCGCGGAAGAAGACATCGTCGGCCGTGTGTATGAATACTTCCTCGGCAACTTTGCCGCGACGGAAGGCAAGGGCGGTGGCGAGTTTTACACGCCTAAATGCGTGGTTAACCTGCTGGCGGAAATGATCGAGCCGTACCACGGCAAAATCTACGACCCCTGCTGCGGCTCCGGTGGTATGTTCGTGCAGTCGATCAAATTTATCGAAAGCCATCAGGGTAATAAGAAAGACATCTCTATCTACGGTCAGGAACAAACCAGCACCACCTACAAGCTGGCCAAAATGAACCTCGCCATACGCGGCATCAGCGCCAACCTCGGCGAGGTGCCTGCCGATACCTTCTTTAAAGACCAGCACCCGGATTTAAAAGCTGACTTCATCATGGCCAACCCGCCGTTTAACCTGAAAGACTGGCGTGACGAAAAAGCATTGGTCGACGACCCGCGCTGGGCCGGTTATGAAACCCCGCCCACCGGCAATGCCAACTACGGCTGGATTCTGCATATGATCAGCAAGCTCAGCGACAACGGCGTGGCGGGTTTTGTGCTGGCTAACGGATCTATGTCCACAAGCACGAAGGGGGAAGGCGAGATTCGTAAACAGATCATCGATAACGATCTGGTCGACTGCATGATCGCCCTGCCGGGCCAGCTGTTTTATACCACCCAGATTCCGGTATGCCTGTGGTTTTTAACCAAGAACAAGAAAGAACAAACCTTCTCCGATGGAAGAAAACAACACCGTAACCGTCAGGGTGAAACCCTGTTTATCGACGCCCGCAATATGGGCAGCATGATCGACCGCACCCATAAAGAACTGACGGCGGAGGATATCTCCCTGATCGCCAGCACCTACCATGCATGGCGTGGCGAGCCTGTAAGCCCTCTCCCTCTGGGAGAGGGTTTGGGTGAGGGAAGAGAAGAACAACGAACGCATCCAAAAATTCTGGAATTTGCCCGTGAATTAAGAAAAAACCAGACCGATGCAGAAGCACTTATCTGGCAAGCCTTAAGAGGGCGGAAACTGGCAGATGCCAAATTCAGAAGACAGCATCCCGTTGGTCATTTCATTTTCGATTTCTACTGCCACGAACATAAGCTCGCTATCGAACTGGATGGCAGCCAGCATTATCAGCCTGAGGCACTTCAGGCGGATAAAGCCAGAGCAGAGTTTCTTGCACAGCAGGGTATCAGGGTTATTCGATTTGATAACCGACAGGTGCTGGTAGAGACAGAAGCAGTGCTTGAAAGTATTTATTTGGCCTTAAGCGCCCTCACCCCCGGCCCCTCTCCCAAGGGGAGAGGGGAGTATCAGGACGTGGCAGGCTTTTGTAAAAGCGCCACCCTTGCCGATATTCAGGCCAACGACTACGTACTGACACCGGGCCGCTACGTCGGCGCGGCGGAAGTGGAAGACGACGGCGAGCTGTTTGAAGAAAAAATGCAGCAACTCACCCACACCCTGTTTCAGCAGATGGCAGAAGCGCAGGCGCTGGACGCCGTGATTAAACAGAATCTAAAGGGGCTGGGATATGTTGGGTGAATGGCCGGAATATCCTCTCGAAGAACTCTGTGAGTTGATTGTTGATTGCCCTCACTCAACGCCAAAATGGACAGATCAGGGCGTCGTAGTACTGCGTAATCAATATATTCGTAACGGTCGTTTGGATTTATCCGATCCTAGTTACACAACGGAAGAGGGTTACGAAGCTCGAATTAAACGAGCAGTGCCGACAGCGGGAGACCTGGTGTTAACCCGCGAGGCTCCAATGGGTGAAGTATGCAAGATTCCCGAAGGATTACGCTGTTGTTTGGGGCAGCGCATGGTTCTGATCCGAGCAAACAGCGATTTAATCGACCCTGATTATTTATTATTCGTGATCCAAAGCCCCTACGTTCAGCATCAAATTAGCTGGAGTGAAGGAACCGGCACGACGGTTAGCAATATTCGGCTGCCAGATCTTCGCGGATTCAAAATTCCCACCCCAAGCTTGGCAATTCAGCGGTGGATAGCAAGTGTGCTGAAATCGCTGGATGATAAAACAGCCCTGAACCGCCAGATCAATACCACCCTCGAATCCATGGCGCAGGCATTGTTTAAAAGCTGGTTTGTGGATTTTGACCCGGTGATCGACAATGCCCTTGCCGCCGGAAATGACATCCCCGACGAGCTGCAAGCCCGCGCCGAACGCCGCCGTGAACTGCTGGCGCGTGGCGCTACTGCGCGCACCTCCACCTTGCCCGCCGATATTCAGTCACTGTTCCCGAATGCGTTTGTATTGACGGAAGAAATGGGCTGGGTGCCGGAGGGGTGGGGGGTTGGTGTTATAGAAGATTTATTAGTACTTCAGCGTGGATTTGATTTGCCAAAAAATGCACGAACTGATGGTGAGTATCCTTTGATGGCTGCCTCTGGCCAAGATGGAACACATAATGAATTCAAGGTTTCGGGGCCAGGAATTACAACAGGCCGAAGCGGAAAACTGGGCGAGGTCTGTTTTGTAGAAACAGACTTTTGGCCACTGAATACCACGCTTTGGGTAAAAGAATTCCGGCGTTCTTCACCGTATCACGCCTTTTATTTGTTGAAGTCTATGGATTTGGAAAAATATAACTCTGGCTCTGCTGTGCCAACTCTTAATAGAAACTATGTGCATAACGTAAGCGCGCTATTGCCGTCAGCTGGGGTTATTGCGGCTTACGATAAATTCGTTTCAGCTTGCTACTCAAAAAATTATGACAATGATGAGCAATGTAAATCATTAGCCAACCTCCGCGACTCCCTGCTCCCCAAACTGCTCTCCGGCCAGCTTTCCATCCCCGACGCCGAGCAGACGTTAGACGAGGTGAGTTAACCCATGACCCACATCAAGGAAGAGACTGGTTTTCCGGCAGGCCGGAGAGTGAGTACCTATTTTATACGCGCATCCCGATACGCTGCCTGTGTGTCAGGGAGGGCGGTATGACGGCCATCCCCCAACGTTTGCAAATCGCAGTGATCGGCTCGGCCAGTGATGGCTTATCCGAGGTGCAGAAAGCGCTGGCGCTGGCGGTCGGCCGACAGATTATCGATGCTGGCTGCCGTTTGATCAGTGGCGGTATGGGTGGGGTGATGAGGTATGCCTCGCAGGGCGCGCGTGAGTCTGCCCATTACTGCCCGGGCGATATTATTGGCGTGTTGCCGTCGTACCAGAAAACCGAGGCCAATCCCTTTATTGATATTGCCTTGCCTACCGGGCTTGGGGTGGCGCGTAATGCGGTGCTGATGTCGGCCTGTGATGCGGTGATCGCGCTGGACGGTGGCTCGGGGACATTGTCGGAGATCGCGCTGGCCTGGCAGATGCAAAAGCCGATTGCCTGTATGGGCGAGGAGGGCTGGCATCAGCGTCTGAATTCGCTGGCACTGGATCAGCGCCGTGATGACGCCATTGCGGTGCCGGGCTCCTTGCAGGCGCTGGAGGATTTTCTGGCACAGCTGCACGTGCGTGATCAGGCTCCCTTTCAGGGAATTCAACGCAGTGGCGGTGGGCCTGCCCAGCCCCATCAGCGCCATTCGCCGCAGGATATCACCCTGTTGCAGTCTTACCTTGAGCATAGCTTTAGCACGCTGATTCAGGGTCAGCCCTTTGACGTATTAGGGCAGGGTTCCGAGGGCACGGTGTTTGCCTGCGGCACTCATATTTTCAAGGTGTTTTACCGGACTGACTTCACCCAGCTGCTCTTTAGCCATCTGAGCCAGATGGCCGCGCAACTGAACGCTTCCCACTCCCGCCACGATTCGCCGTTACCGCGCTTTGGTGTGCACAAGGGTGAGTGGCTGGTGGTGCATTATCCCCGCTTTGATTCCAGCCCTTATTTGGGGGACGAACCGGCGCAGATGGTGAGCTTTTTGCGCGCCATGCATCAGGCGGGTGTGTGTCTTAGTAATGTCAAAGCCGATAACTTCCGCGTTACGCCGGGTCAGCAACTGGTGTTTATTGATATTGGCCGTGATCTGATGCCGTTCAGCGACGCCATGTTCATGAGTATGTGTAAGCGCGCATTTTTAACTGTTTATTTCAGTCAGCACCCTCGTTTTAAGGCCATGTGCAGTCATACCAATGATCATGATGGTTTTATGCCGGTGGATGACGATAAGGGAGCCCGTCTGACGGCCGAGCAGGTAGGGCAGTTATTCAAGGATTTTTACAAGGAGGTCATCCATGGCGAGCTCTGATACCGAAAGTAGGGCGGCGGATAGCGGTCATTTCCTGCACGCGCTGGCTGCACTGATCGCCATGGAGTCGGTCAGTGGTAACGCGGCAGCGAATCGTGATGTGGTGGCATTACTGCAGCAACGCCTGTCAGCAGTGGGGTTTGAGGTGGAGGTTGCAGGCACCGGGCAGACCGACCAGCCGCTGATTATCGCGAAACGGCTGCAGGATGCCGGCCCGGCACTGGTGCTCTACAACCACTATGACGTAGAGGCCATTGGCGCATCCGAACAGTGGCAGTCGCCTCCGTTTACCCTGACCGAGCGTGATCAGCGCTTATGGGCCCGAGGGATAGCCGACAACAAGGCAGTGCTGCTGGCGCGTCTGGCGGTGCTGGAGGCCCGTATCCGACAGGGGGAATCACTCCCCAATCTGGTGTGGCTGATTCAGGGTGAAGAAGAAGTGGGATCACCACTGGCGCATCAGCGATTGCCGGAGGTGCTGGCTTCCGTCAATGCGTTTATCTGCCTGGAAGAAACGGGCTATGTGCGTGACGGTGTGCCGTTGATTTTCTATCGCTCAGGGCTGGAAGACCCTGCGCAGCACGATGGGCAAGAGGCGCTGTTGAGCTCGCTCAATACAGCGCTGTTTGCTGGTGCAGGCCGTTTCGAGAATCGCACCCTGAGCAAGTTTGGCCCTTGCCCCATGGTGGGTAATTTGCCCGCCACAGCGCTGTATCTTGGTTTTGGTCCCAATGATTATCAGGCGCGGATTCATCGCGATAACGAGTCCATGAGCTGTGCGTTACTGCAGCAGTATCATCAGGTGTTTGACCGTTTTCTGCGCTGGACGATTCACGCTATGGAAGAGCGCCTGCGCACATGTGCGGCGTAATTCTGCTGGCTGGCCCTGCCGCTGCAGAGCGCTTACCGGCGTGCCTGCAGCGGCTGAGCCATCGTGGGCCGGATGCCCGCCTGATCTGGCAGCAGGGCGCGGTATCCATTGGCTTTGCCCGGTTGTCGATCAATGACCCTTCGCCTGCCGGTGGGCAGCCTGTCGTGTATGAAAACCTCGTCAGTGCGATCAATGGCGAAATATTCAATGCGCCTGAACTGCGCGACTGCTATGCGCTGGCGCTAGCCTCATCTAATGACTGCCACGTCATTCCGGCGCTGATCCATCAGCGCGGGCTGGACGCCATCACTGCGCTGGATGGTTTTTTTGCTGGTGTGCTTTACGACGCCCATACCCATCACCTCTATTGTCTGCGTGATCCGTTGGGTAAAAAGCCTCTGTTTGTCGGGCGTTCTGGCAGCGAACTGTTTATCTGCAGTGAGCTAAAGGCAGTGGGCCAGGTCGACCATTTTCAGGAAGTGCCGTCAGGGTTAAGTCGGCTGGATCTGCAGACCGGCGAGTTAACCCAGCTGGTGAGCAATGAGGTTATTCCTCAGGCCCCAGCGGCGCAGGCGATGTCTGTTTCCGACAAGCTGGCTTCATTGCGCCGGTTATTGACAACGGCGGTCAATAAACGACTGCCTGCCGCGCAGGATCCCTTCGGAGTTTTTCTCAGTGGTGGGCTGGATAGTTCGATTGTGACGGCTCTGGTCCATGCGCAACGTCAGAATGTGGTGTATTACACCTTATCGTCAGGCAGTGCCGAGGATGAGCATTACGTTCAGCTGCTGGCGGATCAGCTCAAACTGACCACTTTGCGTGTTGTTCCGCTGCCCGCCGCCGATGAGCTGGATACGCTGATCCGTAGGCTCGTTTACACCACCGAAAGCTATAACCCTTCGGTGATCAGTAATGGGTTGTGCACTTATTTGCTGGCACAGGCGGCGAGAAAAGACGGCCTGAAGGTGGTGCTCTCGGGCGAAGGGGCCGATGAACTCTTTGGTGGTTACCACCATCTGGCTGCTGATGCGCCCTGGCAGGAAACTCGTCAGCAGCTGCTCGCTGATTTGCGTAACACTGAACTGCGTCGTGTGGATTTAACCTGCATGGCTCATGGTATAGAAACGCGCTGTCCATTTATGGATCGTGAGCTGGTGGCTTGGGCGCTGGCGCTGGCTCACGGTGATCTGTACCGGCGCTCAGCGACTGAAAAGAGCAATAAACTGATCTTACGTCTGGCCATGGAAGGAACGCTTCCTCCTGAAATTCTCTGGCGGCCTAAGGTTTCCTGTGATGTGGGCAGTGGTATGCGTCAGCGCGTGGTCGGGCACCTGCGTCAGTATCACGCGTCAGAGCGTGAGGCGCTGAAAGCCATTTGGCGTACGCAGTTTTCCCGTTGCTACCCGGCGCTGGATGAGCATCCGTATTTCTCTGCGTATCCGGTAATGGATGCCCTGATTGATCGGCGGGGTAGTGAGCACCGATGACTGCCGGTAACTCTCTCCTCAATACGGTTCACCAGCTCATGCTGGAGGAGTTCAGCACGGTGCCGTTTCATAACCTGTTCTATCTCGGCATCTCAGCACCTGACTTATTAGTGAACCCGCTGTCGAGTGGCGGTACCTGCTCCGATAAGGTACTGGCGTTTCGTGACCGTTTAAAAACTCAGAGTATTGCTGCCCGGCTGCATAGTGCTTTTATCAATGGTGTTAACTGTCATCGGGTGCTGGTGCTGGATCTTGCCGGCGAGCGCTACTTTGCTGATGTGGGTAACGCTTGGCCAAGCGTGCGTTTATTTCCAGCTGCCGGAGACGCTGTCTATTCTGCGTATGGCATCGAGTTTTCAAGCCGTCGGCGGGGCGAGTGGCTGGAGATTTATCAACGTAAAGAAGGGCGCCAGTCTCTCTCGTTGCGGATTCCTCTCACGCTGAGCGATGAGCATCTTGTTCTGCAAAAGATCAAACACCGGTTTGACGGCGCGACGGAATATCCCTTTATGGATGGAATCCGCTTTGCTCAGGTGCTTGGAGACGCCTTTGTTTTTCTGAAAAAAGACCGACTCAGGATCTATCAGCCCCATAACGAGGTGGTAACGATCGCTTTGCCTGAGTGGGGCGATCAGGTCGCTGCACTTGAAACTTACTTTGGTGTGACGCTGGCAGACCCTGCTTGTGCGTTATCTGTCAGGTACACGCGAGCAAGGTCGGGGCGCTTTATATGAATATTCCAGTTGTCGTCATTATTGCGACCGCCAAGCGGCGTACCCGACTGCTGCTGGAGCGTGCGCTACTGTCGGTATTCAGACAACAAGGGGTTAATCCTCTATGTATCTACATCGTTGATGATAACGGTTGTGACTATGAGCATGAGGCTATCGTGCAAGGCGTCAAACAGCTGCGAGAGTTCAGCTTTAGAGAGCAGTTCCCGCAAGGTATCCCCGAGCACTGGTTCCCCACCAGGGTGATTCGTAATCACCGCACACAGGGCCACTCAGGTTCTGGCGCGTGGAACACGGGGGCGGAAACCGCATGGAAAGCTCAGGATAAGTCTGCTTTTCAGTATCTGGCGATATTGGATGACGATGATGAATGGTACCCAGCGTATCTGTCGGAGTGTTATCGCTTGAGCCAGCAAGGAGCGATACCTGCTGCGGCAGTGGTGTCGAGCTTTCACCGTAAGGCGCATGACCTTGAGTTGCTGGAGATCAGCGCTGATGCTTTGACCATCAATCAGTTTTTTGTTGGTAACCCGGGCTGGCAGGGAAGTAACACCTTTATTGATGCAACGCTGTTCTGGCAGGCTGGTGGGTTTGATGAGTCCATGCGCAGTACGCTGGACAGGGATCTGGCGGTTCGGGTTCTGGAATGCTGTCAGTTGCGCAATATCCCTATCGTGGTGAATAAGGAGCCTCTCTGGTGCCATCATACACAGGGACAGGATCGGGTCACCCTGTGTTCGGCGAGCAAGCGGCAGGGGCTGGACCAGTTCTACAACAAATACTCGGCACGTATGGCTCCGGAGGTACTGCAAGCATCGTTGTCGCGTGCATCGCGCCTGTTCGGATATCACGTTGCACAAGAGAGCGGCGCTGGTCCTGCTCAGGTTGAGTGGCAATCATTTCATGGTGAAGCACCGATCAGGCTGATTATTGGTGTGGCGTCTTCTTCTGCCAGAAATGTGCGTGAGCAGATGCTATCTCTGTCAGCGCAGATCAGGGCGGAGCCGCAGTTTGCCGGTCATTGTCAGTATGTGGTACTGACCAATGGCGAGAATGAGGAGGCGATAGCGCAGGTTGTTGCCGATGTGGCGCCTGAGTTATTTCAAGTGCGTATTATCGATCTGCAGGAGCAACGGGAAAGTCGATTCCGCTTTCCGTACCGCGATACCTTCGCGGGCGAGCCGCTTCATAAAAAATCCATTGCTTACTCCAGAACGTTATTGCAGTTTTTCTGTTGGGAAATGACCCGGCATCAGCGCGGTATCGACAATGTCCTGATTCTGGATGATGACCTGCAATTTGAGTCACTTGCCCTGCAGGATGGAAAGCTAGTTACGCTGAAGCTCGACTTCCTTGGAAAAATAGCCAGATTAAGTCGAACCTCAACGGCGGATATGTTGATCTCTGCCTACTCTGATGCACCCGCCTTACCTTTCCACAGCTCCATGCGTACTCAGTTGCTGGATATCTATTACTCATTGCATGAAATGAGTAGCCTTGATCAGGGCGGCATGGCTGAGCGGCGAAAAGATCCGCTTAGTCTGTTGAGTGCTCGGGATGATTACTATTACGACTTGTCCTCTGCCCGTACGGATCACCTTGAGTGGCCCGCCCTCTGGCAGAGCCCTGACACACTGAACGCCGGTGATAATACTGAAAGGCTGTTGGGGTTATTAACGGATATTGGTCACCTGAACGAAGAAGCGAATATCACGCGTCCGTTACTGGTAACACCTGAGGCGTGGGGCACATTGACCGGTCAGTCTTCTTTTCGTCGTGGAGGCATCGCTCTTTACCGGAATCTGGATCTGCTGGTCGAGGTGCCCAATCTTTCTCCTTCTGTTGCTAAAGAGAACGCGCTTAGTCATACACGGCGCAGTGATTTTATTTCTGCACTTTACATGTCGGAATGCATGGGGTGGCGGATCGAGAAGGTCTCACTGCCGTTGCGGCATCACCGGCGTCAGCAGAACAGGCCCTGTGATCTCAGTGCCATGAAGCTGGCCAATGACATTATGGGGTTATGCTTCTATCGGGTCTTCAGGGTGTTTTGTCGTAACCCGGCTTTGCCAGCCGTGGGTGTAAAACAGCAATTCTCAGAGCTGGTAGATCACTATCTGACTTTGATGAGTATGAATCAGTTGCGCTCCGAGCAACTGATATCACTGATCATGGATGCACTGGACAAACCCGCCTGGATCACTACTGGCTCCGAAGCAGTGATTGAAAAAGTGAACGGCGCAAAAGCTGAAATGGTTCGGTTCAGGGAGGAGCACCTGAGTGGTACATTTCACCATCAGGTCAACGAGATCAGGCAGATTATTGAGTCCTTTGATGTCTATGGCCAGATGGTCAGAATTTTTAAGATTTTCAGTCAACGGACTGCACGGCTATCGCTAGTGGATATGAGCGCAGACACTTTGCCTTTGCTGGGTGTACGGGATGAACTATTAAACTCGCCGGATATCGGCTTCGCAGGGACCGGATTTTGAGCAACTTCAACGAAGCAGCACTGGAACAGGCCATCATCGAGTTACTTGGTCAGCAAGGGTACCCCTATATCGAGGGAAGTACTCTCGACCGCGCCCCGAATGAGGTGCTGATCAAAGACGATCTGCGGGCGTATCTGGCCCGTCGCTACCAGAACGATGACATCACCGCCGGTGAAATTGACACCATTATCAGTGCGCTGGAAAAGCTGCCCGCCGGCGATCTTTATGACAGCAACCGTGCTATTCATCGCCGCGTGGCCGATGGCTTTTTGCTGAAGCGGGAGCCTGTAGCGGGTGATAAACACCGTAGCAGGAAAGACCTGTATATCCAGCTGATCGACTATGCGCCAGTGGGCGACAGTAATATCTACAAGGTGGTGAACCAGCTGGAGATTGAAGGCAAAGAGAAACGGATTCCTGATGCGGTGTTGTACATCAACGGCCTGCCGCTGGTGGTGTTTGAGTTCAAAAGTGCGACACGCCCGGAGGCCACCCTGCACGATGCCTATGTGCAGCTGACCACCCGCTATAGCCGCGATATTCCCGAACTGATGAAGTACAACGCGCTGTGTGTGATCAGCGATGGCGCCAACTCGCGTATGGGGTCATTGTTTGCGCCTTATGAGTTCTTCTACACCTGGCGCAAGGTGACGGGCGATGAAACCATCGGTCAGGACGGCATCAACGCGCTGCACACCATGATTCAGGGGCTGTTCGATAAAGCGCGGCTGCGCGAGGTGATCCGGCATTTTGTGATTTTCCCGGATGTTTCCAAGCGCGATGACAAGGTTGTCTGCCGCTACCCGCAGTTTTACGCTGCGACCCGGCTGTACCAGAACATTCTCGCGCACCGCAAACTGCCCGATGGCAAAGGCGGCTATAGCGCTGGCGGGGATGGCAAGGGTGGCACCTATTTTGGCGCGACCGGCTGCGGCAAGAGTTTCACCATGCTGTTTTTGACCCGCTTGCTGATGAAAAGCGCGGCCTTTGAAAGCCCGACCATTGTGCTGATTACCGATCGTACTGATCTGGATGATCAGCTCTCTGGCCAGTTCACTAATGCCAAAACCTATATTGGCGATAACACCGTGGTCAGCGTGGAAAGTCGGGCGCATCTGCGTGAGCTGCTGCAGGGGCGTAACAGCGGCGGCGTCTTTCTGACCACCATTCACAAGTTTACAGAGGACGTCAAACTGCTGACCGAGCGCAGCAATGTGATCTGTATTTCCGATGAAGCTCACCGCAGCCAGATTAATCTGGAGCAGAAGGTGCGCGTTACCGAGAAGGGGGTTAAACGCACCTATGGCTTCGCCAAATACCTGCACGACTCATTGCCTAACGCGACCTTTGTCGGCTTCACCGGCACACCGATCGACGCCACGCTGGATGTTTTTGGCGAGGTGATCGACAGCTACACCATGACTGAATCGGTGAAAGATGAGATCACCGTGCGCATTGTCTACGAAGGCCGCGCCGCTAAAGTCGTGCTCGATAACAACAAGCTGCAGGAAATTGAGCACTACTACGCCGAATGCGCCGAGCAGGGCAGCTCTGAGTACGCGATTGAGGAAAGCAAGAAAGCCAGCGCCAATATGAATGCGATTCTTGGCGACCCGGATCGTCTTAAGGCGCTGGCCAAAGACTTTGTGGCCCATTACGAAACGCGTGTGGAAGAAGGTGCGACCCTCAAAGGCAAGGCGATGTTCGTCTGTAGCAGTCGTGAGATTGCCTACCAGTTCTGGCAGGCAGTGACCGCCCTGCGGCCTGAGTGGAAAGAGGTTCAGGCGGCACCGGCGTGCGCGGGTTTAAGCGAGAAAGCGTTGCAGGACATCAAGCCGATGGAGCGGATCAAGATGATCATGACCCGGGGTAAGGATGACCCAAAAGCGCTGTACGACATGCTTGGCAGTAAGGAGTACCGCAAAGAGCTGGATCGTCAGTTCAAGAAGGCGGAATCCAACTTCAAAATCGCCATTGTGGTGGATATGTGGCTGACCGGCTTTGATGTGCCTTTCCTCGATACGATCTATATCGATAAACCGATCCAGCGCCATAACCTGATCCAGACGATCTCCCGCGTGAATCGCAAGTTTGAAGGCAAGGATAAGGGGCTGGTGGTGGACTATATCGGCATCAAAAAGCAGATGAATCTGGCACTGGCCCATTACAACAAAGCAGATCAGCAGAATATCGAAGAGATCAACCAGTCGGTGACGGTGGTGAAAGACCACCTCGACCTGCTCGGTAAGATTTTCCACCACTTCGACACATCCGCCTATTTCACGGGTAGCCCGTTGCAGCAGCTAAATTGCCTGAATATGGCCGCCGAGTTTGTGCAGGTGACGGACAAGATCGAGAAGCGTTTTATGGCGCTGGTGAAGCGTCTGAAGGCCGCTTTTGATATTTGCAGTGGCTCGGAGGCGATCACTCAGGATGAGCGTGATCTGATCCACTTTTATCTGGCTGTGCGCTCGATTGTGTTCAAACTGACCAAAGGCGATGCACCGGATACCGCGCAAATGAATGCCCGCGTACGGGAGATGATTGCTGAGGCGTTGAAGGCCGATGGCGTGGAAGAAATTTTTAAGCTGGGTGAGGAGCAGGGTGGCGAGGTGGATATTTTCGACGATGACTATTTAGCCAAGATCGAGAAAATCAAGCTGCCCAATACTCGTATCAAGCTGCTGCAACAACTGCTCGCCCGCGCCATTGAGGACTTCAAAAAGGTCAATAAGGCACAAGCGGTTGATTTTTCAGACAAGTTCCGCGCACTGGTCGAGAAATACAATGAGCGTGATGAGGACAATGTGCTGGTGAGCGATGTGCTGGATGAGTTCTCAGAGGAGATTGTTGATCTGCTGCAAGCGCTGAAACGGGAGCGGGACTCCTTCGCTGATCTGGGCATTGACCTTGAAGAGAAAGCCTTCTATGACATCCTGCTCAAGCTCGCGCACAAATACGACTTCACCTATCCGGAAGACAAGTTACTGGCGTTGGCTCAGGCGGTGAAGGCACTGGTGGATGATAAAGCGCAGTTCACCGACTGGGACCAGCGCGAAGATATCAAGGCTGAACTCAAAGTAGGGCTCATCTTGTTACTGGCCAAGCATGGATACCCGCCTGTGGAGAGAGATGAGGTTTACAAGGAAATCTTTGAGCAGGCGGAGAACTTTAAGAAATACCGCACAGCCTAGTCGCCGTTAGCGGATCCTTCCCCTACGGCTTCTGCACCTCACGAATCCGCCACTGACCCTCCTGCTGCACCAGTCTGACCCGCAGCGGCCACTGCTCCTGTGCGGTGCCGAGGGTCAGCAGCACCTCGCTCTCGTCACTGCCCGACCCCTGCCACTGGACGTGCTGTTGTTGGGGCCAGCTGTCGAGAAAGTCCTGCGCCTTGAGGAAGTAGTCTTCATCCAGCGGTTCGTCACCCTGCAGCTGTCTGGCCAGTGTGCTGGCGAGTTTGGCGGCGACACCGTGCTCGAGCTGACCCTGACGGTTATCGAGGGGGTCGCGGTTGTCTTTAAGCTCCTGCAGATACCAGTGGTAGAAGTGTTTGACCACCGCAGGCGGTGTGCTGGTGTCAGCCACGGCGGGGTTGAACAGCAGGGCGAGGCAGGCGAACAGGGCGGAGGCGAGGGCTTTCATCGTGCAATCCTGACAGGTCAGTAAAGGCGTTCCCCACACTATGTGGGCTGGCCGTCGCGGCAGAAAGCGCCCGAGTGTTACGAATTTAGCCAGATCACCCCTGCCAACTGGGATACACTCCTGACTCGCTGTAGCGCGCAGAAGGACGACTTATTCCATGCTCTCCATCTTCACTCCCGATACCCTCCACCATCTGATGCAGAGCTACGGCCTGTGGTTGCTGTTCAGCGTCATCATGCTGGAAAGCATGGGTCTGCCGATGCCCGGTGAGACGCTGCTGGTGACGGCGGCACTGTACGCCGCCACCGAACACGGTTTCTCCATCTATGCGGTGATCGGTGTGGCGGCGCTGGCGGCGGTGGTGGGCGACAACCTCGGTTATCTGATAGGGCGCAGCGTCGGCTGGCCGCTGCTGCATCGCTATGGCAGGTATGTGCATCTGACCGCAGCTCGGTTGCGGGTCGGCCAGTATCTGTTCCAGCAGCATGGCGGCAAGATCGTCTTTTTCGGCCGCTTTGTCGCTTTCCTGCGTGCCTTTGCGGCCTTGCTGGCGGGCGCTAACCGCATGCACTGGTCACACTTCCTGCTGATGAACGGCCTGGGCGGGGTGGTCTGGGCCACGCTGTTTGGCAGTGGCGCCTATTTGCTTGGCGATCAGATTCACCGCATCGCCGGACCGGTCGGGCTGGTACTGCTGCTGGTGGCTATCGTCGCCATCGTGGTGGGGCTGCGCTTCTTCCGTCATCACGAAAAGGAACTGGAGCGCCGTGCCGAAGCAGCGCTGGCGGCACAGGGGGAATAACTGTCATCGGCAGCGAGTAGGGCGGATTCTCGCGGTGACTGCGGGCTGACGTTGGTATGCTCCTGCTCTTTATGATCAATCGGGTGGTTTATCTCCATGCCCCACGACCTTAAACGCCTGTCGCGCCTGACCGCGCTGTTGACCCGGTTACAGACCCGTCGTGTGGTGACGGCGCCCGCGCTGGCGGCGCAGTTTGGCGTGAGTGTGCGCACGGTGTATCGGGATATGCGTGCGCTGGAGGCAGCAGGTATCCCGATTTATACCGAGGAAGGCAAGGGCTATTCACTGTTAGAGGGCTATCGGCTGGCGCCGGTAAGTTTTACCCCGGAGGAAGCCCATGCGCTGGTGACAGCGGAGCACCTGCTGTCCAGGCAGCAAGACACAGCGCTAACGCTGGCGCTGTCCTCCGCTGTCAGCAAAGTGCGGGCGGTGTTAGCGGATGAGGAGCGGGAAGGTGCTGCTTTGCTGGCTTCTCGCCTCGCGACCAGTCCGATGCAGCCTGTACCGGCTGCTGCCGATACGCTGATGCTGATTCAGCAGGCGTTGGTGAGTTATCAGCTAGTGCGCATCGACTATCAGGCGATGGGTAACGATGCAGTGACCACGCGCGAGGTGGAGCCGTTCGCGCTCTATTTCAGTCTGGAAGGGCAATGGTTGCTGATCGGTTTTTGCCGGTTACGGCAGGCATTCCGACTGTTTCGGTTAGGCCGGATGATAAGGCTGGAGACGCTGCCTGTTCACTTTGCTCCCCATACGCTGACGCTGGCCGAGTTTTTAGCCACCAGGCAGAAAAATTTCAGTCACCCCTGACACTCCCCTGTCGCGGCGCCTTTGTAGGCTGGTGCTTCTTATCCACAGATGCCCTGATGTCAGGAGTGCGCCATGTCTCAGCTTTGTTCCGGCTTCACGCCCAGTGTTTTACCTGCCTTGCTGTCCATCCGGCTGATTAGCGCTGACATTCAGCGGCTGGTGAGTTTCTATGCCCGTCTCACCGGCATTGAGCCAATCTGGTATACCGAGGATTTTGCCGAGCTGCGCTCAGCGGTCGCGACACTGGCGATCGGTAGTACACGCACGCGGGCGTTTTTTGCGGAGGGTCAGGGTATCGCCGGTGGGCAGAGCCATACGGCGATTATTGAGTTTATGGTCGATAGCGTGGATGCGCTGTTCGAGGCGCAGCGCGGCTGGCTTGAGACGTCTGTTGTACAGGCGCCGACCACCATGCCTTGGGGCAACCGCTCGTTGGTGCTGCGTGACCCGGATGGCCACTACGTGAATGTATTTACACCCGTATCGGCAGAGGCTGTTCACCGCTTTACCGATGTGTAAACGACGTCGCTGACGCTGGAATCAGGGCCTGATGGCTGCGGCTTCCCAGCCGGGGGGCGGTAAGAAAGCCACCGCAGCCCGTTCAGCGAAGTGTTCACTGAACGGGCTGCGGCGTTGCAGGTACTCAGAAAGCCCGTGATTATCAGGCAGAAGTAAGCACCCCCTTACCCATTATTTTCAGCGTTATGGCAAGCGTACCGGCTGTTTATCCCTGACGGACTGAATGGCGGCCAGCGCCAGTTGCAGGGCGGCGCGGGCATCGGCGCCGGTGGGGCCGCTGACGTTGCCGCTTCGCACCGTCTCGACAAAGGCCGCCAGCTGGGCGGTGTAGCCTGCTACAAAGTGATGGGTGTCCATGCGCCAGGTATCACTGGCGACGCCTTCGGCACCGAACAGGGTCATGCTGGAACGGCGCACATCTCCCATGGTGACCATGCCCTTATCACCGAACACTTCGCCGCGAATATCGTAGCCGTAGAGCGCACTGAAGCTGGCCTCGGCTACCGCCATGGCACCGTTATCAAAGCGAATGGTGACCATGGCCGTGTCCAGATGACCGGCATCGCGGAACTCGGGGCGAATCAGCGCATCGGCAATCGCATAGACTTCCACCGGTCTGGCACCGGCGTTGAGCCATAGCAGGGTGTCGAAGTCGTGAATCAGGGTTTCGTAGAAAATCGTCCACAGCGGCGTGCGGGCCGGATCGCCCTGATAGGGGCCGGGGTCACGAATCACCGAGCGCATCAGCTGCGGCGTGCCGATCTTGCCCTGCTCGATGGCCGCCTTGCCCTCATGGAAGGCCTGATCCCAGCGGCGGTTAAAGCCAACCTGCAGTGGCACACCGGCAGTCCTGGCCGCAGCGATGGCGCGGTCGGCCTCTTCCAGCGTCAGTGCCATGGGCTTCTCACAGAACACCGCCTTGCCCGCCAGGGCGGCTTTCTCCACCAGCCCGGCGTGGAAGCGGGCCGGTGCCGCAATAATCACCGCATCGATATCGGCATTCGCCAGCACCGCATCGATATCACTGGTTGCCAGTGGACAGTCGAGGCTGGCGGCGAGCTTTTCCGCGGCGGCGGCCATGGGGTCGGCGACGGCGGCGAGGGTGGCGTCAACCAGACGACGGGCGACGCTTTCGGCGTGAAAGGAACCAATGCGGCCGGCACCGATCAGGGCGATGTTGACAGGTTTGTTGCTAGACATGTTGAACTCCGAAATTACACCAGCAGAGAGTCGGGCAGGGTGAAGGCGGCACGGAAGCGCTCCAGCGCAGCGACGGCATCGCCGGAGGCCCAGCCTTCCAGACCGATATTGCCGCGGTAGCCCTGCAGATAGAGCGCCCGGGCAATGGCGGGATAGTTGATTTCACCGGTGCCGGGCTCACAGCGGCCGGGTACATCGGCTACCTGAATTTCGCCGATATGCGGCGCACTGCGGCGCAGCAGTTCGATCAGGTTGCCCTCGCCAATCTGGGCGTGATAGAGGTCGAGCATGATCTTCATGCCGGGGCGGTTGACCGCCGCCACCAGCTCCAGTACCTCCTGCGCTTTGGCAAAGGGCACACCGGGGTGATCGACTTCGGTGTTGAGGTTTTCCAGCACAAAGGTGACGTCGTGCTGTTCACCCAGATCGGCCAGCCGGTTGAGGGTATCGGCGGCTTTCAGCCACATGGCACCGGTGACCACGCTGGCAGGCTGCACCGGCAGGCCACGGTTATCCAGACCGGTGCCGTGCAGGTTGAGGCGGGGGATGCCCAGCTCCTTCGCTACCGGAATCGACAGCGCTGCCGTGCGCAGCAGCTCGTCGGCCCCGGCGTCATCAGCCAGCGTACCGGTGATGTAGCCGGTCATCGAGGAGAAGGTGGCACCGCTGGCAGCCAGTGCTTTGATGTCATGCTGGGTCCAGTCCCAGATTTCCACCTGAAAGCCCAGTTCATGGATACGCTTGACCCGCTCCAGCACCGGCAGGTCACGGAAGATCATTTCGGCACAGACGGCCAGGGTAAAAGGTTGTGTCACAGTTGGTGATTGGCTGCCCATGGTGGTCTCCAGCACTCAGGTCATCGTTACAAGTGGGGCATTGGCGGCAGGGGTTAGCTGCGCTGCCTGGGGTTGCCCGGTCAGGTGATTGTTCGGTTAGGGAGTGGTTCGGTTCGGGTACGTTTAAATGGTGCCGCCCAGTTCGCTGGCCAGATCCTGCAGCTCTTTACCGCCGGCCATCAGGTTCTGCAGCTCGTCGGTCGTGATCTCGCTCTTGCTGTAGGTGCCGAGAGTGCGGCCGCGGTTGAGCACGGTGAAGCTGTTACCGACGGCATAGGCGTGGCGCACGTTGTGGGTAATGAAGATCACCCCAAGGCCCTTGTCGCGGACCTGATTGATGTACTTCAGCACCATCGAGGTTTGGGCCACGCCAAGGGCCGAGGTGGGCTCATCGAGAATCAGCACCTTGGCGCCGAAATAGACCGCACGGGCAATGGCCACACACTGGCGTTCGCCGCCGGAAAGGGTGCCGACCGCCTGCTCCGGGTCACGAATATCGATGCCGATCTTCTGCATCTCATCGTGGGTGATGGCATTGGCTGCCGGCATGTCGAGGAATTTGAGGCCGAAGAAGTTTTTCAGCGGCTCCCGGCCCATAAAGAAGTTCCGTGTGATCGACATCAGCGGGATCATCGCCAGATCCTGATAGACCGTCGCAATACCGGCATCCAGCGCATCCCTCGGGCTGCTGAACTGCATCGCCTGACCGTCCACCAGCAGCTCGCCAGAGGTGGGGCTGTGGACCCCGGACAGGGTTTTGATCAGGGTCGATTTACCGGCGCCGTTGTCGCCCAGCAGGCACAGCACTTCACCGGCATGCACCTTCATCGAGATACCATTCAGGGCGATGACGTGGCCGAAATGCTTGATCAGGTTGCGGGCTTCCACCAGCGGGGTGTTGTGTTGGCTCATCTCAGCGCTCTCCCGTCACACGTTTGCGGATCACATTGTTGAATACCACCGCGAGCAGCAGCATTCCGCCGAGGAACACCAGATACCAGTCCTGGTCGATGTTGGTGTAGGTCAGACCGATCAGCACCATGCCGAAGATGATGGCGCCGAAGAAGGCACCGATGGCTGAACCGTAGCCGCCGGTGAGCAGGCAACCGCCGATCACTGCGGCAATGATGGCCTCAAACTCTTTCTGGAAGCCGCGACGGGCATCGGTGGAGCCGACATCCAGCACCGTCAGCACGGCCACCAGCGTGGCGCAGACCGCCATGGTGATGAACAGGATGGTTTTGACCCGGTCAACCGGCACCCCGGAGTTGCGTGCGGCGCGGGCATCACCGCCGGCGGCGAAGATCCAGTTACCAAACTGGGTGCGCAGCAGGACCCAGGTGGCGACAGCGGCAATGGCGATGAACCAGAGGATTTCTACCGGGACACCGGTGACGGTCGGCGTACCGTTGGGGAAGGTCGCGATCCAGCCGTGCTCGGCGGCCCATTTGAACAGCCCTTCAAAGGCATCTCCGGAGAACAGCGTCAGCAGCGGGCTGTCACCGGCCGCTTCACGAATGCCACGCAGCTGGGTCGCGCCACCGCTGGCCCATTTCAGCCCAACCAGCGTCAGACCGCGCAGGATAAAGAGGAATGCCAGGGTAACGATGAAGGACGGCAGACCGGTGCGCAGCACGATCTGGGCATTGACGGTGCCGAATGCCAGCGCGCAGCCGAAAGTCAGCAGCAGCGCCAGACTGAGGGGCAGATGCAGGACGGTCAGGGCGGTACCGAAAATCAGCCCGGCAAAGGCGATCATCGAACCGAGGGACAGATCGAACTCGCCACCAATCATCAGCAGCGAGGCACCGATGGCGAGAATACCCAGCTGGGCCGCAGGTGCCATAAAGTTCATGAAGCCGGCCAGGGTAAACATGGTCGGGTTGGCAAATATCAGGAAGAACAGGATCACCAGCAGCAGCCCGGCCATGGCGCCGAGTTCAGGACGGCGCACCAGCGCTGTCAGCAGTGACACTTTCTTCAGTCGTTCATCCGCTGACGCACTGCTGGCGGTGGCGGTTTTGCTGGAAAGAGACATGGGTTGCATTCCTCTACTCTCCGTCGTGGTGCGGGGGAGTAACCGCCCCCTGTGCTGTTTGCACTCGGGTGCAAATTCAGCATCAGGCGACGGCGATGGGGTTCAGCTCAACAGATTTACGCGGAGCGTGGTTAGCGGATGCCCTTAGCCGACAGCTCAATCACCTGTGCCGCATTGGCTTTGGTTACCAGACTGGGGCCGGAGGGCACATTACCGGCGGGCAGGGTGCCGTAACGGGCATTCAGCGCCAGAAAGCTGACCGGCAGATAACCCTGCAGGAAGGGCTGCTGATCCACGGCAAACTCAGCCTTGCCAGCAACGATGTCCTTGAGGAAGTTGGCTGACAGATCGAAGCTGGCCACCCTGACCTTGCCATTCAGACCCAGTGCCTGCACCGCTGCCACGGCAGGCTCACCTACCAGCGGTGCGCTCAGGCCGACGACGGCATCAATACTGGGGTCGGCGCTCAGGGTAGCGCGGATCTTGGCTTCCACTTCGGCCGGGTCAGTGGTGGTGGGCAGCACTTTCACCGCACTGCCAAAGCCTGCACTGACGCCTTCACAGCGTTGATCCAGCGCGACGTTACCGACCTCCTGGTTGACGCAAATCGCGTTCCTGGCACCCTGCTGTTTCAGTGCTTCGCCCACGGCACGGCCGGCAGTCAGCTCTTCCTGACCCACATGCAGTTTGATACCCAGTGAGGCGGCCGCGTTCAGGCCGGAGTTGATGGAAATGACCGGAATACCGGCGGCAATGGCTTTCCTGATCGCCGGGCCAAGAGCTTCGGGATCCGGGTCAGACACCACCAGACCGGCCGGATGCTGGTTAACGGCGGCTTCGATCAGCTGGCCCATGGCCACCATGTCGAAGGTTTCCGGGGCGCGGTAATCGACCTTGACCTGATAGTCCTTGCCAGCCTGAGTCACACCGTTCTTGACGATCGACCAGAAGGGGTCGGAGGCCTGACCATGGGTCACGACAATGATGGTCGGTTCGCTGGCCGCCTGAGCGCTCATCGGGCTGAGTAGTGCCGCGCTGAGACAGGCGGTCGCCAGAGCGAGGGTTTGGAAAACACCTTTCATATTGCTTCTCCTTCGGTGAGGCTCGGTGGCCTCGGTTTGTTTTTATTATTTGGTTGCACAGGCCTGAATGGCGGGCTTTCCAGCGGAGTGTGAAAGCGCTGCTCGTCCTTTCCTGCCTGCTCAGATCGTGAACACGCTCTGAGTGCACCCGGGTGCAAAGCGAGATTGATATTGCACCCGGGTGCAATATGTTGTCAACAGGATACGGAGAGAGAAATGTTGCGACCCACCGGGCTGCCTGTTACCGCCTGCAACCTGAGCGACGACGCGGCTGGAAAGGCAGGGGAAGACGATCACCGGGGGCGGCGTTCAGGCAAAAAAATGCCCGGCCTGAGGTGGCCGGGCAAGAGTGACAGACTGCAAACCCATGCCTGATACGGGTACTACCCTGGACTGGTAAGCATCAGGCGGGAATGGCAACAGGCTGCTCGTGCATGCCGCCAACCGGGTAAATCAGGTTTGCACCCGGGTGCAAGAGCGATCCTTAAAAAAGGTGCCTTTGCACCCGATTGCAACTAAACTTAGCTGCCAAATCGGACAACGTCAACAGTGGCGAACCATGACCAGTAAAATGCCCCGGGAAGTTCAGCGCAAAGTGACTGCCAGTGATGTGGCGGCGCGTGCTGGCGTCTCCAAATGGACGGTGTCCCGCGCCTTTGTGGAGGGGGCATCGATCTCACCGGACAGCCTGCAGCGAGTAAAGCAGGCGGCGGAGGAACTCGGTTACCGGCCCAATCTGCTGGCCCGCAGCCTGTCGAAGAAGCGCACCAACATCGTCGGGGTGGTGATGGATGAGTTCACCAACCCCAACGTGCTGGAGGTGCTGGATGAGGTATCACGGCAGCTGCAGCGCAAGGGCTACAGCACCATGCTGCTGAATATCAACGCGCAGCTCAATTACAAGCCGGCGTTGTTGCTGGCTGACCAGTTTCAGGTCGATGGCGTCATTTTCCTCGGTACATCGCTACCGGATGAGCTGTTGCACCTGATTCAGGATATTCGCCATATCCCCCTGATCGTGCTCTATCGCAACAGTACCCTGCCCGGTATTCAGGTGGTCAACACCGATGACTTTGACGGCGGCGAGCAGCTGGCCGGGGTGCTGCTGCAACAGGGTTATCAGCGCATGGGGTACATGGCCGGGCCTCCCAGCGGCTCGACTCAGCTGGAACGTATCAACGGCTTCTCCCATCGTCTGGCACAGGCGGGGTTGCAGGTGGAGCAGGTGCTGGAAGCCGGTTCCTATCTGCGCCAGCGCGGCTATGAAACCATGACCGCATACCTGCAGGTGACCGATGAAGGGCAGTGGCTGGATGCGCTGTTCTGCGAAAACGACAACCTCGCGCTGGGCGCACTGGATGCCCTGCGGGCCGCCGGCTGTGAAGGGCGCATTGCGGTGGTCGGCTTCGACGGCACGGAGCTGGGCAGCTCGCCCAGTTACAACCTCACCACCTATCGCCAGCCGTTTGAACAGCTGACCGCCGAAGCCATTCGCCAGCTGGAACAGGCCGAACCTCAGGCGGGCCGTTTTCTGGCCAAAGGTGAGCTGGTGATCCGTAGCTCCCACCTGAAACGCTAGGGACATTATTTGCTGTTGATCAGAGTCTGCTGTTGATCAGGGGCAGGCCGAGGTGGTGTCGATATGCAGAGAACGTATGCGTGCTCTGCATACGTGGTGTGAAAAGTGCCGCCCACCCGCTGTTGGCCGGGTGAGCAGCGTAAACCATCAGTCGGCCAGAGTGCGCTTATAGATACGCCCGGCTTTCATGATCAGTGACAGCTCGCTGTCGGGCCGGGTCAGTACCCCGATGTCGTCCAGCGGGTTGTGCTCCAGTACCAGCAGATCAGCGCGGCCCTGTTCGATGATTTCGCCAAAGTCACCGCTGTAGCCAAAGGCGTCAGCGGCATGGCAGGTGGCAGCGCGGATCAGTTCGGCAGCGGGCACCACATCGGCGCGCAGGTTGAACTCCTGCAGCTGATGGCGTTCCATCTGACCCAGCAGGTCAGAGCCGTACAGCATCTTCACGCCATGACGCTGCGCCATTTCCAGTGCCCGGCCACCGGCTTCCAGCACGTCGTACACCTTCATCTGCAGCTCCTTTGGCAGCCCGGCTTCCACGCCCTCTTTGGCCAGTGCGTCATACACCACCAGAGTCGGGGTCAGGTAGGCATTGTGCTGCACAAACAGCCGGCAGCTTTCCTCATCCAGCAGGTTGCCATGCTCGATGGTTTTGACGCCACGGGGTAGCAGGCGGTTGATGGCGCGTGCGGTATAGGCGTGGGCCATGGTGTGGATATTGGCAGCTGTCGCTTCTTCGACGATGGCGTCGATTTCTTCCAGCGAGAACTGGGTGCTGTCGATACGGTCGGTCGGCGAAGAGACACCGCCGGAGGCCATGATCTTGATCTGAGTCGCGCCTTTGCGGATTTCATCACGGCAGGCGCGACGGACTTCCGCCACGCCGTCACAGACCCGGCCCAGACCGGCACAGCAGAAGCAGCCTTCAAAGGTTTGCTGCCCCGGGCCGCGCATATCGGCATGACCACCGGTCTGTGACAGCGCCTTGCCGCAGTACAGAATACGCGGGCCGAGCAGCGAGTCTTCAGCCACCGCCTGAGCCAGTCCGTAGTCGGCGCCACCGGCGTCGCGCACGGTGGTGAAGCCGCGCATCAGCATATTGTTGAGCATCGGCCCGGTCTTGGCGGTCACGTAGAACGGCGACATGTTGCCCAGCAGGGCGAAGTTGGCGGTGATGGCGGTGACATGGACATGGGAGTCACACAGACCGGGCATCAGATAACGGCCCTTCACATCGATGACTTCTGCGCCTTCGCTGGTGATGGCGGTGCTGGCGACCTGTGCAATGCGGCCATCACGGATCAGCACCTGCTGATCGGCCAGCACTTCGCCACGGCGGGTATCGATGACGTTGGCGTTGATGAAAAGAATATCGTGCATGGTGTACCTCGTTGACCTGTAAGCGCTGTCAGTGCATGCGTGAAGGCAGATAGAGCGACAGTGCCGGGATAAAAATGATCAGCAGCAGGGCGATGATATCCATCAGGATGAACCAGCTGACGCCACGGAAGACTTCCGGCAGGGACACCGCGTTACCGAGTGCGCCCTTGATCACATAAACATTGAGCCCGATGGGCGGGGTGACCAGACCGACTTCCAGCAGCTTGACCACGATGATGCCGAACCACACCAGATTGAGGTCTGCGCCCTGTACCAGCGGCAGGATCAGCGGCAGGGTCAGCAGCATCAGGCCGATGGAGTCGATGAACATGCCCAGCACCAGATAGATCAGTGACACCGCCACCAGAATCCACCAGGTGTCAGTGCTGACGCTGAGAATCAGGTTGGAGAACGCGGTGGGCACGCCACTCAGGGCCAGAAAGCGGGTGAAGAACAGCGAGCCGATGAGGATGATAAAGATGCTGGCGGTGCTGACCGCGGTATTGATCAGCGCATCCTTGATGGCGGCAGTGGTCAGCGCGCGACGGGCGATGGCGATCAGGGCGGCGATACAGGTGCCGACCGCACCGGCTTCGGTGGGGGAGAAAATGCCGGTAAAGATGCCGCCCAGTACGGCGCCGATCAGCAGGGGCAGTGGCCAGATTTCTTTCAGCGCATCGAGTTTTTCCTGTGTTGTGGCGCGGCTCTGATCGTTACCCGCCAGTGCGGGGTTACGCTTGACCCGGACCATGATCATCAGGATGTAGAGCAGGGCCGACATGATGCCGGGCAGGAACCCGGCCATGAACAGCTGGCCGACCGAGACCTTAGCATACACCCCGTACAACACCAGCAGCACACTGGGGGGAATCAGCGAGCCCAGGGTGCCGGAAGCGGCAATGGTGCCGGTCGCCAGACCACGGTTGTAGTTGTGCTTGAGCATTTCCGGTACGGCAATACGGGCCATCACGCTGGACACGGCCAGCCCGCCGGGCAGCCTGGCCAGAAACAGGCGCATGGCGGTGAACAGCCCCTGCGTCATGTTGGTACTGGTGCAGAGATAACCCATCAGCAGGAACATCGGCGCTGTTCACGCAGGGTAAACCGCAGTGATTCGTGCAGCCGGAAAGAACGTCTGGCTGGCAGCATGTCCCCTGTTTGTGAAAATTGACAGGCCAGTGATGGCCTGACTATTCTTCACGCCGTGTTGGCGATCCAACACCGGGATTGGCGTCCCGTCCAGAGCAACCCGAAGGTCACTACCTTCGAGGTTCGTGCCCGCATGTCTGTAAAAAGACCGTTATGGTGGGCCGAGCAGGGGCATCTTCGGATGCGCCGGGGTTTGCTCTGCCGGTAACGCCAACCTTGTTCGGTTCACCCCCAGTTGATTGGCGTCAAAGGGGTGAAGCCTTAATCGTTAAAGGAGCATCCCATGACTAATCCGTCTTATCCGCTTGCTGAAACCCCTCACCCCACTGACAAGCTGCATCAGTACCTTGATGCACTGGAGACTGCCATTCACGGCATACATCTGGGGCTGCAGGATGGTTCCGTCAATCAGCAGGGCAGTTACCACTTGCTGATGTTTCTTTGTCACGAGTTGCGAAGCAACGTCAGACAGATTTCTGTACTGATCCCCAACTGAGTTGATGGTGCCTCTTGATGAAAGGGGCACCGTTCACCATTGTTTTAAAAGGACGAGTATTGATCAGAGCTGGCGGCATGGGGGCTCGAATACAAGGAATAACTGGCTGTCCGGCAGGGAATAGTGCTGAGTCAAACAGAATAAAAATAGCCACTGAAATTGGGAGGCAAGGATGAAAAGTACAAATAAAAAACGGATATCTGCCCGGCTTTTACAAACGATTAAATCTACTCGGACTTTCCAGAAAAGTTTGGCTGAATGTGACCGGCCAGTACGTCGATATGTTCAGCAGCAACAACCCGATATGGATGAGCATGAAGGAGATAATCAGGAATATGGGTATCTGGCTTTGGGACGCAGGTGGGGGGAAAGCATCATTATTTGTGATCAGCATGAAAACAGAATCACACTGACCCCAACCAGAAGTCAGAATGGCCAGGTCAGTCTGTTAGTTGATGCGCCAGAAAGTATCACGATACGAAAAAAAGAATATGCAAATAAACGAAAGGGAAGGCAGAAATAGAAGCTATTTCCTATTCCGTAGGAAAGTCTGAATTCACTGGTAAAAATGATAGCCATTTTGAAGAGTCGAAATGGCTATCAGGGGCGCGGTTATTGCAATGATACAACCAACCCCTGTGGAATCAGTGGATGATGTATCTCCTGCTTCAGCCCGTAAAAAATGGCCAGATTGGTCAGGGCCAGTGCATGCAGGCAAACAAACTCTTCTTCGGTATCGTGAATTTCGCCTTTAGCGGCTTTGGTATAGAACTGCAACTGCGCCTCCAGCCCTTTGTTAAAGGCTGGCTGATCGTGCAGCACGACCCCCAGTAAAGCCAGACTCAGCGTATGGTAGTTGACCTTGTAGTTCTGCCCTTTACTGGGCTTCTTCAAAAACTCGTCCAGCGATATCTGTAGCAGCATCTGAGCACGGTCTTTGTCCCCATCAAGGAAAGCTTGCAGAGCAAAGATATAGCGGTGAATAGGGGCTGGCATCTTATGGTTATCGGCTGGAACCCGGTATAACCCAGCCGCCTGTTTGGCCAGAGCCAGATCACCCGCCGCCAACGCAAACTCAGTGGCTTTGATGGCATTAGACTCCTGAATGCCGTCCGTTACAGAGGCTCCTCCGTATTCTGGATCCTGTTCGTTATAGGCCATATGAAATGGTCGTTGACCAAACTGGTTGGCCTGAATAAAGGTAGCCTTGGCCTTGCCCCAGTCGCCTTGCAGGGTGTAGCACAGCGCCAGAGACTCATAGTCCATGGCTGAACCACGGTAGCGGGTGTCTTTGGTGATGTTATTTTTCACATCAAAATCAGAATTCATTAACGTTTGACGCCGCTCGATCCCTTCCAAGGTAATCTTCAGCCATTCATTTATTCTTTCTGTTGTAGGTTTTTTACTCATTTAAACAAGCCTCCAATAATATCCTTGGCCTCATTGAAGCCCTGTATTACAAAGTCTTCCAGTGTGTCGGTGATGTTGCCACGATGATCCCGCTCGTAGACGGTGGTTTGGCCGGTCTCGGTATCAGTGTGATAGGAGATATGCCGTTTTTTACCATCCAAATTGGCAATCTCTCTCCAGAGATCAATTTCATCACTGCTATACGGCCCACCCTGACGATTGGAGGGCTGATTTATTTTGGGACTCTTTCTGCTGACCTGCCTGCCCCGCCTTGCGTTCTTTTCAGCGGATCCTTGTTTGTCACCTTCGTTATTCGACGCTACTGCCGTGCTTTTACCCGCAGTCCCCTTGGCTTCTTCCTCGACCAGATTGCCATTCGCGTCGCGGCTCATACCATCAGGCCCATGGTAACGGTCTACGTAGCGCGGATCGGGCTTGAGCCCCAGCAGGCGGCGGCCTTGCTCCATGCCCAGCTTGCCCAGTGCTTCAGACAGGCTGCGGCTGTTGGTCATGGCGTTGTCGATGTCTTTTAGCAGCGCCTCGGCGGTCTCTTTGCCGTACTTTCTGGCCAGATCGTCCGCAATGCCACTGCTGCCGCGACGGATTCCCAGCAGGGAGGCCATGGCTCCTGCTGCCATGCCTTCGGTCGTGCTCAGGGCATGTTGTTGCATCTCCTGCAATAACGTTTGATAACGCTCAGCGCCCAGCGCTTCCATCGGGTCGTCATACTGCAAAACGTCCATGCTGTTGATGTAGTCAGCAAGGCTGTCGGGCAGGTTGGCATCGACCATCTGCCGGATACCCGCTTTGTAGAAGCCGTCCTGCTGTTGGTCAAGCTGGTCTGGGGTAAAGGAGGGGGAGGCGGCAGCAAAGGTGCTGGGCGCCAGTGCGGTGCCACTGGGGATCATCACGCGCCCTGTCCCATCGGGGCCGACATAGGTGACATTTTTGCTGGCAGCATGGAGTGCATTGCGTGAAATGGCCGCGTAGCCCCGGCCAACCTTGGGGTAAGGCAGGTTGATCTGATACACCCGCAGGTCATGCAAGGCCTCTAAGGCATTGGCATAGGTGTGTGCAGAGGACAGATTCCACCGGGCGAAGTCCAGTATGTAGTGGCCTGCATTCCGACTGACGTAACCACTTCGCCCTTCAGGCATTGCCCAAAAGCAGGCGGCGGAGTTCATGTTCATCAGGGCGAATTCAAGGTCTCGGCTACTGACTTGCCCCGTGATGTGAAAGGGAGCGGATAGCGGTGTGGTCACAAAATAAGTCGTGGCATCACCGCCAAACTGAAGACCTTTGCACCGGAAGCACCAGTCTGGCAGGGGTGGCAAGTTGGCCATATCGCGCATCCTTATGCGATTAAGAGAAGGCCGGGAGTATAGCGAGGCGATCAGTTAATGATCAACACGGGGGGCGTGTTCAGAAATGGCCCCTGACAGTGGTCAGAGAGTAGCGTGGATCACTGTTGATCCCATCGCCATGTTCAGCTCCTCCAGCGCAAAGAAAGTACCTTCGTTCTTTTATCCAGTCTCTCGTGCAGTTCTGGCATCTGCTGCGGAAGCCGCTGTCCTGTGTTATTCCTGCCTATACTCCCTGCATACCTGTTGCCGTTGTCTGAGGAGATGCCATGTTCAATGCTCTGGCAGGATTACCGCGCACCGTCTGGCTGATTGGCCTGATCAGCCTGGTCAACGACAGTGCCAGTGAAATGCTGTATCCGCTGATGCCGCTGTATCTGGCCACTGTGCTGATGTCCGGCCCCCGGGTGCTGGGGCTGATCGAAGGTATCGCCGAGGCCACGGCCAGCCTGCTTAAACTGTTCTCCGGAGTGATCGTCGACCGTACCCGGCGCAGCAAGATCTGGATCGTGCTGGGTTACGGCCCGGCCAGTCTCGGCCGGCCCCTGATTGCCTTTGTCAGCAGCTGGCCGTGGCTGCTGCTGATCCGCTTCACCGACCGGGTGGGCAAGGGGCTGCGCACGTCTCCTCGTGATGCCCTGCTGGCCGCCAGTGTCAGTGCCGATCAGCACGGGCTGGTGTATGGCCTGCATCGCGCCATGGATAACGCAGGTTCAGTGATCGGGCCGCTGATTGCGGCGCTGCTGCTGGGCATGCAGATGCCGCTGCAGGAGATTTTTCTGTGGTCGGCCCTGCCTTCACTGCTGTGTCTGCTACTGGCACTGATGATCCGTGAGCCTGAGCCTGTGAAAGCACCCAGCCGCGAACAGCGCTTTGACTGGCGGCTGGCGGACATGCCACCGGTCTTTCGCCGCTATCTGCTGGTGATGGCCCTGTTTACCCTGGGCAATTCATCCAACATGTTTCTGCTGCTGCGGGCCGGAGAAATGGGGGTAGAGCCAGCCGAGATTCCGCTGCTGTGGGCGGCGGTATCACTGGTGGCGACGCTGCTGTCGACGCCGCTGTCGGCGCTGTCTGACCGGGTTGGGCGGGTGAGGATGCTGATGGCGGGCTATCTGGCCTATGCGCTGTTCTATCTGGGGATGGGCATGATCAGTCATGACGGTGTGGTGATGTTTGCCCTGTTTGGCTTTTACGGGGTGTTTGTCGCCGCAACCGAAGGGGTGGAAAAGGCACTGGTGGCCGACATTGCTCCCGCGGGGCGCCGGGGTACGGCGTTTGGCTGGTTTAACCTGACTGCCGGTGCCTTGCTGTTGCCTGCCTCCGTTGTGTTCGGCTGGCTGTATGAAGGTATCTCGCCGGTGGTGGCCTTTTGCTGGTCAGGCAGCTGTGCCCTGCTGGCCACGCTGCTACTGGGGTTATGGGTGGGGCCGGCGAAGGTCAACGCCCTGCGTCAGCAGCTGCTTGCCGCTGAGCGACAACTGCCGCCTGCAGGTGACCGTAACCTGTCATAACCCGGTGAGACTCTGAGCTGATCACGCGGGCGAAGGAGCAGCCGATGCCACATTTCGTCAAACACCGCCGTCGCGGCAGCAAGGCGCTGATCTGTGAGGCGCAGGGGCTGGCGCTGCTGCGTGACACCCTGCAGGCCTCCGGCAATGGGCTGCTGCAGATACCGGAAGTCTACGCCGTCAGCGAAGTACGGATGGAGCTGCAGCTGATCGAGCAGGCGCCGCCGCAGGGAGCCCTGATGGCGCAGCTGGGACAGGGGCTGGCCCGTCTGCATCAGCTGCCGATGCCGCGTTATGGTCTGGGTTATGACAATTACATCGGCCTCGCGCCGCAGGCCAATGGCTGGTATCAGGACTGGGGGCGGTTCTTTGTCGAGCGGCGCCTGCAGCGACAGATCGCGCGGATCGAAGATCAGGCCATCCGGCGCCGTTTTGACGGTGAGCTGCAGCATTATCAGCAGCGTCTGACCGACTTCCTCAATCAGCACTGTCAGCAGCCCAGTCTGGTCCACGGTGATTTGTGGTCAGGCAATGTGCTGTTCGGCGACGGGCAGGTATGGCTGATTGATCCGGCGGTGCACTACGCCGACCGGGAGGTCGATCTGGCCATGACAGAGCTGTTCGGTGGCTTCGCTGCCGGGTTCTATCAGGCCTACGATGCGGTGTTCCCCCGTTCAGCGGTCTATGACCTCAAGCGGCCGCTGTACAACCTTTACCACTACCTCAATCACTTCAATCTGTTTGGCCCGTCTTATCTGGCGGGCTGTGAGCAGGGGCTGGACGCACTGGCACGCTTATAGATGACGGGCCGCCGCGCGGGGGCAGGCTGTTACGCACAGTCAGCGGCCAAAAAGCGCTATCAGTGCATCGCCCGCACGATCCGCGAGTGGTTAAAACGCACAGGCGGATTGCACGAACGCCGGTTGCATGAGTGGCAATCAGCAACTATTCCTTTATGAATGGGCGAACGGGCAGGAGAGAGGGCCATGGCAACCCTGGTTGAAAAGGTCAACGGCGTGCTGGCGCTGCTGTTTGGTCAGCTCGGCATTCCGGTCTGGCTGGCCGGGCTGGTGCTGCTCCTGCTGGCGGCCGCGGTACTGATCCTGCTGGTGTTTGTCGCCCGCCATCAGCGTTATATCGAGCGTACCAACCGCGAACTGCTGCTGGCCAACCGGCGTCTGTCGCTGGCGACCTCAGTGGCAGGCGTGGGGGTCTGGGAATGGGAAAAGGAAACCGACCAGCTGCTGTGGAACCCGGTGATGTTCCGTCTCTACGGCGTGCCGCCGGAGCGCAAACTGAGTATCGACGCGCTGCGGGCCTGGATTCTGCCCGATGACTGGCAGCGCATGAAGGCGCTGTTCCAGTCCGGTGTCAGCAGCGGTCGCAGTGAGCTGACGTTCTCCATCATTCGTGATGACGATGGCAGCATGCGCCACCTGCATGCGACCTGTCAGTGGATACATACCGGTCGCCGCCATCGTCTGCTCGGTACCCAGGTGGATATCACCGAAGAGCACACCACTCGTCAGCAGATCTATCGTGAGGCTTATCAGGATGCCCTGACCGGCCTGCCCAACTCCCGCGCGCTGCGCATGCAGCTGCATGCCGGTTTGCAGCAGGCCCGTCAGCAGGGGCTGCTGCAGGGGGTATTTTTTATCGATCTGGATGGCTTCAAAAAAATCAACGATACCCTTGGCCATGACATTGGCGACCTGCTGTTAAAGGGCGCTGCCGGGCGCATGCGGCAGGTATTGCGCCAGAGCGATCATGTCTACCGGCTGGGAGGCGATGAGTTTGTGGTGTGGATAGCCCACTTGCGGCAGGACGAAATCACCGTACTGGAAACCATTGCCGGCAAGCTGATCGAGACCCTGTCACAGCCTTTCCAGTTTGGTGAAATCGAATGCCGGGTATCGGCCAGTGTCGGCATCGCCACCAGCCCGGACGATGCTGATGAACTGGAGGCGCTGCTCAAGGCCGCCGACGTGGCCATGTATCAGGCTAAAAAAGGCGGTAAAAACCAGTTCCGCCGCTATCGTGCAGAGGTTGCCGTTGAGGCGCAGGCGGGCGCTTAACCCCCTGCTCTGAGTGAGCACGTCCGTCCTGCCATAAGCGTTAATAGTGCCAATCACGCCAATTTTACCCATTACATGGACAGTTTTTTTAGCCTGTCCTAACTTAAATTTATCGGCGATAGCGTCAGGAAGTCCTATCTGCGGGTTAGGTTTTATCTGAACCCTGGAGGTAACAGTCATGAACCTTGTACGTCGAGTTAATCATCAGTCCCGGCTGTTTCTGAGCCGTCTTTTGTATGAAGAGAAGGGGGCCAGTGGTATCGAATATGCGCTGATTGCTGCCATGGTGGCGGCGGTGGTGGCGCTGTTCGTACCCGGGGTCAGCGACAGCGTCAAAACCATCTTCAATACCATCATTACCGCCCTCGGTGGCGATGCGGTGACCTGATCCCACACGACTCTTTCTGGAGCGGCAGCCATGGCCCTGCCCCTGCCCCTGCTCAGTGTGCTGCTGATGCTGTGGATCGGCTGGCAGGATATGCGCAGGCAGCGCATCTCCAATCTGGCCCTGCTGGCGTTACTGGCCTGTGCCCTGTTGTACCTGTACCGACACGGTCAGCTGCTGGGCGGTGCCGCGGCTGAGCTGACAGACATCCTGCTGGCGTTGCTGCTGGTGGCGGCGCTGACGCTACCCGGCATGGCGCTGGGGCAACTGGGCGCGGGGGATGTGAAACTGCTGTGGGTGCTGTGCTGGGTGTTCTCCCTGCCACAGCTGCTGCTGGTGATGGTGGCGGGGTTCCTGCTGCTGGCCTGCAGCAGCCGCTGGCTGGTGCAGCGGCCGTTGCCGCTGGCGCCTTATCTGACCCTGGCGGGGCTGCTGGTGTGGCTGGGGGGGAGCTATGGGCGTTAGTCAGCCACTGGCCGGGCGCCGACAGCGGGGCAGTGCCGGTATCGAGTTCGTGCTGGTGTTTCCGCTGTTCTTCATGATTTTTTACGCCATCACCAACTATGGCCTGATCTTTACCGCCGCCCAGCTGATGCAGTACGCCGCCGAGGAAGGCTTGCGCCGCAGTATCGACTACGTCGATGAAGAGTGTCTGTTCAGTGCTGCCAGTTGCAGCAGTGATGAGGTGCGGCAGGAAGTGCTGAACGAGACCCGTGCGGTGATCGGCAACGTTGCGCAGGGCAGCGACGCCGGCAGTCTCGGCACACTGTTCGGCCAGTCGCTGGATGATGCCCTGACGATCACCGCCAGTGAAGACAGCAGTGGCGGCTGCTGTGTGCTGTCACTGGTCTACAACTATGCCGACTTTCCCTTTGTGCCGCCGCTGGTGCTGCCGGTGCCGGCCCAGCTGAATATCACCGCTAATCTGAGTCTGTAACCGGCGCAGATGAACCCCGAAGGTGAACGGAACCGATGCAAGGACGAACCCTGACCCTGATTGCGGCTCTGCTGTTTGCCCTGGCGCTGGCGCTGGGGTTCTACAGCCTGACGCTGGGTGACAAGAAGGCTCCGCCGCCGCAGATTCAGGCACCGACCCTGACCATCTGGCGGTTTAGCGACGACGTGCCGGCGGGCAGCCTGCTGCAGCTGGATATGCTCAACGAGCAGCAGGTCGATGAACGTGAAGTAGACGATGTGGCGGACGCCAAAGCGGTGCTCGGGCGGGTGCTGGCCACCGCGGTGAAGGAGGGGCAACGCCTGCAGAACAGTCTGCTGGCGGCCGAGCGGCCCATGCTGGATGGTCTGGAGCCGGGCTTTCGTGCGGTGGCCATCAAGGTGGATGAAGTGACCGCGGTGGGTGGGCATGTGCAGGCCGGGGACCGGGTCGATGTGCTGTTTTACCTGCGGGCCAACAAGGAAAGCGGAGAGATCACGTCAGCGCGGCGGCTGTTTACCGGGCTGACGGTACTGGCTTATGGCGATCAGGTGGCCAGCCCGCGTGATGGCAGTCCGGGCGAGAAAAGCCGCCAGACCCGTGAACGCTCGGCGGTACTGGCCGTGCCACAGGCCAGTGTGGCCGAGCTGCTGCTGGCTGCCAGCAGTGGTGAGCTGCAACTGGCAGTGATTGGCCCGCGGGAACAGCACAGCGGTAGCAGTGAGTTGACGGAACCCCCCGTCACCCTGGCCCGTTTCGGTAGCGGTGAAGCCGGGCAGCCAGCCTCTGCAGTACAACCCATGCCGGTAGCTGCGCCCGTACCGGCAGCCGTGCCCGTCGTTAAAACAAAAGTCAGCAGCCAGCCTGCGGGGCTGGAAGTGTTGCTGGGGGAGGAGAAGGTCATGCTGCGACCTTAGCAGGCCGCTGCACATCGATCTGCGTTACCGGCAATAGCCCCATGGAGGGGTGTCACAGAAGGATGCACTTTGTGTTGGATAGCTCTGTGTTAGCCGATGTTGGCCTGACTGACGTCACTTATTCTCAACGGTCGCGCGCAAGCCGTCTGAGCCTGCGGGCAGTGGTGCTGTGGCTGCTGAGCGCCTGCCTGACACTGCTGGCGCCCTGGAGCTGGGCACAGCAGGAGCTCAGTGTCGCGGTCGGCGGCCAGCAGGCTTTCGACCTGCCCGGCGGTGTGATCCGGCTGGCAGTGGGCGACCCCCATCTGGTGGGCGTGCAGCTGCTGTCCCGGGAGCAGGCACTGCTGACCGGCAAGGCGGTGGGCAGCACCACGCTGCAGTTATGGCAGCGCGGCAGCCAGACCCCGACAGTCTTCAGCCTCAGGGTATTTCCGACCGGCGTCGCCCACGACAATGTGCAGGTGCAGACCGATATCCGCGTAGTGGAGATCAGTAAAGAGGCGCTGCACTCAGCCGGTTTCTTCTTCGGCAAGAATACCGGCAACACCACACTGGCTATTGGCAGCGGTGCGCTGACCGGGGTGCAGACCAATGACAGCGGCGGCTTTACCCTGCAGAGCAGCTCCGGCTTTCTGTCAGACAGCAGTGCCTTCAATATCGTCGCCGGGGATGCCAGCCGCGGTCTGCTGGCCACCATCAGCGCCCTCAGCAGTAACGGCTATGCCTACACCCTGGCCGAACCCAGTCTGGTGACCCTGTCGGGTCAGCAGGCGTTCTTTCTCGCCGGGGGGGGAGTTCCCCTATCCGAAAAGCAACAGCAACGGTGATATCAGTGTCGACTTCAAGCAGTTCGGTGTGCGCCTGAGCCTGACACCGACCGTGATGGCCGACAGTCGCATCCTGCTCAAGGTGGCGCCGGAGGTCAGTGAGCTGAACTTTATCGACGGCCTGCAAAGCTCCGGCGTGTCCGTGCCCGCCCTGACGGTGCGGCGTACCGATACCACGGTACAGCTGGGCGATGGCGAGAGCTTTATCATCAGCGGTCTGGTCAGCCGGACGACCCTGAAAAACGCCGCGCGGTTGCCCCTGCTGGGCGATCTGCCGGTCATCGGTGCTTTCTTCCGCTCGACCCAGTTCCAGAGTAATGACAAGGAACTGCTGATGGTGGTGACACCCCATCTGGTCAGACCCATCGCCCGCGATGCGCCCCTGCCAGCCTTACCGGGGGAAATCTACCGGCAGTTCCAGCCCTCGTTCTTCAAGCTGGTGTTTCTTAATGCTGAGCCGGGTCAGGCCGCGGTGGGTATGCCTGCCGGTATGGGCTTCTCCGAAGGAGGCAGTCAATGAAAGTGCTGGCCTACAGTGAGACAGGTGAGATGCAGGAGGCCATTCGTCAGAGCCTGACGGCCGGCAGTCAGGTGGTGTGGCTGCATGAGCTGGAGCAGCTGGAGGCCAGCTTTGACTGGGCGTCGGCACGGGTGCTGATCATGGTGGCGCAGCACTGGCCGGATCGCCAGCTGGAAGCGCTGCTGGAAGGCTTTCTGCCGCGGCCGGTGGTGGTGCTTGATCAGACGGCTGAAGGTGCCTGGCATAATCGCGAGCCTCATCCCCAAGTCCATCTTGTTGATCGCAAGGAACTGGCTGACAAACTCTATTTTCTGACCTCTGCCCAGGTCGATAACCCGCCGCATATGCTCGGCCTGTTTTCTTCACGTAATGACAGCGATGCCGCGCTGCTGTCGATCTGTACTGCCTGGAGCCTGCGACGCCAGCAGCAGGCGCGGGTGCTGGTGCTGGATCTGGCCATGCCGCAGGCCGACGTCGCGGCGTATCTCGACCTGCCACTGCACAACAACTTCGCTGATCTGGTCAGTGGTCACCTCAGCATCGACAAGCTGGAGCGTGATCGCCGCGACGGCACCTGTCTGAGCGACGTCGACATCATTGGTCTGCCCCCCGGCAGCAGCCTGGCACAGGTGACGGCGGAGGAGGTCAGCCGCACCCTGCAGGCGCTCTCTACCCGCTATGACCATCTGGTGGTCAACCTTAACGGTATGCAGCCGTCGCCGTTACTGCGGCTGGTGGCTCGCTGCTGTGATCAGCACTGGGTGCTGGCCGATCAGAAGCACCTGAGTATCACCGCGGCCATCGAAATGGGCGAATACCTGCTGCAGCTGGGGGTGCGCCCCGGGGCTGTCGGGCTGGTGCTGGCGCCCTGTTACAAGGACGTGCTGCCTGATCAGCACACCATTAGCCAGCACAGCTCCCTGCCGCTGCGCGGTATTTTGCCCTGGTCACCCCATTACCTCACTGCCATCAATGCCGGCACCCTGCTGCCGCCGCAGGGTGAGCTGCAGGGCTATCTGCAGGCACTGGAGCTGATGCTGCATGCCCGCAAGGTGGAGCGCTGGTGGCGTAAGTTCAGCATTCGTTCAGCCTGACGCTGAGGCTTCGGAGGCCGCATGAAGAACGCACCGATTGAAGACACCCTGCGCTGGCCCAGCCGTCAGCTGGATCTGATGGAAGATGATCACCGGCTGAGCCTCAAGGCCAGTCTGCACCGCTTTATCATCGACCGGCTGGAGGAAGATGACCTGTTGTTCGAGATGGACCGCCACCAGATGCGTCCCCATGTGCAAGGGTACGTTCACACCTACCTCAACGAGCACAATATCGACTCGCTGCGGGCCGACAGTGCCCGGCTGGTGAATGAGCTGCTGGATGAGATCGTCGGCTTCGGCCCGCTGCAGACGCTGCTGGAGGATGATCAGATCGATGACATCCTGATCAACGGTGCTTCGCAGGTGTATGTGGAGCGCAAAGGCAAGCTGGAACGGATTCCGCTGCGCTTCATCAACGATCAGCACGTATTGCGGGTCATTCGCCGCATGATTGCCCCCCTTGGCCGCCGTATCGACGAGTCCAGCCCGATGGTGGATGCGCGGCTGGCGGACGGCAGCCGTATCAACGCCATCATCCCTCCGCTGGCCATCGACGGCCCCTGCCTGTCGGTACGTAAGTTCCGTAAGGAAGCCCTGACGGCCGAGTATCTGGTCAAGCAGGGCAGCCTCAGCATGGCCATGCAGGAGTTTCTCGCCCGCGCCGCCCGCAGCCGCTGCAACATGCTGATCAGCGGCTCCACCGGCTCGGGCAAAACCACCCTGCTGAATATCCTCAGCCAGAACATCGGCCAGAGTGAAAGGGTGGTCACCATTGAAGATGCCGCCGAGCTGCAGCTGCTGCACGGCCATGTGGTGCGGCTGGAAACCCGCCCGCCCAACGCCGAAGGGCTGGGCGAAGTGACTGCCCGTGATCTGGTCAAGAATGCCCTGAGGATGCGCCCTGACCGCATCATTCTGGGGGAAAGTCGCGGTGCCGAAGTGCTCGATATGCTGCAGGCGATGAACACCGGCCACCAGGGCTCCATGAGTACGCTGCACGCCAACTCGGCGCGTGACGCGCTGATGCGTCTGGAGCTGATGGTGGCGCTGTCGGGTTTTTCCGCCACCGAGCTGCTGGTCAAGCAGATCATCGCCTCTGCTCTCGACATCATCGTTTTTGTCAGCCGCATGCCGGACGGCAGGCGGGTGGTGACTCAGGTGGTGGAGGTGCTGGATGTGGCCGATGGCATGATCCGCATCGCCGAGCTGTTCCACTATGACCTGCTCCAGCTGCAGTTCCGCGAAGTGGACAAGCCCTCGGCAAAGCTGCTGGGCAGGCTGAAAGATCAGCCACAGAGGGATGCCTCATGATGCTGCTGGCGGCGGCGCTGATGCTGGCCGGGGCGCTGCTGTTACTGCTGGCCGCCCGGCGTCAGCAACCAGCGGCCGCCAGTGTGCGCAGCAGCCGGCCCCAGCAGGGCTGGTCACAGCAACGGCTGCAGGAAGGGCTGCTACGGGTGGGGCTGCCGGGCTCGGTACCGCTGTTTATCCTGCTGATTCTGGCCAGCCTGACCGGCGTCGGGCTGGTGCTGCACCGTCAGGGCTGGCCTGCGGCCACCGGCCTGCTGCTGGCCATCATTATTGCGGTACTGATGCTGGCGCAGGTACGTCGTGAACGGCAGCGGCGTCAGCTGTTGCAACAATTGCCGGGCTTTATCGGTCAGGTCAGCCGCCGGGTGGTGGTGGGCATGTCGGTCGCCAAGGGGGTTGAGCGGGCGGTGGCAGAAACCCGCATGCCCCTTCAGGAAGTGCTGCAGCGAGCGATGCTGCGTTCGCAGCTGGGCGATGAGCTGTCTGACAGCCTTGACCATGAAGGGCGTATCACCGGGGTGAAGGAGTTGTATCTGCTGGCATCCATCCTGCGGATTCATTATCAGTACGGCGGCAGTGTCACCTCGGCGCTGGAGCATCTGGTCAAGCTGCTGCATCAGCGTGAACGGGCACACCGCGAACTGTGGGCCCTGACCGGTGAAACCCGGGTGACGGCCATTGTGCTGGGCATCGTGCCGGTACTGATGGGGCTGTACATGCTGGTGGCCAATCACCGCTATCTGATGGTGATGTGGGATGACCCTGGCGGGCGGCTGGCGCTGCTGGGCGGGCTCGGTCTGCAGGCGCTGGGCTCTTTCATTCTGTGGCGCATGCTGCGTTCGATCTGAGAGCAGGACGATGCTGACGCCGTCATGGATGTTGCTGCTCAGTCTGACCCTGATCACCGGCTGCCTGGTGTTGCTGCTGGTGGCTCATCGTCAGCGCCGGCGCCGTCAGGTGGAGCAGCGGTTGCAGCGTTCGGTGCAGCGGGTCATTCGCGCCCGGCTGGTGGATCACGGCAAGGCCATGTGGCGTCGTACCAGCCGGCGCCGGGAAACCCTGGCGGAACTGGGGCTGATCCTGCGGCGGCTGGGCATGGCCAGCAATCGCGAGCAGTGGCTGTTTCTGCTGCGCCTCGCGCTGGTGTGGCTGCTGGCCATCGTCGCCACCCTGTCACTGCTGCTACTGCAGCCGATGACCGTGCAGCAGCAGACGGCACTGTTGCTGATCTGTCTGGCGGGTGTGCCCTACCTGATGCTGGTATGGCTGCGGCAGCGGGTAAAAACGCGGATGCGGCAGATCAGTGAAGAAATGCTGCTGGTACTGCAGATGATCCGCATTCTCTGGGACGTAGGCATTTCACTGGAAAGCATGCTGCGGGTGATGACCCGTGAGCTGAAAGAACTGGCCCCGGAAGTCTGCCGCGAGCTGCAGATCATTCTGGTCAAGATTGATACCGGAAAGACCCGGGATGAAGCGATCGGCGACGTGTTCTGGCTGATTGATGCCGAAGGTTTTCAGGACTTCCTGATGCTGCTGGCGCAGGTGTCGGAAACCGGCGGCAGCATGAGCCAGCACCTGCAGGATCTGTACGAACTGCTGATCGACCGCCGGCGCACCGATCTGCAGGAAAACGTCAGCCGCCTGTCCGGGCGCATGTCGGCGGTGATGATGATGTGCCTGATGCCGGTGCTGCTGATTGTGCTGGCCGGGCCGGGCTTTATGGCGCTGGTAAAGGCGCTGGGCAAGATGGCCCATTAAGTGCGGCCTGGCGTGGTCAGTGTGGCGTAAGACGATAAGTGCGGCGCAATACGGTGCGGTTCGTGCCTCACCGGCACCCTACCGACGTGCGGGATGAGGCAGGCATTGTGAGATGCGGTTTGTCCTTCACCGCCACCCTGCGGTGATAGCCGAACACGAACACCAGGTAGGGTGTGGTGAACGCAGTGAACCGCACCGTCGGTTGTCACCGCGGTGTTTTGTGAACGATGCGGGCATTGTGAGATGCGGTTTGTCCCTCACCACCACCCTGCGGTGATAGCCGGACACGAATACCAGGTAGGGTGTGGTGAACGCAGCGAACCGCACCGTCGATTGTCACCGTGGTGTTTTGTGAACGATGCGGGCATTGTGAGGTGCGGGTTTGTCCCTCACCGCCACCCTGCGGTGATAGCCGATCACGAACACCAGGTAGGGTGTGGTGAACGCAGTGAACCGCACCAGTTGTCACCGCGGTGTTTTGTGAACGATGCGGGCATTGTGAGATGCGGTTTGTCCCTCACCGCCACCGCGGTGATAGCCGGACACGAATATCAGGTAGGGTGCGGTGAACGCAGTGAACCGCACCGTCGGTTGTCACCGCGGTGTTTTAGGAACGATGCGGGCATTGTGAGATGCGGTTTGTCCCTCAGCGCCACCCTGCGGTGATAGCCGAACACGAATACCAGCTAGGGTGTGGTGAGCGCAGTGAACCGCACCGTCATGCAATCACCACCGCAGCGGATACACAGACCCACGCAGTGAAGGAGAACAGTGATGGACAGGTCAACACCGGTCACCGCGAACAGGTCAGGTCGCCTGCGGCATGCCGTCAGCCTGCTGCTGTGCTGCCTGAACCTCAGCGGCTGCTGGAATAGCAGCAGTCAGCAGCAGAGCCAGCGGGAGGATGCCGCCGCGGCGGCGCAGGCAGAAGAGCAGGCCCGGGCCAGCCAGTCACGCGGCCTGTGTGGCGAAGCGATTGCTCCGGCGCTGGGGCTGAAGCTGGCCATGGCCCAGCAGCAACAGCAACAGGGGAGGCTGTACGCCGCACTGGCGGGTCTCAACACCCTCGACAGCGACAGCCCGACCTACCGGCTGGTCAGAGCCGACCTGCTGCGCCGTCTGGGTCAGTATGAGCAGGCCCGAGGGCTGTATCAGCAGCTGCAGTCCAGCTGTCTGGCCGGACGCGCACTGTACGGGCTGGGGCTGATCGCGGCCTGGCAGGGGCAGGTGGCTGATGCGCTGCGTCAGCTGGATCAGGCGGTAAAGCTGGCGCCCACGCAGGCTGACCTGCGCAATGACTATGGTTTCCTGTTGCTGATGAGCGGTCAGGATCAGGCCGCGCGCAGCCAGCTGATGACCGCACTGGAGCTGGACGGCAATCACACCACGGCGGCCCGCAATTTGTGGTTTCTGCTGCTGAAGGACGGCGATCAGTCTGCTGCCGATGCGCTGGCCCGCCGCTTCCGCTGGAGTGCCGCAGAGCAGGGGCAGATGCTGACGGCCATTCAGCATTTTGTCCCGCTGCGGGGGCTGACCGCCGGACAGAGCTGATACCCGGTTTATGTGTTCCCTAACCCGCAGCGTAGCGGAGGTGACTATGCTCAGTCAGTGTCGTGTTCCAGCCCTGTTCAGAGCGGCAGGTGGATGGCTTATTGGTGTGGTCGGTTGCGTTGTGTGCGCGCCGGTGCTGGCGGCCAACCCTGCTCCCGCTGCGGCTACGGTCACCCTCAGTGAGCCGGATACCCGGACGGATAGCGTCCCCTCCAGCGGCAGTGAAACCCGCCAGTGGCTGCAGATGCAGCGCGACGGGCGTTATGCCAGCCACTATAACGATCAGCTCACCCCGGAGGCGGCAGCCAAGGCACAACAGCGGGTCACCGACAGTTTTGGCCAGAGTATTCCGGCGACCTATATCGATAAGGATTTCGGCAAATAGCCTATGAACAGGGCACGCCAGCGCGGTGCCATTGGTCTCAGTGCCACTCTGCTGATGCTGAGCGTGGTACTGCTGGCGGCTGTCTCCATCGACAGTGCCCGGCTGTTGCTGGCCCAGCGCACCCTGCAGGCGCAGGCGGATCTGGCGGCGCTGGCCATGTCCCGCTCGACCTGCTACATCGACGGAGTCAATAACGAAGCGACGCTGCGCCAGCAGGTGCAGGCCAGTCTGCAGGCCAACGGTTTTACCGGTACCCCCACCATCAGCTTTGGCAATGCTCGTATTGCAGACAGCCACTGGCAGTACAGCAGCGGTGGCAGCGAGCAGTCAGCGGGGCGGGTGACACTCAGTGAGAGCGTCCCCGCCAGCCTGCTGGCCGGCGGCATCTTCACGGATGAAATTCAGCTCAGTGCCAGTGCGACGGTACTGAAGCGGCTGAATGTCGGCTACAGCATGGGTTCGGGGCTGGTGAATGTGGATCTGACCAACTCCCTGTTCAGTGCGCTGCTGGGCGGCTCGGTCAGCCTGCTGTCTTACGACGGTCTGCTCAATGCTCAGATCAGTCTGGGTGAACTGCTGGCGGCACTGGATGAGACCGGCACAGGCTTTAACACTGATCTCACACTGGGCAATCTCACGGAGCTGTTGGAGACCGAGGTCAGCGTAGGTGATCTGCTGGATGCCATGATCGAGGTGCTGGGGAATGACAGCACGGCCAGCAGCGCCGTTTCGCTGTTGCAGCAGCTGCGGCTGACAGGCAATAGCGATGCACTGGATGTGGTGCTCGACAGCGTGCTGGGGCTGGTGAATGACAGTGGCGTGGGAGAGGACACTCTGGCCCGCTCGCTGCTGGCCACTCATCTTAATGTCTACAACCTGCTGACGGCCTCGCTGATGGCGGCCAATCAAAGCCATGCGGTGACGCTGAGTGGTCTGGATGTGGATCTGGGAATTACCGGGCTGGCAGTCTCTATGACCGTGATCGAACCCCCGCAGTATCAGGTGGGTTATTATCCTGCCGCGGATGACAGCAGTGTGCCGGTACTCAGAACTGCCCAGCTGAGCCTCAATGCGCAGGCGACCTTGCTGCCGGGGGGAACGAATCTGCTGGGTGTGCTGCAGGTGAATCAGTCCACACTGAGCATGACGGCCACTGTGGCCGCGGCAGAAGCCAAACTGCTGGACGCCAGCGGTTGCAGCGTGGATGACGGGGTCAGTCTGGTGTTTTCGGTCAAGCCGTCGCTGGCCACCCTGACCATCGCGCCGCTGTCGCTGACGGCCGTGCTGCAGGTGACGCCACTGGTGACCGTACCGGTGACGATCGCTGTGACGGCCAATGTTCCGGCTGGCAACAGCAGCGCGGTGGAAGAAACCATCGCATTACAGAATCAGAGTCTGCCCTATCGCGTGCGTGTGGCGACCAATGCCGGTACGGCACTGAGTGATACGGTTGCCAATACCACCCTGACCCTCAACGTCTCCGGCGCCACTCTCAGCAGCAGTCTGCTGACAGCCCTGACGTCCTCCCTGCTGACGCCGATTAAGACCATAGGCACCACGGTACTGGACCCCCTGTTGCAGTCTCTGGGGGTGACCGCCGGTTATGTCGATCTGACCGTGGAGTCACTGAAAACCGATAAGGGCAATCTGATCCAGTAGCTCTGCTGCGATCTTTCCGCTGACGCCTAACCCGGCTCCTTGACCAGACGCAGCATCTGCCTGGCCAGAAACGGCCCGGTGACGATCACGCCAAACAGCCGCAGGGTTTGCAGGGCCAGCACCAGACCGGCGTCGGCCTTGATGTCGATAGCAATAATCGCCAGTGAATCCAGTCCACCCGGGCTGGTGGCGAGGAAGGCAGAGATAAAGTCGGTGTGCAGGAACGGCGCCAGTGCCCAGGCCGACAACCCGCACAGCACGATCAGCACCAGCGAGCTGATGATCATCACCGGCAGGCTGCGTACCACCGTGCGCACGGTCTTGCGGTCAAAGCGCAAACCCACGTAGCAGCCCAGCACGCCATAGGCGATGACCAGCAGCCAGTCCGGCAGAAACAGGTCGATCCAGCCGGACAGCTGCAGCGCCGTGGCAATCAGCAACGGCACCAGCAGGGCACCGGCGGGAATACGGCTGCCGAGGGATACCCCGACCAGCACAATGGCGATACTGGCGACGAACGGCCAGAACGTCTGGGCATCAAGGGCAAAGGCATCCTGCGGGGTTGAGGACACGCCGTGGTAGTCGGCGACGAAGCGGCTCACCAGTGAGGCACCCACCACCACACAGACCACCCGTACATACTGCATGGTGGCAACGATGCGCGGGTCTGCACCGTAATCTTCGGCCATGGCAGTCATGGCCGCCGCCGCGCCGGGGCTGGTGCCCCATACCGCCGTACTGCCCGGCAGGCTGCTGTAACGCACCAGCAGCGAACCGACCAGCGCACTGAAGACCACGGTCAGCACCGTAGCCAGAATCATCACCGGCCAGTTATTGATGATGGCCAGCAGCACGGCGCTGGTCATGGCGTGGGCGACCATCACGCCGACACAGCCCTGACCCAGCCGGAAAGCGATACGCGGCAGCCGGATGCTGGCACCCATCACACCAAAGACAATGGCCACCAGCATGGGGCCGAGAAAATGCGCGGCAGGCATGGCCAGATGGGCCAGCAGGGCACCAAACAGGCCGGAGCAGACAAGCAGGGCCAGCCACTGGGCGGCGGGCGGGAGTTTCGCCAGAGGTGGCGTAGGGCGGGCAGGCTGAGACAACATCATGCTCCAGTATTTTCCACCTGTCAGACTTCACGTGCGCTCAAGCCTGTCAGAGGGCGGGGTGGAAAAGCTCCCGCGCGCCTGCCTTTGGGTCTGCTGCTAGCGGCCTTTGATGATGGGCGCGGCAGACTGTTTGGCCAGGTAGGCGAACAGGTAGTCGAAATGTTCGCGTGTGACCTGCACTGCCCGTTCGGCATTCTGCTGTTCGATGGCGTCCAGCAGGGCCTGATGTAAAAAACCACCTTTGGCACTGTAGGCAAGGTGCAGGAACGGGCGAATGGTATCACGGATGCGTTTTTCAATCATCTGATAGAGTTGTATCAGAATTTTGCTGTGCGTCGCCTCGACAATGGAGCGATGGAACTCCAGATCGGTATCCAGCAGCTCGGTGCAGCTGCCGGTCTTGCAGGCCTGATAGTGCACGCTGGCCTTATGAAGGATGTGTGCCATGTCTTCCTCACTGCGGTGCAGTGCCGCCAGTTCAGCCGCCTGCACCTCCAGCGCCCGGCGCAGAATCAGCACTTCACCGATGTCTTCCAGTGGCAGCACCGGCAGGGCAGGCAGCAGAGGCTGATGCAGGCTGGTGGCATGCAGCGAGGTCGGCATGCGTCGCAGGTAGGTGCCGGAGCCCTGAATCACTTCGACGATGCCCTCGGTGGTGAGGGAGCGGATGACTTCGCGCAGGGTGTTACGGCCGACACTGAAGCGTGCCATCAGCTGCGGCTCGGTCGGTAGCGCCTGACCAATCTGCCACTCGCGGTAATAGATGGCATCGAGCAGGGCGTCGCGGGTGCGCTGGTATTTATTCATGGGCCACCATGATGAATGGGATTAGCAGAAATGACGGTCAGGGCCATGGGGCGGCTTTGACCGGTTGGGCCGATTAAAATAGGATGAATCCCCGCATATCGCCAGAATTCATAGGATGAATTCTGTCTTATTTCAGGATTCTGCTATGTCAACGATTCGCCCGCTGCAGGCTGCGCCCCGTGCTGACACTCCGGCATCTGCTGCTTCCTCCCGCCGTGCCAGCCTGCTGTGGCTGCTGGCATTCCTGCTGGTGGCCTTCAATCTGCGTGCCCCGATTATTGCCCTTGGCCCGATGATGCGCAGCCTGATGGATGGCCTGTCTGTCAGTGCTAATGTCGCCAGTCTGCTGACCACCATCCCCATTCTCTGTTTTGCCTGTATTTCGCCACTGGCACCCTGGCTGGCGGCACGGCTGGGCATGGACCGCAGTATTGGTCTGGCGCTGCTGACGCTGGTACTGGGGGTCGGGCTGCGCGGTGTCGACAGCCTCAGCTGGGTGTTGCTGGGGACGGCGCTGATGGGGGCGGGCATTGCCTGCGGCAATGTCTATATGCCGAGCTTTATCAAGCGTAACTGGCCAGACCGGGTCGGGCGGATGATGGGCTTTTACACCGTGACCATGGGAGTGGGCGCGACGCTGGCGGCGGCGACCTCGGTGCCGCTGATGCAGCTGACGTCCTCCTGGCAGACACCCATGTGGTTGTGGGCGGCGGTGGCCACCCTGGCTTTGCTGGTGTGGCTGTTCGGGCTATGGAAAATGCCCACACCTGCGGCAGCGTTGCCGCCACGGGCGTCCCTTGGCGGCATGCTGAGAAGCCCGCTGGCATGGGCGCTGACGCTGTTTATGGGCTGTCAGTCCACCAGCTTCTATACCATTCAGGCGTGGCTGTCGCAGGTGGTGACCAGTGAAGGGGCTACAGCGGCAGAGGCCGGAGTGATGCTGTCGGTGATCAATCTGGTCACCATTCCGGCCAGTTTTGTGGTGCCGATGCTGGCGACCCGGCTGCGCTCGCAGAGCCTGCTGGCGCTGATCATTACCCTGCTGATTGCGGCAGGCACGCTGGGGGTGATGCTGTCACCGCTGCACGGTCAGCTGCTGTGGGCGGTGCTGCTGGGCGTGGGGCAGGGGGCGAGCGTCAGTCTGGCCTTTACCTGCATGCTGCTGCGCAGCCGTGAGGTGCATCACAGCGCGTTGCTGTCGAGCATGTCACAGAGCATCGGTTATCTGCTGGCGGCGACCGGACCGGTGCTGTTCGGCTGGCTGCATGAGCTGAGTGGCCACTGGCAGTGGTCGATGACGCTGCTGATCGTGCTGCTGGTGGTGCAGGGCGTGGCGGGACTGATCTGTGGCCGCCCGCGGTTTGTCGAGCTGCACGACTGATTTGCTGCAACCCGTTGTTTTACAGGTCACTTTGCTAAGACCTATATCCTGTTTCAGGTCTCCCGGCAGGGCTGGAAACGCTACAAAGACCGCCTTTGATAGCCTTCCCACTCTGCTCAAGGAGACTCCTCATGTGGCTGTTCTATCTTTTTATTGCCCTCGGCAGTGCCCTGCTCAGCCCGCTGGCAGCAGCGGATACCGCTCCCCCCATCGGTTTTCGCCAGATCGTCATTGGCGGCGATGATGGCCAGCCCGGCCGTCAGGCGGTGCTGCTCTATCCGGCTCAGGCGGATGCCACCCAGACTCCTGCGCTGATCGCGGATAACCCGGCTTTTATCGGTATCCACGTACTGCCTGAGGCAACCATCGCCGCGGGGCGGCATCCGCTGGTGGTGTTATCTCACGGCTACGGCGGCAACTGGCGCAATCAGCTGTGGCTGGCGCAGGCACTGGCGCAGGCGGGCTATCTGGTGCTGGCCGCCAATCATCCCGGTACCACCAGCGGTGATATTACGCCGGCCACCGGCGGGCAGCTGTGGCAGCGGCCACTGGATATTCGTCGTGCCATCGACTGGGTAAGTATTCACTTAGCCGCTGAGTTCGATGCAGACAGGGTGGCCGTCATTGGGCACTCCCTCGGCGGCTGGACGGCGATGATGGCGGCAGGGGCGCGATTCAGCCCGGCACAGATGCAGGCTGACTGTGTACAGCATCCGACGGATGTGTCGTGCAAGGCCTATGGCTATCTGACCCGTGGCCAGCCAGAAGCCACCTTCACGCAGCTGGCGGCAGACTGGCGAGACCCACGGATTAAAGCGGCCGTGACCCTTGATCTTGGGCTGGCCCGCGGGCTGACCGTCAGCAGTCTGGAGCAGATGCCGGTACCGGTGCTGGTACTGGCTGCCGACCCGCGCAGCCGTCAGGTACCGGCGCTGCTGGAGTCCGGTTATCTGGCCAGTCATCTGCCCGCCGAACGACTGCAGTATCAGGTGATCGACGGGGCATCGCATTTCAGCTTTATCCAGCGCTGCAAGGCTGGCGCGGCGGCGCTGCTGGAAGCCTACAGTCCGGGCGATGGCATGATCTGCGCCGATGAAGGTGAGCGCCCCCGCGAGGCAATCCAGCAGCAGGTAGCGGCGCTTATTCTGACGTTTCTGCAGCGGACGCTGGACTAGGGGTGGCAGATGGGCTGGTCTGCTGCCGGTATTCACTGGGGCTCATGCCGGTGAGGCGACGAAATTCACGGTTGAAGTTGGATTTAGTCTGAAACCCGCCGGCCAGCATCAGCTCGGTCACCGGCAACTCGCTGTGACGCAGTTGCTGACAGATGGCGTCGATGCGGTAGGCATTGATCCACTGGGAGAAATTGCCGTCGGTCAGACGATTGACGGCCGCGGAGATCTGCCGGCCGGGAATGCCCGCCTTGCGCGCTACCTTTTGCAGGGTCAGGCTGGGGTCGAGGTAAAGCGGCTGGTCACTCAGTAACTGCCGCAGCTGTGCCATGATCTGGTGGTCTTCATCGCTGGCGCTGACCGCTTCGCTGAGAGGGGCTGACGCTGGCAGCGGCTCAGGGGGCACGGTCTGCACCGGGTCGGTACTGGCGTGTGGTATGCTGGCGCTGGTCACCGGCGGGCGGCTGGAGGCCACCAGGGCGGTCACCAGAATGCCGATCAACAGCAGCTGGGTCACCAGCAGAATGGTGGCGACATGGCGGCCGTCACTGAATAGCAGATCAAGGCTGATGACACCGCTGATCAGTGCATCACTGAGCAGCATCAGGCTGGCCAGAGTCAGCAGGCGATAGCGGGAGGCACGCTGCCAGCTATGCCACTGGGGTCGCCTGCCGGGCAGCCAGCGCCACAGCAGCAAGCCGACCGCCAGTGACAGACAGAAGTTGTAGCCATCCAGCAGGCCATACCAGCCCAGCCGGGTCAGCAAATAGACCGCGGCACTGCAGGCCATCAGTACGAGGGCGTGGCGCGGTGCCCGGGCACTGAACAACGGTGCCAGACAGTACAGCACCCAGCCCGGCTGCAGGGTGGCCAGCAGCGCCCGTAAGGCCATCAGCGGCTCCGAGTGCGGCAGCGTCCAGCGCATGGCTACGCCCAGCAGCATGATCAGACAGCCCCCGACAAAGCCCAGCCGCGCCCGTGCCAGCTCATCGCCCTGACGCAGATGCCAGAAGCGCAGCAGCACGGTAATCAGCAGAACGATGGAGATCAGCGGTAAGGGGACGGTAAGCATGAGAACAACCTGACGTCAGTGACACCCAAAAAGCGCGGTCAGGGTAGCACAGATGGATTGGCCGTGTGGTTAATGTCAGATTGCCGGGTGACTGGCCCCCTCTCCCCCAGCCCCTCTCCCGCCAGGGGCGAGGGGAGCTGATCGGTGCGGCTGGCAAAATGGGTGTCTGGTCGCTGCATGCTGTGCGTGGAGTAAAAACGCGATATTCACGGATGGCCCGGAAACGTCCCTCTCCCTTGTGGGAGAGGTACTTAGGGAGAGGGGGTAACCAGCGGCACGGATCTGCGCGGCTGGCAAGATCAGTGAATAGCAGGAGAAGATCAGCCCGGCACCACAAGGTCAGGCTGACCTATCATGCTTACTTACTGTTCAATCTGGCGGTTCCAGCGCTTGTTCCACTCAGGGCGCAGGGCGTTGATGCTGTCCCAGTCCAGCGCGATGGCAGACTTCATATAGGTATCCATCTGCGCCAGCAGCTCCTTGGTTTCTGCGGTGGCGGGGGTATGGGCGTTGGTTGGCAGCAACTGACCAAAGGCCAGTGCCTTGGCCTGAGCGTCTTTGCTCAGCAGGAAGTCAGCCAGCTTTTTCGACAGCTCCGGCTCGCTGTTGTTGGCGATCACACACTCGGACACCATCAGCAGCGGTGCGCCTTCCTTGGGCTGCACATAACCCACGTCGATGCCTTTAGCCTGCAGTGTCGCCACGGCGGTGGGGGTCAGCGGGAACAGGGCCGCTTCGTCGGTCTGTACCATTTCGGCAATTTTTGACGAGCTGGGGATAAATTCCAGCACGTTGGGGCCGACGGTGCTGTCCCACTTATCGAAGGCAGGCTCGACATTCTGCTCGCTGCCACCTTCGATACGGTTAAGCATCAGGAAGGCGTGCAGGCCATAGGTGGACGATGGCATGGACTGAAACACGACCTTGCCCTTGAACTTGGGATCAGCCATGTCCAGCCAGGAGGTCGGTGCTGACCAGCCCTTTTCGGCAAACATCTTCTTGTTGTAGGCAAGGCCGGTCATGCCCATGTTGACGCCGACCGCCATGTCACCCTTCATTCGCGCGGCAGGATACTGCTCGGCCAGCGTCGGGGTGTCATCCAGCTTCTGACACAGGCCCATGCCGACGGCACGGTACATCACCCCGTCATCAAGGAACATCACGTGCATCTGCGGGTTGTCCTTGTTGGCCTGCGCCTTGGCCAGAATCTCCGAAGAGGTGCCGGGCACCACCACAACCTTGACGTTATTGGCCTTCTCGAACTCGGTGAAGACTTCCTGCGTATAGGTTTTTTCCATATTGCCGCCGTTCATGCCGATGTAGAGGGTTTTCTCATCGGCATGGGCTGCCAGTGCCACGGCGGCACTCAGCAGGGCGGCGGAAGCGTTCAGACTAAAAGCGGTGCTGCGGGTTTTCATCATTCATCTCCTGAGACAATAGTTGTGCTCATCAGCGTCGATGACGCAGTGCTGAAGCGGTTAATGGCAAAAGCGTCGATGGGGGTGGGGGTGTGTCCATCGTCGATCAACTCGGCGAGAACCTCACCGACGGCAGGCCCAATCTGGAAACCTGCCCCGCAGAACCCGAAGCCGTGAAACAGCCCCGGGGTCGTATGGCTGGGCCCGACCACCGGATTGCGGTCGGGGATGTTGCCCTCGATACCGCTCCAGAAGCGGATCAGGTGGGCACTGGCCAGCGCCGGAAACAGCCCGCTGGCGACCTTCATCAGTTCAAGAACGGCCTCGCGACCCGGCCGCGCCGTGGTATCGCTGGTGGTATAGCCCTGACCGCCGCCAATCACGCAGTTGCCACGGCTGACCTGACGGGCATAGATGCTGCCGCCTTCGATGCCGATACTGGCGTCCATGAACAGCGGTAATGGCTCGGTGACCGTCATGTTGGGGCAGGACACCTGCAGCGGCACCTGCTCATCAAACCAGGCGGCGATACGGTGGCCCCAGGCACCGGCGCAGTTGATCAGCAACGGTGCCCGTACCTGCAGCTGCGGGCAGTCGACAATAAAGCGCTGGCCGTCGTGCTCGATGCGGCTGACCGGGGTCTGATCGAAAATTTGCGCACCCAGCCTGCCCGCGGCGTGAGCAAAGGCGGGCGAGACCAGCCGTGGGTTGGCGTGGCCATCCTCGGCGCAGTAGGAGCCGCCGATGGCGCGCTGGCTGATCCACGGAAAGCGGCGGCGCAGCTGCTGCTGGTCGAGGATTTCCAGTGGCAGATCATAGCGCGCGGCCATCTGCGCATAGTTTTCCAGCGACGCCATGTCAGCGGCGCAGACGCCCAGCTTGAGGTGGCCGGAACGGACGTATTCGCCATCGATACCAATCAGTTCGGGTAACCGCGCCCAGATGTGATGGGCACGCTGGCTGAGCGGCAGCTGTGCCGCCAGACGACCCTGACGGCGAACGCCCCCGTAGTTGATACCGCTGGAGCGGGAGCCGCAGACATCACGTTCCAGCAGCACGACGGCGATGCCTTTCTGGCGCAGTGCCAGTGCGGCGGAGGCACCGACAATGCCACCGCCGACGATGACCACATCGGTGCCGAGTGTTCGTTTGCTGCCGGGAGTATGGATATCAGTCATGGTCAGCCTCCTCGGCGACAGCGGTGACAGGCAGCGCGGGCGACCACTGCTGCACCGTCGGTGCGATGGCATAGGGTAAGGGCTTGACCGGCGCCTGTGCGCGCAGACGGCCGGCATCGGCCACACTCTGGCCGCTGGTGGCGGCCAGCAGTTCAGCGGCGGCCAGTCCGCACATGCGCCCCTGACAGCGGCCCATACCCACCCGGCTGTGGGCTTTGAGACGGTTCATATCCTGCAGTGACAGTTCGCTGATCAGGCGTCGCGCTTCTCCCACGGTGACGTTTTCGCAGCGGCACAGCACCACGTCGTCGGCCACCTCGTGCACCCATTGCTCGGGGAAGGGGAAGGCGTCTTCCAGCGCCTGCCGGAACTGCCGGGTACGTGCCAGCTGCTGCTGCAACTGACTGACCCGGGTGGCATCGACCGCTCTGCCGCTGTCCTGCAGCAGGGCCAGCGCCGCCAGTTCACCGGCCCACTCAGCGGCATCGGCACCCATGATGCCGGCACCGTCACCGGCCAGATAAACACCGTCACGTGAACTGCGGCCCATGGCATCACGGACCGGCAGCCAGGCCCGGTTGAGTTCATCAAACTGGAAGCGGCAGTCGAGAATATCGGCCAGCTGGGTTTCCGAACGCAGGGCATAGCCAAAGCCCAGACCGTCACAGTCGAGTTGCTGCTCCTGACCCTGCTGGCGCCAGCGTACGGCTGTCAGCCGCTGGTCACCGCTGGCGGCAAGCAGATGGGCATCGTATTCAATGCGAATACCACGGGCCTTGAGCCAGCCCAGATACCACAGGCCTTTGGCGAAAACCGCCGGGCCTTTGAGCATGGCCGGGGTGGCCTGCAACTTGGCACTGAACGGTGCGCTGTCGAGCACGGCTGCGACCTCGACCCCGGCTTTGGCGTACTGATAGGCGATCAGATACAGCAGCGGCCCGGTACCGGCGAACACCACCCGGCTGCCGATGGCAGTTGCCTGATATTTGAGGGCAATCTGCGCGGCGCCGAGGGTGTAGACGCCGGGCAGCGTCCAGCCCTGAAACGGCAGAATGCGGTCGGTCGCGCCGGTCGCCAGAATCAGCTGCTGCCAGGGCTGGCCGTCATAGTGCTGCTCGCGTACCTGCAGCAGATCCAGTTCGCCACCTTCGCTGTTCCACACCAGGGTGTGCGGGCGGTAATCGACCTGGTCGAGCAGGGCGCGCCAGCTGGCATGAAGGGCCTCGGCGCGGCTGGCTTCAAAACCATACAGTGCCTTCGCCGGACGGCTGAAACCGTCAGGCTGCTGGCGATAGATCTGTCCGCCCCCTTTGGCGGTTTCATCAATCAGCACCGGACGCAAACCGGCGCGGACCAGGGTTTCCGCAGCGCGGATACCGGCAGGGCCGGCACCGACAATTACCGGCGGCAGGGTCGTCAGAGAGGCTGCGCTGCTCATGAAGCGGCTCCCTGCGGCTGAGCCGGTGACGGCTGGGGTTCGGTCCATACCGACATGCCCGCTTCCACCAGTGTTGAACAGGCCCGCAGACTGCGGCCCTGACCGTCTTTGATCAGGCAGTCCTGACAGGCGCCCATCAGGCAGAAACCGGCACGCGGCTGCTGACTGAATTCGTTGTGACGCAGGTAGGTCTGCTGGCTGAGGATGGCCGTCAGCAGCGTGTCCCCTGCCAGCGCTTCGCAGCGCTGACCATTGAGCTGAAAGGTAATGGCTGGTCGCTGGGTTTCAGCGACCCGTTTGATCAGTGACATGGAGCGGCTTTCCATCCCGGCAAGATCAGTGTTTGCCAACCAGTACCTTGTCGAGCCCGTAGACCCGGTCCAGTACCAGCATGGCGACGGCAGTTATGGCGACCATGACGGCTGAAACGGCTGCCATCATCGGGTCAATGGATTCGGTGGCGTACATGTACATCCGTACCGGCAGCGTCACGGTGGACGGTGAGGTAACGAAAATGGACAGGTTCAGCTCGTCGAAACTGTTGATAAAGGCCAGCAGCCAGCCCCCGGCAATACCGGGCAGCAGCATCGGCAGGGTAATGCGGCGGAACACCACGGCGGCGCTGGCGCCCAGGGTGGCGGCGGCCTGCTCGGCACTGCGGTCCATACCGGTAGCGGCGGCGAGGATCAGCCGCAGGGCATAGGGCACCATGATCAGACCGTGGGCGAACACCAGCCAGGCGAAGTTGCCGGTGGCTCCGATCACGGTAAACAGCCGCAGCAGCGCTACCCCCAGTACCAGATGCGGCACCAGCAGGGGTGACAGGAACAGACCGTTGAGGAAGCCCCGGCCGGGGAACTCGAAGCGGCTGATGGCCAGCCCCGCCGGCAGTGCCAGTGCCACTGCCAGTGTCGCTGACAGGCAGGCCAGATAGAGGCTGTTCCAGAACGACTGAATAAAGTCGGGGAAGTCGAGAATGTGGCGGAACCAGCGCAGCGAAAATTCAGTGGTCGGTACCTGCAGGGTGTTGGCCGGGGTAAAGGCCACCAGACAGACGATCACCAGCGGGGCCAGCATGAACAGAATCACCAGACCATGGAATGTCAGGGCGAGCGGGCCGTTGCGGTTCATACGGGACCTCCCATGCGCTTACGGTGGAATCCTTCCAGCAGGCGGTTGTAGCTGAGCATGATGGCGAAGTTGGCCAGCAGCAGGATGATGGCGATGGCAGCACCCAGCGGCCAGTTCAGCTCGTGCAGGTATTCGTCATAGACCACGGTGGCGACCATTTTCAGGCGACGACCGCCAAGCAGGCCGGGGATAGCGAAGGAGCTGGCGGCCAGACCAAACACAATAAGACTGCCGGAGAGAATGCCGGGCACGATCTGCGGCAGTACCACCCGCCGCCAGGCGGTGAAGGGGGAGGCGTTGAGGGTCAGGGCAGCGGCTTCCAGCGCCGGATCAATCTTCTGCAGCGAGGTCCACACCGGGATGATCATGAATGGCAGCATCACATGCACCAGCGCGATCACCACTGCGGTCGGGGTATAGAGAATGCGTACCGGATCAAAGCCGAACAGGGCCAGCAGCTGATTGACCGGCCCTTCCGGCCCCAGCAGCATGCTCCAGCCAAAGGCCCGTACCACCACCGAGATCAGCAGCGGTGCCAGCACAATCAGCAGGAAGATCGATTTCCACGGGCTGCCCATGCGGCTGAGGATGTAGGCCTCGGGCACACCGATCAGAGCACACAGGGCGGTGGTCAGCAGTGACATCCAGAAGGTGCGGAAGAAGATGCTGTAGTAATAGTCGTCGGTGAAGACGCTGAGGTACTGGTGCAGGGTCCAGCTGTCCAGTACGCCCAGGTTGTAGTCAAAGGCGTGGAAAGACAGCAGGCCGATAATCAGCAGCGGTGCCAGCAGCAGTGCCGCAAACAGCACCAGTGCCGGGGCGCAGAGCAGATAGGGGCGCAGTGACCGTGGTGGTGTGGCCGCGCCGGGAGTGAGGCTCGACATCAGGCAGCTCCTCCCGCGTTAGTGGCCGGCATCAGCCGCATCATCTCCAGCGGCCAGCTGATCCCCACCTGATCGCCTTCACGCAGCGGCGCCTCGCCCTTGTTGGGGCGGGTGATGATCAGCTCGCCAACCACGGATTCCAGCCGGTACAGCCACTGACTGCCGAGGAAGAACTGCTCAAGGATGCGGCCACTGAGGAGGCCCTGACCGGCAGGCGTCAGCTCCAGCTTCTCTGGTCGCAGGGTAATCTGCACGGCGCCGTCGCCGAGGCTGGCGTCAAGGCTGTGCGGTGGCAGCACCAGCCGCAGATCACCCAGTGCCAGCGTAGCCCCTGCACTGCTGCGGCTGAGCTGGCCATGCAGCACGTTGGCCTTACCGACAAAGGTGGAAATAAAGGGGGTGGAGGGGTGCTCGTACATGCGAAACGGCGCATCCACCTGGGTGATACGTCCGGCTTCCATCACCACCACGCGGTCACTGATGGACAGCGCCTCGGCCTGATCATGGGTCACCATGATGGTGGTGGTGCCGACCTTGCGCTGGATCTGCCGCAGTTCAAACTGCATCTCTTCGCGCAGCTTGGCATCCAGATTGGACAGCGGCTCATCCAGCAGTAAAACCGGTGGCTCGATCACCAGCGCGCGGGCCAGCGCGACACGCTGCCGCTGACCACCAGACAGCTCACGCGGATAGCGGTGAGCCAGATGATCCAGATGAACCAGTGACAGGGCGTGCTGTACCCGCTTGTCCCGTTCGGGCTGCGGTACCCTGCGCATTTCCAGCCCGAAGCTGACGTTGGCCGCCACGGTCATGTGCGGAAACAGCGCATAGCTCTGAAAGACGATGCCGAGGCCACGGTGATTGGGGCGGGCATGGGTAATGTCGCGACCGTCCAGCACAATCTGGCCGCTGCTCGGGTCAGTCAGACCGGCAATCATCTGCAGCGTGGTGGTTTTGCCGCAGCCGGAGGGCCCCAGCAGGGAAATGAATTCGCCTTGTTCGATATGGAGATTGAAATTGTCGACGGCAGTGAATACGCCGTAGCGCTTGCCAATATTCTCCAGTTTCAGAAACGACATCACCTTACTCCTGATTCACGCGTTTGAGACGCAATAAAAAACCACGCCGCTTACCGAATAAACGGAAATAAAAACAGCGAATTGCACGAGGCAAATAAGGATCAGGGCAGTGATGGAGCATGCCGGTGTATTCCGGCTTATTGGATTGCCTGTGTTTTTATTTTGTGCGGCGTTTTTTATATCGGGCTTATTTCAGCCAACAGTTAATTCGATATGGCTTCGATTTAAGCCCCTTGACGGAAGCAAAGCAATTGGACACGCTAGATTTTGAAATAAAAATTTAAATTATTCTGCTATGTGGAATAACTTTAATGATTATGGCTTGGGAATCTCATCTGGAGGAATAGATGGCCGAAGACACTGAAAAAAGCCCTGAACCGGCGACCTCAACATCCAGCCTGCACCGGGCATTCGCGCTGCTGCAGGCGCTGAGCAGGGCACCGGCTAACGGCGAGCGGGTCACTCAGCTGGCCAGAGACGTCGGCCTGACGCAGGCCACCGCTCACCGTCTGCTGAAAAATCTGGTGGAAGAGGGCATGGTGGAGCAGGACGAGCGCACCAAACGCTACCGTCTCAGCATCGCCTTCTTCTCACTGGCGGCGCGGGCCGCAAACCCTTACAACCTGCGCGATATTGCCCGTCCGTCGTTGCTGCGCCTGTCGGCGCGGATTGGCGACACGGTCTTCCTGCTGGTGCGCAGCGGCTTTGATGCCGTCTGTCTGGATCGCAGTGATGGCCATATTCCTATTCGCTCCTTCACCGAGGATGTGGGCGGGCGCATCGCGCTGGGGGTGGGGCAGGCCAGTCTGGTGATTCTGGCCTTTACCCCCGAGGAAGAACGCGAAGAGCTGATCCGCTTCAACCTGCCGCGGCTGCGCAATTACGGCGTATTTGATGAGGTCTACTTCCGTACCGAAATCCGCAAGATCTGCGATGAAGGCTACACCGCCTGCAATCCCGGGGTGCTGTCGGGGATGGCCGGGGTGGCGGTGCCGATTCTGGATCAGGAAGGCCGGGCGGTGGCGGCGCTGAGTATCGGTACGGTCACGGAGCGGCTCAATGATGAGCGGCTGCCGATGGTAATAGAGCTGCTGAAAAAAGAAGCGCGCCAGATTGGTGAGCAGATCAATCCTTTTGATTCAGCGTTACGTCGCCCTGCAGATGTATTGATGGGAAATAAATAACCGGCATTTAACAACGGGTATTCATGAAAGAAAAGTATTGGTATCTGAAGGCGGTTATTGACAGGTCAATGACTGTATTCGGAAGGGAATTGACCGGCTATTACTGGCTATTCCGCTAAATGGAATAGCGTCGTTGTGTAAATCGAATAGTGCTGGGCAGGGAAATGAGTTTTCTGCCCGTGCCTGTTGCAGCGGGTAGCGTCTGATCATCGTACATGGCCTGTCTGGGATGGCGCCCGAAACTGCCCCTCGCCTCAGCGTGAGGGAGGGGCAGCGGGAAGAAGGGCAGGGTCAGCAGCAGCCTTTACCCAGCGCTGCTTTCTGTGCGTCCCAGTCCACCTCTTTCAGCGCCAGTCCGTGCTGGCCTTTGTAGGCCGGTGACGTGGGCGACTGCCAGCCCTGCAGCAGTTCCTCTGCGACTTTGAATACTTCAATGCGCAGCGGGCGGCAGACCGACAGCGGGTCTTCCGCCTCCGGACCCCACAGGTGCACCGACAGATCGCCACCGGGGCAGGTGGAAATGGCGCACAGCAGGTCAATTTCCGCAAAGAACTCGATGTAATCCCCCGCCTTGGCCGGACAGGCTTTCATAAAATACATATCGTCGTCATTGAGGCCGGTGCACTGGAACACGTTCAGCACGTCATGCACATCAAACTCGGTCAGACCGTGGGGCAGTACCGCACGGGTCAGGTTGGAATGACAGTGGAAATCAAAATCCTCGCCGGTCAGCAGGCGGTTCACGTACGGATCACAACGGGTGCCGAGCAGGTCATGGATGCGGCCGCCGTGCTCGTCGATGCCGTAGTCGGCCAGGGTGTCGGCGACGATGGTGGCCATCGGCCGCAGGAAGGGCAGGTTCGACCACAGGCGATCATGAACGGAGACATGAGCGCCCTGCAGCTGACGGGTGCGTGAGGCCCACATCCGCTCACGCGGGTCATGCAGGTGCCACATATTCAGGTCACCCACTTGTGGACCTTCCGGGGTGGAGATACGAAATACATGGCCTGCCGGTACTTTCCAGGCGCGGCCACTGCGGATGGGCACTTCCACCGTCTCCACCAGCTGGTAGCGCTCGCGGCTGTCGCTGATGCGCTGGTAAAACGCCTTGTCCACGTCCAGAGCGGAGCCGGCAGAAGCCTGATAGGCGGCGGGGTAGTGCTTGTACATTGACATCTCCACAGGTGCGGTTGGTGAGCTGTACAGGGCTACCTGCTGAGTAACCGGAGCAGGTTGGCCTCGGAATCATCCAGATACTGTTGCAGCAGGTGGTAGGCCTCATCACGGCGCTGTTCCCGCAGCAGCTGGCAGAGCTGGCTGTCGCGGTCGACCCACGGCTGCTGAAAACGGTGTTCGTCCGGGGCGGAGGCGAACAGCAGGCGCAGCTGGGCGACCAGAATGGCAAAGAAGGCATCCATGCGCTGACTGCCCAGATTGCTGACCAGCAACTGGTGCAGATGCAGACTGTGGGTACCGACGCTGTGCCAGTTGTCGAGTGCTGCCGCCTGCTGTTCCGCATGCACCACCGCTTCCATCTGCCGCAGCAGGGTGGTACTGAAGGGGCGTTCAAGGCTGACGGCCTGCAGCTCAAGGGTGCGGCGGGTGACGAATATATCGGCCAGATCGCGCTGATCGAGGCTGCGTACCCTGACCCCCTTGTTGGGTTCGTAGCTGACCAGCCCTTCGGCATAGAGCACGCGCAGTGCTTCGCGCACAGTATTGCGTGACGCCTGCAGGGTGACGGTCAGATCGGCTTCCGTCAGGGTCTGGCCGGGCTGATAGTTGCCCTTGATCAGTTCGTCGCGCAGCTGCCGGGCAACCCTGGCAAAAGCCGGTTCGGGGGTGGTGATCATCAGTACTTGCCTCACAATGAGAGATAAAGAGAAGCATAGGCCAGAAAACGCACCCAGTCCGACAGTGGTCACATTGGATTGTTCAACAATCTGTCTGGGGCTAAATCTGCCTGCATAATTTTTGTTCGTCAATCTTTACTGCAGGAACTATTCCGCCAAGTCCAACACGGGAGAGATAACATGTTGATTGAGCTGCATAAAGTCAGTTTGCTGGTGGTCGATGTGCAGGAGCGTCTGGTGGGCGCTATGAGTGATGCCGAAGGGTTGCTGGCGCGTAGCTGCTGGATGCTGGAGGTGGCTCAGGCACTGGCATTGCCAACGGTGTTTTCGGAGCAGTATCCGCAGGGGCTGGGGGGCACGGTGCCTGCGCTGACGGCGCGGGTGCCGGATGCGGAGGTGGTCGACAAGCGCCATTTCTCCTGTGTAGCGGCAGACTGTCTGCCCGAAACACTGCTGGCGCGGGAGCAGGTGCTGGTAATGGGCATCGAGGCTCATGTCTGTGTACTGCAGACGGTACTGGGTTTGCTGTCGCTGGATAAGCAGGTGTTTGTTATTGAGGATCTGGTCGGCAGCCGTCGCCCCCATGACCGGCAGCTGGCACTGCAGCGCATGCGCGATGCCGGTGCCTTTGTCGTCAGTCGGGAAATGGTGCTGTTTGAATGTCTGGGCGACTCGCGCCATCCGTTATTCCGTCAGCTGAGCAAAAGTCATCTGCTGGGTGAACAGCCTTAACAGCGTATTCAGGACTGTCCGGTCGTTGGCATAATAACGCGCACCCGCCGGCGGAATGCCGCGTTGTGGGGCACCGGTGCAGGGCGGGTGCGCCTTTTGGATGAGCTGTGCAGGAGGGCCAGTGGCCTCATTGTATTTCTACTACTCGGCGATGAATGCCGGGAAAACCACCACGCTGCTGCAGGCAGCCTATAACTATCGCGAACGGGGCATGAAGCCACTGTTACTGGCGCCGCGGCTGGACAACCGCTTTGCCGATACCGCCGAACAGGCCTGGATTGCCTCGCGCATTGGTCTGCAGAGCCCGGCTACAGCCTTTGAGCCAGACACCGATCTGCTGGCACTGGTGCAGGCTGCACATATCAGCGAAACCCTGGCCTGCGTGCTGATTGATGAGGCTCAGTTTCTCAGTCGCGAGCAGGTCTGGCAGCTGTCAGACGTCGTTGATCAGCTGGGGATTGCGGTGCTGTGTTATGGCCTGCGCACCGATGCATTCGGTGAGCCCTTCCCCGGTAGCCAGACACTGCTGGCCATTGCCGATCACCTGCTGGAGATCAAGACGGTTTGCCACTGCGGGCGCAAGGCCACCATGGTGCTGCGTATTGACGAGCAGGGGCTGCCCGTGAAGGCGGGAAATCAGGTCGCTATCGGCGGCAATGATCGGTATGTGTCCCTGTGCCGCAGACACTACAAAGCCTCATTAGAGGAAGGGGCGTTGGTATAGCGCGCCCATACACCTTTCACTGGCCTGTTGCGTCCTTAGTGTGTACGCAATCTGGTCTTCACGGCATTGCACAAATGTCAGGCAACTGTCTTTGAAATATGCTGAAATGGTCAGCCATTACTGCCCTGTCATCACTGAACCATCCCGCTGACGGTCTATGCTTGTTACTGCGGACCGGACGGGTGTCACGGCAGTAAAGAATTGCGCATGAAATAAGCATGGAACGCCAGCCTGGTCGTGCTTCGTTGTGAACAAGACCAGATTCACCCACCCGTCCGTTGCTGACGGTTGCCCGCATACCACAGGGGAAGGATAGGTTGCTGATGTTTGAGATTACTCGCGTCAGAGGGATTGCAGGGCTGGAGGCTGTTCGCTCCACCTGGGAAGCGCTGTACAGGGAAAGCCTGAACCCGTCGTTTTATAGTCACTGGCATTGGTACGAGAGTATCAGTCGTCATCTGCTTGATAGTGACATTCACTATTTTCTGTTGCACCGGCAGCAGCGCTGCGTCGCTATCGTGCCTTTGCAGCTGCATGCCTGGCGCAAGGGCGGTCACAGCTGGCAGGTGTTGCGCTTACCCTCCCATGATCATCTGGAAATGATGGATGCGCTGATTCACCGCGATCAGGCACCCCTGCCCGTTTTTACTGCGCTGCATGATTATCTGCTGCACCAGCGCGAACTGAGCTGGGACATGCTGCTGTTCCCCAAGGTGCGGGCACGCGCCGGATTAGCATCGGCCCTGTTGCCGCAGGAAGGCCATGTCCGCCAATGCGGCCATAGCTGCTATCTGCAGGGCAGCCCCCAGCAGCCACCAGAAGCCACGCTGTCCCACAAGCATCTGAAAAACATCAGCCGTCTGCAGCGCAAGCTGGAAACCGAACACCAGCAAAGCCTGTATTTCCACCATTGCAGTGATCCGCAGCAGCTGGAAGCGGCCTTTGCCACCTTCCTGCAGGTCGAAGCCTCGGGCTGGAAGGGCGAGCAGGGGGAAAACACCTGCATCAGTGCTCATCCGCGCTATCAGGCCCATTACCATCATCTGCTGCAGTGCTTCGGCCCGACCGGTGACTTTGCCGTCAATCTGCTGCTGCTCGGCGAACAACCGCTGGCAGCGCAGCTGTGCATCCGTGCCGGGCAGGCCTGGCACCTGATGAAGATCGGCTACGACGAAGCGTTTCAGGCCTATGCGCCGGGCAATATTCTGCTGTGGCTGTTTATTCAGCAGCAGGCAGCACAAGCGCAGCCCTGGGAGGTCAATCTGGTCACCGGGCCTGGCTGGGCGGAGCGCTGGCATTTCAATGAAGAGCCGGTCTACCGCGCGGAGTTTTTCAATACCACCCTGCGTGGCCGGCTGTTATCGACCCTGCTCAAGGGCAAGGAGCTGCTCAAGGGGCAGATCAAAGGCGAACGTGACGACAACGGCACCAGTGCAATCAGTCAATCCAAACCACAGGGCCGCACCGAGAAAGGGACAGCACAATGAATATCCTCGGCATCAACTACTTCTTCCATGATTCCTCGGCCTGTGTGGTGATGGATGGTCAGCTCAGGGTGGCGCTGGAAGAAGAGCGTTTTACCCGCCGCAAGCACACCAATGAATTCCCGGTGCAGGCCATCGAGCGCTGCCTGCAGATCAGTGGCATTAGCATGCAGCAGATCGACCACATCGCGGTGTCCATTGCGCCGACCAAGGATCTGGGTAAGAAAGTCGCCTACAGCCTGGGGCTGGGCAAGAAGGTGGCGCCGTTCATCAAGCACGAGTTCAAGGGCATATACGTCAAGCAGAAAGCCTTCTGGAACTGGTACAAGGGGATCTGGGGCCGTCGTGACGCGGGCCCGAAAGTGCACTTTGTCGAGCATCACCTGTCCCATGTCGCCGGCAGTTATTTTGTATCGCCCTATCAGAAAGCGGCACTGCTGTCGCTGGATGGCTCCGGCGAGTGGTCCACCGCGATGCTGGGCACGGCGGAGGGCGATCAGCTGAACTTTTTTGGCGAGAGCCATTTCCCTCACTCACTGGGCTCGTTCTACGAAGCGGCCACTGAGTTCTGTGGCTTCCAGCCCAACTATGATGAAGGCAAGACCATGGGGCTGGCGCCCTTTGGCAATCCCGACCGCTTCTACAAGGACGTGGAAAAGCTGGTGAACATTACCAGTGAAGGGCAGATTCAGATCGACCTGTCGTATTTCGAGTACCAGAACGCCGGGTATCAGCGCTGCGGTCAGAAGTTCTATGACACCTTTGGCCAGCCTCGCTCACGCAAAGGTGCGTTTGAAGATCACCATCACGATGTGGCGGCGGCTTTCCAGAAAGTGCTGGAAGACAAGGTGCTGCAGATGTGCCATCTGCTGGAGCAGAAAACCGATGCCGACTATCTGGTGATTGCCGGTGGGGTTGCCCTCAACAGCGTGATGAACGGCCGTATCCTGCGTGACACCCGCTTCAAGGATGTCTATGTGATGCCTGCCGCCGGTGATAACGGCTCCTGTATCGGTGCGGCGTATTACCTCTACAACCATATCCTCAAACAGCCGCGTAACTTTGTGCACCTTGACCCTTATCTCGGCACCGAATACAGCAACGAGCAGATCAAAAAGACGCTCGATGAGTGCAAGCTGAGCTACACCCGCTCTGAAGATATTTGTCTTGATACCGCACAGATGCTGCGTGACGGCCAGATTATCGGCTGGTTTCAGGGACGCATGGAAATTGGCCCGCGGGCGCTGGGCAGCCGCAGCATTCTGGCCGACCCGACCTTGCCCGGGATGAAGGACAAGATTAACGCCGAGGTCAAGCATCGCGAGGCTTACCGGCCTTTTGCCCCGTCCTGCCCGGCGGAGTTTAAGCAGGACTTCTTTGACATCAGGGTCAATGCGCCGTTCATGCTCAAGGTCTGCGATGTATTGCCGGATAAACGCGACGTGATTCCGGCCATCACCCATGTGGATGGCTCTGCCCGGCTGCAGACCGTCCATGCTGACACCAACCCGCTTTACCACCGCATGATCAGTGAGTTTGGCAAGCTGTCCGGGGTGCCGGTGGTACTCAATACCAGTTTCAACATTATGGGTGAGCCGGTGGTGGAGTCGCCGCTGCATGCCATTCGGTGTTTCTTCTCCACCGGTCTGGATGTGCTGGTGCTGGGCGACTATATCGTCCGTAAGTGAGGAGGGCAGAGCATGATCTGGCGAATACTCTGGCTGCTGGTGCTGATGCTGGCGGTCTACCCGCTGTCACTGGCGCTGCAGACCGGCATTGACTGGTACTGGGGCGACGGTGAACTGATGCGTGAACTGGCCTTTGGCGGCAAGCGGCGGTTGCTGTGGACGGCGTTTGGCGACTGGCAGCAGAGCCTGCTGTGGGCGGTGCTGGCCATGCTGACCGGTGTGCTGGTACTGGCGCTGCTGGTGCGTATCAGCCCATGGCTGGCATGGTTGCTACTGGCCGGGTTGCTGGTAGCTGGTGCGGTGCTGGGGCTGCCATTACCTGTGGTGATGCTCGGCGTATCAGCCTACCTGTTGCTGGTGCTGTGGCGGCTGACCACCGCCAGAACGGCCCGCGTGGGAGGGCAGTCATGATCAGGCCAGCCACAGGATGTCTGAGATTATCGCTACTGGCACTGGCTGTCGGCATCAGTTCCACCGCTCAGGCGGAGACCGATGCCTGGCTGATAGGAGGCGGTAACTTCCTCGATAATTCGCAGGGGCAGATAGAGCAGAATGTGCTGTGGCTCGACCGGCTGCTGCAGCCGCGGGTGCAGTCGCTGTCCATCTATTACGCGGCGGGCGTCGATGCCGACGGCAAGGTACCGCAGAAAGACGTGGTGTTCTGGGCGCCACCGGCGGAAACCAGTGCGGCAATGCAGCCGCTGGCACGGGTGTTTGCACCGGTAGGTGATAACGGCAAGCACTACAAGTTCCATGAAGTGCAGGGCGTCAGGGGCTCGACCGCCAAAGACAGTCTGGTGCCAGCGCTGACGCACGACTTTGCTGCCGTCAAACCCGGTGATGATATCCTGCTGGTCTATAACGGCCACGGTGGCGGCAACCCCAATACCAGCCTCAATCACCTCAAACTCTGGGGTGAGCAGACGCTGGATGTGGGTGAGCTCAGTGCGCTGTTCAACAAAGCCCCGGCCAGCAGCACCGTGCGCTTTCTGATGACCCAGTGCTATTCCGGTGGTTTCCAGAAGCTGATCTTTGAGCAACCCGACTCCCGTCGCTTCAACCAGCAAAAGCGCTGTGGCTTTATGGCCGAGTCGGCCTGGCGTGAGTCGGAGGGCTGCGCACTGGGGGTGAATAAAGAAGACTTCCGCGACTACACCACCTATTTCTTTGCGGCCCTGTCAGGCAGCACACGGCTGGATACCGCATTGCCCAGCGATCCTGATCTGAACCATGATGGCAAGGTCAGCTACCGCGAAGCCCATCTCTATACCCTGCAGACAGCGGTCAGTACCGACTTGTCACGGGCGACCAGCGAAGTGTTTCTGGAGGAATGGCAGCCCTGGTTTGTGCGCTGGAATAACACCGTCAACAACCCGGACAGCGAGTACTGGCACATCGCCGAACAGGTGGCGGCCCGTCATCATCTGACCCTCGACAGCCAGCAGCTATGGCTGCAACAGCGTGAACTGGAACGGCAGATGCAGGCCAATCAGGCCGGGCAGGCAGCCTTGCTGGCCAGCATTACCGAGGAGCAGAACAGCCTGCAGGCGCATCTGGCTGCCCAGTGGCCGCAGCTGCGCAACCCCTACACTCTGGATTACGTGCAGCTGATCCGCACTGACCTTGATGCGGTGCAGGACAGCATTCTGGCGCAGCCGCAGTACGCTGACCTCAAAGCCAGCCAGGATCAGTATCTGCAATTGCAGCAGCAGGGGCTGGAGCTGGAGCGCCACTTCACTCAGATCGAAAAGGTGCTGCGGATGAAGAAACTGGCTCGCCTGCAGGCAGCATTCCAGCGTTATGCCAGTATCGAAGAGCGTCAGCAGTATCAACAGTTGCTGAGCTGTGAAGAAGGCGTGCTGGAGTAATCCGCATCAACCACAGACCACCAGGCCGTCTGCTCGGGGAATGGGCAGCACCCGTTAAGGATTCAGCGATGGCTCGCCGTTTCTATACCCGGTTACAACGTCAGCTGCGACAGCAGGGCTGGCGTCATACGCTGGCCAGCCTCTACCAGCGGGCACAGTATCGTTATCGTTATCTGCGTGATGACGTGCTGTTCGATAAACGCTATGGAGTGGAAACCCGCCGTATCGAGTCGGCCTATCTCAGCCAGCAGCAGTCCGACTATCTGGATTCTGCCGAGTTCTATGAGCCCAGCCGCTGGCGGCATTTCTCCCGCATGCTGGCGCACCTGTCGATTCAGCCCTCGGACTTTCACTTTATGGATATCGGTGCGGGTAAAGGACGGGTGCTGATGTTTGCTGACCGCGCGGGGTTTCACCAGATCACCGGGGTGGAGCTGGCGCCACAGCTGGTGGAGACGGCACAGCGCAATGTGCAGCGCTACCGGCAAAAAACCGGCAGTGCTGCACATTTCGACATACGCTGCGAAGACGTGGCGCACTTTCAGGTGCCAGCAGGTAACCTGCTGATATACCTCTACAACCCTTTCCGTGGCGAGCTGATGCAGTTGTTTCTCGACAAGCTGCAACAGGCCCAGCAAGGCGACCGCCTGATCTATGTGCTCTACCGTAACCCGGCCTGCGCTGAGCTGTTCGCGGCCCGGCGGGCAGTGCAGTGTCTGGTGCTGAACAATGAGTACGGTATTTATCAGGTGATTTCGACCAGGCGGTAAGCAGACTGCTTTATTGCAAGTGCTATTCAGCAGGAGATGGTTTTTTGGTATTGCGTAAAAAATGTAATTTATTATCTCTTAATGAATTTTTATATAATTTCTGCTCTTAAGGAAAATGGTGAAGCGAATTAAGGAATTGGCTAGGTAAAACCAATATTCATTACAGCGTATTGCGTAGTTATTTATTGATATCGCCAACTATTAATCAAAAACGACAGTTCCAAATAATTAATTGGAATCCTTTATAGCTATCAGACACCCATCTGACTGATGGGTAGACTGAGTTCTCCATAAATCAGCGCTGCCTGCACTTATCAGAAGAATATTGTCTTCGCCACTGCCACCTCTTCATCTCAAGGTGATAACAGCGGAAGAAAGACAGCAATAAGAGCAAAGCATCCATGACAAAGCAAGGGTCTGTCAAACGAACTGTGTAACTGCTCCCTTTCAGAGTGCGGCCAGCGGCACGCGCTCCTCCCCAAACATCACCTGAAAACTCTGTAGTGCCGGTTTCCAGTGATGAATAGCCTTCCAGTTCTTCGATGCTTCGCGGATAGCCAGAAAGAGTGACTTGAGTGCCGAATCGTCGTTCGGAAAAATGCGCCGATTACGTGTCAGTTTCCGCAGGCTCATGTTCAGGGATTCGATGGCGTTGGTCGTGTAGATCACTTTCCGGATCTCCGGCAGGAACTGGAAGAACGGTATGATGTTGTCCCAGTGACCGCGCCACAACCGCACCACCGCCCGATATTTCTCACCCCAATCGCTCTCAAAGTCATCCAGTTCGCGCACGGCTTCGTCCGCTGTCGCCGATGTGTAAATTCGCTTCAGGGCACCCACAACGACCTTGCTGTCTTTGGTGTTGACATAACGCAAGCTGGCGCGCACCAGATGCACAATACACAGCTGGGTCAACGTTTTCGGAAACACCGCGTTGACCGCTTCCGGCAACCCCTTCAGGCCGTCCATACTGGCGATGTAAATATCCTGCACGCCACGATGACGCAACTCCGTCAGCACCGACAACCAGAACTTCGCCCCTTCGCTTTCGGCCAGCCACAGACCCAGCACTTCTTTCTCGCCGCGCAGATTGACGCCAAGCACAACGTGCGCTGACTTGTTCACCACCTGCTTGTTGTGCTGTACCTTGACCACCAGACCATCCAGCCAGACGATGGGGTAAATCGCTTCCAGCGGTCGCGTCTGCCACGCTTTGGCTTCCTCCAGAACCGCATCAGTAACCTGGGCGATGAGTGTGTGCGAAATCGTCACACCGTATAAGTCCACCAGCGCACTCTCGATATCACGCGTGGTCATGCCCTTGGCGTACAGTGTCAGGATCTTGTCTTCCATCCCCGCCAGCCGAACTTGCCGCTTCTTGAGCAGCTGTGGCTCGAAGCGGCCTTCTCGGTCGCGGGGAGTCTCTATGAGCAAGTCGCCGACATCACTCTGCACCGTTTTACGGCTCTTGCCGTTACGGGTATTGCCCCGCTTGGCACCGGGCTCGGCTTTGTCGTGGCGGTCGTAGCCAAGGTGGTCGTCCATCTCGGCTTGCAGGCTGCGATTGATCATGTGTTGCAGCATCTGGGCGTACAGCTTGCTGACATCCTCCGGGGTCTTACATTCCTGAGTCAGCTCATCCAACATCTCTGGCGTTAGTGCCATGTAACTGCTCCTCGCGGTGTTCCCGCATCATCCCATAAACGCAGTTACACAGTTCAATTTACAGACCCCAAAGCAACTCAGCAGTTATGCAGGCCCCTTCTCTCTATCGTCTCCACTCAATCGCACACGTATTGGTGCAGTGAGTACGGTATTGGTGGCCTGTCTGGGCTATGGCCCGACCGCCAGTGCCGAATTTACCCACCCCGGCTTATTGCTGACGGAGGCAGACTTCACTCGCATCAAGGCTAAGGTGCAGGCACAGCAAGAGCCCTGGTACAGTGCCTGGGTCAGCTTTACCAATGACACCGCCTCGCAATTGCGCACTACTCCAGCCCCCCTCACTACCTTGATTCGGGGTGGTGACGGCCAGAATTTTGGGCGTATCATCAGCCAGATTCGTTTTATGTACGCCATGGCCCTGCGCTGGAAAATCTCCGGTGATACCGCCTATGCCGATGCTGTCGTCAACTTTATGAACGGCTGGTCATCGACCCTGCAGGAAGTGACGGGTAATGCTGATCGTTTTCTGGCGGCTGGCATTTACGGCTATGAGCTGGCTAATATCGGCGAGATTATGCGTACCTATGAGGGGTTGAGTGCCACCGACCTCCAGCAGTATCAGGACATGCTGGTCAATCTGTTTTATCCCCTCAATCATCAGTTTCTGACCGGCCACAATGGCGCCTGCATCAGCAATTACTGGGCAAACTGGGATATGGCCAATATCGCCGGGATGATGTCCATCGGCATCTTTGCCGACCGTCAGGACATCTACGATGAGGCCATGGCCTATCTGCATCATGGTGAAGGGAATGGTGCCCTGAAAAATCTGGTTTATTACCGCCACCCTGGCAATCTCGGTCAGTATCAGGAAAGCGGCCGTGATCAGGGCCATACCACGCTGGGCGCCTCGCTGTTTGGCGTTATTGGCAAAACCGCCCTGAATCAGGGCGTCGATCTGTTCAGCTACAACAACTACGAGCTGCTGGCGGCAGCGGAATATATCGCCAAATACAACCTCTATGAGGACGTACCCTATACCCCCTACGGTGCTAACTGCACCAACTGGACCACCTATCAGGGTGTGGTGTCAGACAATGCCCGTGGCAACCTGCGCCCGTCCTGGGAGCTGATCTACAACTACTACGCTAACAAGCTCGGTATAGCGGCGCCCTGGTCAACGGCCATGGCAGCCAAGACCCGTCCCGAAGCCTATGGCAATGGCGACGAACTGGGCTGGGGCACCCTCACCGAAACCCTCGACCCTCATGCCAGCGGTGGAGCGCCACGTGGCCTGACGGCTGACAGCAATACCCATGATGTCACGCTGTCATGGTGGGGGGCGGTGGGCGCCAGCAGCTACAACGTCAAACGCGCCACATCAGCTAGTGGCGAATTCCTTACCGTGGCCAATATTGCCGCCAGTGACAGCCTGACCTATCAGGATACTGATGCACAGCCGGGGCACACCTACTTCTATCAGGTCACGGCGATTTCTGACCAGGGTGAAAGTGCCGCCACCGATACCGTTTCAGCAGATGCAGGCACTCATCTCAGGTTCTATCTGAGCTTTGATCAGGCCAATGGCACGACGCTGGCCAATGAGGCAGGCAGCTCCACGGCCACCCTGATGAACGGCGCGACACTTGGCGCGGGGGTCAGGGGCAATGCGCTGGTACTGGATGGCGTCGATGACTATGTGCAGTTGCCGGACGATGCCGTCAATGGCCTGACCGACTACACCATCGCCTTCTGGTTCAAACAGAGTGAAGCCCGCACCTGGGCCCGCGCCTTTGATTTTGGCAACGGTACTCAGCAGTACCTCACCCTGATCCCCCGTACTAATACCGGCGTGACCCGCTTTACCACCACCCGTGTCAGTGGCTCAGCGGAAGATCGTCTGGATAGCACGGCACTGCCGGTGGGTAGCTGGGTCCATGTGGCCGTGAGCGTGTCGGGGCAGACGGCGGTGTACTACCTCAACGGCACCGAGATAGGGCGTAACGAAGCCGTCCGTTTCAATCCTAAGCAGCTTGGTACCCTGACCAACAACTGGCTGGGGCGCTCGCAGTACAGTGACCCCTATCTGAAAGGCAGTCTGGATGACTTCCGTATATACAGCGGTGCCTTGTCAGCGGCCCAGATTGGTGAGCTGGTCAACTGGGATGATCAGGCTGCTGTCGCCAACGGTACTTACGAACTGCTCTCACGCAACAGCAGTATGGCGCTGACGACTGAGGATGGGGGCAGTAGTAACGGCACTCATCTGGAGCAGCAGCCTTACAGTGATGCTGACAACCAGAAATGGACCATCACCAGCCTGGGCAATGGTCGCTACAAGGTAATCGGTGTCGCCAGCGGCAAAGCCATGGATGTGTCCAACTGGGGCACCACCAATGGCACCGGAGTGTCGCTCTGGGGCTACACCGGAGGCACCAACCAGACCTGGCTGCTGACCGATGCCGGTAGTGGCTACTACCGTATCAGCCCGGAACATGCCCCCAGTCTGAGCCTGGATATTTCCGCGGCGGCCACCACTGCCGGGGCGGATGCCCTGATGTGGACCTACGCCGCCACGGCCAACCAGCAGTGGCAGTTGGTGAAGGTGGAGTAGGGTCAGGGTAAGTTTCTTCAGGCAATCCATCGACTACCAAAGTGATGTAGTGGGTAAGGTCGCCCAGCGGCGCAAGACCCTGAAAGCACTGGCCTGCTGCCCGGATGGCAGCAGGTCCCAAGGAAGAATGACGATGCGTGTACTGATGACCCGATTCCTCGCCAGTGTGCTGGCACTGTTACTAATCTGGCAACCGGCTGTCGCCGGGATCACCTACTACCACAATGACGCCCTTGGCTCGCCCGTGGCGGCCACCGACGAGAACGGCAAACTGCTGTGGCACGAAGCCTATGCGCCGTTTGGGGAAAAGCTCAACAACGCCCCGGCTCAGGGAGACAGCCGTATTGCCTACACCGGCAAGCTGCACGATGACGACACCGGGCTGACCTATATGAATGCGCGCTATTACGACCCGGTGGTAGGGCGGTTTATGGCGATAGACCCGGTGGGGCCTGTGCAGGGTGGGGTTAAATATACAAATAGATACTCATACGGGGAAAATAACCCCTACAAATACTTTGATCCAACGGGTATGTCGCTTGAAATTGAAGGGAGTCGTGATTTTACTGATAAGGCTCTAAAGGATGTCGAGGATTTTCGAGAAACAGATGTAGGTGCTCAAATACTATCAGATATAGAAAAGTCTAAAATGCCAGTGACAATTAAAGAGTATAAAAATAAAAATGATTTAAATCAGGCGATTACCACACCAACAGACTTAAATTTGGCAGGCTCGCCTAGTGGAGTACCAACTAGCGGTAGCCCTTCTGAAATACAATATAATCCGGACTGGAGTCCAGTAGTGAATACCACTTTGGGTAATCTTGCTACGCCATTTTCTGTAGTTCTTGGACATGAGCTAGTACACGCGCACAATGCTCTTTTTGGAGGATATCATGTCAGAGAAGACCCTGTAAAAGGATTGCGTATTGATAAAACAAGAGAAGAAGTTGCTACTATAAAAGTGGAAAATACCGTTAAAAAAGAAATGGGTCTTCCTGAAAGGATAAATGGAACTATTGTTGCACCATAACTTGAGGTTTTGGTATGAATTTATTTTATATAGGCCTGTTTTTGTCAATTACATTAATTTGCAAGAATTGTCTGGCCGCTGGTTTGCCTGACTATATTGAGGCTATAAAAAAAGCTAATGGTAGCTATGGGGTGGATTATATGAACTCATGTTTAAGTTCATGGACAGATATAGAAAATTTAAGAACTCAAATTTTTACTAGATATGAGCAACACAAAAATGTCTCAGATTTTTCAATTGTTGTTGAGTATGGCGGCGGAGGATTTAATGCATACGATTACATTGAAATTGAGGGGAACAGTATTTTTAGTAAAATGGATAACGTTTATAAGAAAATATCTGATCGTGGTGTAAATGATAAGATAGATCGAATGCTGCAAAATGTCTTTAATGATAATGTCAAAGGTGATATTTCATCTAAATCATTGGATGGGACATGTTATTTTCTTACTTTTAGAAAAGGAGGGCGAGAAAAGCAGATTGTTTTTTATCAAGATATAAATATCCATGAAATAGATACTTTCATGAATGCTATCTATGACATGAGAAAATAGATAATGTAAGGATCTCCAGAAATAAATTGGTGATTCTTGTTGGGGTCTGTAAATTGAACTGTGTAACTGCGTTTATGGGATGATGCGGGAACACCGCGAGGAGCAGTTACATGGCACTAACGCCAGAGATGTTGGATGAGCTGACTCAGGAATGTAAGACCCCGGAGGATGTCAGCAAGCTGTACGCCCAGATGCTGCAACACATGATCAATCGCAGCCTGCAAGCCGAGATGGACGACCACCTTGGCTACGACCGCCACGACAAAGCCGAGCCCGGTGCCAAGCGGGGCAATACCCGTAACGGCAAGAGCCGTAAAACGGTGCAGAGTGATGTCGGCGACTTGCTCATAGAGACTCCCCGCGACCGAGAAGGCCGCTTCGAGCCACAGCTGCTCAAGAAGCGGCAAGTTCGGCTGGCGGGGATGGAAGACAAGATCCTGACACTGTACGCCAAGGGCATGACCACGCGTGATATCGAGAGTGCGCTGGTGGACTTATACGGTGTGACGATTTCGCACACACTCATCGCCCAGGTTACTGATGCGGTTCTGGAGGAAGCCAAAGCGTGGCAGACGCGACCGCTGGAAGCGATTTACCCCATCGTCTGGCTGGATGGTCTGGTGGTCAAGGTACAGCACAACAAGCAGGTGGTGAACAAGTCAGCGCACGTTGTGCTTGGCGTCAATCTGCGCGGCGAGAAAGAAGTGCTGGGTCTGTGGCTGGCCGAAAGCGAAGGGGCGAAGTTCTGGTTGTCGGTGCTGACGGAGTTGCGTCATCGTGGCGTGCAGGATATTTACATCGCCAGTATGGACGGCCTGAAGGGGTTGCCGGAAGCGGTCAACGCGGTGTTTCCGAAAACGTTGACCCAGCTGTGTATTGTGCATCTGGTGCGCGCCAGCTTGCGTTATGTCAACACCAAAGACAGCAAGGTCGTTGTGGGTGCCCTGAAGCGAATTTACACATCGGCGACAGCGGACGAAGCCGTGCGCGAACTGGATGACTTTGAGAGCGATTGGGGTGAGAAATATCGGGCGGTGGTGCGGTTGTGGCGCGGTCACTGGGACAACATCATACCGTTCTTCCAGTTCCTGCCGGAGATCCGGAAAGTGATCTACACGACCAACGCCATCGAATCCCTGAACATGAGCCTGCGGAAACTGACACGTAATCGGCGCATTTTTCCGAACGACGATTCGGCACTCAAGTCACTCTTTCTGGCTATCCGCGAAGCATCGAAGAACTGGAAGGCTATTCATCACTGGAAACCGGCACTACAGAGTTTTCAGGTGATGTTTGGGGAGGAGCGCGTGCCGCTGGCCGCACTCTGAAAGGGAGCAGTTACACAGTTCGTTTGACAGACCCTCTTGTTGAGGTCATATGCTAAGAAAATACCTCCAACAACCCGTCACCCACCACTCCAACCAGCTCTGGCGGGTAACGGAGAATGGCGAGCAGCCGTGGCAGCCATTGCCTGCGGATCAGGACCATACGCTGGTGTTGCAACTGACACCGGCGCAGGTACTGGTGCGCGAGCTGTATTTGCCGCTGGCTGCGGGGAAAAAGCTGGAGAGCGTGCTGCACCACGAGCTGTCACGCTTTACCCCGTTTCAGCCGGGGCAGGTGTATTTTGCCGCGGCGCGGTGCGGCAGTGACGCACAACGCCTGCGGGTGCAACTGGCGGTAGTACGGCGCGATACGCTGGATGCGCTGCTGGAGCAGCTGGCCGCACAGGGCGTGGTGCCAGACCGGGTGGATGCACTGGATGCGTCAGGCCAGCCACTGGGTATTAACCTGCTGCCCCCGGCACGCAGGCGCAGGCGTATTCACTGGCCACGGCTGATCAACCTGACGCTGGCTATGAGCAGCGCTCTGTAACAGCAGCTGGTCCAGCAATAGACTCTATTGAGCTAGCTAGCCAACTAAAAAACGAGAATTATAAATCGTTAGTATCTAAGCTTTCGGGTATGACTGCCGGTCAGGCAGTAAGTATGGCGGCAGAAAAATATGCAGAAAAAAAATATGGTAAAGATTTTGCGAAATTTATGGGTGCTGTCATTGGAAAAATGTTTGGAGATACCATTGATGCCTTTGATGAAAATAAGGATCAGAGTAAAGCTAAAAAGAGTGATGATGTAGATCCAAATCCACCATCTCAAAAAAGTGATGGCAGTAGTTCGAATGATAGCAACAGTTCGAATGATGAGAGTAGTCAAGGTCAAGACAATAATTCTGATCAAAAGAAATGAAGCCTTTGTCAGGGTGAATTAATTATGAATGCCAAACTTGTTTTTTTAATATCTATTCTTTATTTCTTATTTGATACTATTGTTCAAACAGCGGTAGTTTTAATTCTGAGTTATTCTGGCTATGAAGAAAGTGTTTATGTAATTACGAGTGCTCATTACCTCATTTCAGCTTTGGGTTCCTTTGGCTTTTCCTATATCATAGGAAGGAAGGTCTACAATAACCCATATTTACATGCTGTAGTAAATTACACTATGGTATTATTCTATGGATTGGTTGCTTTAAAAGCGATTTCTGGACGTTTAGATTTTGATTTAGATTTAAATCTGATAGTGAGTACTGTTTTGGATTTTGTTTTCTTGTGTTTAGGTGTTTTTGTGGGGAAAAAATATTCAGGTAAGCATCATGCTTCCTCCAAAGTGAAATAGAAAATCTTGGTCAAAGTCATTGTCAGTACTTACTTGGCCATAAAAGTCACCCACCACTCCAACCAACTCTGGCGGGTGACGGAGGATGGCGAGCGGCCCTGGCAGCCTTTGCCTGCGGATCAGGACCATGCGCTGGTGTTGCAACTGACACCGGCGCAGGTACTGGTGCGCGAGCTGTATTTGCCGCTGGCCGCGGGGAAAAAGCTGGAGAGCGTGCTGCACCACGAGCTACCACGCTTTACCCCGTTTCAGCCGGGGCAGGTGTATTTTGCCGCGGCGCGGCGCGGCAGCGACGCCCAGCGCCTGCGGGTGCAACTGGCGGTAGTACGGCGCGATACGCTGGATGCGCTGCTGGAGCAGCTGGCCGCACAGGGTGTGGTGCCAGACCGGGTGGATGCACTGGATGCGTCAGGCCAGCCACTGGGGGTTAACCTGCTGCCCCCGGCACGCAGGCGCAGGCGTATTCACTGGCCACGGCTGATTAATCTGACACTGGCGATCGGCAGTGCCCTGTTGCTGGCCACGGCGGCAGCCTTATGGCGCAGCCAGAATGCCGACACCCTGCAACGCATGAACGCCGAGGTCAGCCAGTTACAGCAGCAAACCCGCGACATCATCACCCTGCAACAGCAACTGAGCGAACGCCAGCAGGCGGCAGGCTATCTGGCCCGGCTCAAACACAGCCAACCCTCGATGCTGACTACCCTGCAAGCGCTGACCGACTGCCTGCCCGCCGATACCTGGCTGGAGCAGCTGGATATTAAAGCGGAGGGCATGCTGGTGATGAGCGGCCAGAGCAGTGCCGTCAGCCGCCTGATCAGTCGTATTAATGCCTGCCCCGGCTTCAGTGCACCGCAGTTTCAGGGGGTGATTCAACCTGACAGCCAGACCCGGCAGGACCGCTTTACTTTGCAGGCCATCTTGTCGGCGTCGGCGTCAGCATCCGGGCAGACTGAGGGCAGCACGCCATGAAGCGACATCTGAAAACCACCCTGACCACGTCGCTGACCACGTCGCTGACCGCCGCGCAGCAGCGTCTGGCCATGGCGGTGCTGATCCTGCTGGCGCTACTGCTGACCGCCGCCACCGCGCTGTATCAGGGCGTCTGGGCGCCGGTGCAAGAGATGCGTGAACAGATGGACAGCCTGCGCCAGCGCCAGCAGCGCTATCAGCAGATTCTCGCTGGTAAAGAACAGTTGCAGGCGGCGGTGGAGGCCGCTGCGGCCAATAGCCAGCTTAACAATACCCTGCTGCCGGGCGATGACCCCGGCTCGGTACAGGCTGACCTGATGTCACGGCTGTCGCTCAGCGTCAATCAAGTCAGCACTCTCGGCCCCGGTTGCCAGCTGCTGGAAACGCTGCCGGTCAGCCAGCCACAAAAGCAGGACGCTCCCTATGTGCAGGTGGCGATCAACGTCACTCTGGAATGTGCCATGGAACCCCTGACCGCCGTCGTATATGAGCTGGAACACAGCCACCCGCTGCTGTTTATTGATCAGCTGAGCCTGTACCGCCGCCCGGATACGCCTTTTGACGGCGGCTCGGGGCTACTGACCGTGCGTATGACCGTCAGCGGTTATATGCACCCGGCTGCGCAGGCCAGTAGCGGAGCCGGCGGATGAGCGCCGTGTTACGGCGCATCAGCCTGTGGTGGCTGGGGCTGGTGGTGGCGCTCGGTGGCCTGTGTATCCTGCTGGCACAGGGTAGCGGTGGCCCGTTGCCCTGGTTAGCTGCGTCCGGCAGTGAAGCCGGGGCGGATGCGCTGGCCGAGGCGCTGCAGGAAGCACAGCCACTGCCGCTGGACCGCTATCAGAGCATCTGGCAGCACTCGCTGCTCAGTACCTCGCGCTCGGCAGACCAGCTGGTGGCTGCGCTGCCGGACGCGCCTGCCAGTGAGCCACCGCCCGTACTCAATGGCTTTACCCTGCTGGGCACCCTGACCAATAGCCAGCTGCGGCTGGCCTTTGTTCGTGATGACAACGGCAATGCGCTGACCCTGCGTCAGGGCCAGACCCTGCCCGGTGGCTGGCAGCTGTCCCGCGTGGAGGCTAGCGAAGTGAGCCTCACCCTGAATGGCGCTACGCAGACCCTGACTTTGAATCGCCCCCATATTCCCGGCCTTAGTGGCCCGTCAAATGAGTCCCCCTGATGTTGTTGCGTCCTCGTGCTCTGGCGTGCTGTGCTACGCCGTTTTTATCCGGTTATCACCCCTTGCTGGGGGCGGCGATGCTCAGTGCGCTGTTGCTGACCGGCTGCGTCCCGGCCAATCAGCGCCCCGACGACAGCCTGATTCGCGAAGGCCTGGCGGGCACCGGCAGCGACCGCCCGCAGGCTCAGGCCAGTGCCATGGCCGATACCCGTGGGCTCAGTGGTGTAAGCGGGCAGAGCGCTGCCACGGGCAGAGTGCCAAAAGGGCAGTGGGTGCAGGGCAGTGGTGAGTTTATCCACCCGCAGGAAGCACAGGCGCTGGCGCAGGGTGAACCCGCAGGCGAAGGCAGCTTCTCCTTCAACTTCAATGATTTACCCATTCAGGCGGTGATCAACTCGGTGCTGGGCGACATGCTGCACGAGAACTACAGCATCACCCAGGGGGTGGAAGGGCAGGTCACCTTCTCCACCTCGCAGCCGGTCAATAAGGAACAGGCCATTGCCATTCTGGAAAGCCTGCTGGCCTGGACCAATAACGCCATGATCCGCGACGGTGAGCGTTATCTGATCCTGCCGGCTGATAAAGCGGTGCCGGGCAATGTGGTGCCGTCGATGGCCATGCAGGCCCCCGATATTGGCCTGTCGGCGCGGCTGTTTGTGCTCAACTACATTTCTGCGGTGGAAATGCAGAAGCTGCTCAAACCCTTTGCCCGTGACAATGCCTTCCTGCTGATCGACCCCAACCGTAACCTGCTGGCGCTGGCAGGCACCGCCGCCGAGCTGGATAACTACCAGCAGACCATTAACACCTTTGACGTCAACTGGCTGAAGGGTATGTCTATCGGCGTGTTCGACCTGCAGCGTGCCAATATCAAGGAGCTGATGCCGGAGCTGGACCGCCTGTTCGGCCCTCAGGGCGACACGCCACTGGCGGGCATGCTGCGCTTTATCCCGATTCAGCGTACCAACGCGGTGGTCGTGATTTCGCCACAGGCGGAATACCTGCGCGAAGTGCGTTCGTGGATTGAGCTGATCGATCAGGGTGGTGGCAACGAGCCGCAGATGTACGTCTACGATGTGCGCAATATGAAGGCCACTGATCTGGCCTATTACCTGCGGCAGATCTACAGCGACAGTCCGGTCACGGAAGCGCAGGCCGCCACGGTGGCTCCCGGCCTGCGCACCACCACCCTGACCAGTAATGGCCTCGGCGCCATCAACGGCAGCAGCGGCCAGGGCAGCTCCCTCAACAGCATCACTAGCCAGAGCAGCGATACCGCGACGGACAACAGCGATACCACGGCCAGCGACACCTCACTGGACAGTGGCAGCAGTACAGGCAACAGCCACGACAACAGCGTGCGTATCAGTGCGCAAAAAAGCAGCAATCAGCTGCTGGTACGGTGCCGCCCCAGCCAGTGGCAGGAAATCCAGACCGCCATCCAGCGCCTCGATAACCCCCCGCTGCAGGTGCAGATCGAAACCCGCATTCTGGAAGTCAGCCTGGTCGATGAGCTGAGCTTCGGTGTGCAGTGGTATCTGGGCAAACTGGCAGGCAACAGCACCACAACCGCCATTGCCAACAGTGCCGGTCAGGGCGGCGCACTGGGGCAGGGTGGTGCCAGCTACGGCGGCGAGTCACTGTTCTATTCCTTCCTCAGCAACAACCTGCAGGTGGCCCTGCGCGCGCTGGAAAGCAAAGGCAATACGCAGGTGCTGTCGGCGCCGTCACTGGTGGTAATGAACAACCAGCGGGCGCAGATACAGGTGGGCGACAACATTCCCATCACCCAGACCTCGGTCAATACCAGCAGCTCTGACCTCAATACCATCAGCAGCGTGCAGTATGTGCAGACCGGGGTGATCCTCGATGTGACCCCGCGCATTAACCCCGGTGGGCTGGTCTATCTGGATATCCAGCAGCAGGTCAGCAATGCCGGCACCACCGTCGATGCCAACGGCAATCCCTCCATCTCTACCCGCGCCATCAGCACTCAGGTGGCGGTGCAGTCCGGCCAGACCATCCTGCTCGGAGGCCTGATCCAGCAGAACAACGCCCAGAACGACGCCAGTGTGCCCGGCGTCGGCCAGGTGCCGGGGCTGCGCTGGCTGTTCGGCAGTACCGACCGCAAGCACAACCGCTCAGAAATGATCGTGCTGATCACGCCCAAGGTCATCACCCGCAACAGCGAGGCGCAGCAGGTCACGGATGAATACCGGCAGGGGTTGCAGTTGCTGCGGCCATTGACGACCGGTCGTGGAGGCTGATGCTGTGAATATGAATGCCAGCCCGCAGCCCAGTCTGGTGACGCTGCTGAAACCCGCCGATCTGGAGCGCGCCCAGCGTCTGTATAACCCGGTTAGCGACGGGCGCTTTTCGGCCTTTCTGGTGCGGCTGGGGTTGGTGTCGGAGCGTGATCTGGCCGAACACTTTGCTGTGCAGTATCAGTTGCCCCGCTGGCAGGGCGATGAGGCGCAGCTGGCACTGCTGGATGTGGCGGCGCTGCCGGAGGTGTCGCTGCGCTTTCTCAGGCAGCACAAGGTGTTCCCTTATGGCTGGCAGCCTGCGGCAGAGCGCGAGGCCTCGCAGGGGGAGCCACTGCCGCTGTTGCAGGTGGTGCTGGCTGACCCGGAAGACCGTTATGTGGTCGATGCCCTGAGCTATGCCTGCGAGGCAGAGGTGGCCGTCAGTATCGGGCTGGCCAGTGAGATAGACGAATTGCTGGAGCGCTATTACGGCCAGGGCCGCTCGGCCATGGGCTCGCTGGTGGAAAGTATCGGCGAGAGTGGCGATGTGGTGGAGGATGTGGAGCATCTGAAGGATCTGGCGTCAGAGGCGCCAGTGATCCGGCTGGTCAATCTGCTGATCCAGCGGGCGGTGGAGCGACGGGCGTCGGATATCCATATCGAGCCGTTCGAGAATCGCCTCAAGGTGCGCTACCGGGTAGACGGGGTGCTGCAGGACAGCGAGGCGCCGCCGGTCAGCTCCACGGCAGCGGTGATTTCCCGTATCAAGATCATGGCGCGGCTGAATATCGCCGAACGACGTTTGCCGCAGGATGGCCGCATTATGATGCGGGTGCAGGGGCAGGAGCTGGATTTGCGTGTATCCACCGTGCCCACCAGCTTTGGTGAGTCGGTCGTGATGCGCCTGCTGCAGCGGGAGACGGTGCGTTTCGATTTTGCCAGTCTGGGGATGGACGAGGCGACACGGGCGCGTTTTCGTCAGTTGCTGGAACGTCCTCACGGCGTGGTGCTGGTCACCGGCCCCACCGGCTCGGGTAAAACCACGACGCTTTACACCGCGCTGTCGCTGCTGAACACGCCGGAACGCAAGATCATCACCGTCGAAGATCCGGTGGAATACCAGCTGGAAGGCATCAACCAGATTCAGGTCAAGCCCGCTATCGGTCTCGATTTTGCGCAGGCGCTGCGCTCCATTGTGCGGCAGGACCCGGATGTGATCATGATCGGCGAAATGCGCGATCTGGAAACCTGCCGTATTGCCATTCAGTCGGCACTGACCGGCCATCTGGTGCTGTCTACCCTGCACACTAATTCCGCGGCTGCCAGTATCACCCGTCTGCTCGATATGGGGGTGGAAGACTATCTTCTGGTTTCCACCATCAACGCCATTCTGGCTCAGCGTCTGGTACGGCGGCTGGACCCGGCTCTCAGCGAAGCCTATGAGCCGCTGCCGGAAGTGATTGAACGTTATCAGCTGCAGCGCTATGCCGCTGGCCAGCCGGTTCGCCTGTATCGGCCCCGCGTCGGGCTGGCCGCGGGGGAAGGCTATCTGGGCCGCTGTGCCATCAGCGAGTTGCTGGTACTGAACGATAACCTGCGCAAACTGGTGATGCAGCAGGCTGATGCGGTGCTGCTGGAGCAGGAGGCCCGGCGGCAGGGCATGCTGACCCTGCATGAAGACGGCTTGCGGCTGGCGCTGCAGGGCGTCACCACCCTGGATGAAGTGCTGCGTATCACCCACGATGGTGGTGAGGACTGAACATGGCGCTGTACCGTTACCGCGCCGTGGCCCTGAACGGCGAGCAGCAGCAGGGACAGATGCAGGCCCAATCCGCGCAGGAAGTCATCACGTACCTGCAGGAGCGGGAGCTGATGGTGCTGGAGGTCAGCGACCGGGCGGGCTGGGGAGCCTGGCGCCAGCTGGGGCAGAAACCTGCCATGACCACCACCGAGTTGCTGCGCTGGACCGAACAGCTGGCAACCTTGCTGGCAGCCGGGCAAACCCTGGACAAGGCACTGACTTTGCTGGCCTCTCAGGCCCAGCGTGAGCCACTGCAGCGGCTAATTGAACGGCTGCGTGAGCGGGTTAAGGGCGGGATGGCGCTGTCGGCCGCGTTGCGGGAAGAGCACGGCATCTTCCCGGCGCTGTATATCAGTCTGGTGCAGGCCGGTGAGGCTGGGGGCCAGCTGGATGGCTGTCTGCTGCAGCTGCACGGCTATCTGCAGCGGGCGGCCGGGTTGAAAGCCGAGGTGATCAACGCGCTGATCTATCCCTGCTTTCTGCTGGTCGGGGTGCTGGGTTCGCTGGTGTTGCTGCTGAGTTATGTGGTGCCGCAGTTTGTGCCGATCTTTGCCGATCTGGGGGTGCCGGTCCCGGCCATAACACAGGCTATCCTGCTGTTGGGCAGTGGCTTGAGCCAATACGGCCTGATCATGCTGATGACCCTGACGATAGGGCTATGGTGGCTGGCGCTGCGCTATCGCCAGCCAGCGACCCGGCTGGCGTGGCAGGCGTACTGGCTGCGCCAGCGCGGGATAGGGCCTTTTCTGCAGCGCTTGCATACGGCACGGCTGGCACGCACTCTGGGCACCCTGTTGCAGAGTGGGGTGCCGCTGGTCAAGGCACTGCAGCTGAGCCGCGAGGTGACGGGCAATCTGGCGTTGCAGCAAGCCATGAGCGACGCCACCGAGCGGGTCAAGAACGGCGCGCTGCTGTCGTCCGCGCTGGCGGAAGCACAACTGCTGCCTGTACTGGCAGTACAGATGATGCAGGTCGGCGAGGAGGCCGGGCAGCTGGATGCCATGCTGCTGAAGGTGGCGGTGCTGTTCGATACCGAAGTCAAACACAGCATTGACCGCTTTATGGCCGCGCTAACGCCGTGCCTGACCATCGTGATGACCCTGCTGGTGGCGCTGATCATGCTGTCGATCATGCTGCCACTGATGAATCTGACCAGTGGTTTGTAACCTGTGCTGGCGAATCACTGACTGTATTACCGAACCTATCATCCGCTGTCATGTGTAAAGGACATTTCATGAATAGTGCCAGACCAACCGCTGTAACCTCTTCTGCCCCCGTCATGCACCGTCGAGGCCCGGCTGCCCGGCGACAGCAGGGCTTTACTCTGCTGGAGATGCTGGCGGTGATTGTACTGCTGGGCATCGTGGCCACCATCGTCGTGCGCAATATCGGCGGCAATGTCGATAAGGGCAAATACAACGCCGGTAAGGCCCAGCTGGCCAGCCTCAGCATGAAGATCGAAAGCTACGCGCTGGACAACGGCGCACCGCCCAGACAGCTCAGCTTTCTGCTGGAAAAACCGGCCGGGGTAAATACCTGGGTGGGCCCCTATGCCAAAGCATCGGATCTGAAAGATCCCTTCGGCCATGAGTTTGGCTACAAGGTACCGGGGCAGCACGGTGCCTTCGACCTGATCTTCCTTGGTCAGGACGGCCAGGCCGGTGGCGACGGCTACAATGCCGATATCGGCAACTGGGAGTAACCGTCGCCCATGCGTTGTTGTGCAGGGCAACGGCAAGGGGGATTTACCCTGCTGGAACTGCTGCTGGTGTTGGTATTGCTGGGCATCGCTCTGGTGGCGGTATCGGTCAATATCAGCCGGGGCCTGCAGCCACAGGCACGGCAGGATGTGGCGGCGTTGCTGGCAGGGTTGCGCAGTGTGCGCAGCCAGGCTATCAGTCAGGGGCAGCCGCTGACCCTGACCGTAGACCCTGAGACCCGGCAATGGTCAGCGCCGGGGCAAGGTAGTCATCGTCTTTCTGCCGGGCTGATGATCGAACTGCACAGTGCTGCCCGGTCGCCACGGCAGCAGGGCGTCTATACCTTCTACCCTGACGGCAGTGCCAGCGGTGGCTATATCCGGCTGGTCAGAGGCGGGCAACGCTGGCGGCTGGATATTGACTGGTTGAGCGGGCAGATACGCCAGCAGCAGGAACAACAACCATGATGCGCGCATGCCGGCAGGCGCAGCACGGCTTTACCCTGCTGGAGCTGGTGGCGGCACTGGCGATTCTGGCATTGACCATGACGATCTTGCTGGGAGCGGTAGGGGATGGCAGTCGCCTGACCGGCAAAAGTGTGCGTGCCGGGCAGATGGCATTGCAGGCCCGTTCACTGCTCGAAGGGCTGGGCCTCAGTGGTCCGCTGCAGGTGGGTGACAGCCAGGGTACGCTGGACGATGGCAAGACTCACTGGCAGCTGCATATCCAGCCCTATGCCGGCAGCTCAGCGCAGGTGCAGCTGCTTCATATCGAGTTAATTTTGCAGCGTGATGGTCAGCAACAGCGCTTTGTCACCCTGCGGGCGCAGATCGAGGGGCAGACATGAACGCCGCTCATCTGCCCCGGCGGCAACGGGGCTTTACCCTGCTGGAACTGCTGTTTGCCCTGGTGCTGCTGGCGTTATTGCTGCTGCTGGCGTGGCAGGCGATCAGCCGGGTGCAGCGTGTGGCGCAGCAGGTGGAGCATCTCAACCAGCGTCAGGATGACATCCGCACGGCGCAAAACTATCTGCGTCAGGCACTGATGAATGCGCTGGCGCAGACGGTGCACACCGATGACAACGGCCATCGGCAGGTGTTTGTCGGTGCGCCAGACTCGGTGCTGTTTGTGGCGGCGATGCCCAGCCAGTTTGCCGGCCTGGGGCCACTTGCGCAGCAACTGAGCCTGCAGGAGCAACGTTTGCAGATCAGTCTGCATACTCTGCCGGCAGAGCCGGGAGCCACACCTTCACCTTCCTGGCAGGGGCAACATACCCTGCTGGAAGGGGTCAGACAGTGGCAGCTGCAGTATCTGGGGTGGAACGAGAACGGCGAAGCTTCTGCCTGGCAGTCCTCCTGGCAATGGAGCAATCGTCTGCCGCTGGCCGTGCGTATTCACATCACTCTGGCAGATGGCACGCTGTGGCCTACCCTGACCATCCCCATCCGCCGCAATGTGTCGGGTTACTGGTAGATGAACAACGCTGGTATCCGCATTCAACAACGTGGCGTGGCCCTGATTCTGGTGCTTTGGATCGCTGCACTGCTGACCGTCGTGGTGACAGCGATGCTCAGCGTGACCCGAACGTCGCAGCGACTGCAAAGCTATCAGCTGCAACATACCCAGGCCGTGCTGCTGGCGCAGGCTGGCGTGGAACAGGTGGTGGCAACCTTGCTGCAAGCGGCTGATGGAGCAGGGCCGTGGCAGGCCAATGGTCAGCCCTATACGATAAGCATCGACCAGCAACCGCTGGAAATAAGGCTGTACAGTGACCTTGGCAAGGTGGATATCAATGTCGCGGGAACTGAGCTGCTCACCGCCCTGTTCGCAGCGGTTGGCGCCGATAGCGGTCTGGCGCAACGGCTGGCCGCCGAGCTGCTGGACTGGCGTGATGCGGATGATCAGCCGCGGCCCAATGGCGCCGAAGCGCCTGACTATCTCGCCAGTGGCCGCCTGAGTGTGCCGCGTAATCAGTCCTTTCGCAGCATTGAAGAACTGCACCAGTTACGCAGTATGACCCCTGCGCTGTTTCTGCAACTGGAGCCGCTGGTGACTATCTGGACCGGGCAGGAGGTACCGCGCCTTAAACTGGCCGCTCCGGCAGTGGCGACGGCGCTGCAGCGTACGCAGGGCACCCAGCTCAGCAATCTGGCCAGCGCGCCCGGGAACGTGCTGACCATCATCAGCCAGGTACAGATGGCCAGCGGTGCCCCCGCCGGTGTGGTGGAAACGCTGATTCTGGATGCCGGTGGCGGCCGGCAGGGCCGACCCTATCGGTTACTGTATTTACGCGAGTTTTGAGCATCGCCATTAAGGCTGGCTGTCTTCACCCCACTCCCATTAACTTCGCCAGCTTGCGCTTCACTTTGCTGATAATTTCCGGATGCAGCGCATTGTCGGCCAGATAGACCCATTCCCGTTTGGCCAGGCTGTCGACCGCCTGTTTTTCCGGGTGACGATAGAACTGCTGAACTTTGTCGACCGCGATACCTTCACTCTCCAGCCACTGCGGTATCAGGCCAGAAAGGACATCAACATCGGTCAGTACCTTGCTCAGGCCCTTACCCGTGGCGGGGGACACGCTCTGGAACTCATCACCAATGACGACAATACCGGGTTGCTCCACCTTGCTCAGCTGATAGTACTGGGTGGGGAACAAGGCTACCTTGTCAGAGCCGGTCAGTACCGAATCACCGATCTGTTCAAACAGGCCTGGGAAGTACTCATCCAGCTCCTGCATGGGGCTGCGACGCATGGCGCGCACGCGCATGTCCTTGGGATGCCATTGGGTGAAGAGGTTGATGCGGACGCTGTCGCCAATGGGGAACAGGGTGACGTAGTCGATCTGGTGTTCGCGAGGATCGAGGAAGTAGTTGAAGCTCTGGAAGTCGTAAGGCTGGCCATCGGCCCGGCCAATATCGAACGCAAATGACAGTGAGCGGAGCTCACGGGTGGCCTGCTGTCGCATGCCCAGCTTGAAGGCCAGCGGGTTGATGACGTTACCGCCGGTAGCCAGCACCAGCAGCCTTGCTTGCAGCCGCTGTCCGTTTTCCAGCACGAGCTGCTGTTGTGTGTCTGAGGTGGAGAGGTCTATCACCCTGGATTGAAAGAAGTCCGCATACTTTCTGGCCAGGCTGCGTAGCTGATTGACCGTGTCGGTGTAGTGAATACCGTACTGCGGCCCGACATCCTGCTGATAATGCTGACCCTTGCGGTAACAGTCGACACGGTGAATGGGCGAGGTCAGTGGCTGACGGGCATCGAGCAGACCGAATTTGCTGAGCAGTTCCGCCTGATCCTGTTCCAGTTTTTCGGCACGAAAGCTGGGAGGGTAGCTGGTATTGCGGTCAAGCAGCGCCACTCTGACAGGCTGATCTTTCAGCATCCATGCCAGACATGAGCCCGCAAAGCCTGCACCGATGATGGCGATATCGTAAGTAGTAGGTGGCACGCTCCCTGTCCTATGTTGAAAAGCCTGGGTAATTATTAACCAAGAGCGTCAAGTGGGCTGTGGTTTTTATGTAAATAGAATGTGTCATGTATAAAGGTGCACTATTTATAAAGACGAGGAAAAACGGAGCGCTGGGCTGCTCAAAACACTGCTATCCATAAATTGCGCATTGTTTACTGCCCAGTCCGGGTTGAAGTGGGCGTGATCTTTGAAAATCGGCAAGCCTGTTATGGTGACTCTGGGACAGCGATTGCCCGGGCAGGTGGCTTCATAGGGATCGATAATCCTGGCGCCGAACTGCTCTGCCACCTCTAGCAGAGCCTGATGCAACTGTTGCTGTGCGGTATCAATTGGTAAGAGGGGTTGGGTGGCCGAGCGGTTGGCGGGTAGCAGCCGCACACCAGAAGTAAAGGGGCTGAGCTCCTGGCTAATGGGATTACCCAGCACCAGATAGACTTCCTTACCGAGCTCGCGGAAATGGCGAATATCCTGACCCAGCTGGCTGAGCGCGGCGAGGCGGCCCGCGTCGGTGCTGACATTGATGCGGCTGCCTTGTTGCTGCAGGTAGTAGGGACTGTTGAGCAGATACCAGTGCCATGCCCCGCCGATCACCACGCGCTTGATGGCGGGATCACTGGCCATCGCGAAAGCCTGTCTACGTAGCTCCCAGCAGCCCTGGCGATTCAGTTCATCGATAAATACTTGGCTGACAGGGATGCAGCCGCCACCCACGGCAAAGATGGCGCTCAGGCTGTTGGGTTGAGTGGACTGCACCCGATGAATACGCTCGGCATACTGTGCCAGTTGCGAATCCCCCAGATACAACACTGTATCGGCAGACTGTCCAGGTAAGCGGTATATACCAATGCCGGTATTGTCGAAGTGGCTGACGGTGGTACGGAGAAAATCCCATTCATTTCTTTCAGGCACCAGCACTTGCTGCAGGCGGGGGGAAAGAGTGTGCTGGTAGCTCAGCGCACCCAGACAGACTAACGCCACCATGGTGGTCAACAGGCACTGCAGCGGGCGGCGACTGCCATGCTGCTGTACCTGGCGACGCAGTGGGCGCTCCAGCAGGTGGTAGGTCAGGACAGCCAGAAGTGCTGCCAGAGCCAGTAGCAGCAGCGTAAGCTTGTTGCCATGGAAAGGTTTGATAATGCGGCCGAAGGACAGTAGCGGCCAGTGCCATAAATAGAGTGGGTAGCTGATCAGGCCGAGATAGACCATGCTGGGTTGGCTCAATAGCAGACGGCCAATGTGGCTGTGCTGGCCGAAAACGATCAATAGTGCAGCGCCCAGGGTGGGCAACAGCGCCCAATAGCCGGGAAAAGCACTGTCTCTGTTTAGCATAGCCAGTGCCCCGCCAATAAGCAGCAGCCCCAACAGCACGGCTCCGTTGGCCAGTCCACGTTGTTGCTGCCAATACTGCAGGCGGGCAGATCGGTGGTGTTGAATACTTGCCAGTGCCGCACCCACTAACAACTCCCAGGCACGGCCAAGGGGCGAATAGTAGGCAGCAGTACTGTCGCTGCATACATAGTAGATGCCGAGCAGCATTGAGCCCAGTCCACTGCATAGCAGCAGCAAGAACAGCGCCCTGATGCGCAGACCGACCATCACCAGCAGCAGTGGCCATACAATATAGAACTGCTCTTCGATAGCCAGACTCCACAGATGCAGCAAGGGTTTGGCGATGGAGGCGTTGTCGAAATAACCGCTCTCATGCCAGAGCGTCAGGTTCTGGACGAACCCCCCGGCACTGAGGATATGCAGCCCCAGCTGGCGGAATTCAGGGTTGAACAATACGAACCAGCCAAACAGCAACACACTGGCAAGGACTGCCAGCAGTGCAGGGAAAATGCGCAGTATCCGCTTGCGATAGAAGCGCTGGATGCTAAAGCGCTGTTGCCTGATGTCGTTCAGCAGAATGCCAGTGATCAGATAGCCGGAAATCACAAAAAAGATATCAACCCCGATAAACCCCCCGGGCAGTAAGGGGGGAAAGGCATGAAAGATCACTACGGCCACTACAGCAATGGCACGCAGTCCATCGACATGGGGCAGATAGACTGGGTGTGACGCAGGTATGGGGGAGCCTTCGGTGGCGGGTGTCCGAAGCGTCGAGTCCATTCGTTTACGTTCCTTGCAACTGTGGGGCGAATCGTTCTGTTAGTGCATGTTGGGAGCAGGCATGTGCCTGTTATGGCAGATTTTCTATACGGTCGTGTCGGGGTAGTTGATTGCGTAACCACAGCTCGGCGTAGGCCAGCAGTTTTAGCAGACCACGCAGCAGTCTGGGTTTGCCAACAATCATGTAGCGGTCCGTTCCTCGATGTTTGCGCAGTGCCTGACGAGCCAGGGCAGTCTGTTGGGCCGACCTGGCATTACCGATGGAGCCTTCGCGGATATAGAAGGTATACAGTGGCTGGTTTACAAAGAAGAAACGCCGCCCTTGCTGCAATAGCCGTAATATCAACTCGTAGTCCTGAGCGTAGCGAAACTGCTCATCATAGCCTTCGGACTTCAGCAGGTCGGCCCTGAATGCCAGGGTGCCATGAGCAAAAATATTGCCATACTTGATTACGCTATCGACCTGACGCAGGTGGTGAAGGAAGGGAATGGTCGCAATATGGCGCTGCTGCTGATCAATGATGATGGCTTGTGAAAACAGCACATCCGGTCGTGTGGCACAGCCTTCGTACAGCGCGGCAAGACGCTCAGGCTGGCTATCATCATCAGCATCCTGTCGCACCAGATACTGCCCGCGCGCGAGGCGAATGGCACGGTTGAGGGATTTAGTTAGCCCTATGTTGTCCTGATTGACATAACCTAGCCGGGCGTCCCGTGCGGCATAGTCGGCCAGTAATGCCTCAGTGCCATCGCTGGAGCCGTCATTGATCACGATGATCTCAAAGTCAACGAAGCTTTGCTGCAGCAGTGAATCGAGACTGGCAGCCAGGGTCGTTTCGGCGTTGTAGGCACCCATGATGACGCTGAAAAACGGCGTAGCTGTAGGGCTGGCTGGGGTATAAGCAAAGTGGCCAATGTGGTCGGTATGGGTTTGCCATTTACTCATAGATGACGCCTGCTTTGATCAACGCGTGACGCGTTTCGTTATCAAGTCGAGTACTGATGACCCGCGCAGGCACGCCAGCGACCACGACATTGGCAGGCACGTCGTGCAGTACAACGGCACCTGCCGCGATCACGGCATTGTCGCCGATAGTGATGTCGCCAAGGATGCAGGCATGGGCGCAGACCGTGACATAGTTGCCCAGTACCGGGTAGGCCGTGTCGCTGACATGTTTCAGTCCAATGGTGGCGTTTTGGTATATAGTGCAATGTTTGCCCAGTTTGACGCCCTGACCGATGACCACCCCCACGGGATGGGGGAGTACAGTACGTTGCTCGTAGAGGGTCGTAATACCAATAGTGAGATGGTTGGCCAGCTTCAGTGTAGCGCGACGAAAGTACAGGGCACTCAGATACAGTTCGTACAGATGGCGTCTGAGCTGCAACGTGTTGTAGCAGGTATGTCGCAGATAGGCATAGGCCATGGCAGTGTGTGGGTTTTTCTTAACCAGAGATTTGATCAGGGTCTTCATCGTTTCTTCAATACATTCACTATGCCTGGGAGGCCGAAGGTCAGCAGGCTGCGAGTTTGCCAGTAAAAGCTCTGCCGTGTGGCAGCGGTAAACAGGTTGCTTAGCCAGGATGCACACATTTGGCTGGCCAGGGTCGCCCAGGCGGCGCCCATCAGGCCGTAGGGGGGAATGAGCAGATAGTTGAGTACGACGTTGATGACCAGGCCTGCCAGCGCACGAAAAATACGCAAGTGAGCAAGGTTCTGCACAATCAGAAAGTTGGTGCTGGTGGCTCCCAGGATGGAAAAGGCTGAGGCTGCCAGGGTGAGGAACAGCACAGGGATGGCATCGATATAGCTCTCTCCGAACAGCATGGGGATGATCCAGGGAGACAGCAGGGCGATCAGTATGGCGGGTACCACCGAGCAAAAATGGGTGATATCGAAGTAGGCCTGGCTGTTGTGCGCTTCAGCTGAACGCGAAATCATCGGAAAGAAGGAGGTAGCGATCAGGGTTGGGATAATCAGATAGGCTTCACTGATGCGGATGGCGACACTGTAAACCCCCAGATCGCGTTCACCCATCAGATGCATAATCATCAGCTGGTCAGTGCGGGCGTAGACCACCACGATCATGGAGGAGACCAGCATGGACGTACTGGGAATCAGCAGGGTCTGCAGTTGCTGCCTGTCTGCGGCACGCAGGGTGAACTGGAAGTGATCTTTGCGCGCCAGATACATCACCAGCAGCATTTTGCTGGCTAATTCCAGGGTAAAGGTCAGTGCAAAGTCGAACAGAGTGCCATCATGCTCAAGTAGCCACAGTCGATAGGCTGCAATCAGCAGGGTGCTGGTGAGCGAGGCCGGTATCAGTTTGCGGGAGATGGACTTGGCCTGATACAGCGACAGATAGGTGTTGTAGTTGATAAACAGCAGGCTTAGTCCCAGCACAATGTAAATCGGTTTCAACTGGGGTTCGATCAGGTCACTGCCGTAGACAAAGAGCAGTAATCCCAAAAGCAGTGTTATGCCCAGGGTCATGCGAAACAGCACTGCGGTACTGAGCGTGCGCAGGGCGTGTTGCTCATCGTCCTGTTCGGAAAACACCTTGACCAGCACATTGTCCATGCCAAAGCTGACGGTCATGCACAAAATGGCAATCACACTCTGGATAAAGGCCAGAATACCAAACTGTTCAGGGCCGATATGGCGGGCAATCAGCGCAACCAGAACAAAGCTGATCAGTGCCCGGCTGCAACGTTCCGCGACAGTCCACAGGCTATTGGCCAGATACTTATTCATGCTCGGTTCTCCGTCCGACCTGGTTGACGACGTGGCTTTTCCCGGTTGACCCTAGGCTTAGTTGGCATCATCGCTACGTTGGTTCTCAGGTTGTTTGCCGCGCTTGAACTGTTTGTAACCATTCCACAGCCGATACATCAGACTCAGTGCTATCCCTGCGGGCCTACAGGAATAAAAGCTCCAGCGATAGTGGGTGATAGTGTTGGTCATCCGCTCATGCAGCTGATGATTGGATTTCATACTGACGCGTGATGCATCCAGCCATTGCACTCCCTGCTCCAGCCCCCAGCGAATCCACTCATCCAGTAACAGGCGACCACTACCAAGCGCGGCATGGTCCGGGTGAAAGGCCAGATTGAAATCATAGATACGCCCCTTATCCAGGGGGCCGATACGGTAGCTGATGTATCGGCCTTCGTGTTGCAGGGCGATCACGCTCACCAGACCTGCCTTGGCTAACTGTCGGAAGGCCTGTTTCATCCACTGTGCGTGATCACTACAGAATACGCCGACCTCCTCGGTACCTTTCCAGCTGGCCAGTTCCACCTGGCTGATCTGCTCAAGAATGCCGCCAATACTGTGTTCATCGGGTTGCAGGCAGATCACCTCTGCCCCCAGCGCTGCTGTGCGTTTACGGGCGCGGCGCAGTTTGTAGCGGGCATCGCCGCTGATTTCCTCGCGATCAGCTGCGGTGATGGCATGTTCCGGGGCATGGCAGATCAGTCGCTGCTCCCAGTAGCAGCTGCGTTGGCCCCACTGCCGAAAAACGGCTTCCCCGCTTTCAGCGGTGACCTCATTCAATTGCAGCAGTGCATAGGGTAAGTGCTGCTGGATGGCCGAGAGTATAAGCGGCGCAGCTTCAGCAGCCTCTTCCTTCAGCATCAGACCGATGCGGTCACTCATGGGAAAGCCCAAATGGCGGACTACCATAAAATGCAAACCCTTTTGCCGCTCGCGACGACGGATCAGCGGCAAGCAGCCTACCAGCTGGGTGGTCTGCCAGATCAGTAGAATGGCCAGCTGAGTGTCTGCGGTGAGCGCATCTTCGGCAGCAGTGAGCCATGCCAGATGGTTGTACGGGGTGGCATGGGGCAAGCATTGGTAGAGACTGACATAGTCCGCTGTCGGAAAGTGCGTGTCGTGAAAGGACGTCAGCCATTGCAGGCGATAGGTCATTGGGAAGGCGCTCCGCTGTCGTCAGCTGCTGCACAGGCTGATAGCGCCCGCTTGCGTGTGGGTTTGATGAGATGCGCGAACCGCTGGCCCTGGTAGGGTTGCCTGCGGCTGAAATAAAAGCGGTGAGCAAGGCAGTACACCTGCTGCATAAGCTCTGTTTCATGAAAGCCGATTCCCAGGCAGAAGGTCAGGGAGCGTATATTGGACAGATCAACAACGGCCTGAGCACGTTGATAGCCCCGTTGGTGGCAGTCTGCAAAAACATAGTGCAGCAGTAGCGCCAGCCCGGAGCCACGCAGTTTTTTAGCCACTTCACCGTAGACCAGATAAACCGCATCCGTGGGTACACGCAGCCAGCAGTGATAGAGATGAGGATCGTAGTAGTCGCCATCTGCTACCCAGGCGAAGGCAATCGCATCACCCTGTTCATCCACGGCGGCATAACCATGCAGTCCATTGGATAAAAAGTCTTCAGCTACAGTGATATGGCGTGGAAAGTGTCGGGATAGTACGGTCAACGTCGAGGCTGACAGACGCACATGTTCGCCTGGCCAGATGATGCGTGCTGGCATCGGCATGGTCAGGCTGCGTTCCAGCCATACCAGCTGCCAGCGCTGCAGAATAAATCGCTGAAAAACAAAACGTACAGTGCCAAACAAGCCTTTCTGATAGGACTTCTTTAGCAAGGACAACAGAGTCATGGTGCGTTATTCCAGTGCAGAGCAAACAGGCTTTGTGGCGGAACAGTAAAGCTCAGTTGACCCTGGCGGCAGACGAAGGGGCCAGACGTTTCACCCTCGACAGTGAGGATTGTCAGGCTTAATGAAGTATTCGCACACAGTGACTTGCCTGGCAGAGTGATGTGCTGCATGCGTGTGGCTTTGTTCACTGCAAGAATGCTGATGCTGCGATTGTCAGTCATGGCCATGGCATCCACCTCAAAGGCACTGTTCTGCAGCGGCAGGGTGATGGGTTTCCAGAATCGATTGATAAAGGCCATGGCTCTGGCAACCGGGCGCAGAGTGAACTGGCCGTTGTCAAAACCCACAATGCCCTTGTGATGGTTGTCATCATCGACCGTCAGAAACCAGGCAAGCCCAGAGAGTTTGCCATCCATAGCACTGTTAATCACTACCGATGTCCACCATAGACCTGCATAAAAGGTATCCTGCTGATAGGGGCTGGTGCTGTTGCCTGAGCCGATATTGGTCTGGTCTATATATAAAGGCAGAAGGGCGCTTCCATCAGGATGACTACCAACCAGCTGTGCTGCCTGTTGTACCGAATAGCGATACCAGCGGGTGGCCAGCAGATCTTTGGCGTGATCCCACTCATGCCAGGCGATGGCATCGACCAGCCCGGGATTATCGGCGAGCAGCTGGCGGGCCCAGTCAATGCCTTTGCGCTGAGCCGCACCATCACTGAAAGGTGTATTGACGAAGTTGGCACTGGCAGGTGCAGCAATACGCACTCCTGCCTCATACGCGCCAGGATAACTACGTACATATTGAGCCATTTTTCGGAAGTACTGGGCATAGCTGGCGTAGTCGGGATAGATACGATTGGGCTCATCGGCGAAGCTGATATAGTGCAGCCCGCCGTTCTGCAGGCGGATGCGCATATTGAGCCAGGCAGTCAGGCCGCGTTTAACGTCCTCACGGGTATCAAGGACACCGCGTTGTGCACCCCGCATACCTGTGCCTGCCAGGAGGGTGACGCTGTCTTCCATACCCATTCTTTGCAGCGTCTGCATATTGTCATCCTGGCGGAACGGATCACGGTTGAGGGCATCATAGAAACTATAGGCTCCCAAAAAGCGCGGTTTCAGCGCTGCCAGAGACTGCAGCATAGCGCGGGGCAGCTGGCTGGCATTGAAGTCATAGAACCCTAGTTTAGGGGTTTTACCGCTGGCGTGCGTGCCCAGCGTCAGACTGACCTGACCAGTCGCGAAGCTGACATCGCGCAGATCGCCCGGTGACTGGGCGAACAGATTGGCTGTGCCATCCAGCCAGAACGAGGCTTTGCCCGTGCCGTTCAGGGTCAGCTGCCATATTTCCTTCTGCTGGCTGAGGGGTAAGGTTAGGCGATCAAACTGAAACCCACGTTGCGGTGTCTGGCTGAGTGGCAGTTGCAGTTGCTTCCCATCGGACAACCGCCGCAGGCGGTAAGCACTGATGCCTTTGTCCTGATATTTGCCGCCCAGTATCGCCTGTTCGCCTGCCTTGGTCTGGAAGTAGAGTTCACTGTTGCGTTGCTCTGCTGTCAGTGAGAAATGTACCTTGGAGGGCTGCAACAGAATGGCGGACTGCGGCGCGGCCAGCCGGAAATTGCGGAAGGAATAACCAGGGATTACAACCTGATAGGGCCCCTGGCCGGTCAGTGAGGTGGTGTGTGAACCATTGGCATTGCCTGCGTCCAGCGTCTGCTCATCTAGCAACTGTCCTTGGGCATCCAGTACAAAAAAGCGGTCCTGATTGGCATCTGCCAGCCAGGCCGCACGCCAGTCAATCTGCAAGGTGGTTGCTGTGGCAGGAAAAATAAACAATTGCGCTGCACGCAAATTGCTCCAGGGCAGGGGTGAGGCGTAAGCAAGCTGGCTGCACGCTAAGAGTGTTGCGAGATACAGCTGCAGTAGTTTTAGATAACGCTTGTTCATCGCTACCCCTCCCATTCCTTCACAAGACTAGATCATCAACGTAATTACTGTGCTGTCCACGACAGCGCAAAAATCGTTTCACCGGGCACGGTAAAGGTGACCTTGCCATTGCTGCAGCTGGTGCTGCGCTCGTACTCACCCCATTTGTTGAAGACTGTGAGCTTTAACGAGCTATTGTTGCAGGGCACGCCTGTGCCTCCCAAACTGACATTTTGCGTACGATAGGGCGCCTTGTTGACACCCAAAACGCGACGTTGAGTACCTTCCGACATGGCCATGGCATCGACCTCAAAAGCATCATTGGTCAGTTTCTGCACCTTGGCCAGCCAGTGCTTGGCGACAAACTGCTGGGCATATCCAACCGGACGTAGCTGGAAGTCACTGTTCATAATACCTTTGTGATGGTTGGTATCATCGACACCGGGGAAAAAGCTAAAGGCGGATAGCAAACCATCCTGAGAGGCGTTGATGACAGCAGAAGCCCACCACATCGCTGCAAACAACGTATTTTGTTCATAGTCACTGGTACTGTTACCGGGGCCGATATTGGTTTGATCAATCAGCAGGGGAATACGAGGAGATCCATCGGTTTTTTTGCCAACCAGACTGGCTGCAGTTTGTACTTCGGTGCGATAGCGGCGGGTATCCAGCAGGTCGTAAACCATCCATTCATGCCACGCCAGTGCATCGAGAGCATTCGGATAGTTGTTAAGCAGCTGCTCAGCCCATTTGCTGCCCCGACGCTCAGTAGTGACGGCATCAAGCTCAGTGGGCGGTGTTTCCGTAAAGCGTGAGCTGGCAGGGGCAATGACTCTAACCCCCGCCTGGCGTGCACCGGGGTAGTTGTTGATAAAGCTGGACAAACTGACTACAGCGTTTTCATAGCTCTGGTAGTTTGAGTAGCTAAAATTTGGCTCGTCTGCGATAGCTAAGTAATGCGTGCCAGGGTAATTGGCGCGGATGATGGCATCCAGCCATTTTCCAATGCCTGCGCGAACCTCACTATTGTCTGCAATGATGTTTGTAGAACCACTGTAACCACTGCCTGACACCAATGTAATGGTTTGCTCAATACCATCAGTTTTGTATTGCGCAAGAGGTGCGTCCATTCTCGCAGGGTCGCGTATTAACGAGTCATACAGGGCGTAAAGGGATACTACCTTGGGTTTGGTTTTCAGCAGTTCAGTAATGGCAGCTGCAGGAGGGTTATTAGCTTTGTTAGGGGTGTCGTAGTAGTAACCGTACATGCCCAGTTTTGGTGTTGCGCCCAACAGGCTGGAGCTCAATACCAGATTGGTCGTTCCGGGTATTTCAAGGTTGACACTTGTATCAAGCCCAGTTGCTGTTTGTGCGAAGTAATTGTCCGTCCCATCCAGCCAGAATGCTGGCCTGCCACCCTGACCTTTCAAGGTCAGCTTCCATACCTGATCGCTGCTACTGGAGGGTAGGTCGATCAGATCATACTGGTAGCCGTATTGATAAGACTGATTCAGCGTCAGAGTGATCTTTTTATTGTCTGACAGACGGACTGCCTCCAGAGCGGTGATGCCCCGGTAGTATTTCCCACCAAGCTTGGCTTGCTCATTGGCTTTGACCTTGAAAAACAGCTCCGCATCAGTCTGATTGGTATCCATGGCGTAGTGGCCTTTGGGAGGCTGAAATATTACGGTGCTGTTGTTTGCTTTCACATTAAAGCGGCGAGCGGAGTAGGCAGCAATTTCCAGCTGATAGGGGCCTGTTTCGGTAAGTGAGGTGCTGTCAGAGCCACTGATCTTATCAGCACCCAGAGTCCAGGATTTGTTCAGGCCACCCTTGCGGTTAAGCAGAAACAGGTGATCTTCGTTCTGTGCCGCAAGGCCTACAGCATCTTGCCAGTTCAACTGCAGGCTAGCTGTCCCTTGAGGGAAGAGGTAAAAGGTACCATCTCTGACATTGTCCCAGTTCAGCGGGGTTGCCCAGCTGGCAGCAGAGCCAGTGGTAATGGCAAGGGTTAGCAATGAGCGCTTAAAGAGCCGGGATTTGTTGTATTGCAGTTCCATTGAGTAACGTCCTTAGATCCTTGTTTACATTCCTGAATAGTGCTTTTTAACTCAGTGTCTGGGAGAGGGGAGGTCCTTTGGTTGTTTGATGGCTCCTTGGGTTAGTGATGAGGTCGGCCAGCTTGTTGGATTCGCCAGCCTAGCAGGGCGGGCGCGGCTGCCACCGCCTGGCTGATCCCTATACGGGGCAGACCATAGGGCAGTGAGGATTGAGCGCTGTAGATCCCCGCTCGTGTGCTCAGCGCAAAAGGCAGGGCATGCTGCTGAATACAGGCCGTGACTGAGGCGCTGTAATTGCCATTGGGATAGCAATATATCGGCAGTGGCTGCTGGCAGTGGCTGGCAATGGCTGCCAGGCTGCGGCTGATGTCTTGTTCCAGTTGCGATGGTGACAAGCGGTCGAGCAAGGCGTGACTCGCTCCATGGGCACCAAAGCGAATCAGGCCACTCTGTTCAAGCTCGGTGACCTGAGCCCAGCTCATGGCCTGCGGCGGGTCCGACAGCGGGCAGCTGTCTGCCAGAGCTTGTAAGGTCGGTGCAGGCAGGTCTTTAAGGCTGGCCAGATAGCGCATAACCAGGCGGCTTCGGTCTGCATTTTGTGGCATCGACCTCAGGTGCTCAGGTACAGGTTTATCGGAGGTGGCCAGCCGTGGCAGTAAGCTGTCGATCGCGGCTGAGCCGAAACTCCCCCACAGGGTTTCCCCAATACTTTCCCACCAGAACCCTTGCCGGGTGCCTATAAAGTCGGTGGAAAGGAAAATGCTGGCGGGTACCTGATGTCGTTGCAATATGGGGAAGGCCAGGGTGGCATTGTCATGCCAGCCATCATCAAAGGTCAGCGCCAGACGCGGTCGATCAGAGGAGGAAGGAGTGGTCAGCAGCGGCTCCAGCTCACAGATGTCGAAATGGCGTTTGAGCCAGCCGAGCAGGCGGTCAAAGCGGTGCTGACCAACACATAGTTCGTTGCGATGAGGTAGGGAGGCAGCCTCATCACTCTCCACCACGCGATGTAGCATCAGGATCACAGCACGGTTGGCCAGCGCCTGTTTACCTGAGCCCGAGCGCAGGTAGAGAGCGCCAGCAGCCATCTTCAAGGCGCGTTTTAGCATGGTGAGATGCCTCATCTATTCTGCTGTGGATTCCACATTTTCAGGCGTTTGCCAAAGATGAACTGGATCACCGCAATGGCCATTCCAGACAGTGAGATCAGGGTATAGCCTGCCAGTCGAAAAGGCTTGGGGAGTCGCTTGGTATGGTCCAGTAATCCGACGATTGCCACAGCATAGGCCGCTATTTGACATAGTAGGGCGGTTTGATAAAAACCATGATGTTGCCACAGGGCAAGATTACTAAGTATGAGAGGAATCAATAACAAAGGAGCCAGACGGCGTATCAGCTTGTGGCTGATCAGTGCCACCGCATAGCCGCCAAATCGCAGTGGATTCATCAATTGTTTACGATAGGCCAGGCTTTGCAGGCCGCCCAGCGTGACTCTGAGCCGACGACTGAATTGCTTGTTGGTTTCGTCCACGCCTTCATCAAGGACTTTGGCTGCATCCACATAGACAAGGTGCTTGCCCGCTGCAGGGGCACAGGTGCTGATAAAGAAGTCATCATTCACGTCGGAAGGAATAGCTTGAAATAGTGACCGGCGGATAGCCAATAGGGCGCCATCCAAGGCGACGGTACAGCCGGTCTGGTTTTCCGCCCTGCGTATCCAGGCTTCGTAGCGGCGGTAGAGGCTGTCGCCCTGACTCAGCGCGTGGCCGGGTTTGGCGATAATCATATTCCCTCCGGTGGCACCCACGGCTGTGTCACTGAACGGTGCCATCAGCGCTCCCAGCGTAGAGGGAAACCACTGATTGTCTGCATCGGTAAACACCAACACATCACCAGAGGCGTACTGCACAGCAGTGTTTAATGCGGCTTGTTTGCCCTGTCTGGGTAAGTCCAGCACCAGTATATCGGGATGGTTGAATGTTCGGGCCAGGGCAACGGTGTCGTCCGTAGAGCCGTCGCTGGCAATAATGATCTGTCGTGCAGAAGGGAGATAGTCCTGCTCAAGCAGGCTTTTGATCTTGCCCTCAATGTGCCGCTCTTCATTATGGGCAGCAACAATGATGCTGATGGACTGAGGGTGTGGCGCCAGGACGATTTGCCGAGGCTTGAATGCTGCCATTATGGCCAGTCCCAGGGGAAAGCCGATATAGGCGTAGAAAGGAATCAGCAGGCTCAGCCAAAAAATAATCTCAGCCACGTTCCGGCCTCCTCGCCTGGTAGCGGATCAGTCCCAGCAACAACGCGACGGCTGCCAGATGCAGACGGAGCCAGTGCAGGGGCCACAGTCTTAGTGTCAGTAATGGGTCTCGGTGCCAGCGCGTCTGGCGCAGGCTCAGCAGTAATGGCAGTGTCAGGCTCATGCTGAGAGCAGGCAGGCCAGACCAGGTATTCCCCCAGATAAAACCCAGCACTCCATAAAGTGTCAGCAGCCAGCACAGGATCGACAGCAGAGGGAAGCGCAGTACACGCCATTGGCGCTCCTGCTGCAGCAGTTGCACATTGCTCCCTTGACGCCATAGTTCCTTACCAATCCATTCCCGCCAGCTACCTTCATAACCCCAGTGCAGCGCTGGCGGACGGGTCAGGCAGATGAGCTTTGCCCCGGCCTTACGCAGGCGCAGACTGAACTCTTTGTCTTCACCGCTCTGCAATTGCTCATCGAAGCCTCCTGCTTTGCTGATCCACTCTCGCTTCAGAACGACATTGCAGACCGACAGCCACTGCATATCGCGCACGGGTACGTGGGTAAGGTGATTGCGCGCCTGCCATGTGTGGGCAAACCAGGGAGCAGCAGCGGGGGTGGTCAGCGAGAGGGCTACCATGTCGCCTTGCTGGTGAGCTATGGCGTCGAGGCTGAGTGCCAGCCAGTCCAGGGGGACTTCAATATCGGCATCTAAAAACGCCAGATAGTCACCGCTGGCAGCGGCCATCCCCCGGTTGCGTAGTGCACCAACGACGATGCCAGGGTAACTGATGACGCTGGCACCCAGGGCAGCAGCCAGAGCAGGGCCGTTATCCTGCGAGCCATTGTCCATCACCAGCAGCTCACAACGGATCCCTGCATGATCTGCCGCAAGACGCGCTGCCCGCAGCGTTCGCTCGATATGGCGGGCCTCGTTATACATGGGGATGATGATGCTTATGGTGCTCATGACATCCCCTTTAGCGGTGCGTCGGTGGGTAGTTTATGTTGTTGGGTGAGGTGTGCGGCAAAGCTGGACAAGGCGATAAAGAACCAAATGTATTTATGCTCTGGCGCATTGAGGAACAGCATAAAGATGGAGGTTGTCATCAAAGCCAGGCCGTAGTGTGTCATCAGGTTAGCTTCCTGCTGTTGGCCATTTTTGAGGAAGTGTTTACGGGCGGAGTAATAATTGCGAAAGGCCAGCAAGAACAGGCTAACGAACGTGATGGTACTTGGTAGTCCGGTGTCTGCTGCCATCTGCATATAAGTGTTGTGGGCGACACGATACAGGTCCATGCGATCTGGCGAGTGTGAGAAGGCTGCGGCATAACTTGAGCGGGCGTAATTGAGTGGGAACGTGCCCGGCCCTGTCCCGAAAAGAGGGTGGTCGGCAACGACCTGCAAACCGACGATCAGGTATGAGGTGCGTCGGCCCAGTGATGCGTCTTGCGCAACACTGGGGCCTGAAGCAAGCGAGGCCAGTGACTCTATGCGCTCAATATACTTCGTGGGCACCATGATGCTGGCGGCTCCTGCCAGAATGATCACTCCAAGGAGTGCAAAACCAAAGTGCCTCGGATGCAAATGTCTGAGCAAATACCGGTAGTGCCAGAGACAGACCAGCATCACCAGAGCCAGTACCACCAATCCGGAGCGTGACTCAGTGCGGACTAAACCTTTGGTCAAAATGAGCAGAATGCCTATCCAAAGCAGGCGCTCCATCCAGTGACATTTGGAGGTCACCAGCAGCAGCGTAAAGACGATACCGACATCCACCAGTAGTGCGTAGTAGTTTGGGTCACCAGCGAATCCGGCCTCACGGCCATTGGCGGCGGCGTTGGGGTCTGTGATGAGGAAGGTGAAGGCGGCTCCCAGCGCAATACCTTTGGCTAACAACAACAGATTCAGTCTGGGGGCAAGAATGATAGTGGCCGCAAAACAGATCTGACTCAGCAACAGCTCGCGCAGAGTGAGGAGAGACAATGGTCGCGCTTGCGAGTACCAAAGGCTTAACACATAGAACAGCATAAATGCACTGAGGCTGAGCCACAGATTGCTGCGTAGTTGATGGAAGGGAATCTGTTTGAGTGATATCTGCATAGCCAGAATGAGGAACAGCGGCGCAAGAAATTTATTGGCGCTGATATCTATCCCAAAGGCGCCTTCAAACGGGATACATAACACGCTGGCCATAAGCACCCATTCTGGCTTTTTGTAAGCGACTATCATGGCCACCAGTAAGGGGACAATCATGGGAGCCAGCTCTGGTGAAGGGCTGAGCAATATCCCTATGCAACTCGCCAGCAGCAGGGCAAACAGCGCGACCGTAGCGATCACTTGGCCTGACTCCCGCAGAGAGACTGATAGACCGCACTCCATTGTTTGACCAGCTCAGGCAGGTCATAACGCTGTTTTAATACGGTAAAGGCTGACTGGGCTAAGTGTGGTCCTAGTTCTGGCCGCTCCAGTAGGGTGGTCAGATGCTGTTGCAGAGTCTGAGTATCCAGCGCCGGTGCCAGCAGGCCACTGTGGCCATCGTCAAGCACATCGGGAATCCCTCCTACGGCAAAAGAGACGACTGGCACACCGGCGGCCATCGCCTCCAGCAATATCATGGGTGTGCCTTCGGTGCGTGAACTGATCACCAGAATATCCAGTCGTTGCAACCATGAGACCATATCCTGCTGGTAACCGGGCAGGGTGACCTGTGCCTGTAGTTGCTGCGCCTTGATACGCTCCTCCAGATGACTCTGCTCTGGGCCCTCTCCGAGCATGACGGCGCGTAGCTGAGGGTATGTCTGGCACAACGGGATCAGGGCATCAAGAAACAGGTCGGGGCCTTTCTCGCCACTCAGGCGTCCGACAAAGCCAATCAGGCTGGTTGGGCCGAGGCGACGGCGCGTGGCTGGCGGCTGGTCAGGAGCATGCATGCCATTGGGGATGACTGTCAGCTTCTGTGGCTGGACCCGATGGGCAGTATGGATGCGCGCCACGCTGTCCGCGACACATACTGCCCGTTTTATCCAGGGGAACTTGCACATCTGCAGGCTGGCCCAGGTATACAGCCGCTGTTTGCGGCTACGGGGGGTGAAACCATGCTGGGTAAATATCACCGGCTGGCGGTCGAGCAAGCCTGATAGCCAGGCCCACACCTGGGCTTTGAAGTTATGGGCATTGATGATGCAGGGGGTATCGGGCATCTGCTGCAACAGCTGACGCCAGCTGGCAAAGTTTGCACAACTGCTACAGTCTACGCCTGCAGCAGTAAATCGCTGGCGCAGGGCGTCAGGCCCCTGAATCAGCACCACCCGGTGCTGGCCGGGGGTGGTCAGGCAGTGGTCCAGTAACATCCGTTCGGCGCCATAGAATTCGCTGCTGCTTATCAGATGTATGATAGTGGGCAGGTTCATCAGTGGTTCATCCAGTACCTGAACCATTTGATGCTGCCACGTTTGTGCGGGTTGACTTCCGCCGGTGCCTGATCATTGATGACCAGTAAGACGGGTAACTGCAGCTTACCTTGCACCTGTGCCGGATGCTTGAAGCGATGATCGAAGAATTCGCGAATATAACCCAGCGCGAGGGACAGGAAGGCGGCCGCGATCAGGCCAGAAATGATGACCTTGAGAGCTCCCGGTGTAGATGGCAGGGTAGGAATAAAGGGCCGACTAAGAATCTTGGCATTGGATGCATTCTGATCATCCAGTACCTGCTGCGTGCGGCTTTCCTCGAAACGTTGGGTATAGGCGGCATACACCGTTTGCAGGGCGTTGAGGTCGGTGGTCAGCCGATCCAGTTGTGCCTGTACATCCTGCAGTTTGAGAATGCGCTCTTTATAGGACGCGATACGTGAGGTTTTCTGTGTCACCACATCCTGCATCACTCTTATATCGTTTTGCCGTTCATCAATACGGTTGGCGATAACGTTAAGCAACTGACTGCGGGTACGCTGTATCTGGTCACTCTGCTGCTTGACGGGCAAGCTACCGGATTTAAAGGTGGCAGTGGTGTCGCCATACTCGTTGATCTGGGTGGTAAGCAGGGTGGTCAGCTGGCGAATCTCGGCATCATCGTAGGTCAGGCCGTTTTGTGTACTACTGAAGGTATAGGGAAAGGCGGCCTGGGTGAGGTCGGCCTTCTTCATGGCGTCCAGATTTTTTTGCAGGTAATTCAGCCAGTGCTGGCTTTCCAGCAGGCGGTCGTTCAGGCCGCTAAGCGCCTGTTCTTCGCTGTTGATGGCCTGCAGATTGAAAGAAATCTCGACTGCTGGGTCAGATACGTTGTTGTTCCGCAGTAGATCCAGCCGCTGTTGCTGCAGGTGTTGCAACTGCTTCTGGTACTGGTTGCGTTTCTGTTCATAGAAAGCCGAAGGCAGGTCGGCGGACTGCATTTCCTGACGGGTGCTCATGTAGGTGTCGAGCAGGCGATTGACCAAATCAACGGCTAACGCTGGATTCGATGACGAGTAGGTAACAGACACCACGTTTGAGCCCGGCAGAGTGACTACATTGAGTGAGTTCAGCATCATCTCAGTCAGGTTTTCTACCCGGGTATCACGCTTTTCTTCATTGCTTCCGATCAACGTCCTCAGAGGGGTAATGACATAGTTTTTCAGTGGCTGCTTGACCCAGGTATTGAGAAGGCTGTCTTCGGGAGCGAAATAGCCTTCCTGCAACATCTGCTCAATGGTTTTACGCATCAGCCCTGGTGAGCGCAGCATGGTGCTTTCCGTTTCCATGTCGGCCAGTGTCGGTGGCACGAACTTATCGGTATCGGCATTCAAGGAAGTGCTGGCATCAGCCTGGGAAAGTTTCTTTGACTGCACCACGACCTGTGCAGAGATGTCGTACGACTCCTTGATGAAGGCAGGCAGGATCAGTACCAGAATTGCCATATAGATAAAGGTGCGTTTGATCAGTCGCTTGTTGGCGAAAAAGATCCGCAGAAACTCGTGCAAATGGTTTTCTGACGTATTCACGAGAGCACCTTAGTTATTGCTGTTGTCATCAGACAGACTGTAGGACAAGCCGAAGTTCAGCCCGGAGAACAGGATGACATCTGCCAGTTGACGGGTCAGCTGTGCGGCAGCCACCAGTTTGGTCTTGGGTACATAGAGCAGGTCATCAGGCTGCAGGTAGGCAAACTGGGCAGCCTTCCCCGCCATGACATCCTTGGCGTTGTAGACCCGGGCCTCTACCTTATCGCCCGCTCGGCGCATGATTACTACCGAGTCCAGCTGCGCTCCTATCGTAGCGCCTCTGGCCAGCGACAGCGCTTCTAGCACAGAGACCGGGCGCTGGATCGGGTAGGCGCCAGGCTGCTGTACTTCGCCCATTACAAACACTTCATTGGCAACGGTGGAGCGTAGCACGACATCTACACTGATTTGGCTGTTGCGCTGGTGATAGAGATCATTAACCCGGCTGTGCAGTTTGGACAGGGTCAGCCCTCGCACAGGAATGTTGCCGATGAGTGGGAAGCTGGCATAGCCGTCATTGCTGACGGTGACGCTACGGGTCATGCCTTGTCCGGGTGTGGTCAGGGTTTGACGCAAATTTTCCAGCTCGGTTTGTGGGCGAGATACGGCCAGCGATACATCAGGCCGCTGCAGTACCCGTGAATAGGCCAGCTGTACGGCATCCTTGGCTTTTTCTACGGTTAAGCCTGCAACCAGCAGCGAGCCCACGTAGGGGAGGGGAATGGTGCCATCCGGCATCACCAGCCGCGAGCCACTCAGGTTGGGGGCGGTCAGGAAGCTCAGCTCGACCTGATCACCGGCTTCGATGCGGTAAGCCTGTGCTGACTCATTGCTGAAGTGATAAATAACGTCAAACACATCCTGTGGTCGCAGTATCTGCTCGACCGGCAATGTCTCAGATAGCGCGGTATCCGCTGTAGGAGTAGATACCGGCATGGAGATAAGCTCCGGCCGACTTGAACAGCCCGCCATGGCTGCGGACAACAGTAGCACTACCAAGGTAAAACGCATTGTCGAGCTCCGTAGTTACAGCTGATCGTACAGCCATTTCGGCATGTAATATTTGCGTCGGTTAAATACCGTACCCAGGATATGGGCGCCGTTTTGAGTCAGCCGATGGGTGGCTGCCTGTGCCACTTCCCAGCGGGTTTCCTCGGCGCCAATGACCAGAATGACGCCATCAACGAGTGAACTGAAGATCAGCGTATCGGCCGAGGCATAGACAGCATCTGCATCAATGACGATAAAGCGGAAGTGGCGTTTGAGCAGGCTCAGTAGCTGACTGGTCTTTTCCTGAATCAGCTGTTCGGACTGAGCAGTGCGCTGTCCTAACGGCAGCAGATGAAAGGGCAGGTCGGGAAATGACAGAACTGAGGCAGCCAGTTGTTCACTGGTCTGGTTTTCCAGCAGCTCCAGCAGGCCGGGCACGCGGCGCAGGTCTGACTGCTGGGTAATGCTGGTAGCGGAAAGGCTGGCATCAATCAGCAGCACCTGGCCCATGGATGCCTTGGCCAGTTGATTGGCCAGAGTCACGGCACTGGTGGTAGTACCGCTTTGACTGCCGGCAGAGGTGAGCAGGAATACCTGTTGTGCCGGATCCAGCATGGTCGAGACCAGATTGATCTCGCTGGGTGCCTTGGCAAGGTGTTGCAACATACGGCTGTTGCCATTCATATCAGCCTGCTCCGTGTCCGCTGATGACTTTAATCGGGGTCTTTAGCAGGATCTTGAAATCCAGCCAAGGGCTCTGTTTGCTGATATAGGCCAGATCCAGCAATACGCGCTCGTCAAAGTCGACATTGCTTCTGCCGGAAATTTGCCATAAGCCGGTGATACCAGGATAGGCATTAAGTCTTACCAGATGATGATCCTGATAACGCAGGGCATCGAAGGAGGTGGGACGGGGGCCAACCAGACGCATCTGCCCCTTCACAACATTGATCAGATTAGGCAACTCATCAAGGCTGGTACAGCGCAACCAATGGCCGATGGAGGTGATGCGTGGATCCTTATCGACTTTGAAGTCCACGGAATTAGGGCCGTGTTTGTTCAGATGGCGCAGCGATTCCTTCAGTTCTTCGGCATTGACCACCATGGTGCGGAATTTGTACATACCAAAGCGGCGTCCGCGAAAGCCGGTACGTTGCTGTACAAACAGCACGGGGCCTTTGCTTGTCAGTTTGATCAGTAAGGCAATCGCCAGCAGGGCGGGCGACATGATCAGCAGGCCCAATGCAGCGAGGGAGGCATCAATGTAGCGCTTGCGGCGTGACAGTATCCACGGGCAATACCCTGGCCGTTCTCGCGGCAGGTCTTCAATGGCCTTATCAATCTTTTCACGTAGTGCTTGGTTCCGACGCTTGTTGTGCAGGGCCAGAGCCTCAACATCAGCATCTTTCGCAAGTCTTTCCATGAGCGAACGTCTCTCTGGTTGTGGTATGCCGTGCCGTGTTAATCGACTGCACGTGCCACCTTGGCAGTGACGGCATTGCTCACCTGCCCGTTGCTTATCTTGAATGACCCGATAGGCATCCTGGCATGTGCTCAATGTGTTTTTGTGTAAGTTTAAGTAAATAAAATATGTCTGTTTGCTTAATGCTTGCTTATAAATATCTGGTTTAAACAGTACCAAAATTGCTAACTAATGGGGCATCAGCGAATACGATGTGAACAAGAGCCATGAATTAAGGGCAATGCTAAGCGGTGGCTATTATTCAAATCGATTGGATGGATGTCCAGCCTTGAATGCTCAAGTGCTAATAAATAATTTAATATGTGTTTTTATGTTTATAAATGTAAGTTTTGATTTGCAAATACGCCCTTCTGCTGACGCTTTAAGGTCACCGCTGCCTCATAGCGATGTAAAAAGTTTTTAATGCGTATGAACTGGCAGCTGCTCTGATCCCGAGCACATGCAACTCACAAGCAATTCGCGCACCACAGTATGACTAACCCGGTGAGTTCAGTATTTACGTTTCACTGTGTCAGCTGATGATCGAAGCCTGGCTACCTTTAACAACCCCTAGAAAGGATATAGACCGTATCTAAACGACCGTAAAGGCAAGATGTCGTGCCGCAGTGGACAAGGCCTACACAACAAGTACTGGCAGACCGGTATGTATGGAGGTGAGGGCTTGGGAAGTGTGGCAGATCAGGAAGTGCCAGCACAGGGTGCTGGCACTGTGTATCAATCAACCAATAGTGTCGGGTGAACGGGCGTTCAGATAGGCCTGTTCTGATACCGCGTGCCACTTAATGGCCTGCTCTCGGAAAGCAATAAAGGAGTCGTAGACTTTCTTGGTGACGGGATCCAGTTTTGCCTCTTCGGCGACTACTTCATCAGACAGTCGCTTGAGCTCGGCCATAACGTCTTTGGGGAATCGACGCAGCTGGACGTTGTTCTTCTCGACCAACTCCTGCAGTGCAGAGTTATTTTTGGCCGTCAGTTCCGCCAGCATGTCCTGGTTGGCGATGCGCGAGGCATTCAGTACCAGTTCCTGCAGCTCTTTGGGCAACTCTTCCAGTGCTTTCTGGTTAATGAAGCACTCCAGCGTGGTACCTGGCTCATGCCAGCCGGGATAGTAGTAGAATTTGGCTGCTTTATGCAGGCCGAAAGCCATATCGTTGTAGGGGCCAACCCATTCGGTGGCATCGATGGCGCCGGACTGCAGTGAGGGGAAGATTTCACCGCCGGGCAGCAGAACCGGAGTCCCGCCTGCACGCTTGATCACTTCGCCACCCAGACCAGGAATACGCATTTTCAGGCCTTTCAGGTCTTCAACGCTGTTGATTTCCTTGTTGAACCAGCCGCCCATCTGCACACCGGTGTTACCGGCGGCGGTGGGGACCAAACCAAAGGGGGCGTAGACTTCTTTCCACAGATCCATACCACCACCGTGGTACAGCCAGGAGTTCATTTCCTGTGCATTCAGACCGAAGGGAACAGCAGCGAAGAACTGGGCAGCTGGGGATTTGCCTTTCCAGTAATAGGAGGCACCATGACCCATTTCGGCTGTGCCGCGAGAAACTGCATCGAAGATTTCCAGTGCGCCGACCAGCTCGTTGGCGCCGTACACTTTTACCTGTACCTGGCCGTTGGTCATCTTGCCAATCAGTTCGGCCAGATAGTTCGCACCAGTCCCCAGGCCCGGGAAGTTCTTTGGCCAGGTGGTAACCATTTTCCACTTGTAGACTTTTTTATCGTCAGCTTTGGCACCGCTGGCAACAACACCAGCAGCTGCGCCCACGCCAAGGGCTTTAATTAACTCGCGACGTTTCACGGGGATCTCCCTTATAGTCCAGTTATTATCGTTGTAGAAACTTATTGCGGGAAACGAGTGAGACAGTGAACGTAGAGGTTGCCGGTACAATGGTCGGCGGCTCGCTGCACGCCCTGACTTCCTGCAACTGTCTCTCGACGGACAAATAGTCACGTTCTGAAAAGTAGCATGGCATATGCATGCCTGCAATCTGACTATTGGACTGACAATCCCCTGACATCGGCGCCTTGCGCCAGAGGGGCTTTGTGTATAATACCGACACTAGGGATTACGGCCAGGAACAGACCCTTGCAGCATCCAAACCTTCTCAAGCACATCGCTGAAAGCAAGCCACAAATGCGCAAATCGGAGCAAAAGGTCGCCGATTACGTGCTCGCACAGCCGCATGAAGCGATCCATATGCGGATCGTTGATCTGGCGGCACAGGCCAAGGTCAGCGAGCCGACGGTGGTGCGTTTTTGCCGGGCACTCAATTTTGATGGCTTTCAGGATTTCAAGCTGTGTCTGGCGCAGGTGCTGGCGAGTAATACCAATTTCGAGCAGTTCTCCCTCAATAACTCCGACACGGTCAGAGAGTTCAAACACAAGATCTTCGAGTCCACGGTCGGCAACCTGATCAATGTGCGTGACAGCCTTGATCCCGACACGCTGGAGCAGGCTATCGATGCCATGGCACAGGCGCGTCGTGTGGAATTCTGGGGCTTTGGTGCCTCGGCGGCGGTGGCGGCGGATGCCCAGCACAAGTTTTATCGCCTGATGGTGTCATCCACGGCGCTGTCTGACCCGCATATGCAGACGATTTCTGCGCTGACACTGGGTGAGCAGGATGTGGTGCTGGCGATCTCCCAGACCGGGCGCACCAAGGATTTACTGCATTCCATCCGTCTGGTGCGGGACTCCGGCGCCACGGTGATTACCCTGTGTCCGGGCAATACTCCTCTGGCGGATCTGGCTGATATTGCCATTCATATCGATCTGGCCGAAGACAAGGATCTCAATACCCTGATGTCCTCGCGGGTGGCCCATCTGGTGGTCATGGATGTGCTGGCCGTCGGAGTTGCCATGCGTCATGGCCCCACGCTGATTGATCATCTGAAGACGATTCGCCGTGGCTTGCGCTCGCTGCGCGTCAATGACCGGCGCCCGATCAAGAAAGACTGACTGCCGGCCCACTCCGCAGAAAACCCTGTCCGACTCCTGCTGGTGTTACCTATGGAAGCACGGCGACGCTGCTACTGCGTTGATTCGCTTGCTTTCTTTCCCGGCCTCCAGGGTATTGCAGACATCCCCTCCAGCGCCATTTGCCGATTTGCTATGCGTATGGCGTACGTCCTGATTATTTACCTTGTTACAAGAAAGCTGATTAATTGCTGATCATGTAACGTGGCTGACATCTTGCATATACATACTTTGCATCGACTGTACTGTTACGTGCCGACGTGTTTCCTACGGTGGAATAAACGTCAGCAACGCAGAACAGGGTTTTGTGCGATTAAGCGTCTTAACTATCAGCTACTGCAGCAGTTATCTACTGAACCAGCAAACTGACCCTGGATGAGGTGAAGCTGGCGATTGGCAGACAGCATTTGAGTGTTGCCCGGGATATGTCCGGATGCTTATGACCGGTGTTCACAGTTTTGGGGCGTAGGTGCACCTGCTGTACCGGAACAGGGCAAAGAAAGACGTTATCTGCTGGAGTCACACTGTCGCCGACGGGTTTCGCAGCGCCATATCGAGTCAGACGTGCTGGGCATATAACAATGTTAAGGAGGCATGTCTATGCAACAGTCAGAGCGTCTTGTCGAAGTTCAGGCTCAGCTTTTTGACATCTATGCGAACCTGGAGCGTGATGCACGCCAGGAAAAACAGAAGTTCATGACCCGCAAATCCCTGCTTGCCCGTCGTACTATCGAAAAACTGCGCGAGGAAAAGGATCTGGCCAAAGCCGCAGCCCTTTATTGCTTCGACGAATAGTCGTCGCTGAGGTCTTTGCCAGGCGCTGCTGGATAGCCAGGGCGCCTGCCACCTCCTCATCATCTTTGCATCACCTCTGACAAGACCACTAACGCCCTGCCTGGTTTATTACTTCTTTATATTGACTGCTGATAGGAAAAATCACTGTCTGTTAGCTAGAATTCACGGCAACTTCTCTATCCTGCAGGATTGCTGTCATGAGCCTGTTTGTGGCTACCTGGGTCAAGTTCTTCTTTCTCTATGCGCCGTTCTTTGTGGTGTCGATGTTCCTCTCCCTGACGCGTGGCGACAGCCCGGCCAGCCGGCGCAAGGTGGTCAATCGGGCGGTACTGGCCGCGCTGGCCATCAGTGTCATCCTGCTGTTTTTTGGCAGTACGCTGTTTGAGATTCTCGGCATTACGCTCGACTCCTTCCGCATTGGCTCCGGGGTGCTGCTGTTCCTGTCTGCGGTCAGTCTGGTGCGGGATGGTATTCGTACCCACGCCACCGGTATGCCCGCCGGGGAACGGGATGACATTTCCGTTGTGCCACTGGCCATTCCGACCATCATTGGTCCGGCGACGATTGGTGCCATTCTGGTGTACGGTGCCGAGCTGAAAGGCTGGGACGTGATGATAGGGCTGCTGGGGATGCTGGCAGCACTGGCCGGGCTGGCCATTACGCTGCATCTGAGCAGTGTGTTCGAGCGCATTCTGGGGCGGACCGGGCTGAATATTCTCAGCAAGATCACCGGCCTGATTCTGGCGGCGATGGCTGCGCAGATTATTTTGTCGGGTGTGCGGGGCTTTCTGGAGTCAGTCTGAAACGTCTTGCGCGCGTTGGGGTACTCTTTCTATTTATGGCTGATGAGCGGGCTGGGTTATAACCCCAGCCCTTCGCTATCTGCCAGCGGCATCACATCAACCTGCACTGTCAGCTGGTGCTGTCCGCCGCCACTCATCAGACCCTTCAGCGGCACGACATCGGCATAGTCGCGGCCAAAGGCCAGCGTGATATGGCGTTCATCGGGGATCAGATCGTTGGTCGGGTCGAAGTCGACCCAGCCCAGAATCGGATCAAATACCGCAAACCAGGCATGCGATGCATCGGCGCCGACCAGTCGTTCCTGACCGGGAGGCGGAATGGTCTCCAGATAGCCGCTGACATAGCGCGCCGGGATACCCATCGAGCGCAGGGCGCTGATCGCCAGCTGGGCAAAGTCCTGACACACCCCGCGCTTCTGCTGCAGCACGGTATGTACCGGCGTGGCGAGGGTAGTGAAGCCCGGGTCATAGGTAAACTCATCGAAAATACGATGGGAGAGACGTTTAGCCCCTTCCAGCACAGGCATACCGGGCTCGAACACTTCCATGGCAAAGTCCCGAAACAGTTTATCCGTCGGCGTCATGCGGGTAGCGGTACGCAGCAGGCGGGCATGCAGCGCCTGGGTATCGGTCGCGTGGCCCAGATAAACCAGTAACTCCTCCCACGGCGTGGACTCTTCCAGTTGCTGGCTGCCCAGACGGGACAGCACTTCCACCAGACTGGTGACCTTCACTTCCAGCTGGGTATGCAGCTTGTTGACGTGGAAGAAGGTATGACGGTTGCCAAAAAAATCCAGATGATCGTACAGGCTGCTGGGCGAAGGGGAGACTTCCAGCCGGGTTTTGCGGGTCTTCTGATAGGCCAGCTTGCGCGGTGACAGGCAGCTGAGGTTGTAGCAGTTGGCGATGTCCTGCAGGTAGTGATACTGGGTCAGGTGGCTGATCTGGTATTTCATGTGCTTCAGCCCTCAGATCCGCACGATGGGTTTGGGAATGTCGGCGTGATTGAAATACGCCAGCGTGATGGCATCAGACAGCTGACTCAGCAGCGTCTGGATGCGGCCCAGCAGATCACCGAGCTGTTCCGACGGTTTGCCTGCCTCGCTCATCAGGGCGTCCAGATCCACCAGCTGCAACAGGGCAACCAGCTCGACCATCAGGCGCTGTTCAGCGTTGAGGCCGGGCAGGGTGGAGTCGCGATCCGGCAGATGGTTGACCTGCCGCTTGAGGCGAATGCACTGGTAGCCGACCGAGCGCGGGGTGCCCTCATCAAGCAGCAGCAGGTCGATAATGGCGATGGGGTGCAGCTCGGTGCGGTAGCGGCGGCGGTAGGTCATCAGGGTATCAGCCATGCGCAGCACGGCTTCCATCAGGCTGGCAGGCGGTGTCGGGTATTTGACGAAGACATTCTCCAGCATGGCGGTAGTCTGCATCGCCCGCTCCAGATGCTGGCCAATGTCCATAAAACGCAGGGTCTGGGTACGGCTCATGGTTTCATTATTGAGACCGTAGATGGCCGACTGCAGCAGGATGACGTCATCCAGTGCCCGCACCATGCGTGAGGTCGAGCCCTGCGCGGGGAAGTTGTTCAGGGCATGCTGCAAGCGCTCCAGCACGTGCCAGGTATCTTCACTGAAGAACTCCCGCACCGACTGGGCATTCATGATCAGCGACTGCATTACCGCCAGCAGGCCATCGAGGCGGTCACGGGCAAACAGGCTGCTCAGCTGAGCCGTCAGTTCATCAGGCGAATCCGTGGTGGTAAAGGTGCCACCATTGATGGTGCAGGCAAACTCCACCATCGGCGTGAGTGTCGCCACCTGTTCTTCTTTGACCACGGTGCTGACCAGCGGCAGCGCGGCACGCAGTGCACGGCAGGCGAGGTTCAGGCGTTCGCTGTAACGCCCCATCCAGAACAGATGATCAGCCACACGGCTGGGCAGCAGCCCGGCCTTACGCGACAAGCGCACGCTGGTCAGGGCGCTGTGCAGCAGACTGATGTGCTGATCGGTCTGGCTCTGCAGCCAGACATCTTTGGCCATGAAGTTGGCTTCCAGACCCAGCTGTAGCTGCACCGGCTGGTCATGGCAGCGGGCCAGACCGCCGGGCATCACTACATCTTTCTGTTCCTGACTGAGTACGAAGGTGCGCAGCGCCACACTGCGTGACTGCAGTTCGTTCTGTTGCCATACCGGTAAGGTACTGAGCGGCAATATCTGCCGGGCCAGATAACGCTGCGGATCGGCATTCAGTCGCTCCACCAGCGCGTCGCGTTCGCTGCGGCTGATCTGGGCGACAGCGATCAGCTCGCCGGGGCGCTCGAGATCATGGATGATCATCTCATCCAGCTGTTTCAGTACTCGTGCCAGATGCTTCTCTTCGCCACACCAGTAGGCCGGGGCAGAGGGTAGCAACAGCTCCTCTTCCAGCAGGTGCTCACAGAGAATGTCCATATAAGGCAGCAGGGCGCCGCTGTCGATAAAGGCCACGCCGGGTGGGTTGCAGCACAACAGATTGCCCTGCCGGATACACTGCAGCAGGCCGGGGCTGCCGGCGACGCTGGCATCCAGCTCCAGCGGATCGCTGAGCGCATCAGGCATATAGCGCATCAGCGCATCCAGGGGTTGCAGACCACTCAGGGTCTTCAGCCACAGGCGGCCTTCCTTGTACATCAGGTCGGCACCGTGAACGAGCGCAATATCCAGATAGTTGGCAAGGAAGGCGTGTTCAAAATACTGACGGTCACGGTAATTGCGTGTCATCAGGCCGATGAGCGGTTCGCTGGAATAAGGCATCTGCGGCACCAGTGCCTTTTGCAGATGCTTGAAGAAGGTGGCCAGCTGACGCTTCTGAAAGCGTCGTGATAATTCGGGAATGACCTGATTGATGGCCACCCGGTTTTCCAGCACATAGCCCATACCACCGGGGGCCAGTGTGCAGTCACCGTAGGCGCAGAAGCGACCAGCACTGTCACGGCCAATATCGCAGCCGAGCAGCAGCAGCCATTCGCTTTCCTCAGGGAGCAGGTGATGACAGGGCAGCAGGTAGTTGGCATTCCGATAGATCAGCTCTGGCGGCAGAATGCCCTGCTTGAGCAGCTCCTGCGGACCATAAATGTCACGCAGTACCGCAGACAGCAGGCGTCTGCGCTGGCCGAGTCCGGCCTCGAGTTGTTGCCATTCGGCCGGGTCGATGAGCCACGGCAGCAGGTCAACAGTGCGGCTTTGCTGGCGTTGCGGATCAAAGGTGGCGCCGTGTTCGCGCAGCTGGTGCTGAAGGTCAGCGGTCAGGCCAGCGAGGGTGTCGCTGCCCTGATCGGTGAACCAGCCCAGCACGTCAGACCAGCTGTCATCCTCGGCGTGCGGTAACCACTCATCCATGCCCTTGGCGCGGCGTCGGTATGCCTGTGTCAAATTAGCCAATGACAAAGGCGCGTCTTGCTGGATCATGAATGAGCCTTACCTAATCCGTATGAACAGCACACCCAGCTGACCTGTCAGGGTCAGCGCGTCGGGGTATGCAGGGAGTCAGAAATCAGAGCTGTGTGAATGTCGATCAGCCCGGCCTGCAGATCATCGATCAGGGAGTGCAGGTCGTGGGTCGACAGTTGCGTCAGGGGCTCAGAGTCTAACTCTTTGCGTAGCTTTTCAATAGTCTGCAGCAGGCTGTCAGCACGGGGTAGAAGTTTGGCTTCATTCTGCATCTTGTCGAGGCAGTACATGATGGAGCGGGGGAAGGCCTTGTAGGTCAGCAGGAAATCGATCACGTCGGAATCGCCTTCCTCGCGGGCGTAATACCGCTGGTAGGACTCCACCCCACCCAGCGCATTCAGCACCGCATTCCACTGAATTTCACGCCGCCCCTGATGACCCATGGCGGGTGTCAGTTGCTGCAGAATCAGCACATCCATGATACGGGTGGTCATATCCGCCCGTTCCAGATGACGACCGATATTGAACAGCCGGTAAGCGTCGTCGCGCAGCATGGTGCCGTCCATGACGCCGATCACCATCTGGCAGCGGCGCACCACTTCGACCATCAGGTTATAGCGTTTGCGACGGCTGGAAGCCTGGGTGCATTCCGCCTGCATGAACTGGTTAAGTGAATTCACCTCTTCCCAGATATCACGGGGGATAACTTCCCTCACGCAGCGGGCGTTGGCACGCACCTGAGTGCAGGAGAAGCGGATGGACGCCGGGCTGTCTTCCGCGGCAATCAGGTAATGCATTACCGTACGCTCGCTGGAACCCCCTTCGCTGATAAAACGGCGATTGTCTTCGCCCAGAACGTTGATCAGCACCGGCCAGCTGAAGCGGGTGTCCTTGTGTGAATCGATCAACATATGAGTGGTGGCGTTGATCAGGCGCGCGGTATCGTCGATACGCTCCAGATAACGACCCATCCAGTAAACATTTTCAGCCACACGTGCCAGCATGGTTTCAGCCCTCGTCGTTAATTATCCAGGTATCCTTACTGCCCCCTCCCTGCGAGGAGTTGACCACCAGTGAGCCGCGTCGCAGCGCCACCCGGCTCAGGCCGCCGGTGGTGCAGTAGAGCTCTGCGCCCTGCAGGATAAAGGGCCGCAAATCCAGATGACGGGGTTCCAGCACGCCATCACAGAGCGTCGGGGCGGTGGACAGGTTGAGGGTGGGCTGAGCAATAAAGTTACGTGGATTGGCCTTGACGGCTTCGGCGCACTTGGCGCGTTCTTCGTCGGTGGCGCGTGGGCCGATGAGAATACCGTAGCCACCGGACTCGTTGGCGGGTTTGACCACCAGCTTATCGAGGTTGGCCAGCACGTATTCACGCTCTTTGTCGTCCATGCACAGATAGGTGGGGACGTTGTCGATCAGTGGTTTTTCACTGAGGTAGTACTCAATGATCTTGGGTACGAAAGCGTAGACAACCTTGTCGTCAGCTACGCCGGAGCCGGGTGCGTTGGCGATGGCAACATTGCCTGCCTTCCAGGCGCGCACCAGACCTTTGATGCCCAGTACCGAATCCTTACGGAAGACTTCAGGGTCGATAAAAATATCATCCACACGCCGGTAGATGACATCCACCTGACGCGGGCCGCGCAGGGTGCGCAGATAGACCTTGTCATTGTCGACGTACAGGTCAGAGTTTTCCGCCAGATAGCAGCCCATCTGCTGGGCCAGATAACTGTGCTCAAAGTAGGCCGAGTTATAGATGCCGGGGGTCAGCACCACCACTACAGGCGTGATGTCCTGTCGGGGCGACAGCGACGCCAGTGTTTTCCACAGCTGGTGGGGATAGTCGTCGACCGGATAGATCGTCGATTCGGCAAACAGCTCAGGGAAAACACGCTTCATTACGGTGCGGTTTTCCAGCATGTAGGACACGCCGGACGGCACCCGCAGGTTGTCCTCCAATACATAGAACTGGCCATCCTGATCACGCACCAGATCGGTGCCGCAGATGTGCGCCCATGCGCCGTGCGCGGGGGTCATGCCCTGACATGGAGCAAGGAAGTTCTTGGAGTGAAGAATCAGCTCGGCGGGGACAATCTTGTCCTTGAGGATGCGCTGGTCGTTGTAGAGATCGTTGATAAACAGATTGAGGGCTTGCAGGCGCTGCTTGAGACCGTCGCTGGTGCGCTTCCATTCCGTGCTGGAGATGGTGCGTGGGACGACATCAAGTGGCCAGGAGCGATCAATATTCTGGCTGTCGGAATAAACCGTAAACGACACCCCCATGGACTGGATGGTGGCGTCCAGCTGCTGCTGGCGACGGACCAGTTCTTCTTCGCCCTTCTGAGAGATAAAACGCGCGATGGGTAAAGCCTGGGGGCGAGCGTTACCATCAGAATCGACCAGCTCATCAAAACAATCCGGGTATGGCTGGTACGGACTTAGTGCAAAGACTTCTGACATGGATGCACACTCCCTATTCAACATTTCCGTAATTACAAACTGCCGTAACTACACTTTTCCGAACCTGTTATTTGTTTCGGGCACATTGCGCAGTGCTGGGCCGGGCATCAGAGGTTGTACTTCGCCTGTGTCTGGGCGCCAGAACCACGCCACATCGGTGAAGGCTGTCAGCGCGACAGGCCTGTCAGATCAGAGATCTGACCTTCACTCACTGCTTTAGCAAAGCGGATGCCATATTTGTCCGGTATGGGCTTTGGCATGGAGTCAGTCAAGCCGGCTAAGAAGTCCTCCGTGAGTGAATGGAAGGGAAAGGGTGATCACATTGTGAGCAAAAACACCCGTTTCTGATCCTATACCCGCCTTCAGGCGGATAACAAGCCAAGGCTGCAACAAATCGCAAAAAACCTTCCTTGTCAGCCTAATGGACCAGACAAAAAGTCACGGAGCGGCGGATGACAGCCTCCGGCCGGGGCTCTACTATGGTCAGCCTTACTCCACCGTGTGACTAAACGACAGGTCCATTATGTTTAATGTGAATGAATATTTTGACGGTAAAGTGCAATCCATCGGCTTCCAGACTGCAGACGGACGCGCCACCGTGGGTGTAATGGCTGCCGGTGAGTACACCTTTGGTACCGAAGCGCCGGAAGAAATGACTGTCGTCAGCGGTGCGCTGACCGTGCAGCTGCCTGGTGAGGAAGAGTGGGTCACCTTCGAAGCAGGCGAAGCCTTCTTTGTTCCCGGCAACAGCAAGTTCAATCTGCAGGTGGCAGAAAACACCGCCTACCTGTGCCGCTACCTGTAATCGGGCACCGCGTTGCTGCCGTAGTAATACAGCGGTAATTGAATATATAGAAACCACCAAGCCAGCGTGATGCTGGCTTTGTGGTTTTTACGCCACCCGGTTTTTGTGTGGTTGTGATGCCTTAATGAATCGTTGCTGTTGTTTGGCATTGATGGCTTCTGCTGTGGCCTTGAACTCTTCTTCGCTGAGGTCGCGCCAGCGGCGTGGGGGCGCTCAGTTTGACGGTCATGAGCGGCAGTGGTGGGGTCGAGGTGGCGGAAGGCTTCGAGTATGGGTAAATCGGGTAGTGGCTGGCTAACATCCATGAATTGCTGTACGAATTCCCACAACCGCTCAGCCTCTGCTAGTTTTGTTGGGTTTTTACCATTTAATGGTGCGAGGTCAAGTTGGTCTGCTCCGGTTTTTTTTGAAAGTAAGATGATCTCAAAACTGTCTTTCTTTATTGCGTGAGGTCTTATAACGCATTTCATTTCTCCAAATGGAATGATCATCTTTTGCGATTCTCTCATTTCTTTCCAAATTGTGATCATGCCAGTGAAGCGATTGATTTCATAAAAAGAGCCATTAAATATTGCAGGCAGTATCCTTCCGAGAAATAATGCTGCTATAAAAGTCGTATATGTCGCCGCTATTTTTGTATCTATTTTTCCAGTTCCCCACGCCGGAATTATTAAAAGAAAAAATATTGCACTAAAGGTAAATAGTACTTTATTTAATCCACTATTTACAATGGAGATCAAGCTAAAATGCTTAATGTAAGGAATTTTTATTTTTCTAGCATCTATCTCAATTGAATTGCTTTTATTGGTTGTAATAGTGACATGTTCATCTTCTGTAATAGATTCTGGTTGAATTAAAAGTATATTTGAAGGTATTCCATTTGGTTTTTTTCTATGACCCAATGTGATATTTTCACAGCTTTCCTTTTCTTTCTTTGTGAAAGATGGCTTATAACGGTAAGCTGTTTCAGAATAGGTGTCATAGAGCTCCTCTTTTAATTTAGTTTGATCGGTAATTTTCTTTGTAAAAAAACTTTGAATAATATATTTAATCTTCAGGTGTGTTAATTTTCTTTTGGATGCGTCTATATTTTCTTTTGATATAAAAAACAAACAGAAAAATATTACTATAATAAAAAGAATTAGATAGTAGTAACTGTTGTTACTAACCAGAAGGCCAAAATAGCCATCTTTTTTTGTTCCAAATATAAAGCTATCTTGGGATATGATTAAGACAGTTTTTTTATATCCCGAAAAACAGTTTGATGCAGTTGTGATGTGAGTAAAAAGATAGTTGTCAGCTTCAAGGTAACATTTTCTGTAATCGATTATTGTTATTTTCTCACCATGCCTTGTTAGAGTGGATTTTCTCTCAGTTTTTATAACATCTGAATATACACTGGCATAGTATTCTTTCCCTTTGGTGTAGAAGTAATACTGTTTTAATAAAATGTAAATGAAGATTATTGAGCTTGTGGTTAATAAAAGCACAGTGTAACTGCGCCTTTTTGAAAATTTACTGGACATAAAGAGTCACCATAAAAAGATGTGTTGGAACGCTAATTGACTGTGGCTCGTATAGAGCTATGGCTATTTGCTGCCACGTTTCTTGTTTACGTCTGAGCAAAGCGTTGCTGTTGTTCGGTATTGATGGCTTCTGCTTTGGCCCTGAACTCTTCTTCGCTGAGGTCGCGCCAGCGGCGTGGAGGGCGTCTGGTTTTTTGATCATAAGCGGCAGTGGTGGGGTCGAGGTGGCGGAAGGCTTCGAGCATGGGTAAATCAGGCAGCGGCTGATTAATATCCATATAGGTATGCAGGCAGTCCCACAGGCGCAGTGCTTCCTGCTGTGATCCTACGGCACCGTACAGTCTGCTTAGTGCAATATCTTCATGGGGTTTAACAGTTTGCCTGAGCCACAGGCTGTAGGCAGTAACAAAGCCCTGATGGTTACGAATAATGGACAGCTCGGCGGCCATCTCGGCAAAGGGTACCTTCGCGCGAACCTGGCCTTTGCCTTTGTAAATCGTCACCATACCGGTGCGGCGGTTAAGGTCAAAGTAGGGGCGCATGGCAGTAAAAATAAAGTTGCTGCCCAGATGCAGGGCAGCTTTACCCGCGCCCCATAGAGTTAAAGGAATACTAAGTAAAACTAAGTACCCTTGAATTGCTTTTATGCCAAAGCCTTGCGCAAGCATGATAAACATCGTGATACAACCCGCGATCCCTATCAGCCATGTCCCCACTTTGCCAATAGCATAAGCAAGGGTGCCGAAGGCATAGAGCCAGGAGGCTTCACCGTAAGACACGCCCCTGAGTATCTCGTGATCAAGGCGCATCGGCAGCGTTTGCAGGTCTTCGGTGGTGAGATCTTCGGGAGTGGCATCGCGGTCGCCTTCTCCGCCATGGAGTGGAAGACGTTTGTCGTATTCCAGCCAGGCGGGGGGCAGCCCGCCCTGGCTGTTGGCTTTGATCAATTCTGTTGTGATGACTGAATCGACTTTATGCCCCTGGTTATAGTGTTGTTTGGGGTTAAAACGATAGGCGGTGTTGCTGTAGTAGTTATCCATAGAGTGATTCCGCGTTATTACCACCCGCCGCCATTGACAAAAATGCGCTGCCAGTCGGCGGCGCTGGGGGCACCGCCGTGTGGGGTTGGTGAGTTCTTCTCACGCCTGAGCAAAGCGTTGCTGTTGTTCGGTATTGATGGCTTCTGCTTTGGCCCTGAACTCTTCTTCGCTGAGGTCGCGCCAGCGGCGTGGGAGGCGTCTGGTTTTTTGATCATAAGCGGCAGTGGTGGGGTCGAGGTGGCGGAAGGCTTCGAGCATGGGTAAATCAGGCAGCGGCTGATTAATATCCATATAGGTATGCAGGCAGTCCCACAGGCGCAGTGCTTCCTGCTGTGATCCTACGGCACCGTAAAGTTTGCTTAGCGCAATATCTTCATGGGGTTTAGCCGTCTGTCGTAGCCATAGAAAGTACGACATGATCAGGCCCTGATGACTGGGGACGGAGACCAGTTCAGCGGCCATCTCGGCAAAGGGTACCTTCGCGCGAACCTGGCCTTTGCCTTTGTAAATCGTCACCATGCCGGTGCGGCGGTTCAGGTCAAAGTAGGGGCGCATGGCATTAAAAATAAAGTTGCTGCCCAGATGCAGGGCGGCTTTACCCGCGCCCCATAGAGTTAAAGGAATACTAAGTAAAACTAAGTACCCTTGAATTGCTTTTATGCCAAAGCCTTGCGCAAGCATGATAAACATCGTGATACAACCCGCGATCCCTATCAGCCATGTCCCCACTTTGCCAATAGCATAAGCAAGGGTGCCGAAGGCATAGAGCCAGGAGGCTTCACCGTAAGACACGCCCCTGAGTATCTCGTGATCAAGGCGCATCGGCAGCGTTTGCAGGTCTTCGGTGGTGAGATCTTCGGGAGTGGCATCGCGGTCGCCTTCTCCGCCATGGAGTGGAAGACGTTTGTCGTATTCCAGCCAGGCGGGGGGCAGCCCGCCCTGGCAGGTCGTTTTGAGCAGAGTCATTGCCAGCGGAGAGCGAGGTATGTGCCCCTCGTTATAGTGTTGTTTGGGGTTAAAACGATAGGCGGTGTCGCTGTAGTAGTTATCCATAGAGTGATTCCGCGTTATTACCACCCGCCGCCATTGACAAAAATGCGCTGCCAGTCGGCGGCGCTGGGGGCACCGCCGTGTGGGGTTGGCACGTTCCTCTTACGCCTGAGCAAAGCGTTGCTGTTGTTCGGTATTGATGGCTTCTGCTTTGGCCCTGAACTCTTCTTCGCTGAGGTCGCGCCAGCGGCGTGGAGGGCGTCTGGTTTTTTGATCATAAGCGGCAGTGGTGGGGTCGAGGTGGCGGAAGGCTTCGAGCATGGGTAAATCAGGCAGCGGCTGATTAATATCCATATAGGTATGCAGGCAGTCCCACAGGCGCAGTGCTTCCTGCTGTGATCCTACGGCACCGTACAGTCTGCTTAGTGCAATATCTTCATGGGGTTTAACAGTTTGCCTGAGCCACAGGCTGTAGGCAGTAACAAAGCCCTGATGGTTACGAATAATGGACAGCTCGGCGGCCATCTCGGCAAAGGGTACCTGCGCGCGAACCTGGCCTTTGCCTTTGTAAATCGTCACCATGCCGGTGCGGCGGTTCAGGTCAAAGTAGGGGCGCATGGCATTAAAAATAAAGTTGCTGCCCAGATGCAGGGCGGCTTTACCCGCGCCCCATAGGGCAGCGGGTATACCTACAATGGTAAGAATAATAGGTGTTGCTTCGATAGCAGCGCCATGGGCTGCGGCAATGAAAAAAACTATTACACTGCAAATAGCCAGACCAATGGTCCCCACTTTGCCAATAGCATAAGCAAGGGTGCCGAAGGCATAGAGCCAGGAGGCTTCACCGTAAGACACGCCCCTGAGTATCTCGTGATCAAGGCGCATCGGCAGCGTTTGCAGGTCTTCGGTGGTGAGATCTTCGGGAGTGGCATCGCGGTCGCCTTCTCCGCCATGGAGTGGAAGACGTTTGTCGTATTCCAGCCAGGCGGGGGGCAGCCCGCCCTGGCTGTTGGCTTTGATCAATTCTGTTGTGATGACTGAATCGACTTTATGCCCCTGGTTATAGTGTTGTTTGGGGTTAAAACGATAGGCGGTGTCGCTGTAGTAGTTATCCATAGAGTGATTCCGCGTTATTACCACCAGCCGCCATTGACAAAAATGCGCTGCCAGTCGGCGGCGCTGGGGGTGTAGTCCCCTTCGGCGTGAGAGGGAGGGGTGGCAGGGGTAGAGGGCTTGCGTTTAGGGTGTATGGCCCGTGCGTCATCCAGCCAGTAAGGTTGGTCTTTGGCCTGAAAGTCAGGTGCTATCTGGGTCCAGCGATAGGGTGGGGTGGCCTGCTCGGCAGGGTGAAACACCGGCGTGCTGCTGTCATTAGGGAGTGGCGCGGGGAAGACCCACATACCCCCTTTGCCATCGGGCACCTGAATCTGACATTTGAATACGGGGTGTTCAGCAGACTTCAGCACCTGCCAGGGGCCTGGGGTATCACTCCATTGAGTATCGCCCAGTGTCAGATAATAGTTTTCCCCCAGATCGGTAATTTCTGTAAAGGTCGGTTGCACGGGGCGTACGGAGAGTGTCGCGCGTGGTCTGCGACCACTGATGGAGATAGCCTGAAAGCGAGGCAGATAGATGGCCTGGTTAACGAAGCGCCCGAGGCAGCTTTGTACGCTGACGCGGACATTGCATTCACCAATGCGCGGGTGCATCTGCCGAACGGCCACAAAATCGCTGGCTTTTTGAGCGGCCGACACATAGTCGTAATAGGGGCTGGTGCTGACTTCGATACGATAGGCCGCCAGCAGGTTAATCAGCCGATACCAGGCCTCATCAGGGCTGTTCAGCAGGTGCGCAAACTGGCTGGCGGGGCTTTTTGAGAGTGGCCCGTCCTGCAGGTAAATCTGCAGCGGCTGGCGGTTAATCGCGATATAGATGGCCAGCCCGGCCACGGTCAGCACCAGGCCAATCACCCCCAGCCACACCATGCTGCTGGCAAAGGCGGCGACGGTCAGCAGGCTGGCGCCGACCCCGGCGGCCAGCAGGGCAAAGGCGGCGGGGCGGTCCCCCTCATGCCATTCATTGAGGGCATCCATAAAGAAGACGGCGGCAGTCAGCGCATTACCGACCACGCCAATGGCTGCGGCCACTGTAATCTCATTTGGCAATAAGGTAACAAGCTTCTTCATCAGTGCATTATCAGCGACTTTTTCCATCCACATCCGTTTTATGGATACGTCAAATGCTACTGTCTCCAGGGTGCGGTTAATCCCCTGCAGGGCCTGCCAGCGCTGATCAAAGAGCGAAAGCAGCTTGGCTGTCGCATTGCCTAGATCCCATATTGCCGAGAAGCTTCCTGTGACTGATCGATCCAGACGATCTGTATTGAAGGTTCGCAACTCATACGACAGATTCCACCCCTCCACACCCAGCATAAACGCTGAAAACCCCACTGAGCTGAGCAGTTTATGCACCGCCTGCGCCGCATTGCTGCGGGTGAGCCGCACGGCCATAGCGCGATGAAATGCCGCGTAGTCGTTGGCGGCCTGGCTCCCTGCTTCATAGGTGTACACCCCCATGCGGGTCGTGGTGCCTGCCGGCTCTCCGGTGGCTTTGGTGTAGCGGGCTTTATTGGTATCGCCGATCAGCTTGTCGCCCAGATACCACTGGCCGTTGTGTTGGCTGTGCTTGGTGCTGGGGGCGGTGATACCCACGGACAGCTCCCCCAGCACGGCACCCACTACGATCACTCCTTTCTCGGGCTGCTTGCCGTTGGGTGGCAGCCATCTCAATTGCCGCAGCAGGTCAGTGCTGGCGGAGCTGCGCACCAGATCAGCCAGCGGGCCGTACGCATCCACTCTAAGCGCCGTAGGGGCGGCTTTGGGGGCCAGTGACTGCATCACGTTAATCAGCCCGCCCAGGGCGGCCTCGACATCGTTAGCGACCCGTTTGATCAGTGGGCCCAGCGTGTTGTCTACCGCTTTCAGGGCATTGTGAGAAGCCGCAGCCCACATATCCAGCAGCGTCACTTCATGGGTTTTGTCATCCGGGTTAGCCATCTGTTTGTCGGGTTGCCGGTAGCGCAACTCGGCGCTGAATAATGACAGGCCCGCCATCAGGTCGATGCGGTAGTTACCATCGCCGGGGTTGGGTTGCGCCGGGTAGTCTTTCGGGTTAAACGGCTGGGTGGGGTCAAGCACATTGGGTTTGGGGAACAGAAAACGGCTCAGCCCGTGCTGATAGGCCAATATCTGGATGATGAGTGCTTCTGCACTCTGGTTATAGGCACCAGACCAGATGGCATGAGGCGTCTGGTAGGTATCCAGACGCTCCGGGTTAGGCGATGCCATGGCCAGGGCATCGCCCAGCAGTTTAAACCCAGCGTAGTAGTCACTGTTATTTTTGCTGAACAGGTCGGCCAGCACCGCTTCTGTGTCTTTGCGGCTAACCAGCGCCAGGGCTTTCTGCTGCCAGGTGCTCAGGTGCTGTCGCGCAGCGGCACGGTAGGAGGGGTAGAGCATCCTGAACATCGGGGAGCCTGGGCTCAGGTCAACATAGCTGGCGTTCTCTTCATGCCAGGGGTTGGTGGTGCTGGTTTTCTTACCTTCGGCATTAGTGGCCATCACTTGCTTGGGCAGGATGGTGTGATTGACCAGCTCGGCAAGGCGATGGAACGGATGGGTACCCGTGAGGGTTAATAAGGTCTGTAACAGATCCTGAGCATGTTGCCCCTGCTGGGTGTAGTGGCGCAAACGACCAATGGCATCATCCAGCATCAGCACACAGATAGAACGGGGTTTAAGCTCGCGGTAGAGGTCTTCTTCACTGCCCTGCGCTTGCCACCACACCGGGTCTTTGTCTGGCTGCGGGTAGTTCACTTCGGCCTGGGCAGGTTGTCCTTTGATGCCCTGCTCCAGTGTTTGCTTCGCCTGCGCCTGTTGCATCCTTGGCTGTTCTTTCACCAGCAGCGCCTGCTTAAACGCCAACGTTGAGACGGTCTTGTCATACGCCTGCCGTGAAGGATTGCTGACCAGATCGACAGCCTGATGGTATTCCTGCTGGGGGGCTTTGCCGCTCAGGTCGGTGAGGAATACATCTGGCTGCGGGTAATGCCACTCCTGCAGCGGCGAGCGCTGGCGTTGCTCCGGCATCTCGTCAATCCATAGCAGCATCCCGGTGGGCACTGTGCTGTATTGGGGCTGCTTGCTCAGACGCTGGTAGTCGTAGCCTAAATGAACCGGCTGCGCTTTGAACTGGCTGACATACATCGGAGTGCCACTCCGCGAGCGCACGGCGCGGGCGGCTATCTGATCCGGGTAGGTCTCCATATAGTTGATACGCTCAGCGGTGAGCTGAACGTCGGAAAAAAACAGTTGAAAGGTCGCCAGCATCTGGCCGCTGGCGGTAACAGGCAGCCAGATTTCCTTGTGCCAGCTACTGATAAACTGACGCTGATAAACGGTGCCGATGGGCGCCTGCTCACTACCACCCCGGGCTGCCAGGATATTGCTATCGCGAAACTGCGGGGTACCAGCCTGCTCGTCCTTGCTGACTTCCAGCTCACGCCACAGCCGCCCCTTACGGAAAATATAGAGGTAGCCACAACGGCAGGCGACGGGGGTCTTAAAGACGCTGTCGATCTGCTCCACCGGTACAAAGGGGGCAATCACATACTGCTGCCGACCGCCACAACGGCTGGTTTGCTTCAGTTTGGGGATAACAAACAGATCCTGATCACTCGCCGCGCCATCGAACAGAGGAATCTTAAAGCTACCTTTGCTGCCTTTGATTTCAATCCAGCTTTTGAGTGGTGGCGCGGCGGCACCGACGGCCTTTTCCCAGAAGTGCAGCGTACTTTTTCCCCAGGCCTTGCCTCCATCAACGGGTTCAATGCGGGTGGGGGCGCCGTTGTTTTCCACCACGATCTTATGGCTATCGGGATGATCGTGGCCGAGGATTTCAATGATATAGGCAGGCTTGGAGCAGCTTTGCTGTACGTCTGACATAACAGTCCCTTGAATATTTATTCCTTCCCTGGGGTGGACTCATCCACCTCATAGCCCAGCCAGTAGTCGATGTAGCTGGGCGTTTTTTCTGCTTGCGCCTTTGCTGGCTGCGCCAGATTGGCGGGCTGGCGTGGCTGATCGTGGGCATCCAGTGCCGCCACCTGCGCCTCACTCAAGGCAAACCAGCCCTGGCCCTGGCCCGTTTGCCCAGGTGTGTGAGCCATCCAGCTCCAGCGCGGCTCGCCTGCAGCCGAGGGGCTGAACCAGCTCCAGCATTCGGCAGGTCCCAGCAAGGCCCGGGCTTCCGCTGCGGTCAGGCTGGGTGCCCAGGCGTCGAGAATGGTAGGAGCATAAAAACGCATGAGCAAGGTTTTATCCTGCTGGCGCATCCAGATCAGGCTGCGCAGGTGCTGGCACAGCGCCTGATAATCACCGGGGTAGCTGATCAGCAGGCCGTGTTGCTGCCAGTCGGGGTCAGTATGCCAGTCCTGATATAAGGCGGTGTGGGGCTCCAGCCTCAACAGCACGGGTGAGCATTCATAGAAAGGATGCTCCAGCGAAGTGTCTTCAAACAGGATGTCCCAGCACAGCTGATCCGCCTTGCATGACGCGGTGTAGATCCAGTCTGGCAGGTTGATACGGTCGATGACCAGCAGCCGCTGGCCGTTCAGGTGTGCCAGCGGCAAGTCAACAGGGGCTTGCTCAGGATAAAAGGCGTGACCGGCGCGGATCATGTAGCCGCTTCCTTACAGGGGCAGTTGGGTTCTACACAGATAGTGGGCTGGCCGTCTTTCTGACAGACCATGACTCGTGACAGTTGGCGTCGGGCCAGCGCCTGTACTTTGCCATTGCTCGCTGAGCCGCCGCTACTGCTGTAGGTTTGGTCGCCAATCAGTACGGTGCCATTGCCTGCCATGATGACGCCGCCGTGCTCGGTGCTGTCACCCATGCGGGCTGCCGGTTTACCGTTGATAAACACCGACGCCGAGCCCTGGCTGATAGTGTCTGGCGGCGCATTACAGACCAGCTTGTCACCGACGCGAGCAGCAGGCATGCCGCCGATAGTAACGTCCCCCGAGCCTCCTGCGATGGGCCCACCTACGTGGGGGGTATCGCCGCGATATTGGGGGCAGAAGTGAAAATGGCCAAGGGTGGCGGCAGGTTTACCCATATGGTTCTCCCTCAATAGATGTCGGTGTATTGGTGTGTGCGGTTGAGCTGGCGTTGTGCCACAGGCTGAAGCTGCGGTGCCCCGTGCTGGCCATATCCAGCATCAGCGCCTGCTGTTCGCTGTCTAACAGCTGTTGCAGGTACAGCAGGCGGTAAGGAAGCTGCAGGGCACCCAGTTCACCGAGAGCTTGTTCAGGGTGATGGATTTGCAGCGTGTCAGCTGCCCGCTCGCTGATGTGTTCGTACAGATCAAGCCATTGTGTCTGCTGCCGACAGCCTGCCGGTGGCAGCAGGTGGTGCAGAGGCGCTGACGAGGTGGCCAGACACTGCCTGAGCAATGCCTGATCGATCGCCTCTTCTTCACTAAAGGCGTGGGTCAGGTGCAAGCCCTGAGCCAGGGTGCTCAGGGCCAGTCCCGTGTCAGCCGGCTGCACGCTTAGTGCCATCAGCCCCTCACTGGCTGTGCCGCCCAGCAGGTGCGAGGCCACTGTGGGTACCGGGCTGTCAAAGGCCAGCAGTGACAGCGGCTGTCCCCGGTCCAGCTGTTGCTGCAGTGTTAGCCAGTGCAGGCATGGACGTTGAGGCTGGCAGGGTAACAGGTGCACCTTGTACGGGGGTGGCCATAGTTCAGCCAGCTGTGCCTGTAACTGATGGCGATGCTCATCGGACAGGTCGGTGGGCAGCAGCACATACACAGGGCCTGCCAGGCTGGCCAGTTCAGTGCGATAGTGCATCAGCAGCATGGCGAGGCGCCGGAAGCGCCCAGGCTCAGCACCGATGGCCGGATGAAAACGCAAGGGATAGGTAGATGATGTGGCGTCCATCACCCTCTCTTCCTGCATAAACAGCACGGCATTGGCTGCCTGTGGCCAGCCAGCTGCCCCACCGCTATCACCCGTGGTGTAAGTGTGAATGGGCGGTATGCAGGCGGCGCCAGCGAATGAATCGCCGTCACTGTATGGCTCCCTGCCATCCACAGGCACTAACTGCTGGATGTTGCCAGTGCAGCTGGTTAATCAGTTGTTCCAGCACAAAGCGATGGCCCTGATAACCCTGTGACCAGCACTGCAACAACGTCGTGTAGTCCAGCTCCGCCGGGAGTGCCTTACCATTGATATAGGGAGTGCGGGTGACGCTGTAGTGATGGTCGTGTAGCCAGCCATGTAATGCCTGCTCGTGGGTGGTGGCCAGTGCGGCCAGCGCCGTGCCATCTGCCTCGGCCAGCAAAGCGATGCCTGCCGGTTCGGCCAGCGTCATACCATGGCGCAGCCACAGGCGGTCGCGAGCAGCCAGTGCTGTTTCCGCTTTTTGCAAGGCAAGCACATCAGCCACGCCGGCGGCGGGTGCCAGAGGCGTCAGCAGGGCAAGGTGGCTGGGTGATATGTGTGGTAGCGGGCGGGTGTTACACAGTGCCGCCAGCGTGGGCAAGGAGCCGATGCCGCGTGTGCGGAGCATGACCCCTGCCAGTGCGGAGAGTGACAATTCATTACTGCTTAGCAGTGCTGTCAGTGTCGCGGCAGACAGCAGCGACCAGTCCTCCGGTGAACGGCACAGACGGATCAGGGTCATCACCGGCAGATCAGCAGCGTGGTGCCGTGTTGCCTGAGTCAATACGTCATCCGTGAGGAGAGCGGGCTGCTCTAGAACCGTGCGTAACCATGCCACGCACAGGGAGTAGCAACGCAGCAATGCAGGATCAATGGGCTGATGTCTCTGGGCCAGCGCAGCGCAGTACCCGTCAGCCTGCAACCGTGAAATGTTTTCTTGCTGTGTTACCTGCGTACTGAATTCACGCTGGCAGTGTGCGAGAACGGGGTCCAGCGACAGACCTGATACCTGCTGCCACAGGCTTAGCAGATACCGTTGCTCGCTCGACGAACAAGGAAACAAGCGTTGCATCAGTACCGTCGGATGGTGTGCCGTCACCAATGACAGCCAGGGCGGGGCGACTGGCAACAGCCCGGGTGGCAGAGCCTGCAAGAGCACCCGTAAGCCGGTATCGTGGCTGGCCACCGTGGCGGGTGCAGCACTCCAGTCCAGTGCTTGCCGCCAGCGCAGCTGATAGTGATAGGCAACGTGCTCAAGCGAGGGCTGCACGGGGCATTAACCATTCAACTTGATGCTGGTGGCCTGCTTGATGATCTGTGTGGCCTGTTCGGTGATCTTATTACCACTCAGCGTGATCGTCCCATCACTCTTCATCGTCAGCTTAGAGCCGCCCACTTCCAGCACGATTTCACTCCCTGCCTTGAGTTTGAACACCTTCCCCACGTCCAGCACATCGTTGTTCTTGATGGTGGTCTGGCGGTCCATGCCGATGTCGGTCAGCTGGTTGTTTTTAATCAGCGCCTGCTGGTCCTTTTCGGCCTGGGTGTAGAACAGCTCCTGGCCTTTGAGGTCTTCAAACACCAGCGCGTTGTAGTTGTCTTTGCCACCGCCCTTGCTGCTGCGGCTGATGAAACCGCTCTGGGTTTTGCTCTCCGGCAGCGCCGTGGGGTAGGGGTTAGTGCCGTTGTACAGACTGCCGACAATGACCGGCTGATCAGGGTCGCCACTTAAATACTGGACGATGACCTCATCGCCAATACGGGGGAAGAAGAAGGCGCCACGGCCGTTACCGGCCCAGGCCTGCGCCACCCGGATCCAGCAGGAGCTGCGCTGCTCCAGATCCCAGTGGAAGCACACATGCACCCGGCCGTATTTATCAATATGCACTTCCTCACTGCCGTCGCTGTTGGCTTCGGCGACCACCCGTGCGGTCTGTGAACCAAAGATGCGCGGCAGGTAGGGCAGCAGGTAGTTGTTGCGGTCACCGCCCTCGCGCGCGGCGATGTCATCACGGGCCAGACGGGGGCGGAACACTGCATCGGCGGGCAGCACACTGATCTCATTCTTGTAGTTATCGCCTTCCTGCGCCTGCTCACCCTGGTTATCCGCCGAGGACGCTTCCACCTTAATCCGGGTGACAACGTAGCTTTTCCCCTCTTCGCGCTTGTCTTCATGGCGCTTGAAGCTGAACAGGCCGCCGGGGCGGAAGGAGCGGCAGTTACTCTTGCCCTCACCGCACAGCTGATCATGCTGCAAGGCGTCCAGCTGGGTCTGGGCGGTGGCCTGGGTGCGGCTGATATTTTCCGCTTCGGCGATGTACTCGACGCTTTCTGTGGTGCCCTGCTGCTCGGCCTGACCGGGGTTCTCCACCAGTGCTTTGGCCAGTGCCGTCGGGGTGAGGAAGTTATAGCCCTGCTGGCGCACCTTGCCCGTGGCAATCTGCTCGATACCGCTCCAGACATACAGATGAGACTCGGCCAGATCCCCGGTGAAGTAGGCCACCTGCTGCTCAAGGCACGGGGTGTAGACCGTGCTGTCATCGGCCAGCACCAGCGTGTGATCACCGGCGCTGTGCTCGAAATAGAAAAATACCCCCTCGTGCTGCAGCAGACGGCAGACGAAGTTCCAGTCGGTCTCGTCAAACTGCACCTTGTACTCGAAGGTGGGGAAGCTGCCGCTGGTACGGTCTTCGAATTTGACGCTGTGCTCACTGAGAATCTGGGTAACGATGTCCAGCGGGGTGCGCTGCTGGAAGATGCGGTTCTGCCGGCGCTGGGTGAGGAAATACGCCTGTGGCTGCAAGGTCAGCTCGTAGTCACGGTGGACTTCATCCAGCGCTTCAGCCGGGGTACGGCTGCCCTTGGAGGCAATACGGGTGACCACGGCGTTATACAGCTGCTGACCGACTTCGCCGTGGTCATCGTGAATGGGAATGGTCAGGGTCACCGCCTTGCCCAGCAGCTCATGGGGGTCAACCTGCTGGCTGTTGGTGTGCACGAAGGCCGTCATGTGCGACAGCTGCGACAAACCTTCGTGGATCGTCGCTTTGTCCAGAATCAGGGCATCCTGCCCCAGCGGGGTGGTAATGAAGATATTCTTGCTGGATTGAACCGCACGCATAACCACTTTCCTGAATAAAAAAAGGCCGGTACACCAAAGGGCAACACAAGGGGGTGGGGTGCCCGGCCGTCGAACACGGGAGAGGCGCTCTGCGTCAGTCGCAGGGCGCCAGAATGAGCGTCAACAGTGCTATTTGGCTTGCAGACCTTTCTCGATCAGATCAGCCTCGGCCATGGCTTTTTGTGCCTCCCGCAGCTGGTCGCTGCTGATCAGCTGTTTGGCCAGATCGCGATAAGCCTGTGCCAGCTGGTGAGTGAGGGTGGCCAGTGGCTCAAAGTCGGAGGGCAGGCCCCTGCCGTATTCGGCCAGTGCATTTTCAGCGGCAGTCAGGGCTTCCGGGTCGCTGGCGGCACTGATCTGGCTGGCCAGCGCCGCGGTTTTTTCCTGATTGACGATGGCGGCGCCACCGTGGGTGTAATGGCCGCCGGTGAGTACACCTTCGGTACCGAAGCGCCGGAAGAAATGACTGTCGTCAGCGGTGCGCTGACCGTGCAGTTGCCTGGTGAGGAAGAGTGGGTCACCTTCGAAGCAGGCGAAGCCTTCTTTGTTCCCGGCAACAGCAAGTTCAATCTGCAGGTGGCAGAAAACACCGCCTACCTGTGCCGCTACCTGTAATCGGGCACCGCGTTGCTGCCGTAGTAATACAGCGGTAATTGAATATATAGAAACCACCAAGCCAGCGTGATGCTGGCTTGGTGGTTTTTACGCCACCCGGTTTTTGTGTGGTTGTGATGCTTACAGCGGGCCTATGTGGATGCCCGTTATTCAGAGCATTACGACATCACCGAGGAGCTGTGCTGGATTATGGGGTTAATGTGATGGCGTTGGGGTAGCCTCTTGGGGAACGGGGAGGTCAGTTCCACGCTTAATGACTAAATCGGGTTTTCGCGGATGAATAATAGGGCCGTTGCTGGTATACAGAACCCAGGGTCTGTAAATTGAACTGTGTAACTGCGTTTATGGGATGATGCGGGAACACCGCGAGGAGCAGTTACATGGCACTAACGCCAGAGATGTTGGATGAGCTGACTCAGGAATGTAAGACCCCGGAGGATGTCAGCAAGCTGTACGCCCAGATGCTGCAACACATGATCAATCGCAGCCTGCAAGCCGAGATGGACGACCACCTTGGCTACGACCGCCACGACAAAGCCGAGCCCGGTGCCAAGCGGGGCAATACCCGTAACGGCAAGAGCCGTAAAACGGTGCAGAGTGATGTCGGCGACTTGCTCATAGAGACTCCCCGCGACCGAGAAGGCCGCTTCGAGCCACAGCTGCTCAAGAAGCGGCAAGTTCGGCTGGCGGGGATGGAAGACAAGATCCTGACACTGTACGCCAAGGGCATGACCACGCGTGATATCGAGAGTGCGCTGGTGGACTTATACGGTGTGACGATTTCGCACACACTCATCGCCCAGGTTACTGATGCGGTTCTGGAGGAAGCCAAAGCGTGGCAGACGCGACCGCTGGAAGCGATTTACCCCATCGTCTGGCTGGATGGTCTGGTGGTCAAGGTACAGCACAACAAGCAGGTGGTGAACAAGTCAGCGCACGTTGTGCTTGGCGTCAATCTGCGCGGCGAGAAAGAAGTGCTGGGTCTGTGGCTGGCCGAAAGCGAAGGGGCGAAGTTCTGGTTGTCGGTGCTGACGGAGTTGCGTCATCGTGGCGTGCAGGATATTTACATCGCCAGTATGGACGGCCTGAAGGGGTTGCCGGAAGCGGTCAACGCGGTGTTTCCGAAAACGTTGACCCAGCTGTGTATTGTGCATCTGGTGCGCGCCAGCTTGCGTTATGTCAACACCAAAGACAGCAAGGTCGTTGTGGGTGCCCTGAAGCGAATTTACACATCGGCGACAGCGGACGAAGCCGTGCGCGAACTGGATGACTTTGAGAGCGATTGGGGTGAGAAATATCGGGCGGTGGTGCGGTTGTGGCGCGGTCACTGGGACAACATCATACCGTTCTTCCAGTTCCTGCCGGAGATCCGGAAAGTGATCTACACGACCAACGCCATCGAATCCCTGAACATGAGCCTGCGGAAACTGACACGTAATCGGCGCATTTTTCCGAACGACGATTCGGCACTCAAGTCACTCTTTCTGGCTATCCGCGAAGCATCGAAGAACTGGAAGGCTATTCATCACTGGAAACCGGCACTACAGAGTTTTCAGGTGATGTTTGGGGAGGAGCGCGTGCCGCTGGCCGCACTCTGAAAGGGAGCAGTTACACAGTTCGTTTGACAGACCCAGAACCCACTCTGTTTCTGAAAGATTAATGAGAAATCCAGAGACGGAGCCTGAGTCCAGATCAGATTGGGTCAGGGTATAACAGCCGTTGTGGTTGAGATCATCTAGGCAAATATTGTGATCATTGAAGTCTTTGAGTTGTTTATCCCCAAATTCAGCCCCCTTGTGAAAGAAGTACAAACCTCCGCCTAATACCACCAAAATAACCACTAAACCCAGCCAGGTGGCGCTGATCACTGCCAGTGAAATATTGAAAACTTTCTTTACAAACGCTGATAGTGATTCTTCTTGCTGGCGTTGATGTGCCGTTAAACGCATGCCTTTTGTTTTTTTGCTTTTTTTGTTTTTCTTTGCAATTCGTATTGCAAGAGAGCCTGTCTTTTTTCTGAGTGATTTTTTATATTTTACTTTTGCTACATATAACACCCATCTGAATATAATGTATAAAACGAAGCAAAATGGCGCGACTAGTACACTCCCTATAGAGCAAGATAAAATAAAAGCGATGACACTTTTTAGTAAATCCCCAATTGCAGTAGTAAATATAATTAACATATAGCTACTTGGGTTTCCTATATGAAAGAACTCCGGGATAACACTGAACGACGTTAAGCGACCGAACATAAAAAACCATAGTGCTCCTTTGTAGGCGATACCAGAAAGAACTGACACTATAGGGGTCAATATCGTAAAAAGAGTTAGCCACTTTCTTCCTAAAAACTTTAAAATTGCTATTTTTATACTGGTGTAAATGGTAGCTAATTCCATGCTCATTGTGTTTTCCCTAATCCAAGCAGCTCTTTACCTATCACAGAAATTTCTTCTGCATATCCCAACCATGATTATTGATTATTTCAAATAACTTTCCTCTCACGGTGCTAACGTAAACACGTACCTCTTCACCGTCTTTATTCACTGCATCAAAATACCCCTGAGCATCATCTGTAGAAAATTCAGCTTTAAATGTTAGACCATTCCACCCGTTTTTTTTAAAACTCTCGCTATACTTTACCGTTGAAGAGGCCGTGTCGAAGATCAATTTTATGGAATATCTACGATTTTCAGAAAGTATTCCTTCTAGAAAAGAAGGCTCTTTAGGTGAGCGAATAGTGATGGAGTTATCACCTTCTTCACAGAGCATGGAGCACTCATTTACCTTGATATTTTTTATGCTCTGTACAAGATCGGTATAGGTAGAAGCTGACTTCCTCCTTCCTTTATGGTGCGATTTAGTGCCGCTTAAATAAAAATGCAACCAGACTGTTGCAACTGCAAAAATAATGGCGACCAGGACTTTAAATGGCGTCGCTTCTCCATTGCCAACAGAGCTTGATGAACTCCACACAACTGTTCCAGAAAAGGCCAGGCATGGATATAAAATACTAATTAATAGCAATCCTCTCCACAGAGGGAGTAATTGACGTATATTTTTCATGATGTGTGCATTAAATCCTTTCAATTAGCTCTGCAAAAAAGCATATCCGGCGTATACAGATAGCTCTTTGTGCAAATATCCGTTACATCCCCCAGCCAGCCGGGAAGTAATTCACATCGTTCTCATGGCGCAGCTGATAGCCCGCCCCGTTGGTATAGGCCACTATCTGCTTCACCCGCTCCATGGCCTGAGCACGTAATGCTTTAATTACTTCGGGGGTGAAGATATCAGGATGGTTTTCTTCCAATATTTCGTAATGCGGAAATTTAATACTTTCATTATAGGTGGCGCTGTAATTATAGATATATGCTTTCTTATAATCCCCCAAACTCTCATATACAGGATAAAAGAATTTACCCAAATTCACCCCCCCCCCCGTTCTTCCATTTTTTTCCAGAGGGCAAGGGATTTGTCAATCTGGGGGGGGTGACGTAATAGTGATATGTTTGTGCCAGCCATTTCATCGCTTCATCATTATTCTTTTCTGCTAAGGGGGTTAAAAAGGCGATGGCTTTATTGACCAATACCGCCCCTCCCTCTTTTTTAAACGCCTCCCGATGGCGCAGCATCCATTCGGCTATGGCACTTTTGCTGCCGGCCTCGGCGGCTTTTTCCAGTTTGGCTAACTGGTTCTGGCGGCTAAACCAGGGCACATAGTTAATCCAGGATTCCCCCACTAGTGCATCGAAATACATGGCCTGTGCGTTGCCCTGCCGGGCCAGGGCTTCCCAGCCGGCGCGGGCCTGACTTTGCCAGTCATCGGCGTTATCGCAGCTGTTGAGCGCCCGGCAATGGGCCGGGCTGCCCATGCTCCACTGGGCATAGGGGTTGCCGTTCTCGGCGGCCCGCTGAATATAGCGGGCGCTGTCTTGCCCGCTGCGGAGGGTTTGCGGCAGGGCCAGTGCGTAGGCGACGCCCAGCATGTACTGCATCTGGGCATCGCCCTGGTCCGCAAAGGGTTTGGCAAAGGCAATCACCCGGTCAAAGCGGTCACGGGCAAAGGCATCCAGCGCCACATCGCGCGCGGGGAGCTGGCGTAAATCCACGGTTTCGGTGTGCAGCGCCGGGTCGTCGCTGTCGGCTGCAGGCGCCGCGGCGTACAGGGGCAGGCTGAGCCCCCCCAGCAGGCCAAGGAGGGCGGCATAGCCCAGGCAGGATCGTCGCATCCGTTACATCCCCCAGCCAGCCGGGAAGTAATTTACATCGTTCTCATGGCGCAGCTGATAGCCCGCCCCGTTGGTATAGGCCACTATCTGCTTCACCCGCTCCATGGCCTGAGCACGTAATGCTTTAATTACTTCGGGGGTGAAGATATCAGGATGGTTTTCTTCTAAACTTTTATAATGTGGAAACCTTTCATTTTTTTTATATTCAACACTATATATATATATATAAGACTCTTTATACTTTTTCATTTCCAGATAAACAGGGAAAAGGAAATACCCCAAATTCACCCCCCCCCGTTCTTCCATTTTTTTCCAGAGGGCAATGGATTTGTCAATCTGGGGGGGGGTGACGTAATAGTGATATGTTTGTGCCAGCCATTTCATCGCTTCATCATTATTTTTTTCTGCTAAGGGGGTTAAAAAGGCGATGGCTTTATTGACCAGAGCTGCCCCGCCTTCATTTTTAAACGCCTCCCGATGGCGCAGCATCCATTCGGCTATGGCACTTTTGCTGCCGGCCTCGGCGGCTTTTTCCAGTTTGGCTAACTGGTTCTGGCGGCTAAACCAGGGCACATAGTTAATCCAGGATTCCCCCACTAGTGCATCGAAATACATGGCCTGTGCGTTGCCCTGCCGGGCCAGGGCCGCCCAGCCGGCGCGGGCCTGATTTTGCCAGTCATCGGCGTTATCGCAGCTGTTGAGCGCCCGGCAATGGGCCGGGCTGCCCATGCTCCACTGGGCATAGGGGTTGCCGTTCTCGGCGGCCCGCTGAATATAGCGGGCGCTGTCTTGCCCGCTGCGGAGGGTTTGCGGCAGGGCCAGTGCGTAGGCGACGCCCAGCATGTACTGCATCTGGGCATCGCCCTGGTCCGCAAAGGGCTTGGCAAAGGCAATCACCCGGTCAAAGCGGTCACGGGCAAAGGCATCCAGTGCCACATCGCGCGCGGGGAACTGGCGTAAATCCACGGTTTCGGTGTGCAGCACCGGGTCAGCGCTGTCGGCTGCAGGCGCCGCGGCGTACAGGGGCAGGCTGAGCCCCCCCAGCAGGCCAAGGAGGGCGGCATAGCCCAGGCAGGATCGTCGCATCCGTTACATCCCCCAGCCAGCCGGGAAGTAATTTACATCGTTCTCATGGCGCAGCTGATAGCCCGCCCCGTTGGTATAGGCCACTATCTGCTTCACCCGCTCCATAGCCTGCGCACGTAATGCTTTAATTACTTCGGGGGTGAAGATATCTGGGTGCTCTTCTTCTAAACTTTTATAATGTGGAAATCTTTCATTTTTTTTATATTCAACACTATATATATATATATAAGACTCTTTATACTTTTTCATTTCCAGATAAACAGGGAAAAGGAAATACCCCAAATTCACCCCCCCCCGTTCTTCCATTTTTTTCCAGAGGGCAATCGATTTGTCAATCTGGGGGGGGGTGACATAAAACTGATATATTTTTGCCAGCCAATACATGGCTTCATCATTATTTTTTTCTGCTAAGGGGGTTAAAAAGGCGATGGCTTTATTGACCAGAGCTGCCCCGCCTTCTTTTTCAAACGCCTCCCGATGACGTGTCATCCATTCGTCAATGGCGATTTTGCTGCCGGCCTCGGCGGCTTTTTCCAGTTTGGCTAACTGGTTCTGGCGGCTAAACCAGGGCACATAGTTAATCCAGTACTTACCCTTCAGCGCATCGAAATACATGGCCTGCGCATTGCCCTGCCGGGCCAGGGCTTCCCAGCCGGCGCGGGCCTGACTTTGCCAGTCATCGGCGTTATCGCAGCTGTTGAGCGCCCGGCAATGGGCCGGGCTGCCCATGCTCCACTGGGCATAGGGGTTGCCGTTCTCGGCGGCCCGCTGAATATAGCGGGCGCTGTCTTGCCCGCTGCGGAGGGTTTGCGGCAGGGCCAGTGCGTAGGCGACGCCCAGCATGTACTGCATCTGGGCATCGCCCTGGTCCGCAAAGGGTTTGGCAAAGGCAATCACCCGGTCAAAGCGGTCACGGGCAAAGGCATCCAGCGCCACATCGCGCGCGGGGAACTGGCGTAAATCCACGGTTTCGGTGTGCAGCGCCGGGTCGTCGCTGTCGGCTGCAGGCGCCGCGGCGTACAGGGGCAGGCTGAGCCCCCCCAGCAGGCCAAGGAGGGCGGCATAGCCCAGGCAGGATCGTCGCATCCCTGTCGTACTCCTTCTGTTATAAGGCTCGGTGAGCATCCCCCGGCATTTTGGCCAGGCGTAAGCGCTCTTTAATGGGTATCTGGATAATGGCGTTACTGGTATAGATCCACTTCTGCACCGTCTTTACTGACTCGCCCTTATAGTCCTCAACGTTGTATTCATACAGCGTATAGTCACTAATAAAGGAGGTACACAGCTTGTTACGCAATTCCGTAAGGTCGAGAACTCTCAAATTACCTGCTTTAGGATCATCAATCGGAATATACACCTCATAATGGGGGTCATCCTTAGCCCGGCCATCATTGATTTGAGCAATTTTTACCGGAGCCTGTCTGTCATCGAGTTTCGATAATTTTTCAAAAAACGCCTGCAACTGATACCAGTTCTCCCCAAATGCCTGCCGGTTTAAAAACAGACTGGGGTCTTTACTGCCGTCTTTATTTAACCGGGTAATGCTTTCAAAGAATTGCCGCTCACCGGCTTCTTTTGACTCATTACTGATCCAGCCCAGGACTTTTAATATCGCCGCGCGCTGGTAGATATTGTCGAGATCCGCCTTGGCCTGTGACTCTTCTGAGTTAAACAGGTTGCCGGTGGCATAGTCGAAGATATCCAGCAGGGGGTTATCGCTCTGGAAGGTGGCTTCCTGATAGGTCATCAGCACATGCAGCAAGCGGCCTTTCACTTCCGGCAGCAGGTTGTCAAACCAGGCCTCCGGTGCGCGGTCCACAATATAGCGGGCGATGCGCGGGGCCTGATCAGCGCGCAGGCTTTTCTGACACAGCTCATCAATCTTGGCGAGGCTGAGCATAACGGCTTCGACCAGCGATAAGCCGTAACTTAAGGTGATGTAGAGCAGATTGACCATGTGCGAGAAGGTCTGCGTCAGCAGGCTGCCACTGCTGGCCTGCTCATCGGCAGTTTCTTCATCGGTGCGCTCGCCATTCTGAATGGCAATCACGCGCCGATACCCTGGCCGCGCCACAATGCCCTGAAAGAGCTCCACAAACCTGAGGATATTGTAGTAGTCGACTTCAAAGCTGAACTTGCCTGAGGCCCCTTCGCCGAACACAAAGCGGGCAGCCATAAAGATGTAGAACTTGCCATTGCGAAAGGTGATGACAAACTCGCCACTGATGCCTGCCCCCAGCTCCAGCGATACGGAGGCTTTGGCAGAGGCCAGGGTGAGCCATTGCCCCCCTTGAATAGGCGCATCACCCTGAATTGGCGCGATCTGCTGATCGGCGGGGGGCTGGCTGGCGCCTATTTTCGGGGGGGGGCACCAACGCAGGCTGACGTTCAGCTCACCGCCTACCTGAAGCCCGGCAAAGAGGTTCATGCTGCCTTGTAAGTGGGTGTCTTTACTCTTTGCCTTACGCGAATCGCCCTTACTTTTACTGGGGTTGCGTGTGTCCATGGTGGCTCGTATCACCATGTTGTCGGTCTGGCGGGCGCGCCAGTCACGGTCAAGGGTATCGGTCGTAATGGTGCGCGAGCCTCGGACGCCCAGTTGCCCGGTGTGATTGCGAGAGACATGAAACGTACTGGCCATAGTACAACTGACGCCGATATAACCACTGGCGGACAACGTGCCGTTCACCTGCATCCAGCCCATGTCATAGTCGGCCGTCATTTCGGATGGCTTACCCTGTGCATCCCAGTCGGTGTATTCATACACGAGGCGTATTTTCTGGTGGTCAAAGGATTCCGGCCACATAAAGGCAAATTTAAGCTCGCCTTTGAAGGCATCGTAGCCCAGCTCCGCAGACAGGCCCGTGACCCCGACGGGCTCTTTTTTAACGTAGGCGTAAGCACTTTTATAATCGATGTCATTGTTCAGTGATGACCCTTTGGTAAAACGGAGCCACTGCGCTTCGGCTGTTGCCACGTAGAACGGGGTATTCAGGCGGTCTCCGCTGGCACTCAGGGTGCCACTGGCCACTTTGCCACAGACAATGTCGTCGTATTTCTTGTTATAGGTGAGGTTGAACGAGGATTGGGGGCCGATGACCTTCCTGGCTTCTTTCAGGGTATTGGCCAGATCGACCCGCCATTTACCCCCTTGCCAGGTCGCGTGCTCTGCGGCTTTGCTGCCATAGCCATTGTAGGCCTCAATCTCATGGAGATGGGCACACTCCGTCTTGCCCTGGTAGTCGGTCAGCCAGCAATCACGGACATAATGCGGTGCAGTGTCACCCCGATTCAGCCGATAGGCCTCCACTAAGTTGACCTGCGTTTTCGGCCTGAAACTGGGCACACCCTGATCGAACTGATTGACGTAATGGGTTTCCCACTCATCGGACGTCCATATCAGGGTGAGGGTGCCATTGTAGTTTGACAGGGCATCCTGCTCGCCGGCCGTACGGAACCAGCGCCGGTCCAGAGGCTGCGTCATTAACTGATTAGCGCGTTGCTTGATTTCATCAATACGGCAGGTCAGCACATATTTCAGCAGCAGATAGGGACGGTAATAGGTAGCGGGTGCCTGGTCCAGCCCCAGTGCCTCCTGAAACTTGTTATCGCTGTCGGCAATGGCTTCCTCCACTTTTTGCAACAGGCGGACACAGGGGTAGTAACCGATAATCCAAACAGGCTGCCACTGGCCTTTGTCCAGCGCATTGATCACTTGTTGCAGATCGAAATGATGGTAACGGTAAAGGTCATCCTGCCCTTGCAGTTCAGGCTGAAGCTGATTGATCAGAACCGGGAACTGGGCATCATTCAGCACCTTGATGGTGTTCGCCATGCTGAGCGGTTTCTCTCCCATGGCCACATGCCAGGTCTCTTTCAGGCTGGTGGGGCGGCTAAACATCTCAGCGGCATTCAGCACCTGCTCAGGCAGTGCAATACCCAGCAGATTAAGCTGTCTGACTTCGGTGATGAGTCGAAAGTAGGCCTGTGCAACGCGCTCTTCTTCGCCGAATGCCGTTGGCTGAAAACCACTTTGCTGCCAGAACGTGTTGGTAAACTGCTCGAAGGGCTGCTCTTTGCAGATGTCATGGGACTGCTGCCATGCCTTGTTGAGCTTATCCATGAGTGGCCCCTGCACGGCGCCTTTCACATAGTCCAGCCAGATCAGGGTGCTTTTTCTTATCTCGTCCACCTTGGCGAGTGACTTCAGACGCTTATCCTCATCGCGTGTCATCACCTGCTGATCCCTGGTCACAATCAAGCCATAGGTATCGGTGGCCAGCCGGGTGTATTTTTGCTCGATGGCGGCAATGTCTTTTTCTGTTGCGGCTATCCACTGGGTGAGCAGGGTTTCCGGCAGCGCCAGGTTGTAGACCTCGCCCGTTTTAGGGTTGATCTCGGAGTAGCGGGCATTGTAAAGGTCAGTGATGGCAGGGGCGCCGGGCGTCCCGGCACTTTGTTCCAGTTGCTTGCGCCGGGCTTCCCAGTCGGCCTGACCTTGCTGTCCTTTGGCGACTAGCTCGGGGGGCAGTTTGAACACACGCTTAAGCAGATTGGCTTTGGCTGAGGCCAGCATCAGCACCTTGTTGGTGTAGTCATCACGTTCCGCTTTATCGTCGATTAAGAAGGATAGCTTCAGATCCTTGAACAACTCTAAAAGGCCCAGCTCGTTCAGCTTGCCAAAGGTCGCATCCAGCGTGCTCTGGGTTGGATTGTCGATGTAGGGGCGGATGATATCGTCAAGCCGGTCTTCTTCTTCCCTGAACGCCTGACTGGCTTCCTTACTCAGCAAATACCACGCCGGACGGGTTTTCTTCACTCCCGGCAAACCGGGGAAGTACACCAGGTCAACATAGTCACCATTCGTGCTGCAGATGGGCTGATTCTTATCGACTTCCGGTGGAACAGGGAGCGCAGTCGTCCCGCTTTTAGCAATACTGACGGGCTCCGGCACCCGCATGGTGCGGTCGTAATAGATCAAGTCCGGGTCAACGATGCTGTCGGTGTTGAGCAGCATCAAAGCATCTACCGTGGTACCGAACTTTTGCGCCAGCTCCGACAGGGTATCGCCCTTTTTGATGATATAGGGGCGAATAGCGACGGCCTTGTCACTCATCCTCAGGCCCCCTCATCCAGTTGATCCAGCACCCGGATTTCATCAGCACTCAGCCGGTACCAGCCTTGCGAGTGCTGCACCTGGCCGGGCTGATGGGCGACCCAGCTCCACTGCCACTCACCCTCATCGTGATAATTGAAACTGCGCCACGCCCACATTTCGGCCGGGCCGAGCAGGGCATGAATGCGCTCATCCGCCAGCTCGGCAAACCAGGTGTCGAGTATCCACGGGGAATAAAAGCGCATCAGGTTGAGGCGGTTGCCGTCCTCCACAAACACCAGAATGCGCAGATGGCTGAGCAGGGTGTCGAAGTCGCAGCGATGGCTGATGAGCAGGGCACTGGTGCCCCAGGCGGGATCGCTGCTGAGCAGATCAAGCACCGGGCTGCCGGCGTAGGTGCGCAGCAGGAAGGGGCCGACCGGCTCAAAGCGCTCAGCGGCCGTGTCTTCGTAGAGGCTGGCCCACTGCAGCTCCGTTTCTTTCATTGCGGCGGTATGCCGCCACTGCGGCAGGCGGGCGCTATCGATCACCAGTGCCAGCGGTAGCGCATTGTCGGGGTGCAGGTGATGCTCAGGATGGCCAAAGGCAAAGCCTGAGCGTATCAGGGGCTGAGTCATGGGTGACGTCCTTGTCAGTGTCCGTTTTTGCGACAGGGGCAGACCGGATCATTGCAGATCTGGGTCTGGCCGTTGCGCTGGCAGTATTGTATGCGCGACAGGTCACGACGGGCCACTTCGACGATCTTGCTTTCTTCGGGGGGCGTCCCACCACTGACGCTGTAGCTCTTGTCACCAATCAATACGGTGGCATTGCCCTGCACGATGACGCCGCCGTGCTCGGTGCTGTCCCCCATACGGGCCGCCGGTTTGCCGTTGATAAACACGGTGGCTGAGCCCTGGTTGATGGTGTCGGGCGGGCCATTGCACACCAGCGAGTCCCCCACGCGGGCGGCAGGCAGGCCACCGATAAAAACATTGCCTGAGCCACTGCTGACGGGCCCGCCGACATGCGGGGTTCTGCCATCGTATTGCGGACAGGTGTGGTTGTGCGAAATCGTTGCGGCGGGCTTACCCATGGTGAACTCCTGAATGATCGGTCGTGCTGGATCGCGGAACAGCGGCCGTGCGCGCGCGCCACAGCAGCGTGCTGGTCAGACGGCCGAGGGTATCGAGTTGTAATGCGACGCGGGCAGGCTCAGCCCCCGGCCGCCCGGGGCGCTGCCATTGCTGCTGTATCATCAGCGCCCTGGCCAGCCCACCCAGGGTGCCCAGCTCCCCGTAATGAGCGAAGGGACAGGCGGTGTCGAGGCTGGGCGACAGGTACGGTCTCAGCGCGTGGTAGTAAGGTGCCCAGCCCGTCAGTGTGGGAGACGACACGATCTGGCTGATGCTCTGCGCAGCCCAGGGTTCGCTGGCCAGTCGTGCGGCCAGCGCTTGATCGCTGTTGCCGCTGGCCTGTGAGGCCAGGTGACTGTCGTAACCCTGCCAGCAGCACACCATGCCGTGCTGCGCGGGCGTGACTTTCAGCAGCGCGACGCCTTCGCAGTAGTGCCGGGTGGGCGCACGGCGGATGTCATCCTCGGTTGGCCGGGGGCTGGCCAGTGCGACGATCCATGCGGTTTTGCCCTGTTGCAGTGCCTGCTGCAGACGCCGCTGGCACAGCGCCCAGGCGCAGGCTCCCCAGGGGTACAGGTGAACGGCATAGTCTTGTAACGCGTCCAGCCCCAGTCGTTGCAGTGCGTCGAGATCAGCAAGACGGTCGTTGTAAGGTGTGGCTGAGTCGGGCAGCAGCACCAGTACGAGATCCTCCCGCTGGAAGTGCTGCCGTGTTTCCCCCATCAGTTGTATGCCTAACCGATGCAGGCGCAGAGGGTCACTGAGGGCAGCGGGTAACAGCGGGGCAAAGTAATAGGGCCGCTGTGGCTGCGGCGGCAGCATCAGGTCCATTTCATGGCCCTGTTGCATCGCCTGAAAGGAGGGCAGGCTACCGCAGCGAAAGATCAGGGGCTGCACCCTCATGGCCGGGATCGTCATCACGATAAACCGCCCCAGAGATGGCAGGGGTGATGATACTGGTGGCCATCGTGCTGCTGGTTCCAGTAGTGGGCCAGCGCCATACGATGGCCTTGCAGGCCGTGCTGCCAGAGGGATTGCATGGCGGCCTCATCTGTCACGGCCGCACCGGCCAGTTGTAACTGGTTTGACTGGACCTTTACGCTTGCAGCCCAAAGTCGGAGCTCATTCTCGAAACGTTTACATGAGCCCTGCAATTGGGCGATATCCTCCTCGGCAAAGAGTCTGATCAGGGAGGTAGGCAGTGTTTCGGCTGTCTGCATTAACCACAGTGCGGTGCGCCAATAGAGGGCTTGAACCGGTGTGCTTGCTTCTAACAAGGACGCTATCAAGATTGGCATCTGCCGAAGGCTATGCAGGTTTATGCCATAGCATGTATCGGTCACATTGTGGAGATCAGAGGACAATGTGAGGTGGCTGTCATGGAGGAACGCCAAGGGCTGTAACTGTATCAGCGTGGCGTCGTCCAATGCGCGGCATCCTTTTAGCCACTCCCGTTGTGAGGTATCAAGTGTTTGTAGATGGCTTGGGTCTGACAGTAACGTATTGAGCATGCTCAAGGCCTTGTCATAGCCATGTTGCTGTAGCGCTTTCTCGCGCCAGCTCATGTCTCTCAGCCACGGCAGCATCAACATATTCTGCAGCCAGCGGTAACAGAACATCAGCGAGTGGTGCTGCCAGGGTAACGGCGGGAGGGCAAACGCACACTGGAGATGAGCCAGCACCCGGTCAAGCCGGGGGACTTCCCGCTCTCTGACCTCCAGATCCTCAAACAGCGCCTCGGCGGGCTGATCATGCAGTGTCAGCCACAACTGGGTGAGGTACACCTGCTGATCGGCGCGCCATAACGGTTCCTGCTCGGCCAGTTCGGCGATAAAAAAGCGTGCCAGCGGCTGCCCCAGCAGGCGCAGTTCTGCGGGCCAGTCAGCGGGCAGCGCCAGAGTGCGCAGGGGCTTCAGGGTGTCCTCCAGCTGGCCGAGGATATCGCTGTCCAGCGTATGCAGCCGCGAAACCGGCGTCAGCGGCTGGCAGGCCAGGGCATCGCGCTGCTGTAAGGTACGCTGCAGCCGCTCAAGATCAAACGCCGAAGGGAGAAGCCGACTCATCAGTTCAGATTGATCTTGCCTGCCACTTTCTCAATCTTGCTGGCTTTTTCCGTGATGTTTTTACCCTTCAGCGTAATGGTGCCATTGCTCTCCATCACCAGCGTCGAGGCGCCCACCTCCAGCTCAATCCGGCTGCCTGCCTTGAGTTTGAACACCTTCCCCACGTCCAGCACATCGTTGTTCTTGATGGTGGTCTGGCGGTCCATGCCGATATCGGTCAGCTGGTTGTTTTTAATCAGCGCCTGCTGGTCCTTTTCGGCCTGGGTGTAGAACAGCTCCTGGCCTTTGAGGTCTTCAAACACCAGCGCGTTGTAGTTGTCTTTGCCACCGCCCTTGCTGCTGCGGCTGATGAAACCGCTCTGGGTTTTGCTCTCCGGCAGCGCCGTGGGGTAGGGGTTAGTGCCGTTGTACAGACTGCCGACAATGACCGGCTGATCAGGGTCGCCACTTAAATACTGGACGATGACCTCATCGCCAATACGGGGGAAGAAGAAGGCGCCACGGCCGTTACCGGCCCAGGCCTGCGCCACCCGAATCCAGCAGGAGCTGCGCTGCTCCAGATCCCAGTGGAAGCACACATGCACCCGGCCGTATTTATCAATATGCACTTCTTCACTGCCGTCGCTGTTGGCTTCGGCGACCACCCGTGCGGTCTGTGAACCAAAGATGCGCGGCAGGTAGGGCAGCAGGTAGTTGTTGCGGTCACCGCCCTCGCGCGCGGCGATGTCATCACGGGCCAGACGGGGGCGGAACACCGCATCGGCGGGCAGCACACTGATCTCATTCTTGTAGTTATCACCTTCCTGCGCCTGCTCACCCTGGTTATCCGCCGAGGACGCTTCCACCTTAATCCGGGTGACGACGTAGCTTTTCCCCTCTTCGCGCTTGTCTTCATGGCGCTTGAAGCTGAACAGGCCGCCGGGGCGGAAGGAGCGGCAGTTACTCTTGCCCTCACCGCACAGCTGATCATGCTGCAAGGCGTCCAGCTGGGTCTGGGCGGTGGCCTGTGTACGGCTGATATTTTCCGCTTCGGCGATGTACTCGAAGCTTTCTGTGGTGCCCTGCTGCTCGGCCTGGCCGGGGTTCTCCACCAGGGCTTTGGCCAGTGCCGTCGGGGTGAGGAAGTTATAGCCCTGCTGGCGCACCTTGCCCGTGGCAATCTGCTCGATGCCGCTCCAGACATACAGATGAGACTCGGCCAGATCCCCGGTGAAGTAGGCCACCTGCTGCTCAAGGCACGGGGTGTAGACCGTGCTGTCATCGGCCAGCACCAGCGTGTGATCACCGGCGCTGTGCTCGAAATAGAAAAATACCCCCTCGTGCTGCAGCAGACGGCAGACGAAGTTCCAGTCGGTCTCGTCAAACTGCACCTTGTACTCGAAGGTGGGGAAGCTGCCGCTGGTACGGTCGTCGAACTTGACGCTGTGCTCACTGAGAATCTGGGTAACGATGTCCAGCGGGGTACGCTGCTGGAAGATGCGGTTCTGCCGGCGCTGGGTGAGGAAATACGCCTGCGGCTGCAAGGTCAGCTCGTAGTCACGGTGGACTTCATCCAGCGCTTCAGCCGGGGTACGGCTGCCCTTGGAGGCAATACGGGTGACCACGGCGTTATACAGCTGCTGACCGACTTCGCCGTGGTCATCGTGAATGGGAATGGTCAGGGCAAGCCAGACGTTACTGATGCGGTGGCTGCGCTGGTTGTTCCACTTCTCCACTGGCCAGCGTCATCAGCAGCACAATGGCCCCCAGTAGGGTGCCAACGTACCAGAACAGGCAGCTGACGATGGCGAAGATAATGATGCCGCTACGGCGGTTAGCAATGGCTGCCCAGAGACCCAGCCCACCCAGCCCGACGAACATCAGCCCCATCACGCCTGAGGCACCGCTGAAGGCAAAAGGCATCATTGACGCCGCTACCCCTCCCAGCACAAAGAACATAATGCCCATTAGCCCAAACAGGCAGCCCATCAGAAAAGTAATACCTCGTGCGATTCCGTTCATTGTTTGTTCCTTGATAAACGTTAACGAAGGGTTAATAAGTGGTGTTTTATTCAGGATGAAACAAAACTCCGCCAGAATAGACGCGCTGAATCATTCAAAACTCCAGCCCGCCGGGAAATAATTCACGTCTTTTTCGGTTTTAAGTTTGTACCCGGCTTCATTGGCCCATTTGACAATCTGCTTGTACCGCTCAATGGCTTGAGCGCGAAGTTCTTTTATTACTTCTGGTGTGAAGATGTCGGGGTAATCTATTTCAAATCCTTCATAGATGGGGGCGGGTGAATACCTTGTCATTTCTTTGGAGAACTCATATAAGTACGCATTTTTGTAATCTCTAATATCTTTATAGTATCCATAAAAATGACTCCCTAAATTCCCTCCCCCTAGCTCTTCCGCCATTTTCCATAGTTTGACGGATTTTTCAATTTCAGAAGGATGAGTGTAGTAGTTATATACTCTCGCTAATTCCATCATGGCTTGGGTATTACCGTCCTTAACGAAGGGTGTTAACAAACTTATGGCTTTGGCTCTTAGATCTTTATCGCCGTCCTTTATTTTATTTCTATTCCGTGAAAACCATTCCCGCATGGCCTGATAGCTGCCCGCGCGAGCGGCCTTTTCAAAATTCTCCATTTGGGTACGGGCGGAGAGGAAGGGCACATAGCTTTTCCAGCTATTGCGCCCCGCCAAGGCGACAAAGAACATCGCTTGAGTATTACCTTGCTCCGCCAGCTGTTTCCATGCGGCTCTGGCTTTGTCATGCCACTCATCCAGATCGTCATCACAGGTGCCCCAGCTTTTGCACTGCACTTTGCTGCCCAGACTCCAGAGGGCATAGGGGTTGTTTTGCCGGGCGGCCATATCGATATATTTTTTGGCCAGCGCGGGGCTGCCTAAGTCTTGCGGGGTGACCAGATAGTAGGCGACGCCCAGCATATACTGCAGCTGAGCATCACCGGCATCGGCGGCGGCTTTGCCGAGGCGAATCACCCGGTCAAACTCTTCGCGGGCAAAGGCATCAATGGCCAGCTCTCGGTCTGGGTAGCCGGAGAGGTTAACGGTTTTGGGCTGCATTCCCGGGCCCGCCATAATAGCCTGTATTTCTTCTCGCGTGAGTCTGCCCGCTGCCGATACGGAGGTAACAAAAAAGAGGCATAAAAAAAAGGTGCTTAGCAGAGCCATGCCTAGCTGGTCAGTATTAAAGCCTCTTTTGTAAAGCGGTAATAAATGATTACATTCCATAAATTGAGTCCTTTTTGATTTCCAGCTCCCGTGGATCTGCTTCTGTGGCATCCTCAGGTAATCCAAGCAGGGCTAGGCGCTGGGCAATAGGTAAAGTGATTTTATTCATTGCGCTGTAGACCAGCCGGTAGGCATATACATAGGGTACTAATTGCCCGGTATTATAGTCGTAATCGTAGCCGGTATATTCATTAGAATTTTCCTCCCGATATTTAAAGTAGCGGTAGTCGTTTTTAAAATGATTGCTAAATCGAATTCGGTGCTGAAGAAGCTGATCTATTCTGTCTTTTCCGGTATCAGCATTAGGTATAATGATAGGCTTTTCATAATCTTCATCTCTGGGGCTTTTGCCTGCATTCAGCCGGGCAATAATCGCAGGTGCCATATCGTCATCGAGGTCTTTTAGCGATTTAAAATAGTCATAAACCCGCATCCAGTTATCGCCAAAGGCCTGATAGTGCCAGAACTGGTCATCGGTTAAGGCGCCTTCCTCGTTGCAGCGCGACAGGGTTTCCAGAAACTGCCGTTCCCCCGCCAGCGGTGATTCGTTGGTCACCCACCCCAGCATTTCCATAATGGCAGCACGCTGGTAGATATTGTCCAGATTGGCTTTATCGTCGTAACCGAAGTCTTCCAATACGGACCCCAGTACCTCCCCGGCAGACGGTGTGGCCTTGTGCAGCAGCACGTGGATAATACGGCCCTTGACCTCGGGCAGCAGGTTATCAAACCAGTCTTCCCGGTTACCGCCATCACCACGACGGCCCAGAATATAGCGGGCGATACGCGGTGCCTGATCGGCCACCAGCCGCTGTCTGACCACGGTGATCAGGGCATCAAACGGCAGCAGAAAGGCCTCGGTGACGCGCAGGCCGGTAATCAGCGAGACGATCAGCAGGTTGCTCATCACGCTGAAGGCGCTGTCACTGTCGGCATCGGTGCTGCCCTGACTGCTGGCGTTGCCGATGGCGGCGCTGCCCATCTGAATGGCGGTAATACGGCGAAAATCACTGCGCGCCAGCAGGCTCAGGAACAGCCGGACAAAGCGCAGAATGCTGCTGATGTCCACTTCAAAGCTGAATTTGCCGGTGCCTCCGGCCACCCACACAAAGCGTGCGGACAGCAAAATCACAAAGCGGCCTTTGTAGCAGGTGATGACGAACTCCCCGGCGATGCCCGCACCCAGAGCCAGTTTGGCCTCCGCACTGATGCCCGCTAGGGTCAGCCACTCCTCTTTCTGTGTTGTGCCGGGTGGGGCAGGCGGTGCCCACAGCAGTTTGGCACTGAGGCTGCCGCCGACATCGAGCCCGCCAAACAGATTGATCTTGACCTCTGCCAGCCCCTTTTTGGCGGCGTCCTGGCCCAGTGCGCCCTGAGGGGAGGCGCTTTTATCGCTGCTGAGGTCCGCGCTCTTACTGTTGTCATGGGTTCTCTGGGTGACGACATCGCCTGCCTGCTGCTGGCGTACGCGCATGGGGGTGTTTTGTGAGGCCAGTCGCCAGCCCGGCTGTATCTGGCTGGCGGTCACCGGATTATTGCCGCTCATACCGATATGGCCGACGTTATCCCGGTCAACATGCACCTGGCTGGAGAGCGCCAGGCTGGCCCCGGCATACCCGCCGAGGGTCGCCTCAAAGGCGATCTTGAGCTTGCCCATGGGGTAGACCCTGACGGCGGCCTCCTTCTGGCGTTTACCCTGTGCATCCCACTGGTAGACCTCGTAGCTGATGCTGACCTGCTGGTTGTCCTCGGTAGCGGGGAACATCGCCTTCCAGGTCACCTGCGCCTTGAGGGGCTCCCATTTGCATTCGGCGCTAAAGCGGTAGGTGCCGGGCGACTGGGCGCTCTCGGTATTCTGCACCTCGGGCAGCACGGCGGCCTCGTAGAGCTGCTTGCCGAGGCTTTCCCATTTCATTTCCGTCTGCGGGTAACGCATAAACTGGGCATCCAGCGTGCAACTGTAGTAGTTGCCATCAATCAGCGTGAGGTACTCGGCTGAGGCCACCTTGGCGCAGATGTACTGATCAAACAGGGCGTTGTAGGGGATATGAACGGTCGACTGCGCCCCGGCCTGCTCCTGAACGTGAGCGAGGGTGTGCTTCAGATCAATACGCCACGTTTTGGGCAGCCGGTGGATAGCGTCCTCATCGGTCGTCGCAGGGGCTTTGCGGCCCTGGTTGTCATAGGCGCAGAGGAGCAGCATCTGGCCCTGGCACACGGTTTGTGGTGCGGCGGGGGTGCTGTTGTTGCTCTGGTCAGCGGTGAGCAGGGTCGTCAGCCAGCTGTTGCGTACAAAGTGCATTTTGGCACCGGTACTGACGCGATAGCCCTCCACCACCACGGCATACTCGCTGTTGAAGCGAAAGGCGCCGGTACGGGGGTTGACGTTTTTCACCTCACGCGCCTGCCATTCGCTTTGCGCCCAGAGCAGTTGCACCCGGCCATTGGTATCGTGGGCGGCGGCGGCATCCTTGGTATTACGAAAGCAGCGGGCATCCAGCTGGCCGTTGAGCACCCGCTGTTGAGCAATCTGCTGTAAGTCATCCAGTCGTTGCCTGAGCAGATACTTGAGGATGAGTGCCGGGCGCAGATAGTCGCTGGGGGCGGCGATACCGATGGTCTGCTGGAAGCGACTGCTTTGTGTTTTCAGCAGTGCATCCACACTGCCGAGCAGGCGCTGGCAGTGGTAGTAGCCAAAGGTCAAAACCGGTTGCAGGGCGCCTTTTTCCATCCGCCCGGCGGCCTCTTCTATGCTGGTCGAGGTGGCATTCCGTGAGGCAGGGTCACTCACATCATGGATATTGGCTTTATCCAGCAGGTCATACAGCGGCATGATCTCAAGGGCCGCCGTGCCGCCATCGAGGGCAGTCCAGGCGCCAGACAGGCATTCAGGCATCCAGAACAGTTCGCTTTCGTTGAGTACCTGCTCCGGAATCACCACTCCCAGCATATTGAGCTGATAGGCCGCCTCGGCCAGCTGAACCCAGCCGTTGCACATCTGCTGGTCGACTTTGAGCTGGCGAAACCCGTGAAACAGCGCATCGCTGAATGCCCGGTAGGCGTCATTGCGATAGGTTTCCCCTTTCTGGCGCCATAGCGCCACGTATTCCCGGGCATTGCGGCTCAGGCTGCCGTCGGTCTCCTGATTATCGAGGACGCGGTAGATGCGCTGGCGCTGGCTGTCGATGGTGCCCAGCAGCTCGTAGCGCTTTGGGTCTTCCACCGGAACGATTTTGTTTTGGAACTTGACCAGCCCGTACTGTTTACCGTTCTGCAGGGCGATCTTTTCAAAGTGGTTGAGGGTGTTTTGCAGTTGCCTGGCGTAATGTTGCCAGTACTGTTCGCGGGTATAACGCAGGGCAGCATCGGGCAGATGCTGGGTATCCTGATACTTTTTCTCCAGCGCTTTGGGCAGTTCCCGCTGATATTGCTGGTTGTTGCAGGTGTCCTGGACCAGTAACAGCGCTATTTCGACGTCGATATAGGCTTGCCGGGTCTTTTCATCGGGCATCAGGAATGCCAGATGGAACGGCTTGAAGGCTTCCAGCAAGCCCAGTTTTTCCATCTCTTTCAGTGCCTGCTCGCGATTCGCTTCAGTCGGTGCTGCACGGTAGTCTTTAATGGCATCGTCGAGCAGTTTCTCTTCCTTGGCAAAGGCATCAACCGCGGCCTGAGTGAGGGCATACCACGCCGATTTTACCTTGCCTTTTGCGCCCGGCACCCCCGGGAAGTAGACAACGTCTACATAGTCACCGTTGATGTCGCACACGGTTTTTTTAGGATCAAGGGGAATGGGGGCGGGCAGCGGAGTACTGCCCGGTGCCGGGAGTGTCAGGCGTTTGGGCACTTTAAGCTTGCGGTCGGTGTAGATCAGGTTGATGTCACGCACCGTATCGGTGTTCAGCTCCGCCAGCTCCGCGGTAGAAATGCCCAGTGTTTTGGCCAGTTCTGACAGGGTATCCCGTGCCTGAATAACGTAAAAATCACTATCATCGTCACCGGCCTCAAAACGCATGTCACCCATATCACGTAGCATCCTCAGGCCCCCTCATCCAGTTGATCCAGCACCCGGATTTCATCAGCACTCAGCCGGTACCAGCCTTGCGAGTGCTGCACCTGGCCGGGCTGATGGGCGACCCAGCTCCACTGCCATTCACCCTCATCGTGATAATTGAAACTGCGCCACGCCCACATTTCGGCCGGGCCGAGCAGGGCATGAATGCGCTCATCCGCCAGCGCTGCAAACCAGGTGTCGAGTATCCACGGGGAATAAAAGCGCATCAGGTTGAGGCGGTTGCCGTCCTCCACAAAGACCAGACTGCGCAGATGGCTGAGCAGGGTGTCGAAGTCGCCGCGATGGCTGATGAGCAGGGCACTGGTGCCCCAGGCGGGATCGCTGCTGAGCAGATCAAGCACCGGGCTGCCGGCGTAGGTGCGCAGCAGGAAGGGGCCGACCGGCTCAAAGCGCTCAGCGGCAGTGTCTTCGTAGAGGCTGGCCCACTGCAGCTCCGTTTCTTTCATTGCGGCGATATGCCGCCACTGCGGCAGGCGGGCGCTATCTATCACCAGTGCCAGCGGTAGCGAATTGTCGGGGTGCAGGTGATGCTCAGGATGGCCAAAGGCAAAGCCTGAGCGTATCAGGGGCTGAGTCATGGGTGACGTCCTTGTCAGTGTCCGTTTTTGCGACAGGGGCAGACCGGATCATTGCAGATCTGGGTCTGGCCGTTGCGCTGGCAGTATTGTATGCGCGACAGGTCACGACGGGCCATTTCGACGATCTTGCTTTCCTCGGGAGGGGTACCGCCGCTGCTGCTATAGCTCTTGTCACCAATAAATACGGTGGCATTACCCTGCACGATGACACCGCCATGCTCGGTAGAGTCACCCATGCGTGCGGCTGGTTTACCATTGATAAATACGGTAGACGAACCTTCATTGATGGTATCGGGTGGGGCATTGCAAATCAGATTGTCTCCGACCCTCGCAGCAGGTAAGCCACCGATAAAAACATTGCCAGAGCCGCTGATAATAGGACCACCCACGTGAGGAGTCTTACCACGCTTGGCTGGGCAGGTATGGTTGTGAGAAATCGTTGCGGCGGGCTTACCCATGGTGAACTCCTGAATGATCGGTCGTGTTGGATCGCGGAACAGCGGCCGTGTGTGAGCGCCACAGCAGCGTGCTGGTCAGACGGCCGAGGGTATCGAGTTGTAATGCGACGCGGGCAGGCATTACCCCCGGCCGCCCGGGACGCTGCCATTGCTGCTGAATGATCAGTGCTCTGGCCAGCCCACCCAGGGTGCCCAGCTCCCCGTAATGAGCGAAGGGACAGGCGGTGTCGAGGCTGGGCGACAGGTACGGTCTCAGCGCGTGGTAGTAAGGTGCCCAGCCCGTCAGTGTGGGAGACGACACGATCTGGCTGATGCTCTGCGCAGCCCAGGGTTCGCTGGCCAGTCGTGCGGCCAGCGCTTGATCGCTGTTGCCGCTGGCCTGTGAGGCCAGGTGGCTGTCGTAACCCTGCCAGCAGCACACCATGCCGTGCTGCGCGGGCGTGACTTTCAGCAGCGCGACGCCTTCGCAGTAGTGCCGGGTGGGCGCACGGCAGATGTCATCCTCGGTCGGTCGGGGGCTGGCCAGTGCGACGATCCATGTGGTTTTGCCCTGTTGCAGTGCCTGCTGCAGACGCCGCTGGCACAGGGCCCAGGCGCAGGTTCCCCAGGGGTACAGGTGAACGGCATAGTCTTGTAACGCTTCCAGCCCCAGTCGTTGCAGTGCTTCGAGATCAGCGAGACGGTCGTTGTAAGGCGTGGCTGAGTCGGGCAGCAGCACCAGTACGAGATCATCCCGCTGGAAGTGCTGCCGTGTTTCCCCCATCAGTTGTATGCCTAACCGATGCAGGCGCAGGGGGTCACTGAGGGCAGCGGGTAACAGCGGGGCAAAGTAATAGGGCCGCTGTGGCTGCGGCGGCAGAATCAGGTCCATCTCATGGCCCTGTTGCATCGCCTGAAAGGAGGGCAGGCTACCGCAGCGAAAGATCAGGGGCTGCACCCTCATGGCTGGGATCGTCATCACGATAAACCGCCCCAGAGATGGCAGGGGTGATGATACTGGTGGCCATCGTGCTGCTGGTTCCAGTAGTGGGCCAGCGCCATACGATGGCCTTGCAGGCCGTGCTGCCAGAGGGGTTGCATGGCGGCCTCATCTGTCACGGGCGCACCGGCCAGTTGTAGCCAGTCATCGTCAGGTTGTTCACTGGCCCACTGGCGTAATTTGTCCGAGGCTTGTTCTCGGTCGCTGAATAGCTGCTCGTCATTTTCTTCCACACACAGACTGAGCACCGAAGCCGGTAGGGACTCTGGGGTGTGCATCAACCACAGTGCAGAGCATCCATGTCTGAGCTGCTGGGGAGTATCTGCATCCAGTAAGTGCTGCGCCAGTAGCGGAAGAACACGTCCAGCGTAGAGCTGAGTGCCATAGTGATCGGCGGTGATATTCCATGAGTGGGTCAGGAGCGTGGTTTTTGACACAGAGGGCGTTGTGAAATGGGCGAGTGTAGCAGAGTCCAATGCCCTGCTTCCCTGTAGCCATTCCCGCTGTGCAGAAGACAATGCCTGCAAGCGGCTTGGGTCGGTTAATAGTTCATCAAGAAGAACCAGCGCCTTGTCATAGCCATGTTGCTGTAGCGCTTTCTCGCGCCAGCTCATGTCTCTCAGCCACGGCAGCATCAACATATTCTGCAGCCAGCGGTAACAGAACATCAGCGAGTGGTGCTGCCAGGGTAACGGCGGGAGGGCAAACGCACACTGGAGATGAGCCAGCACCCGGTCAAGCCGGGGGACTTCCCGCTCTCTGACCTCCAGATCCTCAAACAGCGCCTCGGCGGGCTGATCATGCAGTGTCAGCCACAACTGGGTGAGGTACACCTGCTGATCGGCGCGCCATAACGGTTCCTGCTCGGCCAGTTCGGCGATAAAAAAGCGTGCCAGCGGCTGCCCCAGCAGGCGCAGTTCTGCGGGCCAGTCAGCGGGCAGCGCCAGAGTGCGCAGGGGCTTCAGGGTGTCCTCCAGCTGGCCGAGGATATCGCTGTCCAGCGTATGCAGCCGCGAAACCGGCGTCAGCGGCTGGCAGGCCAGGGCATCGCGCTGCTGTAAGGTACGCTGCAGCCGCTCAAGATCAAACGCCGAAGGGAGAAGCCGACTCATCAGTTCAGATTGATCTTGCCTGCCACTTTCTCAATCTTGCTGGCTTTTTCCGTGATGTTTTTACCCTTCAGCGTAATGGTGCCATTGCTCTCCATCACCAGCGTCGAGGCGCCCACCTCCAGCTCAATCCGGCTGCCTGCCTTGAGTTTGAACACCTTCCCCACGTCCAGCACATCGTTGTTCTTGATGGTGGTCTGGCGGTCCATGCCGATGTCGGTCAGCTGGTTGTTTTTGATCAGCGCCTGCTGGTCCTTTTCGGCCTGGGTGTAGAACAGCTCCTGGCCTTTGAGGTCTTCAAACACCAGCGCGTTGTAGTTGTCTTTGCCACCGCCCTTGCTGCTGCGGCTGATGAAACCGCTCTGGGTTTTGCTCTCCGGCAGCGCCGTGGGGTAGGGGTTAGTGCCGTTGTACAGACTGCCGACAATGACCGGCTGATCAGGGTCGCCACTTAAATACTGGACGATGACCTCATCGCCAATACGGGGGAAGAAGAAGGCGCCACGGCCGTTACCGGCCCAGGCCTGCGCCACCCGGATCCAGCAGGAGCTGCGCTGCTCCAGATCCCAGTGGAAGCACACATGCACCCGGCCGTATTTATCAATATGCACTTCCTCACTGCCGTCGCTGTTGGCTTCGGCGACCACCCGTGCGGTCTGTGAACCAAAGATGCGCGGCAGGTAGGGCAGCAGGTAGTTGTTGCGGTCACCGCCCTCGCGCGCGGCGATGTCATCACGGGCCAGACGGGGGCGGAACACCGCATCGGCGGGCAGCACACTGATCTCATTCTTGTAGTTATCACCTTCCTGCGCCTGCTCACCCTGGTTATCCGCCGAGGACGCTTCCACCTTAATCCGGGTGACAACGTAGCTTTTCCCCTCTTCGCGCTTGTCTTCATGGCGCTTGAAGCTGAACAGGCCGCCGGGGCGGAAGGAGCGGCAGTTACTCTTGCCCTCACCGCACAGCTGATCATGCTGCAAGGCGTCCAGCTGGGTCTGGGCGGTGGCCTGGGTGCGGTTGATATTTTCCGCTTCGGCGATGTACTCGAAGCTTTCTGTGGTGCCCTGCTGCTCGGCCTGGCCGGGGTTCTCCACCAGTGCTTTGGCCAGTGCTGTCGGGGTGAGGAAGTTATAGCCCTGCTGGCGCACCTTGCCCGTAGCAATCTGCTCGATGCCGCTCCAGACATACAGATGAGACTCGGCCAGATCCCCGGTGAAGTAGGCCACCTGCTGCTCAAGGCACGGGGTGTAGACCGTACTGTCATCGGCCAGCACCAGCGTGTGATCACCGGCGCTGTGCTCGAAATAGAAAAATACCCCCTCGTGCTGCAGCAGACGGCAGACGAAGTTCCAGTCGGTCTCGTCAAACTGCACCTTGTACTCGAAGGTGGGGAAGCTGCCGCTGGTACGGTCTTCGAACTTGACGCTGTGCTCACTGAGAATCTGGGTAACGATGTCCAGCGGGGTGCGCTGCTGGAAGATGCGGTTCTGCCGGCGCTGGGTGAGGAAATACGCCTGCGGCTGCAAGGTCAGCTCGTAGTCACGGTGGACTTCATCCAGCGCTTCAGCCGGGGTACGGCTGCCCTTGGAGGCAATACGGGTGACCACGGCGTTATACAGCTGTTGACCGACTTCGCCGTGGTCATCGTGAATGGGAATGGTCAGGGTCACCGCCTTGCCCAGCAGCTCATGGGGGTCAACCTGCTGGCTGTTGGTGTGCACGAAGGCCGTCATGTGCGACAGCTGCGACAAACCTTCGTGGATCGTCGCTTTGTCCAGAATCAGGGCATCCTGCCCCAGCGGGGTGGTAATGAAGATATTCTTGCTGGATTGAACCGCACGCATAACCACTTTCCTGAATAAAAAAGGCCGGTACACCAAAGGGCAACACAAGGGGGTGGGGTGCCCGGCCGTCGAACACGGGAGAGGCGCCCTGCGTCAGTCGCAGGGCGCCAGAATGAGCGTCAATAGTGCTATTTGGCTTGCAGACCTTTCTCGATCAGATCAGCCTCGGCCATGGCTTTTTGTGCTTCCCGCAGCTGGTCGCTGCTGATCAGCTGTTTGGCCAGATCGCGATAAGCCTGTGCCAGCTGGTGAGTGAGGGTGGCCAGTGGCTCAAAGTCGGAGGGCAGGCCCCTGCCGTATTCGGCCAGTGCATTTTCAGCGGCAGTCAGGGCCTCCGGGTCGGTGGCAGCACTGATCTGGCTGGCCAGCGCCGCGGTTTTTTCCTGATTGACGATGGCGGCAGCAGCATGGGGGAAGGGCAGCTTCTGGCCCTGCTTGCGGGCGGCCTTGTAGGCATCCAGTGTCTGTTGTGCCTGTTGCACCTCGTCCACCTGTTCCACACTCTGTTCGGCCACGGGCATGCCGGCAAAGAAGGTTTCACCGATTTTGCGCAGCCGGTTGAGCTGCTCTTCGTCGGCGCTTTTGCTCAGCGCATCCTGCAGGATCTGCTGAAAGGTGCTGCTGGCTTTTTCTGAAGGCAGCGGCTGGTAGTCATGGTTCAGGTGCCGCAGGCCGGCGAGCTGGCTGAGCAGGTTGTCGAAGTCGGCTTTGCTCTGGTATTTGCCCTGCTCCAGCATGGCGTTGAGCTGCTCATCCAGTGCCTGGGTGCTGCCGCGCCAGCTTTGTTGCAGGGTATCCAGCAGGGTGTGCAGGCGGGCCGAGTCCGGGAAGACTTTCAGCCCTTCCTCCACCGTGCGGGTGACGCTGTAATAATCGGGATAGCCGGACTGCTGCTGTTGCAGCTGGCTTTCCACCTCGCCTTCAAAGTAGTCCAGTACGCGGGCACGCTGTTGCTGCACAATGCCGGTCACCAGCGCCTGTTGATCAGCAGGGGCCTGTGCCAGGGCATCGAGCAGGGCAGTGGGTGTAGCGCCCTGCAGGTAGTCATAGCGGTGGCTGTCGGCCAGCCGGGTATCGAGCTGCTGCAGACGCTGCTGATAGCCCTGATAGTGCTGATAGCCTATGCCTGCTGCAGCCAGCAACACCAGCAGGGCGGCGCCCCAGCCTGCCAGCCGGGGCCAGGCAGCGGGCTGCTCCATCAGGTTGAGCAGGGCCTGCAGTTGTGCCGGGCGTTTACGTTCTTCGAAGGCCAGCCCCTGTTTCAGCTGAGCCCAGCGCTTGCTGCTCAGCGCAGCGGGAGCCTCTGCCCTGAGTTTTTGTTGTTGTGCTTTATCGGCAGGCTGACGCTGGAAGGGGTGCTTGCTGGTCAGCAGCTCGTAAGCGATGCAGCAGAAGGAATAAATGTCATCGCGGTGCGTCGGCTTGTTACCCGCCAGTAGTTGTGGGCTGGCATAGGCCGGGGTATAGCCCTGCACGGGTTCGGTGGTATCGGCATCTGGGGCGGCGTAGATGTCCTTGTGCAGCGGGTCAGAGCCCGCCACACCGAAATCCAGCACCTTGATGTGGCCATCCCGGGTCAGCATGACGTTGCTGGGTTTGAGGTCGGCATGCACCACGCCCTGTGAGGAGGCGTAATCGAGGGCCGCCGCCATCTGCCGCAGAATCTGCATGGCGCCGTCGTAGTTGAGGCCGCGGGGGCGGGAGCGTTTGATCACCAGGTCAAGGGTTTCACCGTCGAGCCATTCCATCACCAGAAAGGTGCAGGCCGTGTCGCGATTTTCCAGCGCTTCATGGCCGAAGCTGAAGACGCGGATGATGTTGGGGTGTGACAGTTGCTGAGACTTACGTGCCTCGGCAATCAGCAGATGTTTGGCCTGGGGATGATCCTGCAGGTGGGCCTGCAGTAATTTGACCGCGACGTGATTGTCTTTGATGCCGTTCTGTTCCAGCAGCAGGTCACGGGCGCGGTAAATGTCGCACATGCCACCGCGGCCAATCTGGTCTTCCAGCAGGTAGCGCTGCTGCAGGACCGTGCCCTTGAGCTGATTGCGGCCTTCAGTTTGTGGGGAAGGGACATCCAGCACCTGGGTTGCATCGCAGAATACCGCGGTCAGGTCGCTGTTATCACTGCTGGTCGGCGGGGTGCTGGCTGCCGTGCTGGTGGTGCTCTGCTGCGGCTGGGTATGGTAGTCGTTCTGGCTACCGGCAAGCAGCGTATCCGTATCCCTGGTATCCGTGTTCACCCTGTCCATGTCTTCCCCCGCATCCTGGCTGAAGTCAATTGCCTGAGAAATGTATCCATTCGGCGGGCGGTACGTTACATAAAACTCCATGTGTAAATCAAGGATAAGTTTTGTAACTTTATTTGTCCAAAGGTGTTGACTTGTCAGTATCGACTCCGTAGTTTTGTCGCCCAGATTGTTGGTGGCCCTGGCTGCGGTTCTTCAGGTGTGAAGAGGTGTGGACGGGTCACCCATATGTATTTGGTAACCCTATGGATAGGTCTGGACATATGGATATGGAGCTTGAACTGTCGGTCATCAGTTATCATCGCCTGTCTCCCGGTCAGGAGTCGGTCCGGGTGTTTGATCACCGTGGTGGCACTCTTGGGCGCTCAGAGCAGTGCGACTGGTGTCTGCCGGACCCTGAGCGGGTGCTGTCGGGTACCCATGCGCGGGTCGAGATGGATGCTGAAGGGTTTGTCGTCACTGACCTGTCCACCAACGGCCTGTTTATCAACCGCCGGGTAGAAGCACTGGGCAAGGGCAATCGTCACCGTCTGAACAGCAATGATGTGTTGTGTCTGGGTGACTATGAAATTCGCGCCCAGTTGCGCCCACGTTCAGCTCCCGCCACGCCACCGCTCCAGCAGCCCCAGCCTTTAATGCAGACCGCCGAGATGAGTGCTGCCAGTGTTGCTGCTCAGTCTGTGCCCAGCCCTGAGGCAAGCGTATCTCAGCCTGTGGCAGCTGCCGCACCGGTACCTGCTCATTCCATGCAGCGCAGCATGAGCCAGCTGGGCCTCAATGATCATTTTCCTCTCCCTCAGGGCACAATCCCTGCCGCGTCACAACGTATTGAGCCCGTCGTGACTATTCCGGAAGACTGGGATCAGGAGTGGCTGGGTGGCCCGCATGAGCCGCTGGAGCCCAATGCGGAAGTCTCTTCACGTTTTGATGCTTTCCTGACGGATGCCCCGGTGGCTGAGCCTGTTGCGGCCCAGTCTGAAGAGGCGCCCCAGCCAGTGGCGACAGGTGCACATTCTGTTGCCGCTGTTCAGGCTGCTGCGGCGCCATCTCAGGTCATCACGACGGCTGACAGTGCCATGCTGGCACAGACGCAGTTAACCGAAGTGCAGGTTGTTACTCAGACTGCCATGACCTCTGCCATCGCACCTTCGTCATCACCCGCTGTTGTCGTGCCGCCTGTGGCACCGGCTTATGCCGCACCGGTGCCGGTGGCTGTGCCATCCCCGCAGCAGAACGCATTGCGTATGCCAGAGCCGGCGCACGCTGCTCCCACAGTGCTGACCGAGCCCGCTGTGATGGAAGCCGAACCCCAGTCTTTACCTACACCCACCAGCCCGGCCGTGGCCGCGATGGAAGGCAATGAACAGCAGGCACTGCGTGCCTATCTGCGGGGGTTGGGTATTCATCCCGACATGGCGCCAGCGAATCATGATCCTGAGTGGTGGCTGCGTCTGGGCGAGGCCAGCCGCCAGCTGCTGGAAGGGCTGATTGTGGCCCTGCGCGAGCGCTCACGTTTCAAGAGCGAATTCCGTGTTAATCACACCCAGTTTCGTACCACTGAGAACAACCCGCTGAAATTCTCCGCCGGTGTCGAAGACGCCGTGCACAACCTGTTTAACCGGCGCAGTAATTCCTTTATGCCAGCCGACAAGGCTATTGCCGATGCTTTTGCCGACATCGCCAGTCATGAGCAGGCGCTGTTGCGCGGAGTGGAAGGAGCGGTCGCCGGTCTGCTGCGGCAGATGGACCCACAGCAGATCAGTCAGCGACAGTTCCGCGAGGGCATGCTCGACAAGCTCAATCCGGCTCGCCGTCAGGCCAGCTACTGGCAGCTGTACGCCGAGCTGCACCAGACCCTGAGCGATGATGTACGCAGCCAGCAGCAGTGTTATCTCGATGATTTTATTCAGGCGTATGAAGCGGCCGACCATTCTCTGCGTGGCACGCACTAAACCCGCCGCCCGCACCCGGACAGGAGCAGACAGATGAGCACAACGGTACGTTTATTCTGCATGGCATGGCTGGCCGCCGTGGCACTGCTGTCCGGCTGCAGCACGGTTAACAGCGTGGTGCCACCGTCCACCGATCTGGATTTCAAGGTGTCCAAACAGGTCAACCCCGATCCGAGCGGCCGGGCGTCACCGCTGGTCGTGCGTATCTATGAGCTGAGCTCGCGCAGTGTGTTCGACTCACAGGATTTTTTTGCACTGTATGACAATCCTGATCAGGTGCTGAGCCAGGACATGCTGAGCAAGGATGAGCTGGTGCTGGAACCCGGCAGCAAGAAAACCGTCACCCTGCGGCTGGATCGCAAAACCCGCTACATCGCGGTGATGGCGGCGTTTCGCGATATTGAGAATGCCCGCTGGCGGGATGTCGTGGTGGCGGACCCGGAAGGCTATGACGATTTCGACGTCAATATCGAAAAGCTGTCGATCACGCTACGTGACTAGCTGTGTAGCGTAACAACGGTCAGGGACAGACAGGGTAAGGCAGGGATAGCAGATGAGTCAGTACAGTCGGGTGGTTTGGAGCGAAGGCATGTTTCTTCGCCCCCAGCATTTCCAGCAGCAGGAACGCTTCTGGGCAGATCAGCAGGGTGCGCTGCACAGTCTGGTAGAGGCCTATGGCTGGGGTGTACTGACGCTGGATATCGATGATGGCATGCTCAATCTGGGCAAGCTGGCGGTGCGTGATGCCGTGCTGGTGCTGCCCGATTTCACCGTGGCCAAAATGCCTGCCAAAGAGCCGCTGCCTGCACCTTTGCAGGTACCTGCCGGCACCCGTGATGAGGTGGTGTATCTGGCCCTGGCGGTGGACAAGGCTAAGGGGCTGAACATCGGCAGTGGTCAGGCTGCGGAGGGGGTGACCCGCTATCGCTGGCACGATGAGGATGTGGTCGACAACAGTGTGGGTCAGGATGCCAACGATACCCTGCAGGTGGCCAAGCTGGCACTGAGTCTGAAGTTTGCCAGTGATGATCTGACCGGCTATGTCACCATGCCGCTGTGTCGCATCCGCGAAATGGGTGAAGAAGGGACGGTGCGTCTCGACAAACGTTATATCCCACCCAGCCTTTGTGTACATCGCAACGAAATTCTGGCCGGCATGCTGACCGAAGTAGTGGGGATGCTTAAGCAGCGTGCCGATGTGCTGGCCAGCCGGCTGAGTCAGGCACAGGCGGCGGTCAGTTCGCTGTCAGACTTCCTCTTTCTGCAGCTGCTCAATCGTTATGAAGCGGTGCTGCTGCATCTGAAAGGTATTGGTCAGCTCCATCCCGAGCGGCTGTATGCCGAGCTGGTGGCGCTGGTCGGTGAGCTGGCGACCTTCGTGCAGGATGATAAGCGCCCGCCACAGTTGCCCTCCTACCGCCATGATCAGCTGACCGAAGTGTTCGGTACCCTGCTGGTGGTACTCAATCAGTCACTGAGTACGGTGCTGGAGCAGACAGCCACCAAGCTGAACATGACCATGAGCAAGTTCGGTATCCGTGTGGCTGAGCTGCACGACAAGAAGATGCTGCGCGATGCCCAGTTCGTGCTGGCGGTGCGTGCCGATATGGCGGTGGAAGAGTTGCGCAAGCACATGCCGGCGCAGATCAAGATTGGCCCGGTGGAGCTGATTCGTACGCTGGTCAACAACCAGATTCCGGGGGTGGCCATTGCGCCGCTGCCCGTGGCACCGCGCGAGGTGCCTTACCATGCGGGCTATCACTACTTCCAGCTGGAGAAGAACAGCGAGTACTGGGAACGCCTGTCCAGCAGTGGCGGTATTGCCATTCACCTGTCGGGTGAGTATCCCGCACTGGATATGGAACTCTGGGCCATTGCTGGCTGAGACGCGTAACACACGGACGTGTAGTGGAGAACAAGGATGACTGACGCAACCATCATTAAGCCCCGTCCCGGTGGACGACTGGCCGCAGAGGAACGCTCTGCCGCCCGCCGTGCCGATCAGACGGCACCGCATATGCTGGAAGACCGCACTGTTATCCACAAGCCGGCAGCCAGCGCCCGGGTGCAGCGCCTGCCCACCCTGGATGCCAACCCTCTGGTGGATTACGCCGGGCCGATGCTGTCACTGGTCAGTTATCTGCGCCGGGTAACAAGCCATGCTGATGTTGAGTCGCTGCGGCTGCGCTGTATCGACATGGTGCGCGAATATGAATCGGCCCTGCGTCAGCAGGACACCACGGCCGAGCAACGGGAAGCGGCGCGTTACTGCATGTGCTCCTTTATTGACGAGGTGGTGCTCAACACCCTGTGGGGCGAGCAGTCCAGCTGGTCGCTCAACAGCCTGCTGTCGACCTTTCACAGCGAAACCTGGGGGGGCGAGCATTTCTATGCCCTGCTGGATGCCGCGCTCAAGCGCCCGGCTGACCATGAGCAGATGCTGGAGCTGCAGTATCTGTGTCTGAGCCTGGGCTTCATGGGCAAGCTGCGGGTCGAGCAGCAGGGCAGCGAGAAGCTCGAACGCTATCGCGAGCAGGCCTATCAGGCGCTGCGCAGTCAGCGTGGCGAACGTGACAAGGCACTGGCACCGGGCTGGAAAGGTGCCGTACAGATTCGCGAGATGAACCTGCGCGATGGTATGCCGCTGTGGGTGATCTACGCCCTGGTCGCCGTCTCCCTGCTCGGCACCTACATGACCTTCAACTACCTGCTCAATCAGGATTCGCGCCAGCTCTACAGTCAGTTGTCGTCACTGGTCTCTGCACCGGCGCCGGCCCCGGTCGAGGAGGCGCCTCCCGAACGCAATGAGGTGGACCGCCTGAGAGAGCTGCTGAAGACCGAGATCGACAAGGGGCTGGTGGAAATTACCGCGATGCCGGATCGTACCCGGATCACCATGGGCACCGAGGCGCTGTTCCCCTCGGGCAGTGCCGAGCTGAAGGAGGCATTGTGGCCGGTCTTAAGCAAGATCGGCACCGTACTGGAAGGGACGGAAGGGCGCATCATGATTACCGGTCATACCGACAATCAGCCGATTGCCACCAGTAAATACCCGTCCAACTGGCATCTGTCGCTGGCGCGTGCCACTGCCGTGTCTGACTACCTGACAGAGCATGCCAGACTGAAGGGGCGGCTATGGCCGGAAGGCCGTGGCGATGCTGAGCCGCGCTTTGGTACCACAACGCCCGAGGAATGGGCGAAAAACCGACGGGTCGAAATCGACCTGCTGTACTGACCCGTTGCATTGAAAGTAAAGGAATTACTGTCATGACGTTCCGACAAGCTGGCCACATGCTTTGGAATTTTCTCACTTCACGGGTGTTTCTCAGTGCCGTGGGTGTGTTCTGTCTGGCTCTGCTGATCTGGTTCGGCGGCCCGCTGCTGGCCATTGCTGGTGCGGAGCCGCTGGCCAGTGTGATGAACCGGGTGGTGCTGATTTCCGCCATCGTCTTTGTCTGGGCGGTGTGCAGCTGGGTCGGCTATCACTATCGCAGCAAGCGTGAGCAGGAAGCGGTGAACAAACTGGTGGGCGAGAAGAAAACCCAGCAGGGCGAAGGCGAGGATGAGGATGCCATTCAGGATGAGAACACCCGGCTGGAAATCGACACCCTGCACGAGCGTATCAGCCGTGCCATGGACATTCTCAAGCGTACCCAGCTGAGCAAAGGGCGCAGCATCTATCAGTTGCCCTGGTACATCATGGTCGGGCCGCCCGGCTCCGGAAAAACCACCGCTCTGCATCAGTCCGGGCTTGAGTTCCCGCTAAAGCGGGAAATGGGGATCGATGCCCTGCAGGGCGTCGGCGGCACCCGCTATTGCGACTGGTGGTTTACTAACAAGGCGGTACTGATTGATACCGCTGGCCGCTACACCACGCAGGACAGCCATTCCGAACACGATGCCCGCTCCTGGCTGGGTTTCCTCGGTCTGCTTAAAAAATTCCGCCCCCGCCGTCCTATCAACGGTGTGATCATTGCCATGAGTATGGCTGACCTGATCAGCAAAACCCGTACCGAGCGCAACCTGCATGCCCGTGCGATCAAGCACCGTATTCAGGAGCTGAAGAATCAGCTTGGTATGAATTTCCCGGTCTATGTGCTGCTGACTAAATCCGATCTGGTCGCCGGTTTCAGCGAGTTTTTCGCTGAGCTGACCCCGGAGGAGCGGGAGCAGGTCTGGGGCATCACTTTCGATCCGCAGGCGGCCGACAACGAGAAGGGCGTAGTCGGCGAGTTCAACAAGGAGTTCCATGCCTTGCTGGTACGTCTCAATGAGATGGTGCCTGAGCGCCTGCGGGTCGAACGCAGTATGGAAAAACGTGCCGCTATTTATGAGTTTCCACGGCAGATGCGTCTGCTGCAGGCGGCCGCCGATGACTTCCTCAAGGAAGTGTTTACCCCGAATGCCTTTGAGGAAGCACCGCTGCTGCGTGGGGTGTATATCGCCAGTGCCACGCAGGAAGGCAAACCCATTGAGCGTGTGCATTCGCAATTGGCCAGCGGACTGGGTCTGCAGGATGTGCCCAGCGAGAACCACGGCTATCACGAAGGCCGCAGTTTCTTCATTCGCCAGCTGCTGGAGAGTGTGGTGTTCCCCGAGCAGAATCTGGCCTCCACCAACCAGCACCATGACCGGCAGAGCTCCTGGCTGATGCGTGGCACCCTGGCCGCTTCCGTGCTGCTGCTGGCCGGCGGAGGCTATGTGTGGTGGAACAGCTATCAGTGGAATCTGGGCCTGATCCGCAGTGCCGAAGCGGCGGTGCAGGATTATCAGAGCCAGCATGAAGACCCGCAGCAGGACATCAGCCTGACACTGCCAGCACTCAGCCGTTCACTGGATGCGCTGGTACAACTGCCTGCCGGTGCCACCGGCGCCGAGCTGCAGCGCGAAGGTATCCGTGGTTTTGGTCTGTATCAGGGCGATCAGCTGCACGGGCCGGCTACCGCCGCCTATCAGCGTGCCCTTCAGTATCAGTTTGTTCCGCACTTAAGCAGGGTACTGGTCAGTGAAATGCAGGCCGTGCAGGGGCAGACAGAAAATCTGGAGTACCTCTACGAAACCCTCAAGACCTATCTGATGCTGTATCAGCCGGAGCACCGCGACAACGGCCAGATTCAGGACTGGTATCAGGCCTATCTGCAGCGTTACCTCAAAGGCGAGCAGAACGACGGCATCCGTGCCTCCCTGCAGGCCCATCTGGACCGCATGCTGGCGATGAATATCCCGATTGCCGGCATCGACAACGCTGCCGTGGAGCAGGCCCGCAAGGAACTGACTTCCATGACGCTGGCCGAACGCGCCTATCAGCGCCTGCGCAAGGAGCTGCTGCACAGCCGCATTCCGGACTTCCGCCTGACCGATGTGCTTGGCAGCCAGAGTCTCAGCATTTTCGAGCGTGCCGACGGCAAGCCACTGCAGGAGGGGATTCCCGGTCTCTACACCTACAACGGCTTCCACGGCCTGTTTCAGGTTGAGAGCAAGCGCGTGCTTAAGCGCCTGACCGATGACGCCTGGGTCTACGGCGATGATGCCAGTGAGCTGGGCACCCTGGATGGCGATGTGATCGCCGAGCAGGTGCGGCAGAAGTACTACCGTGATTACAGCTTCCAGTGGCAGAGCCTGCTGGCCGAAATTCGCCTGAAAAAGTTCGACACCATCACCGAAGGCGCGCGTATCGCCCGTGTGCTGAGCGGCAGTGAGCAGCCGTTGCAGTCGATCATCCGTGGCGTGCAGCGCAATGTGGCGCTGACCCGGGTAAATACCGACAACGTGGTCAATAAGCAGGTGGGTGAAGTAGCGGAAAAGGTCATGGAAACACGCACCAATCGTCTGACCCGTTATCTGCCTGATTCCCCGATTGATCAGATCAGCATGCTGCCCGGCAAGGAAGTAGAGCAGCAGTTCGGCAATATCGTCGGTTTCGATGAAACCCAGATGAGTTCGCTGGAGGCCGAGCTGCAACGGCTGTACAGCTACCTCGACAATCTGGCCAGTGCCGATGGCAGTGACAAGTCCGCCTTCATGTCACAGGTGGATGGCAAGGCTACGCAGGAACTGAACCGCACCTTCCGTGATATTCAGCGCGAACTGCCGCTGGAGCTGGGCACCCTGCTGGGGCCGCTCAATACCCAGTCGCAGGAGCTGGCGAAAGAAGGTGCCAAGAGCCATCTCAACGATGTGTGGAAGTCCAAGGTCTATGGCGAGTTCCGCCGTGCCCTGCAGGGACGCTATCCGCTGGCCGTGAAGGCGGATCAGGAAGTGACACTGAAGGATTTTGGCCGCTTCTTTGGCTATGGCGGCACCCTTGACCGCTACTTTGAGGAGTACATTGCGCCGGTGGTAGATACCTCGGCCAGCACCTGGCAGTTCGATAAAGACATCGGCGTGTCGGAAGCGAGTCTGAAGATGTTCCAGAACGCCCGGCAGATTCGCGATGCCTTCTTTGAACCGGGCAGTCAGATTCCTAAGGTCGATTTTGCCCTGAAGCCCAAGACCCTGGATGAGGATGTCATCAGCTTCCTGCTGGAAATCGATGGCCAGAGTCTGGTCTACCGTCATGGCCCGACCCGTCTGAGTAACTTCTCCTGGCCGGGCGATGGCAGCAAACCGGGGGTACGTCTGGTGTTCACCGAGCCGGATTCCGGCAAGACCATTACCAACGATTACCCCGGTGCCTGGGGCTGGTATCGCCTGCTGGACCGACTGGCCAGCCTGCGCAAGGCCACCATCAAGGACAAACAGCTGGATATCAACGTCAAGGGCTACAAGGCCAGTCTCGAACTGGTACCGAGCAGTGTGTACAACCCATTTTGGAGTGCGGAGTTGAGGGGGTTCGAATGTCCGGCGACGCTGTAAAGGGATATGGCTACTTCGGCAAGGTGCCGGTGCGCGGTGACTTCGTCTCCGATCGTCTGAGCCGCAATTTTATCGAGGGATTCAACGAGTGGCTGCAGGCGGTACTGGCTGTCAGTCAGGAACAGCTGCTGGATGACTGGCTGGAAGCCTATCTGACCGCGCCGGTCTGGCACTTTGCCCTGTCGCGCGGGGTGGTCGGTGAGCATGCCATGGCGGGCAGCCTGATGCCCAGCGTCGATCAGGTCGGGCGCCGTTTCCCGTTCCTGCTGGCCTGTGAAACCGCGTTGTCACCGGTGCGGTTGTGGGCCAACCGTGACTGGAGTGAGGCGACCGGCGGCCATCTGCTGCAGATTCTGGAAGACGGCCAGGAGCTGAGTGACTGGGTCAGCGCGCTGGCGCAGTTACCGCTGCCGAGCGGCGCGGAGCCGCGCCCGCTGCAGCCCCGTGGTGAGGCCGGCAAACGCCAGCTGGCGTGGCAAAGTGCCAGTGACAGCCGCTGCGAAGACCTGTTGCACCCGCTGCTGCGGCAGCAGTTTCCGCGTTACTGCCTGTGGTGGACCAGCGGTTCCGAGCGGGTACCCGGTTCGCTGCTGGTCAGCTCCGGTCTGCCGCAGGTCAGCCAGTTTGCCGCCATGCTCGATGGTCAGTTCGAGGTGTGGGGATGGTAGGCGTCAATATGGTCATGGGGGCGCATCCCAACGACATGCAGCTGGTCAGTTTTGCCCAGAGTCATAAGGGCAAGATCCGCGATCATAACGAAGATGCTTATCTGGAGCTGGCCGAGTGCGGCGTCTGGGTCGTGGCAGACGGTATGGGCGGTCATGCCGCCGGTGATGTGGCCAGTCAGATGGTGGTGGACACCCTGGAAATGGAGCTGGCTCATCTGCCCCGTCATCAGATCAGCGTCGAGCAGCTGGTGGCTGCTATCCGCCGGGCTAATCGCAATGTACAGCACTACGCCAGCACGCAGATGCAAGGCAAGACCGTTGGTTCCACCGTGGTGGCGCTGCTGGTACGTAACGAGGAATACCACCTGTGCTGGGTGGGTGACAGCCGCGCTTATTTACTGCGTGACGGTCAGCTGCAGCAGTGCACCCGAGATCACAGCCAGGTACAGGACATGGTCGAACAGGGGCTGATCAGCCGCGATGATGCCGAGTTTCATCCGCTGGCGAATGTGGTCACCCGCGCTATCGGTGGCCAGGAAGAGGTAGACGTGGATGTGGTCAGCGGGCAGCTGCAGGCCGGTGATCTGTTCCTGCTGTGCAGTGATGGCCTGAGCAAGGAGCTGAGTTTTCACCAGCTGAGCCAGATTCTGAATACCCCCAGTGTGGTGGATGCCTGTATGGCTCTGACGCATTCGGCGCTGGTGCATGGTGGCCGCGACAATATTACCAGTGTGCTGGTGCGGGCCTGTCAGGGGCACAGCCACGGCGAACCCGATGACCCGACCCTGCCGCTGGTGCAGGGGCACTGGGTGCGGACCTGAAGGGAACGGGAATAATCATGAGTATGTTGGACTTTGACGCCATTCTGGCACCCATCAGCAGCGAGATGCCGCAGGGGCAGGACCCGCGTCAGGATGTGTCGCCGACGTCGGCTTATTACCAGCTGAAAGACGTGCGTAATCAGGCTCGTGCGGCGGAGCGCAACGCCCTGATCGAGGATGAGCCGCTGCAGTCCTGCGTGGCGTTGTGGCGCCCCATCGTCGAGCGGGTGCCTGAGGTACTGACCAGCGAAGGTAAGGATCTTGAGCTGGTGGCCTGGCTGATTGAAGCGCTGGCGCGCTATCAGGGTTTTGCCGGTCTGGCCGAGGGCTTCACCCTGGCGCAGCGGCTGATCGAAACCCACTGGGATGGCCTCTACCCATTCCCCGATGAGGACGGTCAGGAAACCCGCGTGGCGCCGCTGATTGGCCTCAATGGTTACGATAACGAAGGTGCCCTGCTGATGCCGATCAGCACCATTATGCTCACCGCGGGCAGCAGCAGTGGTCCTTTTGCCCTGTGGGAATATCAGCAGGCTCAGGAGCTGGAGCGTCTCGACGATGCCAAGAAAGCACAGCGCCTGAAGGCCGGTGCGGTGGAAATGAGCGCCATTACCACCGCTGCACGGGAAACGACCACCGAACAGTTTCAGCAGGTGCATGATCAGCTGCTGGCGGCCATGACGGCTTACCAGCAACTGGTGGCCTGCATGGATCAGGCCGTCGGAGCGCCGGTGCCCAGCTCACGCATCAGCAAGCGGCTGGAGGAGTGCCTGGACTGCGTACGCCATCTGGCGGGAGATCGCATCAAGGTGCCCAAGCCCGCCGTGGAGGAACTCGCTGACATCGGCCTGAACAGCGACGGGGCTGAACCACTGCCCGGCGCGGCTGTTTCCGCACCCACTGGCGTGCTGCAACTGCAACAGCGGGAGCAGGCGATTCAGACACTGGTGCAGGTGTCGGAGTTTTTCCGCAAAACCGAACCGCACTCGCCCATGTCCTATGCCATCGATCAGGTGGTGCGCTGGAGTGAGCTGAGTCTGCCGGAACTGCTGCAGGAATTAATTGCCGATCAGGATGCACGCAAGGGCTTTTTCCGCCTGACCGGTATCCCCTCAGATAACCCCTGACGTCCATGACCGTGGCCGGCAGGGGTTGGCAGAGCGCGGTGAATGGATAATTAAGTGATAGGAGATCAAACAGTGAGTGTACACAGCAAGCTGGCCCGGGTAAGAAAGCCGCGCGTGCATATTACCTATGACCTGGAAACCGAAGGTCTGTCGGTGCGTAAGGAACTGGCCTTTGTGGTGGGTGTCATGGGTGATTTTGCCGGTGACAACACCGAGTCGATGAAGCCACTGAAAGACCGCCGCTTCATTCATATCGACCACGACAACTTCGATTCGGTGCTGCGTCGCATGAGCCCGCGCCTGCGTCTGCGGGTGGACAACAAGCTGGGTGGTGATGACGAGCAGTTCCACGTCAATCTGGAGTTCAAATCGATGGCGGACTTTGAGCCTGCTGCCGTAGTCCGTCAGGTTGAGCCACTGCGCAAGCTGATGGAAACCCGCAACAAGCTGCGTGACCTGATGACCAAGGTCGACCGTTCCGAAGATCTGGAAAACATTCTGGAAAACGTTCTCAACAACACGGATGAACTGGGCCGTCTGGCTGACCAGTTAAACATTAAGCAGGGAGAGCCACTGGCATGAGCGCCAAACAACAGCACGCCGCCGTTGACGCCGCGTTGAGCGAAAGCAGCATTGGCATTCTGGAACAGGCCATCAAGGCCACCAAGCAGACCGAAGCTTCCCGGGCCGAAGAGCTGATCCGCACGCTGACCGAAGAAGCCCTGAAAGGGACGCTGACCTGGAGCCGTAACCTGTCAGTGACCTTCAACGAAGCCATTGCCCGTATCGATCAGCTGATCTCCGAACAGCTGTCGGAAATCATGCACCACGATAAGTTCCAGAAGCTGGAAGGCAGCTGGCGTGGTCTGAGCTATCTGGTCAATAACAGCGATACCAGCCACACCCTGAAGATCCGCATGCTCAGCCTGAGCAAGAAAGAACTGCACCGTGATCTGACCAAGGCGGTGGATTTTGACCAGAGCAATATCTTTAAGAAAGTCTACGAAGCCGAGTTTGGGACACCCGGTGGTGAGCCCTACGGCGCGCTGATCGGTGACTATGAATTTACCAACCACCCGGAAGACATCGAGACGCTGGGGCTGATCTCCAATGTCGCGGCAGCGGGCTTCTCACCCTTTATTTCGGCCGCCTCGCCAGCGCTGTTTGGCTTTGATGACTGGCGTGAGCTGTCCAAGCCACGCGATCTGGAAAAAATCTTTGAGTCGTTCGAGTACACCAAATGGCGCGGTTTCCGCGAAAGTGATGACAGCCGCTTTGTCACACTGACCATGCCGCGTGTGCTGGCACGTCTGCCCTACGGTCAGCAGACCCGTGCGGTGGAAGAGTTCCGTTATGAGGAATTCCCGCTGGATGACCGCACCCAGTACGCTTTGACGGCAGATCATGAGCACTACTGCTGGATGAACGCCGCCTATGTGATGGGCACCCGTCTGACCGAGGCCTTCTCCAAGTACGGTTTCTGTACCGCCATTCGCGGTGCCGAGGGCGGTGGCCGGGTCGATAACCTGCCTTCCCACATCTTCATCAGTGATGACGGCGACCCCGATCTGAAATGCCCGACTGAAATCGGTATCACCGACCGTCGCGAGGCCGAACTGGGCAAGATGGGCTTCCTGCCTCTGTGCCATTACAAGAACACCGATTATGCCGTGTTCTTCGGTGGCCAGACCTGCCAGAAGCCAGCCAAATTCGACAACCCGGATGCGACTGCCAACGCGGCCATCTCTGCTCGTTTGCCGTACATGATGGCCACCTCGCGCTTTGCTCATTACCTGAAGGTCATGGCCCGCGACAAGATTGGAAGCTACATGGAAGCCTCCGACGTGGAAGCCTGGCTGAACCGCTGGATTCTCAGCTACGTCAACGCGTCCGAAGGCGGTGGCCAGGAAATCCGTGCCAAGTACCCACTGGCGGATGCCAAGGTCAAGGTCAAGGAAATCCCCGGCCAGCCTGGTGCCTACAATGCCATCGCCTGGCTGCGCCCGTGGTTGCAGATGGAAGAGCTGACCACCTCGCTGAGGCTGGTGGCGAAGATCCCTGAAATCGGCAACTGATCGGGGTAGAGCGCCCTCTGTCAGTGCCAGACACCGGCAGAGGGTAATGGATTATCAGCTAACAGCCAGCAGTGACGGAGTCAGGGATTGACGGGGTCGGATCTAAACCGGGAAGCCGGATTCAACTATGCCTTTGCCACCGATGATGCGGTGCAGTTCGGGGCCGGGTTGGTTCCGGCCGCTGCGCCGCTGCAGGACAGCGAGGAGCCGGACTGGCAGAGCGAGGAGTTTCTTGATCGCTTTCTGCGCGAACAGGACCCGCTGCGTGCGCTGAAAGTCTGGCTGGCCCGTGATGACGATGCCGGCAGTGTGGCCGATGACGAGCTGCGGCAGCTGCTGTGGCAGGGCATCAGTGCCATCGACCAGTTACTGGAAGCGCAGGTCAATCATATTCTCCATCACCCCGGCTTCCAGCGCATGGAAGCCAGCTGGCGCAGCCTGCACTATCTGGTGCAGCAGACCGCGCAGGCGGATCGCGAACAGCGGGTCAAGATCAAGCTGCTCAACCTCAGCTGGCCTGACCTGAGCAAGGATATGGCGCGGGTGATCGAGTTTGATCAGAGTGACTTCCACCGGCTGATTTACAGCAACGAATTTGATCACGCTGGTGGCGAGCCCTTTGGCCTGCTGATCGGTGACTATCAGATTTCACTCACTCCGCAGCCGGGCCTGCCGACCCAGGATCTGGATGTCCTGTCATCGGTGGCCCGTACGGCCGCCGCTGCCTTTGTGCCTTTTGTGACGTCGGTGCAGCCCTCTTTCCTTGGGGTTGAGCAGTTCTCCGAGCTGGGCTCGGTGCGCCAGTTCCAGCAGCAGTTCGAGCTGCCGGAGTACGTCAAGTGGCGCAGTTTTCGTGAACGGGAGGAAGCGCGCTTTGTCGGTATGGTGCTGCCGCAGGTACTGATGCGTAAACCCTACAAGGCCGATGGCACCCGCAAGGAGCAGTTCAGCTTCCGCGAGCAGCTGGCCAGTGAGCAGGATTACCTCTGGGGTAATGCCGCCTACTGTCTGGCGACAGTGATGGTGCGGGCCTTTGCCGAGTCAGGCTGGTTCAGTCATATCCGTGGTTTCAAACCCGGCAAGGTCAGTCAGGGTATGGTCTGCGACCTGCCTGTACTGTTCTGTGAAACCGAGCGCTATCAGCATACCCGGCTGTCCCCGCTTAATCTACAGGTGGGCGACCGGCTGGAGCGGGCGTTGTCGGATACCGGTTTTATCCCGGTGCTGCCGGTGCCGATGACCGGCCATCTGGTATTTCTCAGCAATGCCTCGGTGATGAAGCCCAGGCGGTACGAAAGCGATAACGCCAGCGTCAACGTGCAGCTGTCGTCGATGCTGCAATACACCCTCTGTGTGTCGCGTTTTGCTCACTACATCAAACATATGGGGCGAGACAAAGTGGGCAAGTACGAGTCAGCCTACACCATCGAAAACGACCTGCAGCGCTGGCTGCATCAGTACACCACCGCCTCCGATACCGCCTCCGACGAAGTCCGGGCGCGTTATCCGCTGGGCGAGGCCACCATCAAGGTCAAGGCCAAGGCAGGGCAGCCCGGCCACTACTATTCAGTCATTCGCCTGCGCCCTCATCTGCAGCTGGACCAGCTGGTGTCTTCGGTACGGCTGGTGACCGAGTTGTCATCCGGGCGCTAGCAGGCCTGACGGCCCCTCTTAATCAACAGGGAACACAACGGCCAGCACGGGCCGGGAGAGCAAGGATTCTATGAACAACATCAAAGATCTGCTGCAACAGGGTGAACTCAGTGCCGCCATTGAGCAGCTGCAGCTGGCATTGCGGGATGATCCGCGTAATCAGGCCCTGCGTGGCAGCTACATCGAACTGCTGTGTATCGATGGCCAGCTGGAAAAGGCCGATCAGCAGCTGGATATGCTGGTACGCCAGCAACCGGAATGTGCCTCCGGCGCCAGCAATCTGCGCCATCTGATTCGCGCGGCCCAGGCGCGTCTGGATTTCTATCAGGGCGGCGATACGTCGTCCCTGCTGGGTGACGCCGATGCTGAGGTGGCGGCGCTGCTGAAGCTGCGGCTGGCACTGGTGCAGGATGCCACCGAGGAAGAGCGGGAGCGTGCGGCACTGGCGCTGGAGGCGGTACGCAAGCCGCTGGCAGTCACTGTTAATGAAGAGCAGTTCGACGATCTGCGTGATATCGATGACAGTCTGTGTGGCTTTCTTGAGCTGCTGGGTACCGACGGTCGTTACTATCTGGTGCCCTGGCGTGACGTGGAACAGTTGCAGCTGCAGCCGGTCAGCTCGCTGATCGAGCATGTCTGGCGGCGTGCCGACATCCAGACGCGTCACGGGGCAGGTGGCGATGTATTTATTCCGCTGACCTATGCCGGCAGCCAGACTGACCGGCAAAAACTGGGCCGTGAAACGGACTGGCTGCAGCAGGGGGAAGCCGAGGTTTACTGCGGTGTCGGGCTCAAGCAGCTGCTGGCAGGCGAGGAGGCCATCAGCCTGGCCGATGTGCAGAGTTTCGCCCCTGCTGCGGCCGCGGTGCCGGTCTGAGCGTTCAGGAGTAGTGCAGCATGGCCGCTGACAGCAAAGTGCGGATTGTACCGAGCATCCTTGACCGCCTGCTCGACGATGACCCCGGCGATCACACGCTGGCGGCGCAGGATCCGGCCTTCAACCTGCGGCAGATGCGCATCAGTGTCCGGCGTGATCTGGAAGACCTGCTCAACAGCCGGGTCAGCTGGCAGACCTGGCCGGAAGCTTACGAAGAGCTGCAGCAGTCGCTGCTCAGTTACGGCCTGCCGGATTTTTCCATTATGCCGGTCAGCAGTCAGGATGCCCGCCAGCGCCTGTGCCGTATCGTTGAAGACACCATCCGCAAGTTTGAGCCGCGCTTTGCTGACGTGCGGGTGGAAGTGGCAGAGGAGGGCGGGCTGGCCACCACCCTGCGGCTGCGGATCAATGCGGTGATGTATGCCATTCCGGTGCCGGAGGAAGTGTCATTCGATACCGAACTGGAGCCGGTCACGCTGGGCCTGCGCCTGCTGGAGAAGCTGTAAATGAGCGATGATCTGCTGAAGTACTACAACCAGGAGCTGAGCTATCTGCGCCACCTGGGGACGGAGTTTGCGGAGCGTTACCCCAAGGTGGCGGGGCGCCTGAAACTGACCGATGAAGTGATCGAAGATCCGCATGTGTCACGGCTGCTGGAGGGCGTGTCGTTCATGACGGCACGTATCCGGCAGAAGCTGGATGACAGCTTCCCCGAGCTCACCGATGCCCTGCTCGGTCATATGTTTCCTGATTATCAGGCACCGATCCCGTCCATGGCGGTGGTACAGGTACAACCGAAAAACCTCAATGACTTCGGCGTGACCCTGCCGCGCGGCTGCCGTCTGATCACTGATATTGCCAACTTTGCCGAATGCCGCTTCCGTACCTGCTATGACACCCGGCTGTGGCCGGTGGAAGTGGAAGCCGTGCGGTTTCAGAATGCACCGTTTCGCGCGCCCAAGCCGATCTGGCGTGATACCGCTGCCGCGGTACTGAAGATCACGGTGAAGAGCAGTGCCCCGAAGGTGATGATGGAAGAAATCGGTGTTGATCATCTGCGCTTCTTCCTCAACGGCCAGTTGCGCCACAGTTTTGCTCTCTATCAGCATCTGTTTCGCGACACCATCGGTCTGGCCATTACGCCGCGTGACAACCTCAAGCAGGTGCGCTTTCTTGAGCGCCGCCATCTGCGCTCGGTGGGTTTTGAGGAGGAGCATGGCGTGCTGCCCTATCAGCAGCAGTCCTTCTCCGGTTATCGCCTGCTGGTGGAACATTTCCTGTTTCCGCACAAATTCCTGTTTGCCGAGCTGGATGATCTCAAATCGAGCTGGGCAGGCATGGGCACTGCGGTGGATATCTACATTTATTTTTCCGAGGGCTCAGCTGAGCTGGAGCAACAGGTCAGTGACAGCCAGCTGCTGCTGGGCTGCACGCCGATCATCAATCTGTTTGAGGAGCGGCTGGAGCCGATCCGGCTGGAAACCGCCGAGCACGATTACCGTCTCAATGCCTCCTATGCCCGAGCGGATACCAGCGAAGTGATCCGGCCGCTGGAGGTGGAGGTGTTTAACCACAGCCGTCAGCGGCGCAACGTACGACCCTACTATGCGGAAGGTCATCCGGCCTATCTGGATGACGATGAGCTGTTCTGGACCCTGCGTCGGGAAACCCGCAACTGGGCCGGTGGTGCGGCCGAGCCGGGTACTGAAGCGGTGATGACCGTGGTTGACCGGCTGGCCCGCGGAGCGGCTTTTGAGCACAACGAGGGCTGGATGCTGGGCATCAAGGCACTGTGTTCCAACCGCAACCTGCCGGCGCGCCTGCCCTATGGTGGCGGGCAGCCGGCGATGCGCAGCAGTACCCATGCGGATGTGGTGGATGGCATTCGCTGCCTGACGCCCCCCACGGCGACGGTGCGCCCGTCACTGGGTGAGGATACCCGCTGGCAGCTGGTCAGCCATCTGACACTCAATCACTTCAGCGGTGAAGATGCAGTTCAGCGGGTACGGGAAATTCTCAAGCTCTATGACTTCCGTGCCAGCCCGGAAACCAAGGTGTTGATTCAGGCTATCCATCAGGTGCAGATCAAGCCTGCCAGTGCCCGGCTGGTGCGGCAGGGGCGTGTTGCCTTTGCCCAGGGCAGTGATATCCAGCTGGTCTTTACCCAGCATGAAGCGGCCGGCGCCAGCCTGTTTTTCCTCGGCTCGGTGCTTGATCACTTTTTCTCCCAGTTCGCTGTGGTCAACAGTTTCACCCGTCTGTCGATTCGTATACTTGATGAAGAGCGGCCGGTACATCAGTGGCCAGCGCGGGCCGGTGGAGTGCCTCTGCTATGAACGGGCAGACCCTGACACCGCTGTCATCACCCTCCCTGAACCGGTTGCTGAACGAGCCGGAGCAGTATTCCTTCTATCAGGCAGTGCGCCTGCTGCAGTTGCAGCTGGAGTCCAGCGAACAGCAGCACAGAGTGGGCCATGACAGCCGCCCGGACCGTGAACTGGTGCGCTTCAGTAGTGCCCAGCATCTGGGCTTTGCCGGACGGGCGATCAGCCAGATTGAAGTACACCCGGCCAGGGGGCAGGCAATGAAGGCACAGCTGCAGGTGTCCTTTGCCGGACTGACCGGTGCCAACGGGGTGCTGCCGCAGCACTACACCGAGCTGATCATGGCGCGGGTTAAACAGCGTGACCATGCCATGCGTGACTTCTTCGACCTGTTCAACCATCGCCTGATCTCGCTGTATTACCGGGCCTGGGAGAAGTACCGCATTGCCGAGCAGATCCGGCCGGTACCTGAGCGGCTGGTCATGGTCGGGCGGGTCAAAGCGGATCCGTTCAGCCGCATTCTGACGGCACTGACCGGCAGCCGTCAGCCACTGAGTCTGATGTATGCCGGGCTGTTCAGTCGTGCACCGCGCTCAGCCCGCGGGCTGGAGCTGCTGCTGACGGGGATCACCGGTGCGGCGGTCAAGGTGGATCAGTTTGTTGGCCGCTGGCTGACACTGGAGGCCGGGGAGCAGACATTGCTGGCGTCACGAAGGGGGCTGGAAGGGCGTTTTTCCAGACTGGGTGTGGATGCGGCCATCGGCAGCCGCTGCTGGGATGTGTCGTCCACCCTGGCCATCAGTATTGAGTCACACTCGGCCAGCCTGAGCCGGGCACTGATGCCGGCCGGTGAGCTGAACCGTCGTCTCAACCGGCTGGTGCAGGAGTTTATGGGCAAGCCGCTGCGGGTGCACTGGCATCTGCGCATGCCCGCCCGCCATGCCCATCTGCTGCAGCTGGGCCGGCAGTCACTTGGTCTGGGCCGCGGTGACTATCTGTTTATCCCTGCCAACCGGCGTGATCGCTGGCTGGATATCCGTTTTTGATGCGCCCCCGGGTGCGCTGTTGAAGAAAGGACTCTGTTGTCATGTCGTCGATGACTCTCAAGCATCTGGTGGAAAAACTGAACCCCACCTGTCGTAGTGCCCTGGAAGCCGCCGCTGCCCTGTGCCAGTCGCGCAGCCATTTCAGTGTGGAGGTACAGCACTGGCTGACCCCGCTGGTGGGCAATGAACACAGTGATGTGCATTTGCTGCTGCGCTGCTTTGAAGTACAGCCTGAAGACTTTCACGCTGAGCTGCAGCGCGCGCTGGAGGCGCTGCGTACCGGTAATGACGCCGTCCCCGGTCTGTCAGCCCAGCTGGTGCACCTGCTGCAGGAAAGCTGGGTCGCCTGCAGTATTGCCTTTCAGGATGATCAGATCCGTTCAGCCCATCTGCTCTATGCACTGGTTAAGGATGAGGGGCTGGCGCTGTTGTGGCAGCGCTATATGCCGTCGCTGGCCAGACTGGATGCGGCACAGCTGCTGAACGCCTGGCCGCAGCTGCGTCATGAGTCCGGGGAGCGTCAGGGCGAGGGAACAGCGCCAGCGGTCAGTCAGGCGGATGGTGCCAGCAGCAAGGTCAGCCGCACGCCAGCACTGGATCAGTTCACTCAGGATCTCACCGCTCAGGCGCGTGAAGGCAAGCTTGACCCCATCCTCGGACGCGATGACGAAATTCGCCAGATGATCGACATCCTTACCCGGCGACGCCAGAACAACCCGATCCTCACCGGTGAAGCCGGGGTAGGCAAAACCGCAGTGGTGGAGGGGCTGGCCCAGCGTATTGCTGCGGGCGATGTGCCTGAGGTGCTGAAGGCGGTCAGTGTCAGGGTGCTGGATCTGGCGCTGTTGCAGGCCGGGGCAGGGATGAAAGGCGAGTTTGAAAATCGCCTGAAAGGGGTGATCAGCGAGGTCCGCGCCTCGGCCACGCCCATCATTCTGTTTATCGATGAGGCTCACACCCTGATCGGCAGTGGTGGGCAGGCCGGGCAGAACGATGCGGCCAATCTGCTCAAACCCGCTCTGGCCCGCGGTGAGTTGCGTACTATCGCTGCCACTACCTGGGCCGAGTACAAAAAATACTTCGAGAAGGATGCCGCCCTGACCCGCCGTTTTCAGGTGGTGAAGGTGGAGGAACCCAGTGCCGAGCAGGCCATCATTATGCTGCGGGGCCTGCTGCCGGTGATGCAGCGCCATCATGGGGTCAGTATTGCCGACGCGGCACTGAAAGCAGCGGTGCATCTGTCGCAACGCTATATCAACGGGCGCCAGTTACCGGACAAAGCGGTGGCTCTGCTGGATACCGCCTGCGCCCGGGTGGCCATGAGCCAGGCGGCTGTACCGGCACGCGTGGAGCAGTTGCAGCGTCAGGCCGAGGCGCTGGCTGCCGAGATCAGCCAGCTGCGTGCTGAACAGCTGGCCACCGGTGAACACGCTGAAGTGCTGGAGGTCCTGCAGGGTCAACAGCAGGACGTCGAGGCGCAGCTGCAGCGTGAGCAGGCGGTGTGGCAGGCGGAGAAACTGTCCGTACAGCAGGCCGGCAGTCACTACCGCAAACTGACGGATGACACGCTGAACGAGGCTGACAAGGAGCGGGAGCAGCAGGCTTTTCGTCAGTTCCTGCAGGATTATGCCGACAATGGCCAGCCGATGGTGCACTGGCAGGTGGATGAACAGCTGGTCGCTGCGGTGGTGTCTGACTGGACCGGTATTCCGCTGGGACGCATGCAGGCCGATGAGATCAGCGCCATTCTGGGCCTCGAACAGCGACTGGCCGAGCGGGTTATCGGTCAGCCCCATGCCCTGCGGCTGATCAGCCAGACGGTGCAAACCGCCCGTGCCCAGCTGGCCGATGAAAATCGTCCTAATGGCATCTTCCTGCTGACCGGCCCCAGTGGGGTTGGTAAGACCGAGACCGCGCTGGCGCTGGCTGAGCAGGTGTTTGGCAGTGAAGACAAGGTCACTGTGATCAATATGTCGGAGTTCAAGGAGGAGCATAAGGTCAGCCTGCTGCTGGGCTCACCTCCCGGCTATGTCGGCTATGGTGAGGGTGGCGTGCTGACCGAAGCGGTGCGGCGCAAGCCCTACAGCGTGATCCTGCTGGATGAGATGGAAAAGGCCCATCCGGGTGTGCAGGACATTTTCTATCAGGTGTTCGACAAGGGCACCATCAAGGACGGTGAAGGCCGCGATATCGATTTCCGCAATACCATCATCATCATGACCTGCAATGTCGGCAGTGATACCACCCTGCAGCTGTTCGAGGATCCGGAAACCGCACCGGGAGTCGAAGGGCTGCGCAAGGCGTTGCAGGAAGACCTGCTCAAGGTGTTCAAGCCAGCCTTCCTGGGGCGTCTCAATGTGGTGCCTTACGTGCCACTGAGCAGTGAGATGCTGACCGCCATCGCCCAGCTGCAGCTGGCGCGTATTGAGCGCCGGTTACGTCAGCATCACCAGACCGAACTGGTGTACGGCGAGGAGGTGCTGAGCTATATCGTGCAGGGCTGTCAGGATGCGGGCTCCGGCGCCAGAACCATTCACAACACACTGCATAACCAGCTGTTGCCCCTGTTGTCGGTGGCCATTCTCAATGCGGTGGCAGAGCGACGGGCACTGGCACAGATCAAAGTGAACTGCGGCAATGATGGCTTTGTACTCGATATTGCCAGCGATGTGGCAGACGCGGTGCAAAGGTTTTAAGTCACATTGTGAAATAAATAATTACGTTTTAATAAATTAATTTACAGGTGGTGGCGAAAAGATTATTTTAGGGCGCGCAACACAAGGGGTGTGCCCACCCCTTCCAGGGAAGGCCAAAAGCCTGTGGGTCGGTTAGTCCCGGCTGTTGCTGACGTATAGAGATAGCGGGCGTCAGCACACCGGAGTGACACAAAGGATGTTGTCGCTACTACCGCTGGAAGGGTGATAAGTGACGGGGAGACGCCGCATGAGCGGCGCCAGGCTGTGGCAAGGTCAGGTCCGGTCCGTCGATCAAGGAAGTCCGTCCGCAAGGACGGTTATCAACCCAAATGCTTAGGAGAAAAGCATGCAAAGTAATACCTACCTGAATTACGAAGGCATCAAGGGCGAAACCACTGCCGAACAGTTCAAGGATATGATCACCCTGTTGTCCATGGACTGGGCAATCGACCGTGTGGTCACCGCTCATACTGGTACTGCGATGGACCGTGAAGCCAGTGCTGCCCGCCTGGGTGACATCACCATCACCAAATTCCAGGACCGCTCCTCACCTGACCTGTTCAAGGAATCCACCATCGGTAAAGCCAAAACCGCGGTGTTCCACATGACCAAGCAGGGCGAGAAGATCGAAGAGATCATGAAAATCGAACTGACCGACGCCATGATTTCCCACTACAGCGTGTCTATCCAGAATGACCGCCCAGTGGAAACCATCCGCATTTCCTACACCGAAATGATGATGACCGTGACCCCCACCGACGACGACAACAACGTTATGGCGCCGTTGGTCTACGGTTACAGCGGTCTCAAAGGCCAGCAGATGTAATCTTCCGCGACCCTATCGCGCACGATTACGCTGTTACGGAAAGGCTCCTTCGGGAGCCTTTTCTCGTTGTGCCTGTGAGCGGGCAGGAAGAGCGCGCAATTGCCGCTGTTCGCTGGCAGATCTGCTCTTTATACTGAAGGGCCTTTCTGACCCACTGCTCTGACTGCCATGTCCCGCAAATCTGTACCGCCTGTTGCTGCCAGGATGGCCAGCAAGTCGTCACCGCTGCATCCGCGCAATCGCCATCAGCAACGCTATGACTTTGCTGCCCTGACCGCGGTCTGCCCCGATCTGGCAGGCTTTATCCGCCTGACGCCCAAGGGCAATCATTCCATCGATTTTACTGATCCGCAGGCGATTAAGACCCTCAACCGGGCACTGCTGCAGCACTGGTATCAGATTGAGAGCTGGGATATTCCTGCAGGCTATCTGTGTCCGCCGATTCCCGGGCGGGCTGACTATGTCCACTATCTCGCTGATCTGCTGGCGGCGGCCAACGGCGGCAAACAGCCTGCTGGCAAACGTATTCAGGTGCTGGACATCGGCTGTGGCGCCAACTGCATCTACCCACTGATCGGCAGCAGTGAATATGGCTGGCAGTTTGTGGCCGCAGATATTGAAGCGGCCTCACTGGCGTCGGCGGAGCGTATTCTGGCGGCCAACCCGGTGTTGCAGCAGAAGATCAGCCTGCGACAGCAGCCGGATGCACAGCACTGCTTTACCCACATCGTGCAGCCTGATGACTATCTCGACCTGACCCTGTGCAATCCGCCTTTTCATGAGTCAGTGGAGCAGATGGTGCGGGGCAATCAGCGCAAGTGGCAGAACCTCGGCAAATGGGATGAACAGAAGGAGGCCAGTGCGGAGCAGCTGAATTTCGGCGGACAGAGCAATGAGCTGTGGTGCGAAGGCGGCGAGCTGGCCTTTATCAGCCGCATGATGCGTGAGAGTGCGGGTTATGCCAGTCAGGTGTACTGGTTTACCTCTCTGGTATCGAAGCAGGCCAATCTGCCGCTGCTGGAGAAGGTGCTGAAAGAGGTCGGGGCGGTGCAACAGCAGGTAGTGGCGATGGCACAGGGCCAGAAAAGCAGCCGCTTTATCGCCTGGAGCTTTCTCAACCCGGAGCAGCAGAAAATCTGGCGACAGCTGCGCTGGCACAGCAGGGCCTGAGCCGGTGGGTGAACTGCAGAATGACAAAAAGCCCCGAAAGGGGCTTTTTGCTGTCACTCACTCAGGGATTCGCGCAGGGCGAATCAGGCCTTGATGCGTGATTTGTATTCGTTGGTGCGGGTATCGATAACGATGCCATCACCGATTTCGCAGAAGCCGGAAACCATGATTTCGGTGCCGTTGTTCAGGCGGGCAGGCTTCATTACTTTGCCAGAGGTGTCGCCACGGACTGAAGGTTCAGTGTAGGCAATTACACGCTCGATGCTGGTAGGCAGGGTAACGGAGATCACTTTACCGTTGTAGAACACGGCTTCGCACACGTCGGTCATGCCGTCTTCCAGATACATCAGGACGTCGCCCAGATCATCTTTCTCGATTTCGTACTGTTCGTAGTCAGAATCCATGAATACGTACAGGGGATCAGCGAAGTAAGAATAGGTTACTTCTTTGCGATCCAGAATGATGTCTTCGAACTTGTCGTCGGCTTTGTAAACGCTTTCAGTAGCGATGCCAGACAGCAGGTTTTTCAGTTTCATTTTCACGACCGCAGCGTTGCGGCCGGATTTGTTGAATTCGGCCTTCTGGATTACCCAGGGAGAGCCGTTGATGCTGATCACCTGACCAGCGCGAAGTTCTTGTGCAGTTTTCATGAGCTGAACTCAAAAAAGTGAAAGTGAGTGCGTGCGACTTAAACAGCCTGCGCCCGCTACTTTGATCTGGTGCGCGCCACTATAGCCGATTTTGCAAAATCGCAAAGGGGGCAAGAAGCCTTTAATCACTGTGATTTTGCAAAAACTGCAGCATGTTTGCGGCGAGATCACCCTGCTGTTGCAGGGTCTCGGCCCAACGCCGCGCATCCTGTTGCCAGTCTGCCAGCGCTGCCAGTAAGGCAGCCCAGTCGGGGTGAGCGCTGTCCGGCTGATTCCAGGCTCGCCAGCAGGTTAAAACCTGCGTGGCCAGCGCCGGTGGCAGGGTCTGACTATAGCGCTGCAGGAAGGCCTCGAGCTTGTCGAGGTGGGCGTCATCCGCTTGCGGATAGATCTGCCAGATCAGTGGCCGCCCGGCCCATTGCGCACGTACAAAGGAGTCTTCCCCCCGTACCAGGTTCAGGTCGCAGCTCCACAGCAGCCGATCATAATCACGCTGCTCCAGAAAAGGCAGCACCTGTACCGTCAGATTCCCCTGCTGCAGGCAGTCTCCCCGTCGCAACGGAGCGCAGCCGAGGGCAGTGGCAACCTGGGGCAGGATTTTACCTTCAGGCACCAGGCAAAGCACGGGATTTGTGCTCATGCTGAGTGCTTGTAACAATCCGGCTACGGCTGGATTCTGGTAGGCAAACAGCGAGATCAGCAGGGGATCGCACTGATTTCTGCTGGTGTCCCACTCGACACCAAGACGCTGCAGCAGCGTTGCCCGCTGCTGCGGATCGGCCTGCCAGGCATCGCGCTCGTTCAGCAGGTTTGCTTCACACAGCAGGCCGCCGGTGCGCGGGCTGAAGCCGGGAAAGTAGAACTGCTTACGCAGGCCATTGCCCGGGTGCATGGAGGTCAGGCCGTGGCAGTCATCGGCCCAGTCTTCCGTGGTCAGGTATTCGAGATTGAGCCAGTGCGGTTGCTTGCCATGAGTGGCGACGGTTGCCATGGCATCGATATAGCCGGCGGGCAGCTCGCAGGCGAAGGCCTCGATGACCAGATCGGCGATGGCTGCCGGGCTGAAATCAGCCTCGCACTGGTCGTCCCCACTATTACCCGGCTGCCAGCGGTAGACCTCTATATGTTCCAGTTGCTGATATGGCAGCAGTACCGCTTGCGGGCAGAGCATCTGCAGGGCCTGCAACTCATCGACAAACAGTCTGACCTGCATCTGGTATTGCTGCTGTAACTGCCGGGCCAGACGCCAGCACACGCCAATATCACCGAAGTTGTCAATGACAGTACAAAAGATGTCACAGCGTTGAATGGGCACAATAAAGACCTGTCAGCCGGGGGCAGGGCGGGCATGATACCAGTCAGACAAGGTGGCAGTAAGTCAAGATAATATCCCTGTCGTTGTTCAACATTTACGCAATCAAAACACTGCTGCTACACTCTGGCACTTTATTTTGTCGCTGGTTGCCCTGCACGGGGGACCCGGTAAGTGTGAAGCCTGTTTGAGTTTGTAGGAGAGACGTATGCACAGACGTTGTCACCCGCTGCAGATGTGGTCGGTGTTCAGCCAGCTCTGCCTGAGCCTGCTGCTTCTGGTGGCCTTGCCACTGCGTGCCGACGACAGCGTACTGTCGATTACCGGCACAGATGCCAGGGTACATGAACTGAGCCTCAGCCAGCTGGAGGCCATGCCGCAGGTCAGCTATACCACCCGCCTGCCGGAAGTGCCCGGCGGTGAGACAGCGTCTACCTGGCAGGGCGTGCGCCTGAGTGAGCTGGCCAGGCTCACGGGCAGCTCGGCGAAGACCCTCACACTGTGGGCGCTGGATGACTACAGCGTGGTCATTCCTGCCACCGATCTGGCCGCCTATGAACCGATCGTCGCGTTGCGCCGCGATGGCCAGCTGATCCCCATCGAATCGCTCGGACCGATGATCGTGGTGTACCCTCTGGACGATCATCAGGAGCTGCTGACCCAGGAGTACTACAACCGCACGATCTGGCAATTGCGCTCGATCAGTCTGGAGTGACAGTGGATAAGCTGCAGCGTATACCCTGGCAGGGCAGCTCACGCCTGAGCCTTGGGCTGCTGTTCGGGGTCATCGCTATCTCGGCAGCCATCATTATTACCAGCCTGATGCTGGTGATTGACCAGGGCCGTTCGCTGGCGCAGCCCAACGATCCTCATTCCCTGTGGAAGGGCTACAACCTGCAGCACAATATCCGCCGTCTGGACGCCATGCTGCAGCAGCCCACCCCGGAGGCGCAGGTACTGACCCAGCTGCGGGTGCTGCAGAGCCAGATCACCCTGCTCAACATGAATACCCCGTTTGAATACATGCCCGTGCTGGGGGCGCAGGCCCGGCAGGATCTGCTGGCCCTGCAGCAGCAGGTTAAAGGCTGGGTGACGGCGATGAGCACGGGCGATACCGCACCGGTGCTGGATGAGATTCGCCGGAAACTGCCCGACAGTCTGCAGAGCATCCATCGCATGATGAATGTCATCGAGAACGCCAACACCAATCGCAATGATGAGCACCGCCAGCATATGCTGGCCTATTTTGACCACCTGACCTGGCTGCTGCTGGGGCTGGCCGTGGGTGGCAGCCTGCTGGTGGGCTACCTGCTGATGTTTATCCTGCGTCTGCGTCGTCTGCGTAACCATCTCGAAGAGACCAATCACAGTCTTGAACGCCGGGTGGAGGAACGTACCCGCGAGCTGAGCATTCTGGCCAGCATGGACATGCTCACCGGGCTGTATAACCGCCGTACCTTTATCGAGCGTACCAACCACTGGCTGGCTCAGCATGATGACGGTGGTGCCGTGCTGATGCTGGACCTCGACCACTTCAAGCAGATCAATGACAACTATGGTCATCAGGCCGGTGACAAGGCACTGAAGTACGTGGCCCGGTTAATGAAGGAGCAGCTCCGGGATAAGGGGCTGTTTGGCCGCATGGGCGGCGAAGAGTTTGCCATCCTGCTGTTTGCGGTGGATGAGCAGCAGGCGCTGGCCACGGCAGAAGCCTTGCGTCTGGGCATCAGCCAGCTGCAATGCCGCTTTGATGACGTCTTGATCCCGCTCAGCGCCAGTGTCGGTATCGCCCTGCGCGAGAGTGACCGCCATATTGATCCGTTACTGGCACGTGCCGATAAGGCGTTGTACCGCGCCAAGCATGAAGGACGTAACCGCGTCGTCGCCTAGCAGGCAGACAGCATACGCCGCCGTTCTGTACCCAGAGTGACTGTTAAAACCAGAAACGCACAAGGCCAGCATGATGCTGGCCTTGTTTGTTTGCGGTAGTCGTTGGGTCAGTTATTGCCGTACACCAGATGCGGCAGCCAGGTGGCCAGAGAAGGCCAGGCTGACAGCAGGCCCAGCATCAGCAGCTGGATAAAGATAAACGGAATCACACCTTTGTAGATGGTACCGGTGGAAATGCTGTCCGGCGCCACGCCACGCAGATAGAACAGTGCAAAGCCGAACGGCGGCGTGAGGAAGGACGTCTGCAGGTTGATGGCAAACATGATGCCCAGCCAGATCGGATCAATGCCCATCATCAGCAGTACCGGTGCGACGATAGGGACCACGACGAAAGTGATTTCCATAAAGTCGAGGAAGAAGCCGAGGAAGAACATCACCAGCATGACGATGATCATCGCGCCGACTTCGCCACCGGGCAGGTTGTGCAGGAAGTCGCGGACCAGATCATCGCCACCGTAGCCACGGAACACCAGCGAGAATACCGCCGCGCCGACCAGGATCATGAATACCATGGAGCTGACCTGGGTGGTGCTGCGCATGACGTCCTTCAGAATCGGCCAGCTCAGGTTGCGGCGGAAGGCTGACAGCACCACTGCACCAATGGCACCGACCGAAGCGGCTTCGGTGGGGGTGGCCAGACCACCGAGAATGGAACCCAGCACCAGCACCACCAGCAACAGCGGCGGAATCAGTACCTTGAAGATGCGGGTGCCCAGATCGTTCACCTTGCCACGCTCTTCTGCCGGAATGGCCGGTACGCTGTCCGGGTCAACGACGGACTTGAATATCAGATAGCCGATATAGCCGACCACCAGCAGCAGGCCGGGGATCAGCGCGCCGAGGAACAGATCACCAACCGTGACTGACTTGGGTGAGTAGATACCCATGTCCAGCTGAGCCTGCTGATAAGCAGAAGAAATCACATCGCCCAGCAGTACCAGCACGATGGAAGGCGGAATGATCTGGCCGAGGGTGCCCGAGGCACAGATGACGCCGGTCGCCACCTTCGGATCATAACCACGGCGGACCATGGTTGGCAGTGACAGCAGACCCATGGTGACCACGGTCGCGCCGACGATACCGGTACTGGCGGCCAGCAGCATGCCGACGATGCACACGGAAATGCCGAGGCCACCGCGCATGGGGCCAAACAGCAGCGCCATGGTATCGAGCAGTTCCTCGGCTATCTTGGCCTTTTCCAGCATCACGCCCATGAACACGAACAGCGGCACGGCAATCAGGGTTTCATTGCCCATGACACCGAAAATACGGTTGGGCACCGCCTCAAGGAAGGCAGGGTCAAACAGATCAAAAACATAGCCGATACCGGCAAACAGCAGGCCGGTGCCGGCCAGAGAAATAGCGACCGGATAACCGATCAGCAAAATAACAACCGCTGCAGCGAACAGCAGCAATGACATGATTTCGCTCATACCATGGGCTCCTGTTCCACAACCAGATGGGCCTTGCCGGTAATCACCAGCAGGTCACGCAGCAACTCACCGATACCCTGAATGATGATCAGGATGGGCATGGCGATCTGTGCGGTCTTGAGGAGGTAGCGGAACGGAATGCCACCGGCTTCCTGCGAGGCTTCCTTGATGGCCCAGGAGGCGGCAACGTAATCCCAGGAGACCCAGAGGAAGAAGATGCACACCGGCATCAGCATGAACAGGTTGCCGAACACGTTGACCCAGGCCTTGCCGCGTTCAGACAGGGGGCGATAGATGATGTCGACGCGCACATGGCCGTCGTGCTTGAGGGTATAGGCCGCCCCCAGCAGAAACACAAAGGAGTGCATATAGATCACGGACTCCTGCACGGCCACGTTACCCATGTTGAACAGGTAACGCATCACCACGATGACAAAGGTGACCAGCACCATCGCCAGGGTGAGCCATGAGATGGCACGTCCTGTGACCTCACTGAAGCAGTCGATTCCTCTGACCACCCGTACCAGCGGATTGTTGTCTTTATTCATAAGGCTTCATTAGTTGTCGTTGTTATTGAAGGAGCAGCAAGTGTCGCAGAACAGCCAACTGACCGGCGGGCCAGGTTGTCATCTGCAGGCAAACAGCATGCCATAGCTGAACAGCTGCTGCCTATCCCCTGTCAGCATCCTGAGCTGGGGTCTCCCGGACGCCGCTGTATCGAACCGGCGTGTCAGAAGACATGCCGTTAAGCTTAATAGCTTGGCGTGATTTTGCCTGCACAACTTTTGGGGAAGACGAAGAGAAGGGAAGCGGGCAGAGGCGTGACGGGGCACGCCGGAGTGAAGCGCGCCGTGTGGCCGGCGCGCGCAGATCGTTTTCTGTTCTCAGTCGCTATCAATCAGCGAGTTACTGCGGGTGTCCTTCATGCTGATATAGACCAGCAGGGAAATGGCGATACAGCCGGTCACATACCAGTAGTAACCGCTTTCCATGCCGATGCTCTTGAAGTACAGAGCAATGTATTCAGCTGTGCCGCCAAAGATTGATACCGTCAGGGCATAGGGCAGACCCACGCCCAGAGCACGAATTTCGGTGGGGAACAGCTCGGCTTTCACTACGGCGTTGATCGAGGTGTAGAAGCTGACAATCAGCAGTGCCGCCATGATCAGGAAGAAGGCGCCCCACCAGGTACTGATATTGTGCAGGGTACTGAGGATGGGGTAGGTGAACAGCGTACCCATCACGCCGAAGGCGATCAGTATCGGGCGGCGGCCAATCTTGTCAGACAGTCCACCGATCACCGGTTGTATCACCATGAACAGGAACAGCGTGGCGGCAGAGATCAGGGTCGAGTCGCTTTTGCTCATGCCCACCGAGTTGACCAGATATTTCTGCATATAGGTGGTGTAGGTGTAGAACGCCAGGGTACCACCCATGGTCAGGCCCACGACGGTCAGTAACTCTTTCGGGTGCTTTATCAGCAGCGCCATGGTGCTGGTCTTGGGCTTGTCGCTCTGCTTCTTGGTGAAGGACTCGGTCTCCGCCATATCACGACGCAGCAGCATGGCCACCACCGCACACAGGGCGCCGATCACAAAAGGAATACGCCAGCCCCAGCTTTCCAGCTGCGCGCTGGTGAGGAACACCTGCTGCAGCAGAATCAGTACCCCCAGCGCCAGCAGCTGGCCGGAAATCAGCGTCACGTACTGGAAGCTTGAGTAGAACCCGCGACGCTCTTTGGTTGCCATCTCGGACAGATAGGTCGCCGAAGTGCCGTATTCACCGCCGACCGACAGGCCCTGCAGCAGCCGCGCCAGCACCAGCAGGATCGGTGCACCGATGCCGATAGTCTCATAGCTCGGGGTCAGGGCGATGATCAGTGAGCCAAGGCACATGATCCATACCGACAGCAGCAGTGCCGATTTGCGGCCCTTGCGGTCGGCGTAGAGGCCCATCAGCCAGCCACCCAGCGGGCGCATCAGGAAGCCGATGGCAAAGATGGCGGCGGTATTGAGCAGCTGGGCGGTGAGATCGCCCTTGGGAAAGAACGCCTTGGCAAAATACAGGGAAAACGCCGAGTACACATACCAGTCGTACCATTCGACCATGTTGCCGATGGAGCCACTGAAAATGGATTTGATGCGTTGTGAGGTGGTGCGGGGTGCTGCAGATGCAGCCGTACCCTGAGTGGAAAGGGTGCTGTCCATCAGAAGTCCTCTGGATTCTTGTCGTTGTTGTGGGTCTGCCAGCGAGGGCGTGAAGACCCCAGAGCACAGCCCGTGCCAGAGTTAAATTTCTTTTATATTCAAATGGTTATGGGTTAATGGTGGGTGCGGATAAGCAATAATCCGCTTACGCTCAGGACGCTGTCGGCGGATTTTTGCTTATAGATCGTAGGGTCAGGCAAGCGTTGAACAGGTCGCCGATGAAAAGAGAGGAGGAAGAGTGACTATTCCGGCAGGAAATCACCGCGGTTAAGGCCGTGACGCTGCATCTTCTCGTTGAGCGTACGGCGTGGCAGGTCCAGCTCGGCCATCACTGCCTGGATATTGCCGTGATGCTGGCGCAGGGCATCGCGCAGGCAGGTGGCCTCAAACTGTTCCATCCGGCTGCTCAGACTGGTACCGCTGTGGCTGGCAGGCCGCGGGCTGGCCAGCCCCAGTACCTGCCGTTCGGCCGCATTGGCCAGCTCGCGTACATTACCCGGCCAGTCGTGGGCCAGCAGTGCCGCGAAATCCTCGCCCTCCAGCGTGGGGCAGGGGCGTTGCAGATGCGCTGCCGCCAGCTGACAGAAATGACGGAACAGCAGCGGAATATCGTCTTTGCGCTCACGCAGCGGCGGTAACTGCAGTTCGGCGATATTCAGCCGGTACACCAGATCTTCGCGAAAGCGCCCGGCCCGCGCTTCTTCCAGCAGGTCCGGTTTAGTGGCGGCGATGATGCGCAGATCAACAGCAATACTCTGATTACTACCCAGACGTTCCAGCTGACGCTCCTGAATAACCCGTAACAGCTTGACCTGCTGAGCCAGCGGCAGGCTTTCAATTTCATCCAGAAACAGGGTGCCGCCGCTGGCGTGCTCCAGCTTGCCGATGCGTTTGCCCTGAGCGCCGGTAAAGGCGCCGGCTTCGTGACCGAACAGCTCCGATTCGAACAGGTTTTCCGGTATGGCGGCGCAGTTGAGGGCGACAAAAGGCTTGTCACGGCGGGGGCTGAAGTCATGCAGGCAGCGGGCGACCAGCTCCTTGCCACTGCCGGTTTCACCGCGAATCAGCACATTCACCGGCGTCGGCGCAAGTGTCAGCAGCTGGCGGCGCAACTCGACCACCGCTGGCGAGCTGCCGAGCAGACGGTGAGCTATATCCGTCTGTGCGGCGCTGGACTGCTGCAACTGGCGCAGGCTAAGCACCAGCCGGCGTTTTTCCAGCGCCCGGCGCAGGGCATCGAGCAGACGCTCGGGGGTAAAGGGTTTCTCGATAAAGTCATAGGCGCCCTGCTGCAGGGCAGCGACTGCCATCGGTACGTCACCGTGGCCGGTGACCAGAATCACCGGCAGATCGCTGTCGATGGCCCGCACCGCCTGCTGCAGCGCCAGCCCATCCATTCCGGCCATGCGCACATCGCTGACCACCACGCCGTCAAAGTCCGGCTGCAGTTCAGCCAGTGCCTCTTCGGCCCGCTGATACAGGGTGACCGCAAAGCCGGACAGCTGCAGCCACTGCGCTACCGCATCACGGATGGCGGCCTCATCGTCGATAAAGATCACATGTTGACTCATGGCAGCAGGCTCCGTTCGGCAGCAGGGGGATCACAGGCGGGCAGCCGCAGACTGAAGCAGGCGCCGTCTCCGCTGTTGCTGGCCAGCAGCTCTCCCCCCAGCTGATGCACGATGGCGTGGGAAATGGCCAGCCCCAGACCGAGGCCCGCGCCACTGGGCTTGGTGGTGAAAAACGGGTCAAACACCCGCGCCAGATCGCCTTCTGCCATCCCGCCGCCATTGTCCATCACGCTCAGACACCAGCTGGCGGGCTGGTCATCGGGCTGATGGATACGCAGTGATAGCTGCGGCATCGGGTGTTGCTGGGTGGCATCCAGTGCATTGCTGAGCAGATTGACCAGTACCTGTTCGAGGCGAATGGCATCGCCCTCGACCCAGGCCGTCAGCGGCAGATCGGTGGCGACCTGAATCTGGCGCTGGCGCAGCTGGGCGGACATCAGCAGCAGCGTCTGTTCCACCACCTGGGTCAGGTTCAGACGTTCACGCAGGCCATCCGGGCTGTGTCGGGCATAGCTTTTGAGGTGGCTGGTCAGGGCGGCCATGCGTTGCAGCAACAGGTCCAGCCGGCTGAGGGTCTGATGTGCCTCGTCCAGACGCTGATGATCCAGCAGCAGGCGCAGGCTGGCCAGCTCCATACGCTGGGCGGTCAGCGGCTGATTCAGTTCGTGCGCCAGCGCAGCTGACATCTGCCCCAGTGCGGCCAGCTTGGCGGCCTGCACCAGCCCATTCTGCGCGGTGCGCAGCGCGGCAGTGCGCTGCTCGACCAGCTGTTCCAGATCGGCCTGACTGCGTTGACGCAGCAAATACAGACGCCGTCGCTGCTGCAACCACAGCAGCAGAAACACCAGACTCAGCCAGGCCCCGGCTGCCGCCAGCCGTGCTGCGGTGACACCGGTAAGGCCGGGGTTCGGGTCACGCAGCAGATGCAGGGTCCAGCCGTCGTGAAGCAGCGGCTGTGACTGCCAAAGGTAGTCGCCCTGCTGGCCGTCGGGCAGACGCAGCTGCACACGCTGGCTGGACGGCCCCAGTGCCTGCTGAGTCAGCAGCTGCAAGGGTTGCAGCCTGACCTTGTCATACTGGCGGGTGGCCTGCAGCTCCTGTTCATCCCAGCTGCTCAGCGGTTTCAGGGTGCGGTAGCGCCAGTGCGGATGGTTAGCGATAAAGACGATGCCACGGGCATCGCTGACCAGCAGGATGTCCTGACTCTGCGCCCAGCTTTCTTCCAGTTCGGGAAACTCCAGTTTGACCACGATGGCGCCGAGAAAGCGGCCCTGCTCATCCATCACAGCGCTGGACAGAAAGTAACCGGGGATACCGCTGATCACGCCGACGCCATAGAAGCGGCCACTGCCGGTTTCCCGGGTTTGCAGGAAGTAGGGACGAAAGCCGTAGTTGTGATTGACGTAGCTGGTCGGCAGGCGCCAGTTACTGGCGGCGATGGCCAGACCGTCGGCGCGCATCAGTTCCAGCGTGGAAGAGTGCGCTGCGCTGTTGATGCGCTCCAGTTTGAGGTTGAGCCGCTGCTGTAACGCCGGGGTCAGGGGCTCACTGAGGGCCTGACGAATATCCGGATCAAGGGCCAGTACCGCGGGCAGACTGCGGAAGCGTTCGATCAGCGTAGTGAGCTGGCCTGCATAAAGCTGCAACTGCTCATCCAGCTGTACCGATTCCTTCTGCAGACTGGTGCGGGTCATATAGCGCCCGGCCAGATACATCACCCCCAGCATGGTCGCCAGCACCAGTGCGGTGATCAGCAGCAGAGACAGGGGGCGGCAGGGTGGAGACAGCGTCATGGGCAGTCGACTACAAAACAGGGGAGCCATAGCTTACCTGCAGCGGCAGGTGGCAGCCAGACGGAACGTATGCCATCAATTTGTCTGGGGAAAGGAGCTTTGTAAGCTGGGCTCTATTTATGCAACAAAGCTCAGATAGGCATCTAGAGTTCGCTTACTGCATCGATGTACCACCATATCGCTCTGGACAGATATGAGAAAGGAAGGCATCACCATGCTGCATACGTCATCCTTGAAAAATCTGGAAGAAGGTATACCTTTTGGATGATGTGTAGTTGCTTTAAATACCTTTTAATTACTTGCTTTTGTGTTGGTTAATTTATTTTCTCTTAAAAACAAAGTCTTACATGAATGTTTTTAAAATAAGGTTTTCTAAAAGGTATACCTTTTAATAATTGTTATGAGGTAGAAGACCTCATTAACACTCTGTTAGAGCAAAAGTGGAATTCGAGAATATATGATGGATCAGACATTGAATAAAAGAAGAATTCCGTCGGCTGCTATGCGGGCGAATCTGATTGCAAAATACAATAATAAATGTGCAATGTGCTCAATTTCTGGAGAGCAGATCCCTCTAGAAATGGCTTCGATTACGCCTCTTCATAAAGGCGGCAGCCTGACGGAGGAAAATTTCCTTCTGCTTTGCCCTAACTGCCATAGGTATATGGACATGGGGCCAAAAGAGATTGAGTTTGTAAGTTTCCTTTATCAAGTTCTTAAGGAAACTAGCCCTAATCAAAATATTCAACTCGAAGCGATAATTGGAGATACTCAAAGGGCAAGAGCAGACATTCTCATAGAGGATAGTCGGAAAGAGAAGACTCTTATTGAGTGCAAATCCAATAAAGCAATTACAAGGGGCCACAGCTCTAAAATAGTTGAACAGATTTTGGAATACGGCAAGCTTATAGGCGAATGCAAGAAAGTCCTTGCCATACCAGGTAGATTGCCAAACGAGATAAAGCAAAACTTTGAATCTAATGACATAGAGGTATGGGACGCAGACTATCTCATTAGGAATTTCAAAGCGGGTATACAAAAGGCTGATAGCAGCTACTTCAAAATGCTTTTAACTGCCATCGCTGGAGAGCAAGAAGGTAGTAGAGATCAAGATTTGCTCGGAAAGTTAAAGGCATGTAATCCGGGTCGTAAAGATTGCTACATATATCAGAGCCTCATTGGCGAAATCATAGAAGAACTATTTTGCCCTCCTCTTGATAAACCGATTCAAGAAGTTAACGATTTCACCAAGTCAAACCGAAGAGATTTCATTGTTCCCAATTATGCTACTGAAGGGTTTTGGTCATTTTTGCGCGAAAAATACTCCGCTGACTATGTTGTAGTAGATGCTAAAAACTACTCTAGAAAAGTTAGAAAGAGTGATGTCCTTCAAATCGCGAATTACCTAAAGCCTCATGGAGCGGGACTATTTGGAATAATCTTTTCTAGAAATGGCGGTGACTCTGCTGGTTGTTTGCACACCATTCGAGAACAGTGGATGGTACATCAAAAACTGATTCTTGTACTTGATGATACTGATGTAGAAAATATGCTTTTATCATCTGGCGGGGCCGCAGACTTAATCGGAGCAAAAATTGAAGAATTCAGGCTTTCTATGTAAATACTCTAAAAAAGCGCTGTTGTCGGACTGGTTTTTCGCTGCGCTACAAACCAGTCGCAAAGCACGGCGTTATAAGCGCTAATTAGGACGCTCGTAAGCTCACGCCTATTACGTGAGCGTTATATTTTACCAGAGAGGTATTGTATGGAATTAGGTACTTGGTTGCTTTATGTAAGTGTTATAGGGATATTGATATTCAGCCCAGGCCCATCAGCCTTATTATGTATATCTGAAGGCGTGAAATATGGAAATAGGAAAACGATTCCAACTATTCTTGGAGGTGCTGTTGCAGCTCTTGTCTTGATGTCTATTTCTGCTATTGGGCTTGGGGCTATTTTAGTTGCATCTAAGACTTTGTTTTTTGTTATTAAACTCGTGGGAGCATTTTATCTTATCTATTTAGGTTGGACATCTTGGAAAGAAGGATCAATTAAAGTTGAAACACATCTGGTTAATGAAAAACATCTAATCGATTATTCATTCTATTCTCTGTTTAGAAAGGGCTTTTTTGTAGGTATCAGTAACCCTAAAGATTTAATTTTCTTTATTGCGCTATTTCCTGGCTTTATGAATGCAGACTTACCTCCGCTAGAGCAATACTCTGTACTTGCATGTACTTGGTTTGTGATCGATTGTACATCCATGTTTATGTATGCTGGACTTGGTTCAAAAATTGGTCCTTGGCTATCCAGAACTAACACATTGAATTTAGTCAACCGCACTGTAGGAAGTTTATTTATAGTGCTAGGTGGCGCACTAGCGATTTCAACGGGACTGAGTAAAAAAATATAACAAGGCAATCAAAACGGACGCATTAAGGTTGGTCACGGTTTTTGCCAAAAGCAAAAGGTGGCAAAAACAGCACCAACCCACGTGCCATTTATTGCGGCGTTAGGAGTAAAGATGTCAGACGACAATTCGACTTCATGAGTTAATCTTGGATACTTATCCAAGCCTGTGGGCATTTCGACTCAAAAAGTTTTATCCGTTATTGGTGGATTTTTTGAACCATGACAAATAAAACGTGTCGCCAAGGCTGAAGCTGAAGCCAGTCTCATAAAAGAAAAGTCTGAAATTACTGAAATTCATCATCGTGCGATGCACTGGTTTGTTAAGAAAAAAGCAAATCGACAAGAAAATATGGAGGAAATGACAGACTCAGTTGTTAAAAAAATCCCCACAAAGACGGTGTAATTCCTTGGCTAAGGGTGACTTACAGGAAATACATTGGCATAGCCTGAGTATGCCCCTGACAACGTTCTTTGCCTCCCCATTCATTCGACACTGGCTGTAAATACAGTATGCTAACGGGCACTCTGAACTGTTCGCCCTGACGAACCGTACACTGACCCCAGCGAGAATACAGCGAGAGAGTAGTGCGATGGATGTTTCCCACCTGATTGACCGTCTTAACCCTCCCCAGCGTGAGGCCGTGTCGGCGCCGCTGCAAAGCCGGCTGGTGCTGGCCGGGGCCGGTAGCGGCAAGACCCGGGTGCTGGTACATCGCATTGCCTGGCTGATTCAGGTCGAGCAGATTTCTCCTTATGCCATCATGGCGGTGACCTTCACCAACAAGGCCGCCAAGGAAATGCGCAGCCGTATTGAAGCGCTGCTGGGCCTGACCCCGCGTGGTATGTGGGTCGGCACCTTCCACGGTCTGGCGCACCGCCTGTTGCGTGCCCATCACCGCGAAGCCAACCTGCCGGAAAACTTCCAGATTCTCGACAGTGATGACCAGTTGCGACTGGTCAAACGGATCTGCCGTGAGCTGAATCTGGATGAAAAGCGCTGGGACCCGAAAGAGCTGACCTGGTTTATCAACGCGCAGAAGGATGAAGGCCTGCGGCCACAGCATCTGGACAGCTACGGCGACAGCAGCTGGCAGACCCGCATCGACGTCTACAAAGCTTATGAAGAAGCCTGCCAGCGCGGCGGCATGGTGGACTTCGGCGAATTGCTGCTGCGCTCCCATGAGCTGTGGCTGAACCAGCCGGTGTTACTGCGCCATTATCAGCAGCGTTTTCAGGCCCTGCTGGTGGACGAGTTTCAGGACACCAACAAGATCCAGTACGCCTGGCTGCGGATGCTGGCCGGTGACCGCATGCCGGTGATGGCGGTGGGTGATGATGACCAGTCCATCTACGGCTGGCGTGGTGCTCGTATCGAGAATATCCAGAACTTCACCAGCGACTTCCCCGGCACCGAGATTATCCGGCTGGAGCAGAACTACCGCTCCACCGATACCATTCTGCAGGCGGCCAACGCGCTGATTGCCAACAATCAGGGGCGGATGGGCAAGCAGCTGTGGACCGACAGCGGCGAAGGCGAAAAGATTGCCGTCTACAGTGCGTTTAACGAACAGGAAGAAGCACGCTTTATCGTCGAACAGGCGGAAAAGTGGGCTGATCAGGGCGGTATGCGACAGGAAGTGGCGATACTGTACCGCTCCAACGCCCAGTCCCGGGTACTGGAGGAAGCGCTGGTGCGTGCTGGCGTGCCCTATCGTATCTACGGTGGCCAGCGCTTCTATGACCGTCTGGAAATCCGCAATGCGCTGGCCTATCTGCGACTGATGCAGAACCGTCATGACGATGCGGCGATGGAGCGGGTCATCAATGTGCCGACCCGTGGTATTGGCAGCAAGACGCTGGAAACCGTGCGTGATTATGCGCGCCAGCAGCAGGTGTCGTTATGGCAGGCGTCAGTGGAGGCCATCGAGCGCCGTCTGCTCAGTGGCCGCGCCGCCGGTGCGCTGTTGCCCTTTATCGAGCTGATCAATCAGCTGCAGCGTGACAGTGAAAATCTGGCCATGGCTGACACCATCGCCCTGATGCTGCAGCACAGCGGGCTGGTTGAGCATCACGAGAAAGACAAGGACAAGGGCGAGGCGCGCGCGGAGAACTTGCAGGAGCTGGTCAACGCGGCGCGGCAGTTCGAGCAGAGCTGGTCGCCGGATGAGGAAGATGAGGAGGCCGGGCTGACCGATGTGCTGGCCGCCTTTATCGATCAGGCAGCGCTGGATGCCGGCGATGCCCAGGCGGCGGAGTTCAGCGATTGCGTGCAGCTGATGACCCTGCACTCGGCCAAGGGGCTGGAGTTCCCGCTGGTATTCATGGCCGGGCTGGAAGAGAGCCTGTTCCCTCATTCCATGTCGATGGAAGACCCGCAGGGCCTCGAGGAAGAGCGCCGTCTCTGCTATGTCGGTATCACCCGGGCGCGGCAGAAGCTGTTTATGACCTGGGCCGAGTCACGCCGTTTCTATGGTCAGGAAGAGCGCCGCACTCATTCCCGCTTCCTGCGTGAAATCCCCGAACAGCTGCTGGAAGAAGTACGGCTGGGGGCCAGCATCCGCCGCCCGCTGTCGTTCCAGCGCCCGACGTCACCAAGCTTTGCTGAGGCTGAAGTACCGGCGACCGAGTTCTATCTTGGCCAGCGCGTTATCCACAGCACCTTTGGCGAAGGCATTCTGACCAATTTCGAGGGACAGGGCCCGAAGGCGCGAGTGGAAGTGAATTTCGATGATGTCGGCAGCAAGTGGCTGATCCTGTCGATGGCCAAACTGCAGGCGCTATAACCCGGCAGTGCTCTATCCCTGCATGAGCTATAGCAAAGCATTCACCCACTGAGCCGGTTTCGCCGTCGCTCAGTGCCTTTACGACCGGTCCCGCCATGGGGCGAGATCGGTCATTTATCAGAGCAGACTCAGGCGTCGCCGCTTTCCGCTGCGGTATGACTCATGCGCTGCCATTCCCGCCACTCCTCCAGCTCCATGAGCAGTCGTGCCTTTTCGCTGGCTGTCAGTGCCGTCCAGTGGCGCTGTTGCAGCCCGGCCGCCATAGCCCACAGCAGGTTAAGGCTGACCTTCATGCCAGCCTGCTCAAGCCGGTAATAAACGCCCACCGCACCCAGCCCGGCAATTTGTTCTGCCTGCGTGATGCCGATGGCGGCCAGCAGAGCCGCGGATTTGGGGCCGAGATTGGGCAGCAGGGTCATGCTCAGTGACGACCGATAAAGAGCCAGTAGGCCAGACATAGCAACAGGCCGATGACCCCCAGATAACCACTCCACAGGCTGCGCTTTGCCGACGCGCTGGCCACCTGCGGAAAGCCGCAGCGGGCACAATAGTCGGGCGGAGTCAGTGGTGCATGAGCGGTTGCACTGGCCTCCTCGCTGACGACGGGCTGATACGGGGTATGGCAGCGTTCACAGGCGTTGGGTTCTCCGCGCTGGTAGTACTGCCAGGCCTGCCAGAGCAGCAGGCCGATAATCACCAGCGTCCAGGTGCTGTGGAAAAAGTACAGGGCAGCCAGTGCCAGCAAGGCGCCCAGTGCCCATAGTTTGCGATTGAGCAGTTCGGTGATCTGGCCGCCATCCAGTGGTGGCAGCGGGATCAGATTGAGGGCATTGAGGAACAGGCCGATGACCGCCAGATACCAGGCTTCACGCCAGCCTGTCAGCTGAAACAGCAGAGCGCAGGCAATGGCAAACAGGGTGCCCAGCCCCGGGCCGCCAATGGCGAACCAGCCGCGCTGGAAAGGGGTCAGGGCGCCGCCACGATGCACGGTGACGCCACCAAAAAAGGGGATAAAGCGAATCTTGGCCACCAGCCCGGTCATTTTCCACAGCATCAGCATGTGTCCCAGTTCGTGGACAAAAATCACCAGTAACAACAGCAGGCCCGACTTGGGCGAGGTCAGCCAGGCAAAAGCCGCCCAGGTCAGAATGGCCGTGGTCAGGCTTTGCTGGTCCAGTGCCTGGCGCCAGGAGGGGGCAGTGGGGGTGGTGGCCATAGTCATTCCTTGCGATGCAAGCCAACGGCACAGGCCATCGGCAGAGGTGGCTTCGATTCTGCGTTGCACGGCAAGGCGAGTAAAGCCGTCTCAGGGTTAGCAATTGTGACAGAGGCGGGTGTCAGAAAGCGGCAGCAGGGAAGGATTACAGCGCGCCGTAGCGGGACGTGCGCGCTGATTTCAGCAGGCTCAGCTGATTTGCCACAGGCGCTGCAGGGCTGCATGAGCAGTGGGTACGAACGCGGGCTGCAGACGCTCAAGCTCTGGCGAACTCATGCCGCGCGCGCAGTGAGTCGGGTGCGACAGTTGCCACAGGCCGATCAGCAGGGCATAGGTTTGTAGCAGCATCTGCACGACCGCGTTCTCACGACGACCATCGTTGAACATCGGAATCAGCTGCTGTGCGGTACGGTGCAGGTTGTCGGAGATGGAGTGTTTGAAGGCAAACAGGATTTCGGTGGTGACGTTGGGTTCCAGCACACCGGTACTGAGGCAGGCCAGCTGCATCAGACGTGGGTGGGTGGCCAGATGATCACAGAGGGCGTCGACCACGGCCTGTGGCGAACCGGTTTCATTGGCTACCTCACACAGACGTTGTGTCCACTTGCCCAGTGCCTCTTCCAGCAGCGCCAGAAAGATCGCTTCTTTGGACGGGAAGTAGATGTAGATAGTGCCTTTGGCCAGCCCGCAGTCATTACTGATTTCGGCGATGGTGGGCAGTACGGTGGGATCCTGGGCGAACAGGCCTTCAGCTGCCTGCAGGATGCTCTGGCGACGCAGGGCCTTACCGGCTTTGCTGCGGGCACGGACATGAATAACGGGTTTATCAGACATGCTCATTCTTCTGGTGCTTAAGGAGGTGCCTGTCGAGTCCGGCTATCCCTGCCGACCGTTTGGCACTGTTGTCCATACTCTGTGGCCAACTGCGAAAACCGGTTCATTTTCTGGCCTGTTCGGAAGCCGGCTATTGTGCCTTTTTATTGCCTATAAGGAAACCTGATATGCAGGCGGTGGACACGTTTCAGTTTTGTCTGGAAATTTAGAGTTTGCTGACCAGAAATGCAGTGGTGTTCGTTGTCTTTGTGTCTTGATGCATTATCCTGTAGCCCATGTTACCGCCTGGAGCATGGCTGTGCCGGTTCGGGCCGCCCAGGACAGGTCCTGAAGAATGACAACATAGACTCCCTGGCCAGCGGGCTGGAGTGGTTAACAACAGTGCGAGGGAGAAACAGTCAATGTCGACGCCAGTGGGCCAAGCCCTGATCGAATGCAGTGTGCTGAACCTGTTCGGTGAGCGCAGCCAGCGCTACGTTCAGGATGATGTATTCCAGCTGTGGCAGTTCATGATGTATCACAAGCACGGCTTCCAGGTGGAAAATCCACAGCCCTGCCGCTGGTTGCCTCTGCTGCCGGGTGGCAGCAATGTGCCTGCCGGGCCGCTGGTCAACCGCGTGCAGCTGAGCCGCTGGGACGCCGAGCTGCAGAAGGTGCAGTTTATCGAGCGTTTCGTCAGTGCCGATGACACGGCCAAGGTCAGTGACCTGCTGCGCCGCCATTACAGTCCGGAACAGCTGGGCGGCTATCCGCTGGAGCTGAAGATCGAGCCGGGTTTCGTCAGTATCTGACACAGGCTGCAGGCTGACTAAAAAAGAACCGGAGTGATGACCTTACTCCGGTTTTTTGCTTTCTGCAGTGTCGCTTGCCTGTCCGGATCGTTGCGCGGGCCGTAGTGGCTGTTGCACAGTCTGCTGTGGTGATAGTGCTAGACTTCTGCTCCTGACTTCACTTCGCTCAGTCCAAGGACGGTTTCCATGTTCAGCCGCCTGTTTCTTGCCCTCATTCTGCTCGCCGCCGCCGCTTTGCTGCTGTTCCCGCCGCCGATGCTGAATCTGCTGCAGTCCCGTACGCTGGCCATCGTGCTGGTCACCCTGACCCTTTGGGCAAGCAGCGCCTTGCCGCAATACCTCACCAGTCTGCTGTTCTTTCTCGCCGCCATCCTGCTGCAGGTAGCTACGCCCGTCAGTGTCTTCAGCGGTTTTGCTTCGGCGGCATTCTGGCTGATTTTCGCCGGACTGGTGATTGGCATGGCCATTCGCTCTACTGGTCTGGGTGACCGGATGGCGGCCCTCCTCGGGCGGCATCTGGCGCACAGTTATACCTGGCTGATCTGTGGCCTGATGCTGTGCGGCACCCTGCTGGGGTTTGTCATGCCATCCTCTATGGGGCGAGCCGTGATGATGGTGCCGATTGCCATGGCACTGGCGGAGCGATGTGGCTTTGCCCCGGGGTCGCAGGGGCGGATTGGCGTTGCTCTGGCAGTGGCCTTTGGCTGCCACGTACCGACCTTTACCATCCTGCCGTCCAACATTCCCAATATGGTGCTGAGCGGCACGGCTGAAACTATCTATGGCGTGCACATCAGCTATACCGACTACCTGTGGCTGCATTTCCCGGTGCTGGGCCTGCTTAAGGCGGCGGTGATTGCGGCCCTGATTCTCTGGCGCTATCCGGCGCAGGTGGTCGCGCAGACGTCAGCTGTATCCGCTACGGCCAGCCATGATCCGGCATTGCAGCGACGCCTGAGCCTGATCTTGCTGGTGGCGCTGGGGTTCTGGCTGACCGACAGCCTGCATGGCATCAATCCGGCCTGGGTCGGGCTGGCGGCCGCCTGTCTGTTGCTGATGCCAAAGATCGGTATGGTCAGCGACAAGGAGCTGCAACAGCAGATGAACATCAGCATGCTGCTGTTTGTCGCCGGGGTGCTGGCGCTGGGAGCGCTGGTCAACAGTTCGGGGCTGGGCTCGGCCATTGCCGGAGCCATGATTGACTGGCTGCCGTTACGGCCGGGGGCGGATCTGCAGAACTTCCTGTCCCTGAGCGGACTGGCCTTTGTTACCGGGCTGATCGCCACGTTGCCCGGGGTGCCTGCGGTACTGACACCGATGGCGGGGGAGCTGGCACAGCACAGTGGCTGGACGGTGCCCATGGTGCTGATGACGCAGGTGGTGGGGTTTTCCACCATCCTCTTTCCCTATCAGTCGGGGCCGCTGATTGTGGGCATGCAGCTGTGCAAGGAGCCGCTGCGCGAGCTGCTGAAGATTACGGTGCCGCTGACAGTGATCAGTCTGCTGGTGCTGATACCGCTGGATTATCTGTGGTGGTGGCTGACCGGACAGTTCAGTGCTCTGAGTGGCTGAGGGAGAGCACAGGGGCGCCACAACGGCACCCCTGTTGCAGGTCAATACCTGACCTTGTCGACCAGCATGGCCAGCACATCGGCCATGTTGTCCAGTTCGTGGCGCTGCAGTACCAGCGCTTCACCCAGGATCAGTGCCTGCTCGGCGGCCTGCAGGCGCCGCTGTTCATCAGTAATGCTGTCCAGATCCTTGACGTGCGCCAGGCCCACTGTACGGCGGATCAGTTCACAACCGGCATAACCCAGGGTGTCCTGCCAGATGGCGCGCAGCAGGCGTGACTGCCAGCGCAAAGTGTTGAGGCTGGGGTCGCGGGTCGACTGGCTGAGATGCTCGCTGAAGCGTTCGGCAAAACCGCTCCACAGCTGATCAATACTTTCCAGCAGCCCGCTGCGGTAGGCATTGCGCTGCTCTTCGGCTGCCATCAACCCCCACTGACCACAGAAATTGAGCAGCATGTTGCCGATGAAGGAGCCAATGTCGAAGCCCATCGGGCCGTAGTAGGCAAACTCGGCATCAATCACCTTGGTGCTGTCCTGACGCACAAAGATGGAGCCGGCATGGACGTCACCGTGCAGCAGTGCCTGCGCTTCGGTGAGGAAGCGGAATTTCAGCTCAGCCACTTCCCCCTTCAGCGCCTCGTTGTGCCAGAGCGCTGCCGCCCGTGTTTCAAAGCCGGGGTAGACGTTGTTGCGTTCGTGGTCGCAGTAGGGGTCAAGAAAGAACAGGTCTTCGGTGATCTTGCACAGCTCAGGGTTGATGAACTGCGCCACCCGGGCCTTTTTCTGCTGCTGATCCAGATACAGATCAGAAGTGAAGAACAGGGTGTCGGCCAGAAAGCGGGCCATATCGTCGATCAGTCGGGGGAAGTGCTCACCGGCAACCATGGCCTGACGCAGGATGACGTGATCGGACAGGTCTTCCATGATGGTCACCGCCATCCCGGCATCATAGTGATAGATGGTCGGCACCAGCGCAGGGCACAACTCACTCTCGATCAGCATGGCTTCGGCCTCGATGCGGGCGCGGTCCAGCGTCAGTGGCCAGGATTCGCCGACGCAGCGGGCGTAGGGCAGAGCCTGCTTGACGATGGCACTGGCGCCACCGGGGTGGCTGACCTTGAACACCAGATTCAGGTTGCCATCACCAATTTCGCTGCAACTCAGGGTAGTCGGGTCGAGGCCTTCAAACAGGGAGGTATGCGCCACGGCATAGGCCAGGGCATCCTGGGGCTGAAAGGTCTTATACACTGCCATGGTATTGCCTTTTCGTTATGTCGTTATCGGTTTTTGGTTATAAGCGTCAGGGCTTATTAGAAGATATACGCTCTTCACAGCGAACGAAGAGCTTACCCTCTGCAATCGGTATTGGCGACTGATTAACGTTCATTTGTTTATCCAAGGTCGACATTGGGCAGCGTGCGGGCTTCTGCTATGGTTAATCCCCTACCGTCCGTGCGCCCATGGTGCCTCACCTGGGCATGCCGACTTCTTCAGGACGATGACGAGGACATGTGCCTATGAAAGATTTGCTGGCTACCAGCGTGAAGTATGAGCAGGGTCGCTTGTGGGTACTCGACCAGCACGCCTTGCCTCATCAGGAAAACTGGCTGCCGTGTGATTCGGTGGATGCCATGGTGGCGATGATTAAAGCCCTGCAGATTCGCGGTGCACCGCTGATCGGTGTCGGTGCCAGTCTGCTGCTGGCCCATCTGGCCGAGCAGGGGGCTGACCGCGAGCAGCTCGAGCAGGGCGCGCTGACACTGCGCGCAGCCCGGCCGACGGCAGTGAATCTGATGCACTGCATGGACCGCATGCTGACCTCATTGAAACAGAACGACCGCGTGGCGCTGGTGCGCACGGCCGAAGCCATCTTCGAGGAAGATATCAAACTCTGTAACCGCATCGCCGAGAACGGTGCGGCGTTATTTGGTTCAGGGCAGCGCCTGCTGACCCATTGCAACACCGGCCGGCTGGCCACTGCCGGTGCCGGTACGGCACTGGGTGTCATTTATAAGCTGGCGGAGCAGGGCAAGGCACCCCATGTCTGGGTGGATGAAACCCGTCCGCTGCTGCAGGGCGGCCGCCTGACGACCTGGGAGCTGGCCAAATATGGCATCAGCCACACCCTGCAGTGTGACAACATGGCGGGTATTCTGCTGCGCGATGGCAAGGTCGATGCGGTGCTGGTCGGCGCAGATCGCATCGCCCGCAACGGCGATTTCGCCAACAAGGTCGGCACCTACAGTCTGGCGGTGCTGGCACACTTCCATAAGGTGCCTTTCTACGTGGTAGCACCCTACACCACGGTGGATGTGGATTGTGCCGATGGCACGCAGATTCCGATTGAGCAGCGTGATGGTGCCGAAGTGCAGGGCGTCAGCGGCAGCTTCGGCAGCGTGGAATGGGCACCGGCAGACACCGAGGTGTTCAATCCGGCATTTGATGTCACACCGGCGGCACTGGTAACCGGCTGGATTCTCGATACCGGCATCTACAGTCAGGACGAGATTCGCAACGGCGCCTTGCTGGCACTGGAAGCGGCCTGATAGCGCACAGTCAGTCTGAGAACATAGATCAGTCTGGCGCCACGGTGTGCCCCTATCCTTTGCGGATAGAAGGCCGACCGTGGCTTGTTGTTTCTGGCCCATATGGAACTGCCAGCCCTTCATCCCTATAAAGCAGCTATGAACCTGACATGACCGGAGCGCCATGGATGCGACGTTACCTGCTTTATCCCCTGTTGTTTTTGCTGCTGTTACTGGCAGGACCGGCAGCCCTGCTGCTCAGTGGCCAGATTGATCTGCAGACCTCCTGGAGCAACGCGGACCGCAGTTCGGCGCAGCTGGCGCCCGATCCTGCCCGCACGCCGGAAGCGGTGGTGCAGGTCTACGCTGCCCGCGCCTATAACTGGCGTGGTGCCTTTGCGGTGCACAGCTGGATTGCCACCAAGGCGGCGAACGCCAGCCAGTATCGGGTGCGACAGGTCACCGGCTGGCGGCGGCCGACAGTGATTGACCGCTATGATGTGCCCGACCGTGCCTGGTTTGGCAGTCAGGCGCAGTTGCTGGGCGAGCTGCGCGGTGAGGCCGCAGCCCGTGCCATCACCGAGATCGACCGGTTGCTGCCAGGCTACCCCTATGCCGACGAGTACCGTGCCTGGCCGGGGCCTAATTCCAATACCTTTGTGGCCTGGGTGCTGCGCCGGGTGCCTGAACTGCAGGTAGCACTGCCGTCCAATGCGCTGGGCAAAGACTATCTGGGCCCGCAGCTGCTGGCAGCGACACCCAGTAAAAGTGGCTATCAGCTGTCTCTGGGCGGACTGTTTGGCGCCACGCTGGCCGCTCAGGAAGGGCTGGAGCTGAATGTGCTGGGACTGGTGGTCGGGCTCGACTGGCAGCAGCGGGCGATCAAGCTGCCGGGAATGGGTGAGGTACGCCTGCTACAGTGATCGTTTTTTTGCCAGATCTGCCATCGCCATTGACGATGGCAGCCTCGCCAATCACTGTTTTGCACACCCTGCGTCCCATTGCATGATGTTTTGGCCCGCCTTCAAGAGTTATCGAGCAGCACTCTTTTCTTGGACCGCGGGCTCTTGCCCTGTTTCCATGAGATCGGGCTGACGTCATCGTCCAGGCAGATGGACGGTACGGCAGAGGAAATGTGGGCAGGAAACCTCCCTCCGACTCAATTACTCCAATCAATAACAATAATGTGGAGACACCCATGAAGGCATTCGCATACGCCGCCGGTTCTATCGGCCTGGCCTGCGCTCTGATTTTCGGCGCTCCCGCCCAGGCAGAATCCAATCTGGAACAAACCAAAGTCAGCATCGCCGTGGGCGGTAAGACCCTGTTTTATTACCTGCCACTCACTATTGCCGAGCAGAAAGGCTTCTTCAAAGAAGAGGGGCTGGACGTGGAAATCAGTGATCTGAGCGGTGGCTCCAAAGCCCTGCAGGCACTGGTAGGGGGCAGTGCGGATGTGGTGTCAGGCTCCTATGAGCACACCATCAGCATGCAGGCCAAGGGCCAGGATATTGTGGCCTTCGTGGTGGAAGGCAATGCGCCGGGTATCGTACTGGGTGTTGCCAAAAGCAAAGCGGACAAGATTACCTCCGCCAAGGATCTCAAGGGGCTGAACATCGGCGTGACGGCACCCGGCTCCTCGACGCATATGTACGTCAAAACCCTGCTGGTGAAGGCTGGCCTCAGCCCGGATGATATTTCCGCCATCGGCGTGGGTGCCGGTGCCGGTGCGGTGGCTGCGCTGGAACACGGTGAAGTGGATGCCGTGGCCAACCTGGATCCGGTGATTGCCAAACTCGAAGCCGATGATGCCATCAAGGTAATGTATGACACCCGCACCAAGGCCGGTGTCGACGAAGTTTATGGTGGTGACTACCACGCCGCGGTGCTCTACACCAAGGCCAGCTATCTGCACGATAACCCTCACACCTCACAGGCACTGGCCAACGCCATTGTCCATGCGCTGAAGTGGATGGCATCCGCCACGCCCGAAGAAATCGTCAATACCGTGCCTGAAGCCTATTACGGTGGCGACAAGGCGCTCTATACCGCCGCATTGAAAGCGAACCTTGGCAGCTACAGTAAAACCGGTGAGTTCTCTGCAGAGGCGACTGAACACGTACTGGCCGTGCTCAAAGCCTTCGATGAAAAAGTGCAGAAAGCCACCATCGATCTGAGCAAGACCTACGACGACCAGTTCGCCAAAGCCGCCCAGTCGGCCGTCAAGTAATCTCTGCGCGCACCCCATGAAAGGTGGGGTGCCTGCTTCCTGAGTTTTGTTGTGAGTGCAGAACCCGCCATACCGTCATAGCGCTGGTGCCGTTCTGCCAGGAGCCTGACATGCCTGCAGTTGTCAAAGATCATCTCAGTCTGGTGCGCAACCAGCAGGGTGCCGCCAACAGTGCGGTATCGCTGAAAAGTATCACCTGTTCGTTTAATACCCCCAAAGGCGGTACCTATACCGCGGTCAAGGATATCTGTCTGGATGTCGGCGAGGCCGAGTTTGTCTCCGTCGTCGGGCCGACCGGCTGTGGTAAGTCGACCATTCTGAACAGTATTGCCGGTCTGCTACAGCCCACATCAGGTACGGTGGAAGTGTTTGGCCAGCCGTTGCAGGGCATTAACCGTGACGCTGGCTATATGTTTCAGGCCGATGCGCTGATGCCATGGCGCACCGCTTACGACAACGTGGTGGCCGGGCTGCAGTTTCGCGGCACGGAGCCGGAAGAAATGAAGCATCTGGGTCATCAGTGGCTGGACCGGGTGGGGCTGGGGCGCTTTGCCGACCGCTATCCGCACCAGATGTCCGGCGGTATGCGCAAACGGGTGGCCATGGCGCAGATGCTGATCCTCAACCCGAAGATCATTCTGATGGATGAGCCATTTTCCGCGCTGGATGTACAGACCCGTCAGCTGATGGAAAACGAACTGCTGGCACTGTGGTCAGCCAATCGCCGCTCGGCGGTGTTTATCACCCATGATCTGGAAGAAGCCATTGCCATGTCTGACCGGGTGGTGGTGCTGTCTGCCGGGCCGGCATCGCACATCATGGCAGAGTTTGAAATCACCCTCAGTCGCCCTCGTGATGTGGCTGAAATCCGCATGACGCCGGAGTTTCTCGATCTGCATCATCAGATCTGGGCCACCATGCGTGATGAGGTAATGAAGGGGTATCAGCAGAGTCAGCAGGGCTGACCGGCTGCCGCCATTAACGTACCGGGGCCGCGCGCTGCGTCGGCCGTCGGGCACCAGGGTTTGAGGAGCACAACGATGTCGTCATCCGCATCGACCGGTGCAGCTGGCGTGGCCCAGCCTGCCATCAGCTATAAAGCCAGGATTCGTCTGTACCAGCTCGCGTTGCTGATCGGACTGTTCCTGTTCTGGGGGATCACCACGCACTACGGTATTCTGCCCAGCTTCTTCTTCGGTGAGCCGATCCCCGTGCTGCAACAGGTCTTCGACTGGTTCAGTGGCACCGCCATCTACATGCATCTGGGGATTACCCTGCTGGAAACCCTGCTGGCGTTCGTGATCGGTGCCGTACTGGCCATGATCGTCGGCCTGTGGCTGGGTCTGAATGATCTGGCCTCCGCCGTGGCTGACCCCTACATCAAGGCCATGAATGCGATGCCAAGGGTGATTCTGGCGCCAATCTTCGCCGTCTGGTTCGGCCTGGGTATCTGGTCCAAGGTGGCGCTGGGGATCACCCTGGTGTTCTTTATCGTGTTCTTCAACGTTTATCAGGGCGTGCGTGAAGTCAGCCCGACCCTGGTCGCCAATGCGCGTATGCTGGGCGCCTCACGCAAGCAGCTGATCCGCAGTGTCTACCTGCCTTCTGCCACCAGCTGGGTGTTCTCCAGCCTGCATACCTCGGTGGGGATGGCCTTCGTCGGCGCCGTTGTCGGTGAGTATCTGGGCTCAGCCCGCGGCATGGGCTATCTGATTCATCAGGCCGAAGGGGTATTCGATATCAACACCGTGCTGGCGGGGATTCTGGTGCTGACCATCTTCGCCCTGATTCTCGACGGACTGGTTACGGTAGTGGAGAGCAGACTGCACGGCTGGCGGCCTGTGGCGGACCATTCCGGCCACTGACGGCCTGAACCCTGTCTGGTGGGCATTGCCCGCTGGATCCTGCCCGGATCGTGAGCAGGTTCTTATCTCCGTGGTCTGTCTCCGCGTTAGCTGTGGATTTTCGTCATCGTATTTTCTGTTGCAAGGGAGGCCTCCATGCTGACCGATTCTACCCAACCGCTGCCCCTGCAGGGGGTCAAGGTCATCGAACTGGGAACCCTGATCGCAGGCCCTTATGCTGCTGCAGTGCTGGCCCAGTTTGGTGCCGAAGTGATCAAGATCGAGTCGCCCAAGGGCGGCGATCCGCTGCGTACCTGGCGCAAAATGCACAAGGACACCTCGTTGTGGTGGTACTCCCAGAGCCGCAACAAGAAATCCATCACGCTCAATCTCAAGTCGGCAGAAGGTCAGCAGATCGTCCGTGATCTGGTGCAGGAGGCCGATATCGTTATCGAGAACTTCCGCCCCGGCTGTCTGGAAGAATGGGGGCTGGGCTGGGAGCAGCTGTCGGCGCTCAATCCGGCCCTGATCATGGTGCGGATTTCCGGTTACGGCCAGAGTGGCCCCTACAAGGACCGGCCGGGTTTTGCTGCCATCGCCGAGTCCATGGCGGGGATGCGTTATGTCACCGGTTACCCGGACCGGCCACCGGTGCGGGTCGGGGTCAGCATCGGCGATACCCTGGCTTCGCTGTACGGGGTGATCGGCGCCATGATGGCCATGCACCATCTGAAAGTGAATGGCGGCAAGGGTCAGTTTATCGACGTGGCGCTTTATGAAGCGGTGTTCGGGGTGATGGAAAGCCTGATTCCCGAGTTCTCGGCGACCGGCTTTATCCGCGAACGCAGTGGTTCCAGCATGCCGGGCATTTCGCCTTCTAATACTTATCTCTGTGCCGACGGCAGCTATGTGGTGATTGCCGGGAATGGCGACAGCATCTTCAAACGCCTGATGCAGGCCATTGGTCGTGCTGATCTGGCCGATGATCCGCGACTGGCCAAGAACGATGGCCGCGCCCGGTACAATGACGAGCTGGATGATGCCATTGGTGCCTGGACCGGTCAGCACAGCCTGGAGCAGGTACTGGCCGCGTTGCAGCAGGCCGACGTGCCCTGCGGCAAGATCTACAACGCCGCCGATATTGCCAGCGATCCGCATTTTGCAGCCCGTGAGATGATCGGCCACCACACGCTGGAAGACGGGCAGGCGGTGGATATTCCCGGCATCGTACCCAAGCTCAGTGCCACCCCGGGGCAGACCCGCTGGCTGGGGCCGACCCTGGGCCAGCATACCGAAGAAGTACTGGCCAGCATCGGCATTGACGCCGCCCGGCTGGCGGACCTGAAAGCCCGTGGTGTGGTGTGAGGGAAAGGTCATGAGTCTGTTTTCAGCACTGGCGGCCGGTGAGCGGCCGCAACTGGCCATCAACGAAGTGATGACCCGCGACGGGCTGCAGAGTGAAGCGCTGTTCGTGCCGACCGAGGCCAAGATCGCGCTGGTCGATCAGCTGTCCTGCACCGGGCTGGCCAAGATCGAGGTGACCTCCTTTGTGTCACCCAGAGCCATTCCCAATCTGCGTGATGCGGCGGAAGTGATGGCCGAGATCATTCGTCATCCCGGCGTCACCTATGTGGCGCTGGTACCCAATGTGCGTGGGGCGGAGCGGGCGCTGGAGTGCTCGGTGGATGAGATCAATCTGGTGATGTCGATTGGCGAAGAACACAATCTGGCCAATATGCGTATGACCTGTGCCCAGTCGCTGGCGCAGTTTGCCGACGTGATGTCCCTGCTGCAGGGCTCACCGATGAAGGTCAATGGCACGCTGGCCACCGCATTTGGCTGCCCGTTTGGCGGCGGGCAGAGTGATGAGCGGGTACGCTGGGCCATTGATGCCTATCTGGAGCTCGGCATGCACAGCATCACGCTGGCCGATACCACCGGCATGGCCTTCCCCCGGCAGGTGTATGAGCGCGTCGCGGCGGTCAGACCAGCCTATCCGCAGCTGCCCCTGACGCTGCATTTCCACAATACCCGCGGGATGGGGCTGGCCAATGTGCTGGCCGCTGTGGAGGCTGGCGCGCGCTCGTTTGATGCCTCGCTGGGCGGCATTGGCGGTTGCCCCTATGCACCGGGCGCCAGCGGTAATATCAGCACCGAGGATACGGTGCATATGCTGGAAGGCTGCGGTATCGCCACCGGCGTTGATCTGGATGCACTGCTGGCGATCGGCCGTGAGCTGCCCACCTTGCTCGGTCACGATCTGCCCGGGCAGATTCTCAAGGCGGGAAAAAGCTCGGAACTGCGTCAGCGCGGGAGTGTCAAAGCCCAGTCGTGACCTGCAAGCGGGGCAAACTATGGGGCTGGGAAAACAAAGGGGGTACGGCACGTTGCTGGCGCTGCTGCTTATTGCGATGGCCGCCGCAGGCCATGCTGCCCCGCTAACGGGACCGGCTTATACCACTGAGGTGTTGACCCTGCCGGGCAGCACCGCGCGTGCCCTGTATTTAAGCCCTGCTCATCCGCGTGCGGTCCTGCTGATGCTGATCGGCGGTACCGGACAGCTGGGGCTGACAGCGGATGGTCATCTGGCTCACCGCGCTAATGTGCTGGTGCGCACCCGTCGTGACTGGCTTGCGCGTGGCTATGCCGTTCTGCTGCCCGATGCACCTGATCGCCATAGCCTGCGCGGTCAGCGATCCTCCTCTGCCTATCTGGCGTACCTCAACCGCTGGCTGGACCGTATAGCAGGTCAGACTGCTGCACCGGTGATTCTGCTGGGGACCAGTCAGGGCTCGATCGCAGCCGTCAATGGCGCTGCCCATCTGACTGCACGCCTGCACGGCGTGGTACTCAGCGAGCCTGTTACGGTGTCGGGTGGCAGTCACGAGACGGTATTTGATGCAGGCCTGCAGCAGGTGGCACTGCCCACCCTGATTGTGGCCAACCATGATGATCAGTGCCCGGTCACTCCGGCCAGAGGCGCGGCACAGATACCTGCTCGGATGCCGCTGGCGCAGACCAGGCTGATATATATCGATGGTGGTGCAGGCGACAGCGCCGATTGCGACTCGTTGTCAGCTCACGGCTACCGTGGGCAGGAAGCTGCCTTTGTCCAGCATGTAGCAACGTGGATACAGCAGCTGCATTGACCTGAGCAATGGCTTCAGGCATTTGTATCGGCTGGTCTTCCTGACTGCTTCCACATTCACGCTGTCTACAAGGGGCTGCTATGTCCACTTCTTCTCTGCACTACCATCTGGATCGCACACTGACCGCTGAGCAGTTTGTTGATGTGCTTAACCGCTCCAGTCTGGGCGAGCGCCGCCCGGTGGATGACCGTACCACCATTCAGGGCATGCTTGATCATGCCGATCTGCTGATCACCGCCTGGGACGGTGAAACCCTAGTAGGGGTGTCGCGCGCTGTGACTGACTTCCACTACTGCTGCTACCTGTCTGATCTGGCGGTCGACAAGGCCTGTCAGCATCAGGGCATCGGCATCGAACTGATGGAGCTGACCCGTCAGCAGCTGGGGCCAAAGTGCACGTTGATTCTGCTGGCCGCTCCCGCCGCACAGGACTACTACCCCAAGGTCGGGTTCGACGCCCATCCACGCTGCTGGGTAGTGGCGCCGGGCAACAGGATTGAACGCAAGGGCTGAACAGCAAAACGCTGCCAGCCAATGGTAGCGGCCGGGCACATTACCGGTGGGTCAGGCTTGCACCCGCCTTCCCGTCAGCTGTCGGTGCAGCACTAGGCTCAGCCAGGTGAAGGCTGCAATGCCCAGTGCATCGGCCAGCAGATCCTTGCCATCCAGGGTGCGGGAAGGGAAGAAGTATTGGCTCAGTTCTTCCAGCAGCACGAAGCTCAGTACCGCCAGCGTGCCGTAGGGTAAGGTCAGGCGCTGCCAGCGTATTCCGCGGCAGGCGCTGGCCAGATTGACCAGCAGGGTGAGCAGGCCAAACAGGCCCAGATGGCCGACCTTGTCGGCGTAGGGTGTACGGCGGACAAAGTCGAGAAAGAGGTTGCTGGCGCCGGTGTCGGCCTGATAGATGATCCACAGGATAAAGGCCAAGAAGGCAAGGGCGAGGCTACTGATCAGTGTGCGCATGGTCCATTCCTGCGTGATGAAGAATGAGGGCATGCTAGCACTGTGATCCCAGTCTCCACCGTGTGGATTCAGTGTGCTTTTGCAGTGCGGGGCAAGAAGGCAGAAAAGCGCCTGATCGGTACCGGTCCGGCACGATTTCTGCTCATTCTCTGATCATTCAGCCTGTACCCGTGATCGGCTACTGGGGTAAAATGCCCGTCCAATGAATACCCGCCGGAGTACCTCTTCAATGTATCAGCTTGATGATCTCGAACAATTACTGGAACAGCGCCCAGAGTGGCAGCGCGCCCTGTTCGCGGTCTCCATGGCAGAACGCCTTTTCCCCAACTATGCCCTGTTTGCGCGGGTCGCCGAATTCGGTGATGCAGCGGTGCTGCGCAACGCACTGGACAAGACCTGGGACAAGCTGGCGGGCCGTCGCAACGTGGTCCATGTGGAAGAGCTGCTGGACGAGCTGGACAGCGTCACTCCTGATCTGCGTGAGTTCGATATGTACGGTGCTCACGCCGCACTGGACTCCTGTGTCGCCCTGAATACCGCGCTGAATGCACTGGAAAGTGGCGAAGCCGCCGATGCTGCCTCTTCGGCACAGGTAGTCCAGGAATGCATCGCCGGTTTTGTCGAGTTCACGGCACCCAATGATGACCTGTCCGACGAAGAGCTGGTACGTCTGATCAATACCCATGAGCTGACTCAGCAGCAGGACGAATACGTTGCCTGGTTGCTGGATGAGCTGAAGCAGCACACCAAGGTGGATGCTGCCTGGATCGACGAGCTGCGTGCAGCGGCTGTCAATGAAGGCGTAAGTGCCATCGGGATCTCTGACGACGAGTAACACCCATGACCGCAGCGCCCTCTATTGCGGTCGGTTATGCCAGCGAATCGGGTAATGCCGAAACGCTGGCCAGACATCTGACCCAACTGCTGCACGATCAGTTCCAGCAGCAACTACCCTCCCAGACGCTCTCCATTACCTGTCTGAGTCTTGACGATCTGGCAGCCCAGGTGGCGCACGCCGATATTCTGCTGCTGATCAGCAGCACCTATGGCGCCGGTGATATCCCCTCCAACGGCGGGCATTTCCTCAGCGAACTGAAAGCCAAACGGCTGCAGGTGCAGGAAAAACAGATGGCGGTGCTGGCGCTGGGAGATCGTGCCTACGATTCTTTCTGTCAGGCCGGTCGTGATCTTTATCGTCTGCTGGCGGAGCAGGGTGCCCATGTGCTGGTGCCCCTGTTCGAGGCCGATACCAGCTTTCAGCCAACCTATAACCAGTGGCTCAGCCGCTTGCTGCCACGCCTTGGGCTGGCGGTACCGGAAAAGCTACTGGCCTTCAGCAAGACCTACAGTGCACGAGAGCCTTTTCTGGCGACGCTGACGCATCAGCACCGTTTGACCTCTGCTACGGCTGACAAAGACGTACGCCACTATGTACTGAATATCAGCGGTGCCGGGATACATTATCAGGCGGGTGACAGTATCGGGGTGATGCCGGTCAACAGCCGTCAGCGGGTCGAGGAAGTGCTGGCGGCGGCGGGGTTGCAGGGCAATGAATACTGCCGCCGTGCCGATGGCCATGATGGCCCCATTGCTGAGTTGCTGAGCCGGTATATCGAGCTGACAACGCCCGGCCAGACCATGCTGCAGTGGCTGGCTGAGGTTACCGGGGCCGAATGGTTACAGGCCCTGCTGCATCCCAGTCAGGTGCAGGCTCTGTGTCAGTTCCAGTTCACGGCGGATCTGGCCGAGGTATTGCGCCGGGTGTCAGGGCAGGTTGATCCGTTGCAGCTGCTGGCCCGACAGAGCGGTTTACTGCCCCGTTACTATTCGCTGAGTGCCAGCCCGCTGAGCCATCCTGACGAGTTACATCTGACTGTCGCTACCCTGAGTTACAGCAAGCAGGGCGCCACCGTGCAGGGTACCGCCTCGGGTTGGCTGGCGAGCTTGCCGCTGGGGTCCAAAGTGCCGGTGTTCCTGCAGCCCAGTCCATTATTCCGCCTGCCGGAAGACCCTGAGCGCGATGTCATCATGATTGGCCCGGGTACTGGTATTGCGCCTTTCAGAGCCTTTCTGCATGAACGTGAACAGCTGCAGGCCGGTGGCCGTAACTGGCTGTTCTTCGGTGAGCGTCATCGCGCCAGCCATTATCTTTATCAGGCGGACCTGCTGCGCTGGCAGCTGCGCAAGGAGCTGACCCGTCTGGATCTGGCCTTCTCCCGTGATCAGGCAGAGTCTGTCTACGTCCAGCACCTGTTGCTGCAACACGCTGCCGAGGTGTTCGCCTGGCTGGAAAATGGCGCTTGTCTCTACGTCTGTGGTGACAAGACCCGTATGGCCGCTGATGTGGATCGGGCGCTACGTCAGGTGCTGGTGGAAGGCGGCATGAGCGTGGCGGATGCCGGGCGTTATCTGCTCAGGTTGCGGATGGAAAAGCGCTATCTGCGCGACGTGTATTAAGCCTGTTACTCCCCTCATGCGCGTCTCTCCAGCGCGTCTGTGCCGGCCACGTTAATCTGTTGTTACGTGGCCGACACGACCTGCAATCTCTGCTTCAGCCCATACCACCACTGCTACGCACCCATGCTGCCCTTTACACTCTCTATACAGCGCTGCCGCTATGCTGTTGACGGCTGTGGCATCATCGCGCACACCGCGTCAGATGGTGCGAGGAGAGAATCGTGAAGAAAAAGATGTTGATGTTGTCTGCCGTGGCGTTGCAGGGCCTGACACTGGGTGGCTGCTATCCCTGGTTCCCATGGGGACCGCATGATGGTGGCGGCGGTGGAGGTGGTGGTGGCCACTGGGGCGGCGGCGGTGGACCGGGTTCCGGTTACCATGGCCACTGATGGCCACTGTTACCACTACTATTCAGAGCGCGGGCCGTTAGCCGCACGCGACAGGAAGGGAAATACCCACCGGGTATAAGGCAAGACGGGGCAGAGCGGATCGCTGCCCCGTTGTGCTGAGAACGTGCACACGCGTTGCCAGGTGTCGGCCACAACGGGCTGACCAGACCCCCTGCGTGCGCACTTCAGGCGATTAGCACACCTCAAACGCTAAAGCGTGCCGTCCATTGCTGCATGTCTCTGGCGCTGCTGGCCACCAGTCCGCTTTGCCGGGCGATATGGTGAGAGCCACTGTCAGTCTGATGAGCAATGGTGGCGATATTGGCCAGATTGCGGCTCATCTCTTCAGCCACGTTGCTTTGCTGCTGGACAGCAGTAGCAACCATGGCGTTCATATCACGAATTTCGTCGATCTTGCCCACGATGACATCAAAATGTGCACCGGTTTCTTCGGTGTGACTGACGCTTTTCTCGGCCTGCTGTAGCCCACGGTGCATTGACTGCACGGCATCCTGACAGGCTTGCCGCAAGCGTTCGTTGAGCTGGGTAATCTCTTCGGTGGACTGGCGGGTACGCATGGCCAGGGTGCGCACTTCATCGGCCACCACGGCAAAGCCACGGCCCTGTTCGCCAGCACGGGCTGCCTCGATAGCGGCATTCAGGGCGAGCAAATTGGTCTGTTCGGAGATGGCCGTGATCTGCTGCAGGATGGTGCCGACTTCCTCGCCGTGTTTTTCCAGCATGGTGACGGTATCTGCGGAGGTTTCGATGGCCTGTGCCAGAGAACTGATCTGCTGGATATTTTCCTGCACCAGTTTGTGCCCGGCCTGTGCGCGCTCACTGACTTCCTGAGTGGTGTGCGCCGTGTTGACTGCGTGCTGCGATACTTCCACCGAACTGGCAGCCATTTCCTGCATGGCGGTGACCAGCTGATTGGTCTCGTTGTTCTGCTGCTCGATACCCTTGCGGCTCTGCTCTGCCGTAGCAGACAGCTCGGCACTGTGCTGATTCAGATTGTTGGCCTGTTCATGCATGGACCTGACCAGCTGCTGCAGGCTGTCGAGTGACTGATCCAGACGCTGACTGAGTACACCCAGCTCATCGCGGGACTGATGGTTCAGGCGGCTGGTCAGGTTGCCTTTGGCCATCTGCTCGATAACGGCCAGCGCCCCCTGCAGTGGCTGGCTGATGCTGCGGCTGATTTCCCGGCTGAGGTAGACGGTGATCAGCAGTGCCCCCACCAGCACGGCGATCAGTTTGCGCGCCTCGTGCCAGAACAGGCTGTCGACATCATCCAGATAGACACCGGTGGCCGCGACCCAGCTCCACGCTGGCGCCCGCTGTGCATAAGCCACCTTGGGCACCGCTGCGGACTGGCCGTCCTTGCTCCACTGATATTGCGCAACCGCTTCACCGGACTGGCGCACATCAGTGATCATGCGGGTCAGGAAGGGGTCGCCGCCGGCATCTTTCACCTGTGCCAGATTCTGACCATTCAGTTTTGGCAGCAGCGGGTGCATGACGAACGTACCCTGCTCAGAAATGATGAAAACATAGTTGTTACCCGCGTAGCGCATGGCGCCCACGGCGGCCATGGCCTGCTGCTGGGCGTCGGCTTCGCTGAGTTTGCCCTGTCTGGCCAGCGCGGCGTAATGGCCGATCAGGCTGTTGGCCTGCTCGACGATGTCCTTATTCTGCAACTGGCGCTCCGCCATGATCTGGCCACGCAGCATGATCAGGTTGTAGCTGGCGATCAGGATCACCACCAGGGTCATCAGGCCAAACAGCAGTGCCAGTTTCTTGTTGATGGAGACATGCTTGATGATGCTTTGCACAGTAATCAACCTCAATTCATCTAATGAGTTCTGTAGGCTTTCGGGGGGCAGTGGGCACTGGCAGGTACAACATCTTTCATCAAAGTGGCGCTGCACCGCTTAATTATTGGTTTTTCATCGGCGGTGCGAGCTGAGTTCTTATTGGTAGCTGGAACAGGTTCAACTAACTGCCTGCCCCTTTGGAAATAGCGTTGAAATTTTTCCGCCTGATTATAGTGGCGGTCAGAAAATTAGCTATAACGGTTCAGCTGCCAGCGCTGGCCGTCATGTCGACTGATCTGTGCAGATCAACGGACGACCAGATTGGCGTCTTTGGGGGTGTCATCGCAAAACGTCATTCCAGCAAGATGTGCTAGCATTGCCGCGCTTTGCAGATAGGGGGCAGGAAGGTGATGTTGCGCTGGGGTTTGGTGTTGCTGATAGCACCATTACTGCTGTTGATGGGGGTGTACTGGCACGAGTTCGGCAGCGTCAACGAATGCATCCTGCAAGGTGGGCAGTATGACTACCGGCTGCATGAATGCACCTTTGCTGTCACGATGCCCTTTATACCTTTCGCTGAGCGCTATCCACTGCTGGTCAACCTGTCGATGCTAGCAGCACTGGCGGGGTTTGTGCTGTGTCTGATGGGGTTGTATTCCCGCCGCCGCTGATCTCAGAGCCCGTTGTTAACCAGCAGAATCAGCCCTGCGCCTGTTGCCTGAGGGCGGTGATGCGCTGATCCTTGTGTTGCCACAGGCTGTTGATCCAGTCCTGAAAGGCTGCACGGAACTGTTCATCCTGTTGATAATCCCCTTCCCGCAGCGCCTCCGGCACCGGAATGGCGCGGACCTCCATCACCACCCGACGAATCTGCCCGGACAGCAGATGCCAGAAACTGGGTACGCTGCCATCAGCATAGACAATGGTGACGTCCAGCACGGTATCGATCTGCTGGTGCATGGCTGACAGCACAAAGGCCACGCCTCCCGCTCTTGGTTTTAGCAGATGGCTGAACGGAGACTGCTGCTGATCGTGTTTGCGCTGAGTAAAGCGCGTGCCTTCCACGTAATTGATCAGGGTGACCTTGCGGTCCTGCAGTTTGTCACAGGCGATACGGGTAATCTCCAGGTCTTTGCCACGCAGTTGCGGGCGTCGCTCCAGTTCAGCACGGCTGTAGCGGCGCATGAAGGGGTAATCCAGTGCCCACCATGCCAGCCCTAGCAGAGGCACCCAGAACAGTTCGCGCTTTAGGAAGAAAGTAAAGAACGGTGCCTTTTCCAGCATCAGTTCCATCAGCGCAGGTATATCCACCCAGCTCTGATGGTTACAGATAATCAGGGTCGAGCGTTGCGACAGGATGTGCTCACGGCCCCGAATATCCCACTCGGTGCCGGTCAGCGCGTGCAATATCCGCCGATTGGCTAGTGCCCAGCAGCGGGCTATCCAGCGTACGCCGGTACCACAACGCCGACGCAGGGCGGGTACCGGCAGCAGGGCTTTGAGCAGGGCCAGGATCAGCATCGGTACGATACCGATCAGGGTGTTCAGTACAATCAGGCTGGCACTGGCCAGTCCAATGATCAGCGACGGCATGATGTCTCCGGTCTGGGGGCAGTGCCATCTCCGTCATGGTCCGGTGTGGCGTGCAACGGCTTGTGGACCCTGTGCACAGGCTGCGGGCACGGGTCTCTTGTTCTGTCATTTAACTGACTATTCACGTCATCTTGACCTTTTATGCACTGGCATCAGCCGCAATTGCCTCAGCATCCTCTACTATTCAAGGAGTCTGGACACGCTGGCCAGAGTCGGGACGTATTCTGGCAGCAAAATGAATAAAGTCACCGTCTGACGCAGGGAAATCAACCGCGCGGGTGGCACTGACATTCAGGGTCTTTCCGCATGGGGTGGATAAGAGGGGTGTTGTTGGTCCTTGTCTGGCTGAGCCTGACAGGGCGTGCCGGGGCGGAGATGCCCGTGCAGAGCATCACCGCTTTGCCGGGAGATCTGCTGCAGCAAAGCGGGACACCGATGATGCTGATCGATCCTGAGTCTGGTCGTATTCTTGCTGCCAACCCGGCCGCCATTCATTTCTATGGTTACAGCGGCGAACAGCTGGCACGCATGAGCATTGATCAGATCAACAGTCTTGATCCTGCCGAGGTAGCCGCCGAGCGCCAGCGCGCGCTGAAGGAAAAGCGTAACTACTTCGTCTTCCCCCACCGACTGGCTAACGGTGATATTCGCACCATGCAGGTCAACTCCTGGCCTGTACAGATCAAGGACGGCGGCAAAGCGTTGTTTTCAGTGCTGATTGATGTCACCGGGCAGCCACTGGCCCGTGACCAGCTGCTGAGCTACACCGGCAAGCTGGAGTCAATGGTGGAGGCGCGCAACAGCGAACTGCTGCAAACCCAGGTGCGTTATACCCGTATGCTGATGGCCGCGCTGGCCGTCACTCTGGTGGTGATGCTGTGGCTGATGGTCAATGTGCGTCGCCGTCGGCATGCCGAGAAGGAGCTGACACGGCAAACCATCCTGCTCAGTGGCCTGCTGGACTCCATCCCGGATCTGGTGTTCTTCAAGGACCCGCAAGGGGTCTATCTTGGCTGTAATCTGGCGTTTACCCACTTTGTTGGCCGTGACCGTGACCGCATTGTCGGCAGCACCGATGCAGACATGTTCGGTGCGGAGCTGGCTGCCATGTTCCGCAGCTATGACGAACGCATGATGCAATCAGGCATGCCAAGCTCCAATGAAGAAGAGGTGCGTTACCCCGATGGCCGCCAGGTGCTGCTGGATACGCTCAAGGCACCGCTGCACGACGCCTCTGGCAAGCTGGTCGGTCTGCTGGGCATCAGTCGTGATATCACCGCGCGCAAACAGGCCGAGGCACGCATCGAGAATCTGGCCTTCTACGACTCCCTGACGCAGTTACCCAACCGTATCCAGCTCAATCAGCGCCTGCCGGAGGTGATTCAGCAGCTGGGTGTGTCCGGTCTGCATGGGGTGCTGCTGTTTATCGATCTGGATTACTTCAAGACCATCAATGATGTCTTCGGCCATGCGACCGGTGATGAGTTGCTGCAGATCATGGCTGGTCGGCTGCGTCGTCATGCCCGCGAGGGGGATATTCTGGCGCGCCTCGGTGGCGATGAGTTTGTACTGGTGATGACGCAGCTGAGCAGTGATGAGGCGATTGCCCGCGCCGATGCGGATCAGCGTATTGCGGAGTTGCAACGCCATATGGCCATGCCTGTGTCGCTGCATGCCCGTGAAGTGAAGCTGGGGTGTAGCGTTGGCGCGGTGCTGTTTGGTGACACATGGAAAGTGCATGCCGATCTGCTCAAGTGTGCTGATATGGCCATGTATCAGGCCAAGGACGCCGGGCGGGGCACCTGCAGCTGGTACGAACCGGCACTGCGGGAGCGCATTGAGCATCGCTTCACTGTGGGGGAAGAGCTGCGTCACGCGCTGCGTAAGGATGAGTTTGTGCTGTATCTGCAGCCGCAGGTGGATGGCAACGGGCAGATTTGTAGCTTTGAAACCCTGGTGCGCTGGAAGCATCCCCAGCGTGGGCTGGTCCTGCCTGGTGAGTTTATCCCGGTAGCGGAAGAGAACGGTCTGATCGCCGAGCTGGGCGACTGGGTGCTGAACCATACCTGCCATCTGATGGCGCAGCATCCGCGGCTGCACTGCTCGGTCAATGTCAGCGTGCGGCAGTTCCTCCATCCTGAATTCCTTGACCGCATCGGCAGCCTGCTGCGTGATCATGAAATTGGCGCCAGTCGTTTGACCCTGGAGGTGACAGAAAGCCTGCTGATTGCCGACGTTGAGCAGGTGGCGCTGAAGATGCAGTCGTTGCAGCAACTGGGGGTACGGTTGTCCATTGATGACTTTGGCACCGGTTATTCGTCACTGGTGTATCTCAAGCGCCTGCCCATTGATGAGCTGAAGATTGACCGCGATTTTGTCCGTGACCTGCCCGGCGACACCAGTGATGCCTCGCTGGTCGTGCTGATTCTGGCCATGGCGCGCCATCTCAATCTGTCCGTGGTGGCGGAAGGTGTGGAGAACGCCGAACAGGCTGAGTTCCTGCGGCAGCACGGCTGTCATTACTATCAGGGTTATTTCTACGGCAGACCGCAACCCATCGACAGCTGGCTGGACGTGCTGGATCACGCCCGAGGGGTGCGCCCGGCGGCCATCTGAGTCTGTCATCGCCGCTACGGCAGAGGCGCGGCGGCGATGAGCGAAGCACGATCAGAAGGTGAGGACGATCTTGCCACGCACCCGGCCACTGGCGCTGAGCTGATGCGCTTCTCTGACCTGCTGGAACGGGAAGGTGGTGGAGACTTCCACCCTGACCTTGCCAGCCTCCACCAGATCAGCAATTTCCTGCAACTGGTCAGCCGAAGGGAATACGCGCATGCCGGTAGCACGATAGCCGTGCTGGGAGGCCGCCTCTACCACTTCTTCTGCGGTTTTTGACGGCAGGGTAACCAGTACACCATCGTGTTTGAGCACCGCCAGGGCTTTGACGCCACTGCTGCCACCTACGCCATCCAGTACGATATCAACATCACGAACGGCGTCTTTCAGTTCCACTTTCCAGTAATCAATACAGGCATCGGCACCCAGCTGGCGCAGATAGTCGTGATTGCGTTCCGACGCGACGGCGATAACCTCGGCACCGGCCTGTTTGGCAAACTGCACGGCCAGATGGCCTACTCCCCCTGCGGCAGCCAGAATCAGCACACGTTGACCGGCGCGCAGGTGAGCATAGTCATGCAGTGCTTGCCACGCGGTCAGACCGGCCAGTGGCAGTGCTGCGGCTTCGGCAAAGCTGATGTTGTCGGGCTTGTGCACCAGATGGGCGGCATTGGCGGAGACTTCTTCGGCATAGCAGCGGCCGGGCTGCGGGAAGTTGAGCAGGCCCATCACTTCATCACCGGGCTGGAAAATGGTCACCTCCGAGGAGGCCGATTCCACCACGCCAGCCATTTCCCACCCCAGAATCAGCGGTAAGCCGTTAGACAGGCTGGCTACGCCACCGCCTTCGCGGGTTTTCCAGTCAATCGGGTTAACTCCCGCCGCCTGGCTGCGGACGATGACGTGATCGGCTTCCAGCAGCGGACTGGGCAGTTCATCGATCTGCAGTACGTCCGCGCCACCAAAGGCATGGATTTGAATCGCTTTCATGGTTAACCCCCTGGCTGTACCCGTGTTACCGAGCCGGGCACGGTGTGCATCCGGTCCGGTAGCGTTATGGCTATTATTTTTATAAGTGCGGTAACGGTTGTGGTTAACGTCGACAAATACTGACGTTTATCAAAAATCCTTATCTATTCTTAGGGGAGGTGGTGCACTGTCGCAAATCGCTGACCTTATACCTAGGTCGCATAGGTTATGCTTGCCGGTGCCACTCCCACTGCCGGATGGCCGACTCTGTGGTGCTATTGAGTGTAGTCGTTGCGGTGCTAACTGTTTGACGAGAGAAGGAAAGTCCATGCGTGTTGCCGTGTTTGGAAGCAAGCCCTATGACCGTGAATTCCTGACCCGTGCCAATCAGGGGTTTCAGCATGAGTTGCAGTTTTTCAAAGTGCGACTGAACGAAGAAACCTGCGAACTGGCGCGAGGCTTTGCGGCAGTATGTGTGTTCGTCAATGACCAGCTGACCGAGGCTGTGCTGACTGATCTGGCGGCCCATGGGCTGCAGGTGATCGCGCTGCGCTGCGCTGGTTTCAACAATGTTGATTTGCTGGCGGCAGAGCGTCTGGGCGTCAGTGTTGTCAGGGTGCCTGCTTATTCACCCGAGTCGGTGGCGGAGCATTGTGTCGGCCTGATGCTGACTCTCAATCGTAAATATCACCGTGCCTTCCAGCGGGTGCGGGATGGCAACTTTGCCCTGCACGGCCTGCTGGGTTTCAATTTTCATGGCCGCACGGCAGGTATTGTGGGTCTGGGTCGCATCGGTCTGGCCACTGCACGGATTCTGCAGGGTATGGGGATGCGGGTACTGGGTCATGACAAGTTCCCCAGTGCCGAGGCGGCGAGTCTGGGTATTGCGCAGGTTGCCCTGGAGCAGCTGTATGCCGAAGCAGATGTGATTTCCCTGCATTGCCCGCTGACACTGGAAACCCATTACCTGATCAATGCCGACAGTCTGGCGCAGATGCGCGATGGCGTAATGCTGATCAACACCAGCCGGGGCGGGCTGATTGATACCGCCGCCGTGATCGCCGCGCTGAAAAGCGGCAAGATCGGTTATCTGGGGCTGGATGTGTACGAGCAGGAAGGGGATCTGTTCTTTGAAGATCTGTCGTCCGAGGTGATCCATGATGATCAGTTTGAACGCCTGCTGACGTTCCATAATGTGCTGATTACCGGCCATCAGGGCTTCTTTACCGAGGAGGCACTGCACAGCATTGCCGAGACCACACTGCAGAATCTGGCAGATGTGGAAGCGGGCCAACCCTGTTTGAACAGAATAGGGCGTGATTATTTGGCCTGATCCTGCTACAAATCGGGAACAATTCTGTCCGCACGACAACAACAATAATGACTGTGGCGATGCCACCGGAGATTGCCATGATTGCACTGCTTGAACCGATTCTGCTGCTGGCCGGACTGATTCTGATCGTCACTGGCTTGCTGCTGTACGGTATGCGTACTCAGGACTGGCGATCACTGAGAGTTTTCTGGCGGCCAACCGTGGCCTTTCAGGCCAGAGAGTACTTTCTGTACAAGCTTGGTATCACCGTCATGGTGATCGGCTTGTTTGCCCGTCTGTATAACCATCTGGGCTTTGCCTGAAGGGGCGAGACGATGGGCAGGAAAGTGCGGCATGGCTGAGCGTGTGAGCAGGCTCTGAGAGCAAAGGAAAGATGTACCCGGCCACAGGGCGGGGTAGGTAAGGGGAAACAATGGCAGATGTACGGCTGCTGGTAGTGGACGACGCCAGCTTTATCCGCGACCTGGTGAAACGGGTCATCAAATCCAAGTTGCCTGCTATCGAGGTAGAAGAGGCCGTTAACGGCAAGCGTGCCTTGAGTCTTCTTGGCAAGGTGGATTTCGATATCGTCCTGTGCGACTGGGAAATGCCGGAGATGAGCGGGCTGGAAGTGTTGCAGTGGATGCGCGGTCAGGATCGCTGCAAGCAGGTGCCCTTCATCATGATTACCAGCCGGATTGATAAGGAATATGTGATTCAGGCGGTGCAAAGTGGTGTGACGGACTATATCGGTAAGCCATTCAGCAACGAACAGCTGATCAACAAAGTCGCCAAGGTACTGGCCAAGAAGCATGATCTGCGTGCTCTGGCCCGCCGTGATGATCAGCCGTTGCAGGCCGCGCAGGGTAATCCACTGCAGGCTCAGGCCATTCAGCCAGCGAAAATTCAGGGCGTTGCGGCTGACTCGGTGAGTGTGCTGACAGGCGGGAAAAGCGCCGGAAGTGGCCGTAAGGTGGCTTCCAGCAATGCGCCCAAGGGGCTTGCCCAGCTACGGTTACCGGACAATGTCACGGCGCGCTGTGTGATCAAAGACATTAGCCTGCAGGAAGCGACGCTGGTGGTGAAAACCGAAGAGCGTGTGCCCAAGGTGCTGGAGTCGGCGGTGGTCGATATCGAGCAGGAAGGCGGCAAGCAGGTGGCGCGGGTCAATGGCTTTGTGTTTTCCGTGCAGGCCAGCGAACGCTCGGCCAGTAGCGAATTCATCAGTGTCAAAGTGGTGTTTGTCGACAACGATCCTGAGAAGTTTGAGGCGCTATCGCATTTCGTCGCGGGCCTGCGCTGATATCTCTCCTCTCATAGAAAGCACGTCCTGAGGTGGCGGGTGCAGACAGGTGTGCCCGCCACTGTTCATTGTGACGGCCTTGCGGCTGTCGCCATCAGTCGCGAAAAAATGTCTGGGTGAAGTGCAGCTCGTGGGCCGCTCCCTGTGGATCAGGGCGCACGGTGATGCTGAACTCCAGGGTATCGTCATTACTGATGGTGAAGTCGCTCAGGTAATAGACCGCCGAGGGTTCCGTGATCTCCTGAAAGGTCAGCGTGATACGCTGGCCAGCGAGGTTTTTGACCGAGCCGCTGATCATGGTTTTGCCGGGCTTGCCGTCTTTGAGCACGGCGATATTCAGTAACCCACGTTCCTTACTGCGCACCAGATGGTACTGACTGGCTATGTCCGGCTGCAGAAAGGTCGAGTTGAAGGCGTTGTAGTGGACTTCATAGGCGCCGAACTGCTGCTTCTGTTCAGCGACTGCCGGGGAGGTCAGGCACAGTGCCAGCAGGGCAATACTGCCCCATTGCGTAAGTCTGTTCAGGATAGCCATAGCGTTCTCCACTGATGCGTAGTCACTTACCGCTTACTGGTCAGCCATTCCTCGTGCAGTAAACCGTACAGTTCATGGTCGACATAGTCGTGCTGCAGACGTTCAGCCCGACGCAGCCTGCCTTCGTGGCGAAAGCCCAGCGCCTCGGGTAAACGACGGCTGCGCAGATTGCTGCTGGCTACCCGGATTTCCAGTTTGGCCAGCTGCCACTCATCGAAAGCCAGTGCCAGCAAATGGCTCAGGCAGCGTTGCATGATGCCTTTGCCCTGATAAGGCTCGGCCAGCCAGTAACCGATCTTGGCGCTTTGCAAGCGCCAGTCCACCTGCTGCAGGCCGAGGCATCCGGCCAGCTGCCCCTGATAGATAATCGTCAGGGACATGGCCTCGCGCTCAGCCAGCAGCTGTAACTGCTGGCGCAGAAAGGCCAGGGTGTCGTCACTGCTGAGGGTATCGTCAACCCAGGGCAGCCACTGGCGTAAATAGGCGCGCTGACTGTCGATCAGGGCAAACAGCGGTATGGCCATGTCCGGCAGACAGAGGCTGAGGCTCAGGTCATCGTCAATGCGGCGTCGGAACATGGCGCTCTCCTGTTATTAACGGCTGACCCGATAGATGGCCACTTCGCCCAGCAGGTTGGGCAGGTAGCGGCTGGCCCAGTTGTCCTGATGCTCGGAATCCACCACGGTGCGTTCCAGTATAGCGATACCGCGTTCGCGGCAGAGTTGCTCGAAGTCACGGAAAGTACAGAAGTGGATGTTGGGGGTGTCATACCACTCGTAGGGCAGGAACTTCGACACCGGCATCCGGCCAATACCTGCCAGATGCAGGCGGTTGCGCCAGTGGCCGAAGTTGGGGAAGGTGATGATGCATTCACGTCCTACCCGCAGCATTTCCTCCAGCGCCTGATCCGGGCGGTGCAGGGTCTGCAGTGCCTGGCTCATCAGCACCATATCGAAGGTGTTGTCACGGAAGTTGGCCAGCCCCTTGTCGAGGTTCTGCTCCAGCACACAGACGCCGCGGTCGAGACAGCGGCGAATATTGGCAGGATCGATTTCCAGACCATAGCCGGAGACCTGCTTGTGCTGTTTCAGGTAATCGAGCAGGGCGCCATCACCACAGCCAAGGTCAAGGACACGGGTGCCGGGTCGTACCCATTGCTGAATCAGTTGCAAATCGGGGCGTAACATCATGGCTGTCCTCCCTGTACGGCGGGGATGATGTTGAGATCCGACGCTACCCGGTCAAGGTAGGTCTGCATCAGTTCCATGTAGCGCGGGATGGGCAGCAGGAACGCATCATGGCCCTGTGGTGCGTCGATTTCGGCATAGCTGACGTCTTTTCCGGCCACGACCAGCGCGTTGACGATTTCCCGTGAACGCTCCGGTGAGAAACGCCAGTCGGTGGTGAACGACATCAGCATGAAGCGGCACTGGGCGCGGCTGAGGGCGACGGCCAGATCATCATCGTATTCACTGGCGGGATCGAAGTAGTCCAGCGCCTTGGTCATCAGCAGATAGGCATTGGCATCAAAGGCGGTGGAGAACTGCTCGCCCTGATAGTGCAGATAGCTTTCCACCTGAAAGTCGACATCGAACTCGAACGACAGCTTGCCGCGCTTGAGCTCACGGCCGAACTTCTCGCGCATGGCTTCGTCGGACAGATAGGTAATATGGCCCACCATGCGGGCCAGCATCAGCCCGACCTTGGGGTAGGAGTGATGATCCGCATAGCGACCCTGATGGAATTCCGGGTCCTTGCTGATGGCCTGACGGGCCACTTCGTTGAAGGCGATATTCTGCGCTGACAGCTTGGGTGCCGAGGCGATGACCATGGCATTGGCCAGTCGCTCGGGGTAGTCGATGCTCCACTGTAGCGCCTGCATGCCACCCAGACTGCCGCCGATGACTACGGCCCAGCGCTGAATACCCAGACGGTCAGCCAGACGCGCCTGAGCAGTAACCCAGTCCTTGACGGTGACGATAGGGAAGTCCGGGCCGAAGGGCTGGCCGGTCGTCGGATTGATGCTGGTTGGCCCGCTGCTGCCATGACAACCGCCCAGGTTGTTCAGGCCGACAACAAAGAATTTGTTAGTGTCGATGGGCTTGCCCGGACCGACGGCAGAATCCCACCAGCCGGGTTTACGGTCTTCCAGACTGTGATAACCGGCAACATGATGATGGCCAGACAAGGCATGACAGATCAGGATGGCATTGGAGGCATTGGCGTTGAGGGTGCCGTAGGTTTCCACCATCAGCTGATAGTGGTCCAGCGTGCGGCCGCAGGACAGCTCGAGGGGCTCATCAAAGACAAAGGTCTGGGGCGTGACCAGACCGACACTGTCGGGGGGCAGGTTTAACTGTGCCGGGCTGGCAGCAGTATCCGCGGTGGCATCATGACTCATTTCGGCTTCATATCCTCTAGCAACGGAACCGGCAGGCGCCTGGCGGCACCCGAGCCGTCAGACGCGAGGGATCAGGAGCGCATCATGGATTCAATAACGGCGGGAACGGTCAGCGGGCCATGGATACAGACGCGCTTGTGACGATTCAGTTCGCCGGAAACGATTTCGACATCTTTTCGGGTAACGGCAAAGGCACTGGCCAGAAATCTGACCAGATGGCTGTTGGCCTTGCCTTCCACCGGTGGAGCGGTGATGCGGATTTTCAGCGCATCACCGTGCAGACCGACGATTTCATCCTTGCTGGCTTTGGGTTGCAGATGGCAGACCAGTAGCAGGTCCTGTCCGCGCCATTCAAAGAAACTCATCGGTCTGTCTCCGTCATTTCACTGTGTTCAGACAATCACGAAACGTTGTACCTGACCCTGGGCCAGCTGGATGACCAGAAAAATCAGAATCGGGGACAGATCCAGACCACCCAGTGGTGGAATGACTTTACGCGACAGGCGATAAACCGGCTCGGTAATCTGCATCACCAGTCGCGCGCCGGGATGATCGGCATTGGGTGCGACCCAGCTCAGGATGACCGAGATCAGAATGGCCCAGAAATAGATACGCAGCAGCGAGGATACTACCCCGGCCAGACTGCACAGCACGACATAGGTGGCAGGCAGGCTGCCGCCGTAGGCGCGGAAGTCGATGATCAGCACCATCAGCACTTCGACGGCCAGCGCCAGTAGCAAGGACGAGGTATCCAGACCACGAATACTGGGAACTGCGCGGCGCATCGGTGCCAGCAGTGGCTGGGTGGCCTTTACGATCGCCTGTGAGATCGGGTTGTAATAGTCTGCACGCGCCATCTGCAGCAGAAAGCGCAGTAGCACGATCGACAGATAGGTACCGCCAATGATGCTTACAAGTAGATAAATAGGGTCATTACCCATGGCACCCTCACTGGTCGCTTAGAGATTTTTCATTTCGGCGGCTAATTCTTCGGCGCGTCGGGCGCAGGCCTGCATGGCGGACAAGGTTAACTCATGCAAGCCACCCTGTTCAAAGGTCTGCACAGCCTGCTCTGTGGTGCCTTTAGGTGACATCACCCGACGTTTCAGTTCGCCCGGCGGCAGACCGCTTTCCTTGGCCATCCGCGCGGCGCCGAGGGCAGTCTGGATGGTCAGCTGCATGGACTGTTCAGCGCTGAGCCCTAGCTTTTCACCCGCGGCGGCCATGGCTTCCATAAACATGAAAAAGTAGGCAGGACCACTGCCAGAGACCGCGGTGACGGCATCCAGCTGGGCTTCTTCATCGACCCAGGTCACCAGACCGACAGCCGCGAGGATTTTCTCGGCCAGCACCTGCTGGACGTCGCTGGCATGGCTGTTGGCGTACAGGCCACTGGCCCCGACTTGCAGCATCGCCGGTGTGTTGGGCATGCAACGCACGATAGGCATATCGCTGCCCAGCCACTCGGCCATCGACTCCAGTGTCACTCCCGCGGCAATGGAGATAATCAGCGGCTTGTGGTTGAGATGACCACGCAGGGCGATACAAACGTCACGCAGTACCTGAGGTTTGACGGCCAGGACTACCACCTGTGCTTCATGTACCGCTTCAATATTGCTGGTTGCCGTGCGGATACCGTACTTGTCTGACAGCTGCAGCAGATTGGCAGGAGTGCGGTCACTGGCCAGGATGAAGTCGGCAGGGTAACCGTTAGCAATCAGACCGCCGATAATGGCGCTGGCCATATTACCGGCACCGATAAAAGCCAGAGTCGCTTGTGACATAGTGAATCCTTGGTATCTACTGTCCCATCCTGTCGGCAGAGTGGGAGGTTGCTCGGATGCGGCTGACCGCGCGGGTCGTGCTGCTTATATGGGGTTGAATAGCGGTATTCCAGCCCTGTGTTCCGCGCTGTAGCGGATGGATACGCTTATTGCAGGGCATCAGGCATATTGCAGATCATCAGGCATAGTTACGGGCACCAAAGATGGCGGTACCGATGCGCACCCAGGTCGCGCCTTCCGCAATCGCCGCATCCATATCGTCGGTCATGCCCATCGACAGGGAGTCCAGCTGCGGCAGATCGTGCCGCAGTGCGTTGAGGGCCGTAGCCAGCTGCTGAAATGGCAGGCGTTGTTGTGCCGGATCAGTGCAGGGCGCAGGAATGCACATCAGACCACGTAACTGAATGTTCGGCAGGGCAGCGACGGTATGGGCCAGGGCGGGTAGTTCGCTGAGGCTGATGCCTGATTTGCTGTTTTCGCCACTGATATTGATCTGCAGGCAGAGGTTGAGCGGGGGGAGGTCTGCAGGGCGTTGTTCGCTGAGGCGCTGGGCGATCTTCAGCCGGTCAACACTGTGCACCCAGTGAAAGTGTTCGGCCACGACGCGGGTCTTGTTGGACTGCAGCGGGCCGATAAAGTGCCAGTCGATGGCCAGATCAGCCAGTGCCTGCACTTTATCCACGCCTTCCTGCACATAGTTTTCACCGAAAGCGCGCTGTCCTGCCTGCCACGCCTCACGCACTGCTTCGGCGGGCTTGGTCTTGCTGACCGCCAGTAGCTGTACGCTGCCCGGCTGACGACCGGCTGCTGACTCGGCAGCCCGGATTCGGCGATACACATCCTGAAGATTTTCGGCAATACTCATCTGCGAACTCTGTTAACCCGGTGTGCTCCAAGGGCCGTATTATTGCCCGTGCCACCCCTGATTGAAAGTGATCAAGATGGATATAACCGAGCTGTTGTCGTTCAGCGTCAATCAAAACGCCTCCGACCTTCACCTCTCTGCCGGGCAGCCGCCAATGATCCGTGTTGACGGCGATGTACGCCGTATCAAGATGGATCCGCTGGACAACAAACAGGTGCTGGAGTTGGCCTACTCCATCATGAATGACCGTCAGCGCAATAACTTTGAGCAGAATCTGGAGGAAGACTTTTCCTTTGAACTGCCCAATCTGGCGCGTTTCAGGGTCAACGTCTACAACCAGCATCGTGGTTGTGCAGCGGTCTTCCGTACCATCCCCAGCAAGGTGCTGACGCTGGACGATCTGGGACTGGGGCAAACCTTCCGCAAACTGTCAGAAAAGCCACGTGGTCTGGTACTGGTTACCGGTCCGACCGGCTCGGGTAAGAGTACGACCCTGGCAGCGATGGTGGACTACATCAATGAAAGCTTCCATCACCATATCCTCACCATCGAGGATCCGGTGGAATTCGTTCATGAACCGAAGAAAAGTCTGGTCAACCAGCGTGAACTGAATCGCGACACCCATAGTTTTTCCAACGCACTGCGCGCGGCCCTGAGGGAAGACCCGGATATCATCCTGGTCGGTGAGATGCGTGATCTGGAAACCATCCGCCTGGCGCTGACCGCAGCGGAAACCGGCCACCTGGTGTTTGGTACCCTGCACACCAGTTCGGCGTCGAAGACCATCGACCGTATCATCGACGTATTCCCGGCAGCAGAAAAAAGCATGGTGCGTTCGATGCTGTCAGAGTCGCTGGAAGGCGTCATCAGTCAGACCCTGCTCAAGCGTAAAGGCGGTGGTCGGGTTGCCGCCCATGAAATCCTGATTGGAACACCCGCGATCCGTAACCTGATCCGTGAGGATAAGGTGGCGCAGATGTACTCGGTGATTCAGTCGGGCTCCACCTTTGGCATGAAAACCATGGATCAGGCGCTGGCGGAGCTGGTAGCCAAGGGCGTGATCAGCAAGGAAGTGGCGAGGGTCAAAGCCAAGGCTCAGGAAATGTTTGCCTGAGCCTGATCGGCAAACAGTGTCAAAGCGCAGGCGTCACTGCGCTTTGACATCGAGTTCTTTCACTTCTTTTGACTGGGCGCTGGCAGCAGGGGCGGGGAAGGGGTTAACGGCAGGTGCAACAACGGCCTTGTCGGCGCTGTTTTCACTGCTGTGATCTGCAGCTTTGCTACTTTCGCTCGTTGAGCCTGATGTGGCCTGCAAGCCGCTATCCAGAGTCTCTGGCTGCTCCTGCCAATGACAGCTCAGGCGTTTACCGCGCAGACGCGTAGCATAGTGAACATCGCGCCAGCCCTGACAATTTGTGGGAGCGGGCAGGCTTAGCGGCTCCGTAACACTGATTGAAGGTGGGCTGACAGGTGCTGGTGCCGGCTCTGTAGCACTGGCCATCCTGATGGGTGTCGGTACGTTGTGTTTGCCGGGCTCCAGCCATGCCAGCAACTGCGTGGTACTCAGCTGACGATAGCCAGCTTTGTTGATCTCAGGCAGGCGACGCTTCAGTACTTCCAGTGTGGTTGGATAAGGGTGGCCAATCGCTACGGCATAACCGCGCTTCTTGGCCAGTTCCAACGCCTGATCCAGCTGTTTCTCGATATCTCTGGTTTTCTGACTGTCGTCGAGAAAGACATCGCGTTGCAGCCAGGGTACCTGATGTTTTACCGCCGCAGCGGTGGCAACAGACTTAGCCGTGGTGCGACTGTCCAGGAAATACAGGCCGTGCGGTTTGAGCGTATCCATCACCCAGCTCATTTGCTGTGGCTGCTCAGTCAGCAGGCTGCCCATATGATTGTTGACCCCTTCAACACCGGGAATTTCGGCAATATCGGCATTCAGGGTGCTTTCCAGCTGTTCGCGGCTCTGCTGCAGGGTTAATCCGCCCGGGCCAAGCGGAAAGTTGTGCTGGTTAGCCATCGGCGCATGGAGGATGACACCATGGCCTTTGCGTTTGGCGTTGATCGCCAGTTCGCGGGCGTGCGGTGTACCTGGGAGGAAAGCAAACGTCATTGGTCCCGGCAGATTCAGCGCCGCTGTGCCTCGCTCAAGGCTCTGTCCCATATCATCAATGATCAGCACCAGTACCGGGTGTTGCTGACCGGCAGGTATTGGCCGTGGCCAGCTGGGCGGTGTTAGCTTGGTGGGCGCTGCCAGTGTGGCTGCAGGTGGCTCAGTCGTTGAGTCATTCGGCAATGGCGTAATACTGGCAGCGGATGTGCCGCACGCCAGTGCCAGGCTCAGCGCCAGCCAGTGTCCTTTGGCCGTTTTTCCCTGAAATTCGAACGCGATCAAGAGTCGTACTTCTTTTATATCTGCGGATAAGGATGGCGTGTGTGAGGCGTTGAGTGAGGAGAAAGAGCGTTCTTTCCCATCACTCTGTGGTGCGCAAACCGCTGGTTAACGTTTGGCCAGTGACAGCGCCTTCAGCAGGTTGAACGACTCAAACAGTGGATAGTCACTTTCAATCAGATTGCTGATGGACTGATCATTGTTCTGCACGTTACCACCGGCATTATTCAGGTGGCCTTTGAGGTCGGCTTCCTTGATGCTGACGCCCTGTTCTGCCACAGGCGTCACCTTGACGTCATTCACCCGGATATCAGGGGTGATGCCCTCGGCCTGAATCGAACGCCCATTGGGAGTGAAGTACAGTGCGGTTGTCAGCTTGATAGCACTGTCACTACCGAGAGGCATGATGGTTTGCACCGAGCCCTTGCCAAAGCTGGGTTCGCCGAGAATCACGCCACGCTTACGATCTTGCAGGGCGCCGGCAACGATTTCCGATGCCGAGGCGGAGCCGCCGTTGATCAGCACAACCAGTGGCACTCCGCCGGTCAGATCACCGGGTTTGGCATCGAAATCGGCACGCCCTTCATCTTCACCGCGGCCTTGGGTGTAGACCACCAGACCGCCATCCAGGAACGCGCCAGCCACTTCCACTGCGGCTTGCAGTACGCCACCGGGGTTATTACGCAAATCCAGCACCACGCCACGCAGGCCTTTGCTTTTGGCATCATCTTTAAGACGTTTGAGGGCGCGGACCACTTCGTCACCGCTGTCTTCCTGGAACTGGGTGATGCGTACATAACCGTAGCTGTCATCATACAGCTTGTATTTCACGCTCTTGACGCGGATGACCGCCCGCTCAAGCACTTTGACGATGGGCTGGGTAACACCTTCACGCATCAGCGTCAGTGTTACCTTGGAGCCGGGCTTGCCGCGCATCAGGTTGATGGCATCGTTGACGTTCATGGTCGACACCGCCTGACCATCCACTTTGATAATCATGTCGCCTGCTTTGATGCCAGCCTTTTGTGCGGGGGTGTCATCAATCGGCGATACCACGCGAATCAGGCCATCCTGCTGGTCAACCTCAATACCCAGACCACCAAATTCACCACTGGTGCTTTCCTGCAGGTCACGGAAATCATCCGGGCTCAAATAGCTGGAATGGGGGTCCAGATTGGAAACCATGCCCTGAATGGCATACTGGATCAGCTGCTGATCACTGACTTCTTTGACGTAGTTCTGCTTGATGCGCTCAAAGGCTTCAGCAAACAGCCGTAGTGAGTCGATGGGCAGCGCATTGGCGTCCGCAGGTGTGTTAGCGGGAGCCGCCTGCGCGCTCAGCGGAATGGCCAGAGCCAGTGTCAGGGTGCTCAGCAGAGCACGTAGGGGTGTCTTAACCATTTTTGAACCAAGGCTGGGGGTCAGTCGCTTTTCCATCATGACGGATCGCAAAATATAAGCTGGATTCCTGTTGTCCACCGCTGCGCCCGAGGGTGGCGATGGCATCACCGGCCTGTACCCAGTCACCGGTGTCTTTCAGGAGGGTTTCGTTATGGCCGTAGAGGCTCATATAGCCCTGACCATGGTCAATAATCAAGAGCAGGCCAAAGCCTCTCAGCCAGTCGGCAAACACGACCCGACCGCTACTGACCGCTTTGACGGTAGCTCCGGTTGGGCCGCCGATGACAATACCGTCATTGCTGACATAGTCGCCACCGCGGCCAAAGCGCGACAGGACAGGCCCGTCCAGCGGTTTGGATAGCTTGCCCTTGAGAGCAGCAAAGGCGCCATTGCTCTGGCTCAATTTGGCAGCACGCAAAGATGCTTCAATTTGTGCCAGTACGGTATTCAGGCGACGCTGATCGGTCTGCAGACCTTCCAGGCGGTCAGACTCACGGTCCATTTTCTTGTTCAGTGCTGCCAGTGTGGTACCACGTTGCTCATACACCTTGGCGAGTTCCCGCTGGCGTGCTTCCATGCCGATACGCGCCTGATTCTGCTCGGTTTTTTTCTGCTTCAAATCCTGCTGGACCAGCGTCATCTGATCCAGCAGGTTCTGATAGGTGAAGAGTTGATCGCGGTGTGCCTGTTGCAGGCGGTTCTGATAAAACCATAGCCGCGACATCTCCGCTGCGTCATTCTGGCTGAGCAGCATTTTCAGCCGGTCATTACCCTGCCCGTTGATATAGGCGGAGCGCAACTGATGGGCAATGATGTCGCGCTGTTCAAGTCGGGAGGTATCAAGGGCTTTTTTTTTCTGCTCCAGCGCTTTGATCTGCGCTTCGATATCCTTGAGTTGAGCTTCCTGTTCGCGGATTTGCTGCTGCAGCTGGCCCATGTCGGTTTCACTGCTTTTGAGCTGTTTGAGCAGCGTTGCGCGCTCATCCTTGGCTGAGTCTAGCCAGCCCTGCAGCTTGGAGATATCCGTCTTGAGTTGTTTGATCTGTGCCTGAGTGGCGGTTTTGTCCTGATCGGTTGCTGCCTGCGTGGGCAGACTGCAGCAACTGGCCAGCAGCAGGGCAAACGCAACCAGCCGGCGCAGAGGCCAGCTGGCTGGGCAGCGTGAGATCAGCATGAGCAGGCTGGGCACGATGGAGTATCAGTCAAAATGCACCAGTGACTTGCCCTGCATTTCTGCAGGCTTTGGCAAACCCATCATGTCCAGCAAGGTAGGAGCCAGATCGGCCAGAGCGCCGTTGTCGAGGCTGACCTTGCGTGGCCCGGCATAGACCAGACCTACCGGGAACACGGTGTGAGAGGTGTGAGGCTGGCCAGTGCTAGGGTCCTGCATCATTTCGACATTACCGTGGTCTGCAGTGATCAGTACTTCGCCGCCCACATCGGCCAGTGCCTCCAGAACCTTGGCAAGACAGCTGTCGACCGCTTCTACCGCTTTTACCGCAGCATCATAGATACCACTGTGGCCAACCATGTCACCGTTAGCGTAGTTGCAGGCGATAAAATCAAATTTGCCGGAACGGATGGCCTCACAAAGCTTGTCGGTAACTTCAGGAGCACTCATCTCAGGCTGCAAATCGTAGGTCGCTACTTTGGGCGAGGGCACCAGGATGCGCTCTTCGCCGGGGTAGGTTTCTTCACGACCTCCGCTGAAGAAAAAGGTAACGTGGGCATACTTTTCTGTTTCAGCAATACGCAACTGGGTTTTGCCCAGATTGGACAGATACTCGCCCAGTGTATTGGTCAGGCCTTCAGGTGGATAGGCGCAGGGAATGTGCATGCTGGCGGCGTATTCGGTCATCATCACGAACTGCACCTGTGGCCGGGCTTTACGCTGAAAGCCATCGAACTCGTCACCTTCAATGAAGGTGCGGGTGATTTCGCGGGCGCGATCAGGGCGGAAGTTCACGTTGATGATGGTATCCCCATCCTCAAGGGTCGCGACCTGGCCGTTGTCGCCAACAATAGCAGTGGCTTTGACGAATTCGTCGTTTTCTCCGCGCTCATAAGCCGCTTTCAGGGCTTCCTGTGCAGAGTGAGCAGAATATTCCGCTTCGCCCAGGGCGATGACATTGAAGGCGGTCTCGACCCGATCCCAGCGGTTATCGCGGTCCATTGCAAAATAACGACCACAGAGGGAGGCGATGCGACCGACACCCAGCTTGGCCAGCTCGGCTTCGATGTATGCAATGGAGGATTCGGCACTGCGTGGTGGGGTGTCGCGGCCGTCAAGGAAACCATGAACGTAAAGTTTGGTCGCGCCGCGTTTAACGGCCAGAGCACAGGTAGCGGCCATATGCTCTTCATGGCTGTGTACGCCACCGGCGGACAGTAAACCGATGATATGGACTGCCTTGCCAGCCGCGACGGCTTTATCGATATTGTCGACCAGCGCCGCGTTGGTGAAAAACGTACCATCGCTGATGTCTTTGGTAATACGGGTGAGGTTTTGATAGACCACGCGGCCTGCACCAATATTCATGTGGCCGACTTCGGAGTTACCCATCTGACCCTCTGGCAGACCGACGTCCATCCCGGAGGTGGCAATTAGAGAGTGCGGATTGTTCTTCCACAGACCGTTCCAGACGGGGGCCTTGGCTTGGTTGAAGGCACTGGATTCGGTGTGCTCGACGCCCCAACCATCAAGGATAATCAAGGCCACAGGTTTACGTTGTGCAGTCATTACGGTCTCACCCTTCCTATCTACACCCGGCTTGGCTTTCGGGAGCTGGCGCTGGTGTTCATCGCTGGCATTGTACTCTGTAAAGGACAGCCTTCATACCGCCCTGGTGCGCAGCACAATGGCACTGTTGCCGTTAATGTGTGACTGCTATGACCGCATTACCAATAGCCTCTGGCTTATGGGGCAATAAGGAGGCTCTGCTGGTATGGCGGGATGTGCAGTGTATACTGACGGCCATCTTTTTTGGGGAGGCAGCGATGGTTGTCACGGTGGTAGCTATGCTGCTTCACGCCTTCTCTCGAGCGGACTGAAGTATGGAACGTTATATCGAATTTGTAATGAAACACTGGGAACTGGCAGTAGCCTTTGCGGCGGTGCTGGGTTTACTGCTGTGGACCGAAAAGCGTAAAGGCGGGCCATCGCTCAGCACGCAGCAGGCAACCATGCTGATTAACAAGGAAGATGCTGTGGTGGTCGATGTTCGCCCACGTAAAGAGTTTGAATCCGGACATATCGTCAACAGTATCAATATTCCCGCTGCTGACTTTGACAAACGTGCTGATGAACTGAATAAACATAAGGACAAACCCATTATTGTAGTATGTGCGATGGGGCAGAGTGCTGGTGCGAGCGCCAAGACACTGCAGACGCGGGGTTTCGCGCGCGTGATGAAGCTGTCAGGTGGTATCGCTGAATGGAAAGGGGCCAACCTGCCCGTGGTTCGTTAAGTGTTGGGAGGGAGCATGCAAGCTGTCGAAATCTACACGACCCGTTACTGCCCTTATTGCATTCGTGCCAAGCAGTTATTGCAGCATAAAGGCGTGGAATACAAAGAGATTGCCGTAGATGGTGATAACGCGGCACGCCAGGCAATGATGCAACGTGCCCAGGGTCGTCATACGGTGCCACAAATTTTTATCGGCGAGGCCCATGTGGGCGGCTGTGATGATCTTTATGCGCTGGAGCGTGCCGGAAAGCTGGATACCCTGCTGGCAGGCTGATACTCTTTGAGCGTTTTTTACCTCTGAACTGCTTAGTGTAAGGAATTCTCATGGCTGACGAACAACAAGCCCAACAGCCCCAGTTTGCACTACAACGCCTTTATCTGAAGGACGTGTCCTTTGAGGCGCCGGGTGTGCCGCTGGTATTTACCAAGGCTTGGGAGCCCAAGGTTAAGCTGGATCTGAATGCCGGTGCTAATCATCTGGCTGAGGGGCTGTATGAAGTGGTGGTCAGCGTTACTGTGACCGTACAGAATGCTGATGAGACTGCCTTCCTGGTGGAGGTAGAGCAGGCTGGCCTGTTCGTGGCTCGTGGTATTGAAGGTGATGCACTGGAGCATACCCTGCATGCATTCTGCCCTAACGTACTGTTCCCTTACGCTCGCGAAGCGGTAGACAGCCTTGTTGTTAAAGGCGGTTTCCCACCGCTGATGCTGGCGCCAGTGAACTTTGACGCGCTGTACGCTGAACAGAAAGCCAAGGCTCAAGTTCAGTAATTTCCAGCGTTTCTGGGCAAATAAAAAACGGAGCTTGTGCTCCGTTTTTTATTTGGATTTATCAGGCTCAAGCCTGCAGATCGCTGGCTGCGCTCTGAAGGCTTTGGGTCAGTGCCTTGAACAGTTTCGGGCTGGCTGCCATGACATGGCCACTATTGCGATAGCTGGGGTTGCCATTCAGGTCACCCAGCAGAGCGCCGGCTTCCTGCAGCAGCAGCGTGCCTGCATCCAGTTCAATTTCGTTGCGGTTCAGCATGACGATGGCATCCAGCTGACCTGCTGCCAGTGCTGCCATTTCCAGCAGGGCGCTGCCACACTGATAGACATGGGCGTTGCCCATCATCAGCTGGCGCTGCACATTCAGATAAGTGCTGAGCAGGTGGCGATTGCTGATGACGTTGTCAAAAGTAATGCCGATCAGGGCCTTGTCGAGCTGAGCGCGATTGCTCAGACGAATACGGCGACCATTAAGCTGCGCACCACGACCGCGGCTGGCAGTGAACTCGTCACCGGTTACAGGGTTGATGACTAGTACGTGTTCAACTTTGCCTCTGATCTTGGCGGTCAGTGACAGTGCAAAAGAAGGCAGGTTGCGGCTGTAATTCAGCTCACCATCCAGCGAGTTGATTGTCCATTCGGCTTCGATGTGCTCGCCCGTGGCGGTCTGGATAACGCCACTGGCGCGACCGTTGATGCTGTGCTGAGGAAATGCCTTGAGGATGGTGCGGGCAATGCTTTGCTCAGCACGTTGGCAGGTTTCCATAACGAACTTGTTGACGTCCTGTCCTTCGGCACGAACCAAGTCCAGGCGTTCAAGTGAGCGTACAAGGTTTTCAGAGGCAATACGCGCGGCGCGTAAAGCAATATTCAGCATGGGCTGCATGGCAACAATTTACCGAGAAAGACTTACCAAGAAGGACCGAATTACCAATGACCGACGATTGTGATATCCGACTCATGATATCGGGGCAAGTGCGCAAGTATAACAAACTTCTTTCGACTCGCATCTGCCAAAGTGTGTCGAATGCGCCAATGATGTCGTCCAGTGGCGCATCTTTTTTTGTGGTTTGCTACAATAGCGCGCCATTTTTGTTGAGGTTTGAAAATGCTTGAGCGCGTCCGCATTGTTCTGGTCAATACGTCATTGCCTGCCAATATTGGTGCGGCCGCGCGCGCCATGAAAACCATGGGGTTGGCGCAGATGGTGCTGGTGGCGCCAAAGATATTTCCAAGCCCCGAGGCGGATACGCTGTCATCCGGCGCTACCGATATCCTTGCTCAGGCACGAGTCGTTTCTTCATTGGATGAAGCCATCGCAGGGTGCCGGCTGGTCATCGGTACCAGTGCCCGGTCACGTCATATTCCATGGCCGTTGCTCAATCCTCGTGCGGCGGCGGCGCAGGCTTGGGCTGAGCTGCCCTCAGGTGAGGTGGCGTTGGTCTTTGGTCGTGAGGATCGGGGTCTGACTAACGACGAATTGCACAAGTGTCATTATCACGTGCATATTCCGACCAACCCTGATTTCAGTTCACTCAATCTGGCGGCTGCGGTTCAGGTGCTGGCTTACGAAATGCGTATGCGTAGTCTGGAAGATGATCAGGTGGAAGCACCCTTCTGGGGCGTGGATTGGGATATCGATGCCGCTCCTGCCGAAGATATTGAGCGCCTGTTCGTGCATCTTGAACAGGTGTTGGTCAAAGTCGATTTTCTTGATCCTGAAAATCCGAGGCAATTAATGACGCGCTTGCGCCGGCTGTTCCTGCGCTCGCGCCTCGACACTGTTGAACTGAATGTGCTGCGTGGCTTCTTGACGGCCATCGAAAAATCGTCGAAGTAATAACCTACTAAATTGCTCAGCTATATACTTGATAAAATTAGTCGGGATTAGCATAATACGTCCATCTTGGTGATTTGATGAGTCAGAACGCGGTCTGTGTTCTGGCTTGGTATAAAAGGCTTAAGGCGCGCCGGGAGCGAGCACGATGCGACTGACAACCAAAGGGCGCTATGCCGTCACGGCGATGCTGGATCTGGCATTGCACCGTGGCAAAGGTCCAACTAGCTTGGCGGATATATCGGAGCGTCAGGGTATTTCTCTGTCCTATCTTGAGCAGCTTTTTGCCAAGCTGCGTCGGCACGACTTGGTGAAGAGTGTGCGTGGCCCCGGTGGTGGCTATCAGTTGAGCCGTGAGCTTGAGAGTATCTTCGTGGCTCAGGTCGTTGATGCAGTCAACGAAACTGTGGATGCAACGGGCTGTGGCGGGCAGGGTGGCTGTCAGCAAATGGGAGAAACCTGCCTTACTCACCATCTATGGTGCGATCTGAGCGATCAAATTCATACTTTTTTGAGTGGCATTAGTCTGGCTGACTTAGTCTCGCGCCGTGAAGTGCAGGCCACCGCAGAGCGTCAGGATCGTCGCCATCAGAGCAGACAAATGAGTGCTGATCGAATTGCCGTGGGCTGATCAGCACCAGACCGTGATTTTGCTATTTGAGGAAGGGTTTCGGCCCTGGAGAGTTAAGCATGAAGTTGCCTATTTTTCTTGATTACCAGTCCACTACCCCCGTCGATCCTCGCGTTGCTGAGAAAATGGTTCAGTGTCTTACGATGGATGGTGTTTTTGGCAATCCGGCATCACGATCGCACGTATTTGGCTGGAAAGCAGAAGAGTTGGTTGAGCAGGCTCGTGATCAGGTAGCTGATCTGATTGGTGCCGACGCTCGTGAAATCGTCTGGACATCCGGCGCAACCGAAGCCAGTAACCTGGCAATCAAGGGCGCTGCGCACTTCTACCAGAAGAAAGGCAAGCACGTTATCACCTCCAAGATTGAACACAAGGCAACGCTGGACTCTTGCCGGCAGCTGGAGCGTGAAGGTTTCGAGATTACCTACCTGACGCCTAACGCGAATGGCATGATCGAGCCTGAAATGGTGGCAGAGGCGCTGCGTGATGACACGGTGTTGGTGAGTCTGATGCATGCCAACAACGAAATTGGCACCATTACCGATATTGCTGCCATCGGCAAACTGACGCGTGAGCGTGGCATTTTGCTGCATGTTGATGCGGCACAGAGCGTTGGTAAGATTCCTGTCGACGTTGAAGCAATGAATGTTGATCTGATGTCGCTGACCGCTCACAAGATTTATGGTCCCAAAGGCATCGGTGCACTCTATGTGCGTCGCAAGCCACGTGTTCGTATCGAAGCACAGATGCATGGTGGTGGTCATGAGCGCGGTATGCGTTCAGGCACACTGCCTACTCACCAGATTGTTGGTATGGGCGAGGCCTATCGTATTGCCAAGCTGGATATGGAAAAGGATGCCGCCCATGCCAGCGCGCTGCGTAACCGCCTATGGAATGGTGTTAAAGACATGGAGGCGGTGTACCTCAATGGCGACGCTGACCATCGTGTGGCAGGTAACCTGAATATCAGCTTTGCCTATGTTGAAGGTGAGTCGCTACTGATGTCGCTGAAAGATCTGGCGGTGTCATCTGGTTCGGCCTGCACGTCGGCCAGTTTGGAACCGTCCTATGTGCTGCGTGCGCTGGGTTTGAATGATGAGCTGGCACACAGTTCCATCCGTTTTGGTATCGGCCGTTTCACCACTGAAGAAGAGGTGGACTACGCCGTTGAATTGATTCGCAAAGCAGTAGATAAACTGCGTGAGCTTTCTCCCCTCTGGGATATGTATAAAGAGGGCGTTGATCTGAGCACGGTGGAGTGGGCTCATCATTGATGATGGGCAGCAATTGCTACGCACATTTCGGAGAAAGTTGAGGAGATTGATATGGCTTACAGTGACAAAGTAATCGACCACTACGAAAACCCCCGCAACGTTGGCAAGCTCGATGCGGCTGATCCTTCCGTGGGTACTGGCATGGTCGGTGCACCTGCCTGCGGAGACGTTATGCGTCTGCAAATCAAGGTCAATGAGCAGGGCGTAATTGAAGATGCCAAGTTCAAGACCTATGGCTGTGGTTCTGCCATCGCTTCCAGCTCGCTGGTTACCGAGTGGATGAAAGGGATGACTCTGGATCAGGCGGCTGAAATCAAAAATACCTCTATCGCGGAAGAATTGGCCCTGCCTCCGGTCAAGATCCATTGCTCGGTATTGGCTGAGGACGCCATCAAGGCAGCCATTGAAGATTATCGCGCTAAGGTTGCGAAGTGATTTGACTGTGACAGTGCCAGCTTTGCTGGCACCCAGGAGAGCGAGTGGAAATGGGCATAAGCATGACAGAAGCGGCCGCGCGCCATGTCGATCGCTACATCAAAGGGCGTGGACAAGGGCAGGGGGTACGCCTCGGTGTGCGAACCTCTGGTTGTTCCGGACTGGCTTACGTTCTGGAGTTTGTTGATCGGCCTGATGACACGGACGAAGTTTTCGAGTCGTTTGGAGTAAAAGTGTTCATTGATCCTAAAAGTCTGGCTTACCTTGATGGTACCGAGCTGGATTTCGTCAAAGAGGGTCTGAACGAAGGCTTTAGGTTTAACAACCCAAATGTACGTAGCGAATGCGGATGTGGTGAAAGCTTTAACGTCTGAGTTAACAGACGTTATGAGTTCCCCTTGTTTTTTAGTCAGTGAAGCCTGCCATGGACTTTCGTCAGAACTACTTTGAACTGTTCGGTCTGCCGTTGTCTTTTGCGGTGGATCAGGTGGTCTTGCAGCAGCGGTATCAAGAGTTGCAGAAAAGTCTGCACCCGGATCGCCATGCTGCAGCCAGTGCACAGCAGCAGCGTATGGCACTGCAGTATGCCACCTATGTGAATGAGGGATTAGCTACGCTAAAGTCACCTCTGAAGCGTGCCGGGTATTTGTTGCAGTTGGCTGGTCTGGATGCGAGATCAGAATCCAACACCACCAAAGACGTCAACTTCCTGATGCAACAGATGGAGTGGCGCGAAGCCTTGCAGGATGCGAGTGCTGCTACCGACCCCTTTGCAGTGCTGAACGGTGTTCGAGATGAAGTCGGGCAAGCACGTGACGGGTTATATCAACGCTTTGTCAGCGCCTGGCAGCAAGGGGACGCGGATTCCCTCGCTCAGGCGCACGAATACCATCGCCAGCTGCAATTCATGCATAAGCTGCTCGACGAAGTTGATGCCATGGAAGAACGGCTCGACGACTAATCATCATTAAGGTATTGCCGTGCTACTGCAGATATCAGAACCGGGCCAAAGCCCACAGCCTCATCAAAGCAAGCGAGCGGTAGGTATTGACCTGGGGACGACCAATTCCCTGGTAGCTACCGTACGCAGCGGTGAGCGAGTCACCCTGGCCGATGAGCAAGGCAGGGATATCGTTCCTTCTATTGTGCGCTATGCCGAAACCGGTATTGAAGTGGGTGAGGTTGCGCGAGCAGCCATGGCTATCGATTCGGAAAATACTCTGTCATCAATCAAGCGCCTGATGGGGAGGGGTGTTGCTGATGTTGACAGCTCGACGCTTGCTTATCAGCTGGAAGCCAGTGATTCAGGTATGCCCTATGTGCGTACGCGGGCAGGTCTGGTCAGTCCGGTGCAGGTCTCTGCCGAGATTCTGAAAACCTTGGCAATGCGTGCCAGGGCTTCGCTAGGTGGTGAGCTGGACGGTGTTGTGATCACCGTGCCAGCATACTTTGATGATGCTCAGCGTCAGGCGACCAAAGACGCTGCTCGACTGGCTGGTTTGCAGGTGCTCCGTCTGTTGAATGAACCTACGGCAGCCGCTGTCGCCTATGGGCTGGATGAGCAGGCAGAGGGGATCATCGCTGTCTATGATCTGGGCGGTGGTACCTTTGATATTTCCATCCTGCGCCTGCACAAGGGTGTGTTCGAGGTCATGGCCACAGGCGGTGATTCGGCGCTGGGTGGTGACGATTTCGATATGGCTATCGCGCGTTGGGCAGTGACGCAGTGGCAACTGCCTGAGACTGAGCTGTCAGGGCGGGACTGGCGCCTGCTGCTGCAGTCTGCCTGTGCCGCCAAAGAGCAGCTGGCTCAGCATGAAGAGGTACAGCTGCAGCCTGCGCTGCCTGGAATAGAGTCAACACTGGTGCTGACCCGCCAACAGATGAGTTATTTGCTGGATGGCTTGGTGCAGCGCACGTTGCGAGCCTGTCGCAAAGTCCTGCGTGATGCGGGTATCTCTGCCCAGGAGGTGAAGGACGTCGTGATGGTGGGTGGCTCTACCCGCACCTTGTATGTGCGTGAGCAGGTCGCAGTCTTTTTTGATCGCCAGCCACTGACCTCTATTGATCCCGATAAGGTAGTAGCACTGGGCGCTGCCGCCCAGGCCGATATTTTGGTCGGTAACAAGCGCGATGCTGACATGCTGTTACTGGATGTGATTCCGCTGTCTCTTGGTCTGGAGACGATGGGTGGTTTGGTCGAGCGTGTTATTGATCGGAATACTGTGATTCCGGCTGCCCGCGCGCAGGAGTTCACGACTTTCCGCGATGGTCAAACGGCGATGATGATTCACGTGGTGCAGGGTGAGCGTGAGCTGGTTTCTGATTGTCGCTCTCTGGCGCGTTTTGAGCTGCGAGGTATTCCTCCTTTGGCTGCAGGTGCAGCACGTATTCGCGTGACGTTTCAGGTGGATGCAGATGGCTTGTTGAGTGTGGCTGCAGAAGAGCTGTCTACCGGCGTCAGTAGCAGTGTCGTGGTCAAGCCCTCCTATGGGCTTTCCGAAGATGAAATCGGGTCGATGTTGAAGGCGTCCTATCAGTTTGCTGAAGTGGATATGGCCGCACGGGCCCTGCGAGAGCAACAGGTTGAGGCGGATCGTCTGCTGGAAGCGCTGGACAGTGCCTTGGAAGCTGATCAGGCGCTTCTGTCTGCAGCGGAGTTGCAGGCAATGCGCGAAGGTATGACGCAGCTGCTGACGTTACGCCAGCAGACACAAGATCACACTGCCTTGTCGGCGGCGATTGAGGCTTTGAGCCAGAGTACCGATTACTTTGCTGCCCGACGCATGGATCGCAGTATTCGCGATGCGCTGGCAGGCCATCGTGTAGATGAGTTTTGAGGTGATAGATGACACAGATTATTTTCCTTCCCCACGAAGAAGTCTGCCCAGAAGGCAAGGTGATCGAAGTTGAGCCAGGTGTGTCGATCTGCGATGCAGCGCTGCGTCATGGCATTGAGATAGAGCACGCGTGCGAGAAGTCCTGTGCCTGTACCACCTGCCATGTCATCGTCCGCGAAGGTTACAGCAGCCTCAACGAGGCAGATGAGCTGGAAGAGGATATGCTCGATAAGGCATGGGGTCTGGAGCCCGATTCGCGATTGAGTTGTCAGGCTATCGTGGGTGACACGGATCTGGTTGTGGAGTTGCCCAAGTACACCCTGAATCACGCATCAGAGCGTCATTGAGGAGCATGGCTATGCACTGGACTGATGTACAAGATATCGCCATTGAGCTGGCTGAGGGGCATCCCGATGTGGATCCCCAATATGTTCGATTTACCGATTTGCATCGCTGGGTGTGCGAGTTGGATGGATTTGAAGATGATCCTGAGCGCTCCAATGAAAAAATTCTTGAAGCGATCCAAATGGCCTGGATCGAAGAAGCGCGTTAGACCCTGTGATGCATGATACGATGTTGATTGCACGCCGCCCGCTATTGCGGGCGTTTTGTTTTTGTGGATAACCCTACTCAGGGTAAAGGCTCTCACGTATAATGCCCGGTTTAACTTCCAACCCCTAATCAAAGCATTTGCTGGAGAGAAAAATGGCTATCGAACGTACCCTGTCCATCATCAAGCCTGACGCAGTTAAAAAGAATGTAATCGGTGAAATCATCACGCGTTTCGAGCGTGCTGGCCTGAAAGTTGTGGAAGGTAAACTGGTTACTCTGTCTCGTGAAGATGCCGAAGGCTTCTATGCTGAGCACAAAGAACGCGGTTTCTTCAATGACCTGGTATCTTTCATGACTTCTGGCCCTGTTTTTGTACAGGTGTTGGAAGGCGAAGAAGCCATTGCTAAAAACCGTCAGATCATGGGCGCGACCAACCCTAAAGAAGCGGCTGCCGGCACTCTGCGTCATGATTACGCAGATTCTATCGATGCCAACGCTGTACACGGTTCTGACTCCTCTACTTCAGCTGCTCGCGAAATCGCTTACTTTTTCGGCGGCTGATTCCCGGGTGGGTTAGTCCACCTTTGACTGATTGAAATGACTTGCCCCATGAACGAACAGAACACCAAAGTAAATATTCTCGGCTACTCTTTGCCAAAGCTGATTGCTTTCTTTGAGAGTCTGGGTGAAAAGAAATTTCGTGCCATTCAGGTGCTGAAGTGGATTCACCAGCGTGGGGCGAAGTCATTCGACGATATGACGGATATCAGCAAGAGCCTGCGTCACAAGCTTGAACAGGTTGCTGAGATTCGCGATCCGGAAGTGATCTATCAACACTTTTCCAAAGACGGTACTCGCAAGTGGGTGGTTCGTGTCGGTGAAAGCAACTCAGTAGAAACTGTGCTGATTCCCGATGGTGACCGAGCTACGTTGTGCGTCTCGTCACAGGTCGGCTGTTCACTTGACTGCAGCTTCTGCTCCACTGGTAAGCAAGGGTTCAACCGTAACTTGTCTGCTGCAGAGATTATCGGCCAGCTGCGTGTCGCCATTGGCTCCTTTGGTCCGTTTGATCCTGCGGGTGATCGCCGCGTGACCAATGTGGTGATGATGGGAATGGGTGAGCCACTGATGAATTTTGACCCGGTGGTAGATGCCATGAGTCTGATGATGGAGGACAACGCCTATGGTTTGTCCAAACGTCGGGTAACGCTGAGCACCGCAGGAGTAGTGCCTATGCTGGATAAGCTGGGTGACGTGACGGATGTTTCTCTGGCGGTATCCCTGCATGCACCAACCAATGAACTACGTGACAAGATCGTACCTATCAACAAGAAATACCCTATTGAAGAGCTGGTCGCTGCCTGTAAGCGCTATCTCGACAAGTGTGATGACAAGCGCGGTATTACCTTTGAGTACACCATGCTGCGGGGCGTTAATGACCAGCCCGAGCATGCCAAAGCACTGGTGAAGGTATTGCGGCAGGTACCCTGTAAACTGAACCTGATTCCGTTTAATCCCTTCCCTAACTCGGGTTATGAGCGTTCTACGGACGAAGCGATCAAGGCGTTCCAGAATTATGTTTCCCATGCCGGTATCGTCACTACCGTGCGGACTACCCGTGGTGATGATATCGATGCAGCCTGTGGTCAGTTGGTAGGTAAGGTTGATGACCGTACCCGTCGCAGCGAGCGCTATATTAAATTGGTTGATCAGTCCTTGACGGTTCGTGATAACCTTGGGATCTGAGTCAGCCTGATAATCGTTGTTATCTTAACCAGTAAGGAGTAGTGGATGCGCCACACAGCATGGATAGGACTGCTGACCATGTGTTTGCTCCAAGGGTGTGCCACTACTTCTAATCCTCCAAAACCTTCTGCTAAAGAACAGCGCGAACAAGCTGTGCGTGCTGCCCAGGCTTATGTGCGTCTTGGTCTGGGGTATCTTCAGGCCGGCCGGCCTGAATCCGCTATCAAACCTCTGCAACGTGCTAAAGAGCTGGATCCGAACGATGTAGAAGTACTGAATGCCTGGGCCATGATGTATGCCGCCCAGGGTGAGCAGGGCTTGGCTGAGCAGACGTTTGATCAGGCTATTGCCCGCTATCCTGCCGATGCGCGGCTTCACAACAACTACGGAGCGTATCTGTTTTCAGTGGGCAAGGCTCAGCAGGGGTGTGCACAGGTCAAGCTGGCCGCAGAGGATCCTCTCTACACCCAGCGTGCTCAGGCGTTTGAAAACCTGGGGCGCTGTGCTTTAATTCAGGGCGACTTGGCGGGCGCTCGAGACAACTTAAATCGCGCGGTCAAGCTGTCGCCCATGTCGCCACAGACATGGTATGCCCTTGCTCAGGTAGACATGAAACTATCAGATTCTAAGCAAGCTGCGATCGATTTTTCCTTTTTTAATCGTTTGGTAAAACAAGGCTATGCGAAGCACAACCCGGAGACGCTGGCTCTGGGAAGACGCATTGCTGAACAAAGCGGCAACAAGTCACTACTTGAAGAGTTGAATGCGTGGACACAGCCTGTAACCCCAGGAGCCTCGGAGTGAACGAGACAGATGATCTTTCAGCTGGCCTGAGTCCTGATGGTATTTTTCCCGGCAATTTGCTGCGTGTGGGACGTGAGCGTCTGGGGCTTTCACTAGATGATGCTGCACGCCAACTGCACCTGACTAAATTCTATGTACAGGCGCTGGAAAGTGGAGACTTTTCGCGCCTGCCCAAACCGCCCTTTGTCAGAGGGTACATCAAGGCGTATGCCAAGCTTCTTGGGCAGCCGGAGCATATCTGGCTTGGCCCGTATGAGCAGATGGTAGGTGTGCAGGAGCAGCCTCGCATCGCTCCTCTGCCTAATGTAGGTAAAGTGAAGCGTCAGGCGCGTATTACGGACCCGTTGATGCGGATACTGACTGTCCTGTTCTTGCTGGCGCTGGCGGTATTGTCCTTGCTCTGGTGGAAAGAGCAGCACCAGTTCACTAATCCTAGCGAAATATTCCATAACCTGATCAGCAAAATTACTGTCTCCACACTGGAGGGGGACAAGCAGATCGTGCTAGCTGACCCGGCAGAAGAGAATAACAGTGTGCCCTTGCCGCTGAGTGCCGGTCAGACCAATGCCTCAGTGATAGGTAACAATGAGTCAGCACCGACAGCTACTTCCAATGAGGTCGCTGCGAATAATGTTGTCCCTCCTACTGATACGGTAAACACGGAGTCTGCAGTGACAGCATCTGCCGCTCCCGTTGGCTCTTCTGCTGATGTCGCAGTTGCTACTGAGCCAGGTGCAACGAGTGATCAGCAGGTTGCTGATGACGACATGTCGAACACTGCCGCTCCGGCACAAAATGTGCCTGCAGGGCCTCCTGGGACAGATTATGTGGTGATCAAATTCAAGTCCGACTGCTGGTTCCAGCTTCAGGATGGGGATGGCAAACGGTTACTGGCTGCTATCAAGTCCACTGGTGATGAAGTCGCCATGCATGTGAAGCCACCGGTGCGTCTGGTGATCGGATATATGCCTGGTATCGAATCCATCAGTATCGATAGTCATGCAGTCGATATCAGTCAGTACGCTGGACGTGATGTCGTACGTATGACATTGCCGCAAAACTGAATCCATTTATCTGTATTGGGGAAAACGCTTTGGCAAAGATTCAAGCCATTCGCGGGATGAATGACGTACTGCCACAAGACTCGGTCGTTTGGCAGTATCTCGAAGCGCAAGTGAAAGATGTGTTGGATGCCTATGGCTACAGTGAAATTCGTATGCCTGTGGTGGAATACACCCATCTGTTTAAGCGCTCCATCGGTGAAGTGACGGATATCGTCGAAAAGGAAATGTATACCTTCGAGGATCGCAACAACGAAAGTCTTACATTGCGCCCAGAAGGTACCGCTAGCTGTGTACGCGCAGCGGAAGAGCATGGCTTGCTGTTCAATCAGACCCAGCGTCTCTGGTATCAGGGGCCGATGTTTCGTTATGAAAAGCCACAGAAGGGGCGCTACCGACAATTCCATCAGATTGGTGTGGAAGCTTTTGGTATGTCGGGAGCCGAGCTGGACGCTGAACTGATTCTGTTGACTGCAAGGCTATGGAAGTCGCTTGGCCTTCTTGAGCAGGTCACTTTGGAGCTCAACTCGCTCGGCAGCAGTGAAGCCAGAGCTCAATATCGTCAGGTACTGGTGGACTACCTTGTCCAGTTCGAAGCTCAACTGGATGAGGACAGCAAACGCCGCCTTGCCAGCAACCCACTGCGTATTCTGGATTCAAAAGATCCGAATACTCAGGAGATTTTGCGTCAGGCACCCATGCTTGAAGATTACCTTGATGAGGAATCCAAAGAGCACTTTGCTGAGCTTTGCCACATTCTGGATACCAATGGTATTCACTATGTTCTGAATTCCAAGCTGGTGCGTGGCTTAGACTATTACAATCGAACGGTTTTTGAGTGGACTACCTCGTCGCTGGGTGCGCAAGGCACTGTCTGTGCCGGTGGTCGTTATGACGGACTGGTTGCTCAGTTGGGCGGTAAGAGTACTCCCGGGGCAGGTTTTGCTATGGGAGTTGAACGCTTGGTGCTGATGCTGGAGACCCTGCAGCTAGTGCCTGAGTCTGCTCGCCAGAGGTTGGATGTGTATCTTGCTGCGGAGCATAAAGGTCTGCAGGCTGCTGTGATCAGTCTGGCCGAACAGCTGCGCGCTGCCATCCCTGGGCTGCGCTTGCGTAGCCATTGTGCAGGTTTGAAGAACATCAATGCCAAAGCACAGCAAGCTGGTGCAACGCTGGCCTTGATCGTCAAACATAATGGCGAAGCGTTGTGCGGTACGCTCTGGCAGGATGGTTCACCGCAAGAAGTAAATGCAGAAAGTTTTGTGGCAGCTATAGTCGCGGCGCTCAATAAGCAAGTATAAGGAATAGCCCTGTGAGTGAACTGAGAACCGAAGAGGAGCAGCTTGAGCTGATCCGTAATTGGTGGAAAGAAAACGGTAAGTCGCTGATTTTGGGTGTGGCTGTCGCTGCTGCTGCGGTAGTAGGTTGGAAAGCATGGCAGCATCATCAGCAAACATACTACGGCAATGCCTCCGCACTTTATCAAGGCTTGGTGCAAGGAGTAGAAGCTGCACAGGGTGGCAAAGCCAGTAACGAGCAGTTGGCTACCTATGAGCATGTTTCAGAGCAGTTGAAAAAGGATTATGCCGATACCAGCTATGCGCGATTCGCTGCGCTACTGCTCGGTAAGGTCTATGCCGATGCAGGGCAGCTTGATAAAGCTCAGAGCCAGTTGCAATGGGTACATGATCAAGAAAGTACTACTGATATTGGCGAGTTGGCAGAGCTACGTCTGGCTCGTGTTCTTTTTGCAGATCAAAAGGGTGCTGAGGCGCTCGGAATGCTACAGGATCACGGTGGCCTATATGCCCCGGAACGGGCGGAGCTGCGTGGTGATATTCTGAGCCAGCAAGGTAAAGCTGCTGAGGCACGTCAGGCTTATCAGGAAGCCCAGGCTCTTTATCAGGAAGCTGGACGGCAGAGCCCGGTGCTGGCGATGAAGTTGGATGATCTCGCCGTAGCAAAGGGAGCATGATATGGCATGGCGTAACTACACGGCTGTTCTCCTGGTTTCATCAGTGTTGTCTGGCTGTAGCCTGTGGCAGGGTACTCCAGAAAACGAGCCTGCAGAGCTGCAATCTATTGATGCAACACTGAAGATCAAATCTGCCTGGCATGTAGACGTTGGCTCAAGTAATACAGAAGAAAAGGTAGGTCTGACCCCGGCACTGAGTGAAACGTCGGTATTTGCTGCGACCAATGAAGGTGTGGTTGCTGCCTACGATCGGGAAAGTGGTAAGCAGCTCTGGAAACGGGACTTGGAAGCACGTATCAGTGGCGGAGTAGGCTTCAACGGTGACCTGGTTGTGGTCGGTACGTTAGATGGCCAGCTGTACGCGCTGGATGCAGCCTCCGGTGAAACCCGCTGGCAGATTGATGCACCAACAGAAGTATTGTCTCCGCCTCAGGGTAGTAGCAGCATTGTGGTCGTGCAGTACATTGACGGAAGCCTGATTGCCTATAATGCGCTTGATGGTAAACAAGTCTGGCGTTATGACAGCAATGCGCCGTCTTTGACTCTGCGTGGAACGGCCTTCCCGTTGGTGTTCAACAATGCAACCATTGCCAACTTTTCCTCTGGCAAGATGGTGCTGTTGACCAATGACACTGGCGCAACCGTTTGGGAGCAGCGTCTGGCTATGCCCAAGGGACGCTCTGAGCTGGAGCGTGTAGTGGATGCACAAGGGCGCCCTGCGTTTATGGAAAATGTGCTCTACAGCGTTACCTATCAAGGTGATCTGACCGCATTGGATGCTTCTTCAGGTCGGGTGTTGTGGAGCAAGCCATTCTCCAGTGCTAAAGGTGTTGCGGTAGATTCGACGTCAGTTTATGCGGTTGATGACGAAGGTGATGTCATGGCATTCGACCGTAATAACGGTGCTGTGCTGTGGAAGCAGGATGCATTGAAATACCGTGGACTGGGTACGCCAGTGATCTGGGGGGATGTGCTTGCCGTGTCTGACTTTGAAGGCTATGTGCATATTCTGTCCCGCTTTGATGGCCGCTTCATGAACCGCTATCAGGTTGATAGTGACGGTGTTGGCGGCGATATGCAGTCTGTTGGTCAGAGTTTATATATACTTGGCAACAGTGGTCGCTTGGAAGAGCTGCAGTATTAATTGCAGCTATTGAACATACACAGGCGGCCGTCGACTGACGGCCGTTTGTTTTTCTGAATTCGCTAAAATGGTTTTACACCGATGAATCCTGTCGTTGCTTTAGTGGGGCGCCCCAATGTTGGCAAATCCACACTCTTCAACCGTCTGACACGTACAAATGATGCGTTGGTAGCGGATATGCCAGGGGTGACCCGCGATCGTAAGTACGGCGAAGGACGTATAGGTGACCGTGCTTATATTGTGGTAGATACCGGTGGTATCAGTGGCAATGAAGACGGTATTGATGCCGCTATGGCCGGACAGTCGCTACAAGCCATTGAAGAGGCTGATGTAGTACTGTTTTTGGTGGATGCGCGTGCTGGGCTGAATCCTGCTGATGAGTTGATCGCAGATCATTTGCGTCGCCTGAACAAGGCTGCTTGGGTGGTCGTCAACAAGACTGATGGTATGGATCCTGATGTAGCCATGGTGGACTTTCATGGTCTGGGCTTGCAAGGGCCTTTGCCAATTGCGGCGGCTCATGGGCGCGGTATTCGTAGTCTGATTGAAGTGACTATGGCTGACTACCCGGTTGTCGAGGAGCAGGAACGGCTTCTGGAACTGGAAAGCCGCGGTATTCGCATAGGTGTGGTGGGGCGTCCTAATGTTGGCAAGTCCACATTGGTCAATCGGATGCTGGGCGAAGATCGGGTAGTGGTATATGACCATGCAGGGACTACGCGTGACAGCATCTATATCCCCTATGTGCGTAATGATCAGGATTACACGCTGATCGATACGGCAGGGGTGAGGCGTCGCCGCAGTGTGAATGAGGCAATCGAAAAGTTTTCTATCGTCAAAACATTGCAGGCAATTAAAGACTCCCATGTTGTCATCTGTGTGCTGGATGCGCGCGATGGTCTGTCCGAACAGGATCTGCATTTGATCGGATTCGTCATCGAGTCAGGCCGAGCACTCGTCATTGCAGTCAATAAATGGGATGGCATGACACAAGAGCAGAAAGATGAAATCCGTCGCCAGTTGGATCGTCGGCTGGTATTTGCGCATTTCGCCGACATGCATTTCATTTCTGCTCTGCACGGCACTGCTGTGGGAGACCTGTATAAATCAGTTAATGAGGCATATGCCTCGGCGATGCACAAATGGTCTACTAGTCGGTTGACTCGCCTGTTGCAAGATTGCGTGCAGGACCATCAGCCACCGATGGTAAAAGGACATCGCATCAAGCTGCGTTATGCTCACCAGGGTGGCTCCAATCCTCCCTTGTTTATAGTGCACGGTAATTCAACTAATGATCTGCCAGGTGCTTATCAGCGTTATTTGGAAAACCGCTTTGCACAGGTGCTGAATATTAAGGGAACACCCGTGCGATTCAGTTTTAAAAGCAGCGACAACCCATTTGCAGATAAGCCCAAAACTAAGACAGCAAGACAGCTGCGCGATGAAGCGCGTCAGCGTCGCTTGGTGCGGAATATCAAGCGAAGCGAAAAGCGTTGATTTAAGGCTTTCTCTTCATATGTTGCACATAAGGCCCTTCGGGGCCTTTTGTGCATTTGGTGGTTGGCTTTTAGATGTTTTGCTTTTTGTTTGGAAGAGTGTTGACAGCCTCGCGGAAGTGCCTATAATGCGCCCCCACTGAAGACGCAGCGACACGCTGAGTGCTTCGGAAGAGAAAAGAAGATGTTCAAATTCAGAGACTTAGTCGGTAACGGCGAAAGTCGAAGAAAACGGTAGTGAAAACACTGCTTGACATCTTCCGGCGATTCGATAGAATGCGCACCTCTTCTTCACTGGTGGTTGCGATCACCAGCTGCTCTTTAAAAATCAATCGGATAATTCGTGTGGGCACTTGTTCCTGACTCGACAAAATAGTCAGAGAACGATGCTCAATTCGTTGAGTAATGTGGATCTCTGAGCCAAGTTTGGTGCACTTAAAGCACCGTATGATTTGAACTGAAGAGTTTGATCATGGCTCAGATTGAACGCTGGCGGCAGGCCTAACACATGCAAGTCGGGCGGTAGCACAGAGAAGCTTGC